>JBKBRJ010000117.1:0-2825 GCA_046292285.1 Mesorhizobium sp. | reverse complement strand
AGCCCCGACGACTACGGCCGCGTTTACGACCGCATCCTGTCGCAGTCGGCGCAGCCGGTGATCATCCACTGGCTCGGCGACATGTTCGATCCGGCGCTGGCGGGCTACTGGGGTTCGGCCGATCTCGACGCCGCCATGGACACGGCCGTCGACGTCATCAACCGCAACGCGGCCAAGGTGGACGGCGTGAAGATCTCGCTCCTGGACAAGGACAAGGAGATCGCGATGCGGCGCCGGCTCGCGCCTGACGTGAAGATGTATACCGGCGACGACTTCAACTATGCGGAGCTGATTGCCGGAGACGAACAGGGCTATTCCCATGCCCTGCTCGGCATTTTCGACGCTATCGCCCCGGCTGCCGCGGGAGCGCTGTCGGCTCTGGCGGACGGCGACCTTTCAACCTTCCACGACATCTTTGCGCCGACGGTGCCGCTGTCGCGGCACATCTTCAAGGCGCCGACGCGCTTCTACAAGACCGGCGTCGTCTTCGTCGCCTATCTCAATGGCCATCAGGACCATTTCACCATGGTGGTAGGCCAGGAGAGCACGCGCTCGACGCAGCATCTCGCCGAACTGTTCCGCCTCGCCGATCAGGCCGGAATTTTGCGCGATCCGGACCAGGCGGCGGCGCGGATGGCGGCGGTGATGGCGACGCGGGGCGTTGGGGGCTGACGCAATGCGCGATTTCTCCGCCGACCACTCGCTCCTCTCCATAAACACGGCGACGGTGAGGAAGCAGGGCGATCTCCTCGCCATCATCGAGGCCTGCGCGCGACATGGCATCGGCGCCATCTCGCCCTGGCGCGACCAGGTGGCGACGGTGGGGCTCGACGCCGCGGTGAGGGCTGTGAAGGCGCACGGGCTGAAGCTCTCGGGCTACTGCCGCGGCGGCATGTTCCCGGCGGATGCTGCGAGGCGGCTGGAGGCGAGCGACGACAACCGGCGGGCGGTCGACGAGGCGGCGGCTCTCGGCGCAGCCTGCCTGGTGCTGGTGGTCGGCGGGCTGCCGCATTTTTCGCGGCCGGGCTCGGCGGTCTCGCACGATCTCGGCGCCGCGCGCGCCCAGGTCGAGGACGGCATCGCGGAGATTCTCGACTACGCGAAGCCGGCCGGCATGCCGCTCGCCATCGAGCCGCTGCACCCGATGTATGCGGCGGACCGGGCCTGCGTGAACACGCTCGAACAGGCGCTCGACATCTGCGACAGGCTGGATCCGATCCGGTCTGGCGCACTGGGCGTTGCGGCCGACGTCTATCACATCTGGTGGGACCCGAACCTCTACCGGGACATCAGGAGGGCAGGGCGCGAGCGGCTGCTCGCCTATCACGTCTGCGACTGGCTGGTGCCGACGCGCGACCTGCTGACCGACCGCGGCATGATGGGCGACGGGGTCATCGAACTGAAGACAATCCGGGCTGCGGTGGAAGCCGAGGGCTTCACGGGCTTCTGCGAGGTCGAGATTTTCTCCGAGCTCGACTGGTGGCAGCGCCCGATGGACGAGGTGCTGACGACCTGCATCGAGCGGCACAGACGCGTGGTGTGAGGGCCCCTTATGCCTTCACGCCCCGAAGCACGAAATCCACCACATGTGCCCGCCGTGCGGCGATGGAGGCGGGGTCCTCCATGTCGGCGTCGAAGATCACCGACAGCGTGTAGATGTTGGAGAAGAAGAAGTAGCAGATGCCGATGATGGTGATCCACAACTGGCGGGCATCGAGCCCGGCGCGAATGGAGCCGTCGGCGTTGCCCCGGGCGATGATGCGGCCGATGGCGTCGATGACCGGCGAGTTCATGCGGTTCACCTGCGCCGACTTCTTCAGCACCTTGGCGCGCTGGCGGTTCTCGGTCGCCAGCAGGTTGATGAAGGTGCGGTCGCGCACGAACGAGTCGAAGGTGAATTCGACGAAGCGGGTCAGCGCCTCGACCGGCGCCAGGCGGTCGAGCTCGAGTTTCTGCTCGGCCGAGCGGGCGCGCTCATAGGCGGCCTCGAGGACCGCCAGGTAGAGCAGCTCCTTCGACGAAAAATAGTGATAGATCATGCGCTTGTTGATGCGCGCGCGATCCGCGATGTCGTCGGTCTTCGCTCCCTCGAATCCCTTGTTGGCGAATTCGCGGGTGGCGACGTTGAGGATACGCGCGCGCGTGCCCGCGCTGTCGCGCTTACGCACCGTTTTTGCCGCTGGTGCAGGTTCCGCCACGCCGTCCCCATCCGTCATCGGCGCCGCCCTGGCGATTCGCCGTCGATGCCGAGACTTGCACGATGGGCCGCGCCCGTCATGACGGCGCGTCCAACGCCTCCAGGAGGCCGCGCACATAGCCGGCGGCACGGGCCGCGCAGGCAGGGCCATCGGGATCGTAGATGAACGGCTCGATGGCGATGTCGCCGGCATAGCCGGTCTCCCGCAGCGCCTTCAGGACGCCGCCGAAGCGGTCCTGGCCCTCGCCGGGGCCGCGGCGGTTGGCGTCGTTGAGCTGGACATGGCCGATCAGGCCGGTCGGCACCCACCGCCTGACAAGGTCGGCGACCGCGTCCTGCTCGTGGGTGGAGGCGGCCGAGGTATCGATCATGGTGCGGAAGGCGGGATGACCGATGTCCTCGACCATGCGCGCGGCCTCTTCGATCGTCCGGATGAAGACGTTGTCCGGTGGGGCCAGCGGTTCGAGACAATAGGTGAGGCTTCTCGCGGCCGCCTCGGGCGCAAGGGCCGCGAAGAGGTCGCGGGCGCGCCGCCATGCGTCGTCGTGGCTCTGACCGTCCGCAGGGCGGCGCTGGGCGGGCGAGCCGTGGACCATGACCCTTGCGCCGAGCCCGGCGGCGAGGTCGA
>JBKBRJ010000116.1:0-3534 GCA_046292285.1 Mesorhizobium sp. | reverse complement strand
AGCAGACCGCGCGGCAGGTCGTAAGGCAGGTGGCGGGCCGATCCCTTGATCGGCTCGCCCGGAGTGAGGCCGTTCTCGATGCCGAGCCAGCCGCAGGCGAGCGAGGCGGCGATCGCCAGGTAGGGATTGGCGTCCGAGGAGGGCACCCGGTTCTCGACGCGCCGGGCCTCCGGCTTGGAGGGAGGGATGCGGATGCCGACGGTGCGGTTGTCATAGCCCCAGTGGATGTTGATCGGCGCGGCGGTGAAGCGCGCCAGGCGGCGGTAGGAATTCACGTACGGGGCGAGCATGCACATTACCGCCGGCAGGTATTCCTGGAGGCCGGCGATGAAGGAAAAGAACTCCGGCGTCGGGTCGCCGTCCTCGTTGGAGAAGACGTTGCGGCCGGTCTCCTCGTCGATGATCGACTGGTGGATGTGCATGGCGCTGCCGGGCTCGCGGGCGATCGGCTTGGCCATGAAGGTGGCATAGATGTTGTGCTTCAGCGCCGCCTCGCGGATGGTCCGCTTGAACAGGAACACCTGGTCGGCAAGTTCGACCGGATCGCCGTGGCGCAGGTTGATCTCGAGCTGACCCGCGCCTTCCTCATGGATCAACGTGTCGATCTCGAGGCCCTGCGCTTCCGAGAAGTGGTAGATGTCGTCGATCAGCTCGTCGAACTCGTTGACGCCCGCGATCGAATAGCCCTGTCCGCCGCCGATCGGCCGGCCCGAACGGCCGACGGGCGGGGTCAGCGGATAGTCGGGGTCGGGGTTCTTGCGAACGAGATAGAATTCGATCTCGGGGGCAACCACGGGCTTCAGCCCGCGTCGCGCATAGGCGGCGACAACCTGCCGCAGGAGGTTGCGCGGCGTAAACTCCACGGAGCGCCCGTCCTGGTGCACGAGGTCGCAGATCACCTGCGCGGTCGGGTCGCTCTCCCAGGGAACCACCGACAAGGTCGAGAGGTCGGGTACGAGCTTGAGGTCGCCGTCGTCCTCCGGATAGGAGAAACCGTTGCCGTCTTCGGGATATCCACCCGAAATCGTCGTCATGAACACCGCCGATGGCAGCGCAAGCGAGGTGTTCGAGGTGAATTTCTTCGACGGCATCATCTTGCCGCGGGCAACGCCGGCCTGATCGGGCGCAATGCACTCGATGTCCTCGATCTGGCGCCATTCAAGCCAGGTGGCGGCTTCCTTCCAGTTCTTGACGCCGCGGAGATTCTTGACGAATGCGGGTGTGCGCGCGCGGCCGCCACGGCCAGCGCTGCGCAAGTCCTTCTTCTCGGGAGGCATCAATCACCAGTTCTTGAAGAGCAATGCCAGACTATAGCCATGGCCCCCCTGCGATGGGAAGAGGTCAGGCCAATGGCCGGGCGAAATCGCCATTGCGGGCCCGCAGGCTTTCAATTGCCGGCTGGAGCCGATCGACCGTGAGGGGCTTCGCCACGATCATGTCGACGACCGGCGCGATCGGCGACTCGTGGATGCCGCGATTGGCCGTCGACAGGAGGATGACCGCCGGAAACAGGCCGGCCGTCGCATTGCGCCGATCGCGCAGGTCGTCGAGCAGGACGTCACAGTCGCGGTTATGCGCACCGCCGTCGAGAATGACGATCGCCGGCTCCATCGCGAGCAGGGTGGCCGCCGCCACGCTCGGCCGTTCGGCTCTTACCTTCAACCCCATGCGTTCCACGACTCGCGACACGACCACGCAATTGACCGTCGACTCGCCGACGACAAGCACGAGCGATCGATTGATCCCATTCGCGTCCGACATTCTTGGGGAACTCCATGGTGGGCGAGAGTGTGATGTCTAACTTCAAAAACAGGCCAAATATAGCGCCCTCTTTGCGGTCGCAACGGGCGGTTGAATTTTGATATCATCTTTTACGAGAATAAGCCAAGAAAATGCAAGACCAATCCTGCGCGGTCGACTCGCATGCGACCATTCGACATCCGTGTCGATGTCTCCCGAGAGGGGCGCAGCCGTCGGGCGACAGTCAAGAGACAGTCCGCCGTCTTCGGGGAGACGGGGTTTTCGTCACCACTACATTAGGTGACGCTTTGACGACTTCCGACGGTTTTGGGCGATGGGGCTTCGTCCTTTCCCGATCGTCGAACTCTACTGCTTCGACAACTCCCACGGGTCCCTCAATACGTCGAGAGGCCGGACGCGAACACGTCCGGCCTCCCTTGCAAGTCGGCGCAGGCTTATCGTCGCCTCAACCGTGGCCCTGGGTGACGATCACCGGGATCAGGAGATCGCCCCAGTTGCCGTTTCCGCCATGGTGGCGAGCCGAGCGCACCAGTTCCACCGACACGCCCGATTCCACGGCCTTCATGACCGACTGGTTGAGGCGGTGGAGGTCGTTGGCGACCATGCGGATCATTGCCTGCTGGTCGGAATTCATGGCCGAGGCCTGTTCCTCGGCCCGTTCCTTGACGCGCGTGTTGGGAGCCATTGGGTTCTCCTGTCCTTCTTGTTGCCCTGCGGGCGTTTCCTCGTCTGGTGAACCGCGCGGCCTACTCGGCCGCGGGGCGGAACTGGTCGTGCTCGGTCGATTCCTTCATCGCGGTTGTCGATGACTGACCGCCGGTGATTGCGATCGACACCGCGTCGAAGTAGCCCGTGCCGACCTCGCGCTGGTGCTTGGTCGCCGTGTAGCCGTTGACCTCGGCGGCGAACTCGGCCTCCTGCAGCTCCGAATAGGCCGCCATCTGGCGATCCTTGTAGCCGCGGGCGAGCTCGAACATGCCGAAGTTGAGCTGGTGGAAGCCGGCCAGCGTGATGAACTGGAACTTGTAGCCCATGGCGCCCAGTTCGCGCTGAAACTTGGCGATCGTGGCGTCGTCGAGGTTCTTCTTCCAGTTGAAGGATGGCGAGCAGTTGTAGGCGAGCAGCTTGCCCGGATGATGCTTGTGCACACCCTCCGCGAAGCGCCGCGCCTGGTCGAGGTCGGGCTTGGAGGTCTCGCACCAGATCAGGTCGCAGTAGGGCGCATAGGCAACCGCGCGGGCGATGCAGGGCTCAAGGCCGTTCTTGACGTTGTAGAAGCCCTCGACCGTGCGGCCGGCATCGTAATCGACGAAGGGCTGGTCGCGCTCGTCGATGTCGGAGGTCAGGAGCTTGGCGGCCTCGGCGTCAGTGCGGGCGATCACCAGCGTCGGCGTGCCCATCACGTCGGCGGCGAGGCGCGCGGCGGTCAGGTTGCGGATGTGCGCGGCGGTCGGGATGAGCACCTTGCCGCCGAGATGGCCGCACTTCTTTTCCGACGCGAGCTGATCCTCGTAGTGGACGCCCGCCGCGCCGGCCTCGATGAAGGCCTTCATGATCTCGAAGGCGTTGAGCGGGCCGCCGAAGCCGGCTTCCGCGTCGGCGACGATCGGAGCGAACCAGGTGTCGACCGACAGGCCCTTGCCTTCCGAGGTCTCGATCTGGTCGGCGCGCTGCAGCGTCTTGTTGATGCGCTTGGCCAGTTCCGGAGCGGCATTGGCCGGATAGAGCGACTGGTCGGGATACATCGACGATGCGGTGTTGGCGTCGGCAGCG
>JBKBRJ010000115.1:0-3770 GCA_046292285.1 Mesorhizobium sp. | reverse complement strand
CGGTCTACGCCCGCGAACGCCTCCCGCTGGACGCGGCCTTCGACGGCCCGGCGATCCTCGAGCAGATGGACGCGACGACGGTGCTGCCGCCGGGCGACAGCCTGACGAGCGATGTCGACGGCAATTTGATCATCGCGATCGGAGGCGCAACAGCATGACGAAGCCGCTCGACGCCATCACGCTCTCCGTCATCCAGGCGGCGCTGGCCCAGGTCTGCGACGAGATGGACCTGACCTTCTCGCGCGCCGCCTTCTCGCCGGTCATCGCCGAGGCCAACGACCGCTCCGACGGCATCTACTCGGCCGAGGACGGCTCGCTGATCGCGCAGGGCATCGGCGGCCTGCCGGTCTTCGTCGGGGTGATGCAGTATTCCACCCGCACCATCATCGAGATGATCGCCGACGGCCGCTGCCAGCCGCCGGAGGAAGGCGACATCTACATCGTCAACGACCCCTATCTCGGCGGCACGCACCTGATGGACGTGCGCTTCGCCATGCCGGTCTGGCGCGGCGGGAAAATCTTCTGCTGGCTCTCCAACACCGGCCACTGGCCCGACATCGGCGGCTCGGTGCCCGGCGGCTTCTCGGCCTCGGCCACGGCCGTCGAGCAGGAGGGGCTGCGCCTGCCGCCGGTCAAGCTGTTCAAGAAGGGGCGGCTCGATCCCGAGGTCCACGCCATCATCGCGTCGAACATCCGCATCGCCGACCAGCGCATCGGCGACATCAAGGCGCAGGCCGCCGCCCTGATGGTCGGCGCCGAGCGGCTCGCCGGCATCCTCGACCGCTACGGCGACGACACGATCACCGCGGCGATCGCCGAACTGCGCCGCCGCGCCGCCGACCAGATGCGCGCCCGCATCGCCGAGATTCCCGACGGCACCTACCGCTCGACGGCCTTCGTCGATTCCGATGGCGTCGTGAACGAACCGCTGACCATCGCGCTCGCCATCGAGAAGGCGGGCGACACGCTGACCTTCGACTTTTCCGGCTCGAGCGCGCCCTGCACCGGGCCGATGAACTCGGTGCTCGCAACGACCTTGTCGTCGGTCTACCTCGCGATCCGCCACATCTTCCCCGACGTGCCGATCAGCGCCGGCGCCTTCGAGCCGCTGGTCGTCAGGCGTCCGGAAGGCACCTTCCTCGACGCGCGCTACCCCCGCCCCGTTTCGGGCTGCGCGGCGGAAGTGTCGCAGCGCATCGCCGAGGCCGTCTTCGCGGCCATGGTGCAGGCGCTGCCCGACAAGGTGACGGCCGCGCCCGCCGGCTCGTCGGGCAATTTCGCGCTCGGCGGCTTCGATCCGGCGCGCGGGCGCGGCTTCGTGCTCTACCAGCTCTCGGGCGGCGGCTATGGCGGCAATGCCCGCCACGACGGGCTGACCAATGGCTGCTCGACCATCGGCATCTCGAAATCGCCGCCGATCGAGGTGATGGAGCAGGCCTATCCGATCCTCTACCGTCACTATGCGTTGCGCGAGGGGTCCGGTGGTGCCGGCGAGCATCGCGGCGGCTTCGGCCTGTCCTACGAAATCGAACTCCTGCGCGGCGAGGCGCGCGCCTCCTTCGTCATGGACCATGGCCGCTTCGGGCCGCAGGGCGCGCTCGGCGGCGACGACGGCGCGGTCAACACCGTCACGGTCTGGCGCAGCGGCATTCCGCACGTGCCCGAGCACCTGTCGAAGGAACAGGACATCCCGATGAAGCCCGGCGACCGGGTCAGCGTGGGCACGCCGGGCGGCGGCGGCTATGGCGACCCCGCGAAGCGCGACCCGGCGCTGGTTCGCCGCGACGTCGAGATGGGCTACTATTCCGCGGAGGATGCGGCGCGGCTGTTCGGAGCCCGCCCCTGATCGCAGGCGGGATGGACGATGACCTTTGAACTCTGGACCCTGTTTGCGGCAGTTCTGATCGGCCTCGTCCACCTCTCGGCGGCATCATTCTCCTTCAAGGCTCAGGTCGGCAATGCCTACACCGTCGGCCCGCGCGACGAGGAATTGCGGCCCCGGGGCGTTTCGGCCCGGCTCCATCGCGCCAACGCCAACTTCCTCGAGACCTTCCCCTACTTCGCCGCGCTCGTGCTGATGGTCCACCTCACGGCCGCGAGCGGAGCCCTGAGCCACTGGGGCTGCGTCCTCTACATCGCCGGGCGGATCGCGTTCCTGCCGCTCTATGCGGCCGGGGTGGTCTGGTTCCGGACGATCAGCTGGAACGTCGCCACTTTCGGTCTCGCGCTCGTCGGCGCGCAGTTGCTCGTCGCCGATGCTTGACCGAGGGGGTCGACCGACTCAGGCGATCTTTACCAGCAACCGCGTCAGCGTGGCGGCCTCGCGCGGGGTCAGCGGCGACAGCGTCTCCTCCGTCACCAGCCGGGCTTCGGGCAGGAGCCGCGCCACCGCCTCTCGCCCTTCCTCCGTCAGCGACACGACGATGCGGCGCCGGTCCTCGTCGTGATTGCGGACCTCGACGAATCCGCGCATCTTGAGCCGGTCGATCACGCCCTTGATGGTCGCCGCGTCCATCGCCACCAGGGTGCCCAGCTGGTTCTGCGAGGTTTCGCCAACTTCGGCGAGCTTCGCCAACGTGGCGAACTGCGGCGGCGTCAGGTCGCCGATATGCGCGGCGAAGATCGCGAGGTGCCGCTGGTTGGCCTTTCGCAGGATGAACCCGATCTGCTCGTGGACGCGGTAGTCGCCGCCCTCGCCTTCGAGCGTCGCGCCGGGCGCGAGCGGCTTGCGCGCCGTCATCGCAATCCGTCCTCGCCCTTCACCTGGAAGGCTTCGAGCCCGCCCATCCGCGAATGCACCCGCCCGCCGCAACTCATCGCCAGGCAAAACAGGATCTCGTCCGGCCGCGGCCCGTCGGGCGCCGTCACCGTGATCGCGTCGAAATGGCTCCTCACATAGGCCGCGTTGACGTGGCCGAGCGGTACGTCGAG
The DNA here is from genome assembly GCA_046292285.1 of Mesorhizobium sp. Taxonomy (GTDB): domain Bacteria; phylum Pseudomonadota; class Alphaproteobacteria; order Rhizobiales; family Rhizobiaceae; genus Aquibium. The sequence continues at coordinate 839 of JBKBRJ010000115.1, read as the reverse complement.
GCTCGCCCCGAAGGCGCCGACCTTCATCGCCGATGGCACGATCGCCTTCGACGGGTCGATCCGGCCGCGCATGGCATAGCCGCCCGGCACGTGCCACAGCGCGCCGTGCTCGATCTCGCCGGCCGTGCCGACGATCGCGCCCTTGCCATAGGCGTCGATGCGCTTTGCGTCGTCGCCGAAGGCACGGATCAGCCTGTCGGTCAGCAGCAGGCCGAGCGGTTCCAGGTCCTTCATCGCCGGCTGCAGGTCCGGTTCGTGGCGGCCGGCGAAAGGATTCTTCACCAGGGCCATTGCCGCCCCCCGTCGCCGCGGCTCCGGCACCGCCGGCCCGCCATCATGAAAAATCTCCTCGATCGTGACGACGATCTTGCGGATGGGGAATTCAGGCATGCGGCGTTTCCTCGTAGTTTGTCGGTTTTTTGGGGAGGCGGCGTTCTACGAGACCCCCCTCTGGCCTGCCGGCCATCTCCCTCTCAAGGGGGGAGATCGGCTGTCCCGCGCGCTGCGCCACACCACCGTCGTTGCAGGACGAGCGGCGCTGCAAGTGCGGTCGATCACCCCCCTTGAGGGGGAGAGGGCCGGCAGGCCAGAGGGGGGTATCAAGGAGTGCAGGCCTCTCGGCAACGCTCCCACACACCCGCCCCTCTCCCGCCAGGAACAGCGCCGCCGCGGCGATCAGCCCGCGCGACCGGAAGTCCTCGGCTACCGCCAACCCCCGGTCCAGCGCCTCCGCGACCTCGCCCGCCGCCAGCGCGCCGACCGACGTCGTCACCAGCCGTTCGCCGAGGTCGCTGTCGGGCGCGAGCTCGACCGCCGGCGTCCGGCCGATCGCCGGATGC
>JBKBRJ010000114.1:0-4236 GCA_046292285.1 Mesorhizobium sp. | reverse complement strand
CCGGCGCTTCCATGCCGGACGCGCCGCGGCCGGTGCGCCACGACTTCGACGAACCGGCGCTGCCGATGGACTTCCAGTGGCTGCGCACGCCCCTGCCCGAGCGGCTGTTCTCGCTCAGCGAGCGTCCCGGCCATCTCAGGCTGTTCGGGCGCGAGTCGATCGGGAGCTGGTTCGAGCAGGCGCTGGTGGCGCGGCGGCAGGAGCAGTGGAGCTTCGACGCCGAAACGGTGGTCGACTTCGCCCCCGAAACCTACCAGCAGGCGGCGGGGCTGGTGCACTATTACAACCGGCACAAGTTCCATTTCCTCGCCGTGACCTTCCATCCCGGCAAGGGCCGCGTGCTGCAGATCATGTCCTGCCTCGGCGACTGGCAGAACGGCCGGCTGAGTTTCGGCCTGGCCGAGCCGCTGGCGATCGGCGACGGCCCGGTCGGGCTCGCCGCCGAGGTGCGCGGCGCCGGCCTGCGCTTCCGCTACCGGCTCGGCGGCGGCAACTGGATCGACATCGGCGAGGTGCTCGACGCCAGCCTGATCTCGGACGAGGGCGGACGCGGCGAGCACGCGTCCTTCACCGGGGCCTTCGTCGGCATGGCCGCCTTCGACACCAGCGGACGGGCGCGGCCGGCCGACTTCGATTTCTTCTCGTATTCGCCGAAGTAACCGAGGTCAGAGCGCTGTTCCTCTTTTGCTTGATCTCCCGCCTGATCGGGCTAACCTGTCGTGGGTAAGAGTTGGGAGTCAGCGCGTTGAAACGGATCATCCTCGCGGCCGGACTGGCGAGTGTCGCCGCTGTCCCGTCCTTCGCCCAACTGGCGGACGAAATGACGTGCAAGCAGGCCGTCGCCTACTACGAGAAGCACGGCGTCATCCAGGTGCTCGCCAACGGCAAGTTCGCGGTGCCGGTCAAGGTCGGCGTCCCGGTCTCGAAGGCAGCGACGCTGCAATGCGAAGGCGAGGGCCAGCAGCCCCGGGCCTACACCGTCTCCACCAAGGATGCCTGGCGCTGCACCATCGCGATGACCTGCTGAGGCGTGCGTCGCGCTTCCGGGACCCGCGAGCGCCCGTGCTGTCGCGGTTGATAGTTACATTTTCGATGGTTACGAACGCAACGAATTGATCGGCGGGGCGGTTCGGTCGCCAAACGGGCGACCCGGTCGCCAGACGAGGGAGGCTATCCGTGACCTACGCCTACATGCCCGGCTTCGGGAACGACTTCGAAACGGAGACGCTGGCCGGCGCGTTGCCGCAAGGCATGAACTCGCCGCAGCGTCCGGCCTACGGGCTCTATGCCGAACAGCTCTCGGGCTCGCCCTTCACCGCGCCGCGCGGCACCAATGAGCGTTCGTGGCTCTACCGCATCCGGCCCTCCGTCAAGCACCACGGCCGCTTTTCGGCGGCCAGCTATCCGCTCTGGAAGTCGGCGCCGAACGCCGGCGATCACGACCTACCGCTCGGCCAGCTGCGCTGGGATCCGGTGCCGATGCCCTCGGAGCCGACGGACTTCCTCGCCGGCGTGCGCACGGTGACGACGGCCGGCGACGTGTTCGGGCAGGCGGGCATGGCGGCGCATGTCTATGTCGCCAACACCGACATGGTGGACGACCACTTCTTCAACGCCGACGGCGAACTGCTGGTCGTTCCGCAGGTCGGGGGCTTGCGCTTCTTCACCGAGATGGGCGTGATGGAGGTGCTTCCGGGCGAGATCTGCGTTCTGCCGCGCGGCCTCACCTTCAAGGTGGAGCTGATCGACGGGCCGGTCCGCGGCTACATGTGCGAGAACTACGGCGCCAAATTCACGCTGCCCGACCGGGGGCCGATCGGCGCCAACTGCCTCGCCAATCCGCGCGACTTCAAGACGCCGGTCGCCTGGTACGAGGAGAAGGAGACGCCCTGCCGGCTGACGGTGAAGTGGTGCGGCGGCTTCCATGTCACCGAAATGGGCCATTCGCCGCTCGACGTGGTCGCCTGGCACGGCAACTACGCGCCCTACAAGTACGACCTGTCGACCTTCTCGCCGGTCGGCGCGATCCTGTTCGACCATCCCGATCCGTCGATCTTCACCGTGCTCACCGCGCCGTCGGGCGAGGAAGGCACCGCCAACATCGACTTCGTCATCTTCCCGCCGCGCTGGATGGTGGCGGAAAACACCTTCCGGCCGCCTTGGTACCACCGCAACATCATGAGCGAGTTCATGGGGCTGATCCACGGCAAGTACGATGCCAAGGAGGAAGGCTTCGTGCCCGGCGGCATGAGCCTGCACAACATGATGCTGGCGCATGGCCCGGACGCCGACGGCTTCGAAAAGGCCTCGCGGGCGGAGCTGAAGCCGGTGAAGCTCGACCACACCATGGCCTTCATGTTCGAAACGCGCTACCCGCAGCTGCTGACCCGCTACGCCGCCGAACTGGACACGCTGCAGGACAACTACGTCGACTGCTGGGACGGACTGAAGAAGCGCTTCAACGGCACGATCGAAGGCGACTGGAGCTGATCCGCCGGGGTTCTCCGTGCTCGCGCCCCGCCATAAGTGCAGGCGGTACAGGCCACGGACGACCGACGACGGTGCCATCGATGATGCGGCTCCGACCACGCAACGAGGGGCGTTGGCGCCGACCTCCCTCATCCTGAGGCGCGAGGCCGCAAGACGCCCGCTTTTGGGTACGAAACATCCGAAGGGCGAGCCTCGAAGGACGCACGACCCGACCGAACACAAGGGAAGAGACATGGCCAAGCAATTCGCCTCCGCCGGAGACATGACCGAAAAGGAGATCTCGTTCACCGAGATCGGACGCGACCTGTGGGCCTTCACCGCCCAGGGCGATCCCAACACCGGCGTCATCATCGGCGACGATTCGGTGATGATCGTCGACGCGCAGGCAACGCCGCGCCTGGCCGGCAAGGTGATCGAGAAGATCCGCACTGTCACCGACAAGCCGATCAAGTACGTCGTGCTGACGCACTACCACGCCGTGCGCGTGCTCGGCGCCTCGGCCTACGGCGCGTCGGAGACGATCATGTCGGCCAAGGCGCGCGCCATGGTGGTCGAGCGCGGGCAGGAAGACTGGGATTCCGAGTTCGGCCGCTTCCCCCGCCTGTTCCAGGGCCATGAGTCGATTCCCGGCCTGACCTGGCCGACCATGACCTTCACCGACGCCATGACGCTCTACATGGGCAAGCGGCGCGTCGACCTGAAGTTCCTCGGGCGCGGCCACACGGCGGGCGACATCGTCGCCCACGTGCCGGACGCCAACGTCATGTTCACCGGCGACCTCGTCGAGTACCACTCGGCCTGCTATTGCGGCGACGCGCATTTCGCCGACTGGCCGGCGACGCTGGAGGCGATCCGCGGCCATGGCCTCGACGCCATCGCGCCGGGACGCGGCGACGCGCTGGTGGGAGAGAAGATGGTCAACGCCGCGCTCGACAACACCTCCGACTTCGTCGCCTCGACCTACCGGCCGATCGCGAGGGTGGCTCAGGGCGGCGGATCGCTGAAGGAGGCCTGGGACGCCTGCCGCGCGGCCTGCGACCCGAAATTCTCGTCCTACGCGATCTACGAACACTGCCTGCCCTTCAACGTGGCCCGCGCCTATGACGAGGCGCTCGGCGTCGACACGCCGCGCATCTGGACCGCCGAGCGCGACCGCGAGATGTGGGGGAAGCTGCAGGGCTGATGGCTGACTGGTTCGATTCGCGATTTACAGGAGTTTGGCTCGTCCTGCTCGGAACGGTCGCGTGGACGATCGCCTTGGGCATTAGTTCCGTCCGGAACCGCAAGTTGTGGGACGAGCAAATGCTCAGCAAGAACCAAGCCGAACTTCGCGACCGATCGTCGACACTCCTCTCGGTCATACTTCGGGACCACTGGTCGCGGTGGCCAGCTTTTATAGGAATCGCCCTGTTTGTTTGCGGTATAGGTATTCTGATCGTACCAGGTCACTGAATCGATGCGTAGACCAGCGGTGTTGGCAAGTCGTTTCGCGTGCACCATAGCCATTCCCGCATCTTCATAGCGTCGGTTGCGATGACGGCGATACTTCGAGCGCCGTCATCCTCGGGCTTGTCCCGAGGATCTACCTTCCTTCGCCTATGGAAGTCGGCACCGTCACGCCATCCGCCTCGGCCATGACCCGCATGGCGAAGCTTCGAACTACCGGGATTCGTCGGCAGATCCTCGGGACAAGCCCGAGCAACTGTGTGATTTGGTGTCAAGGGATTTGGGCATTGAGGACGGGTC
>JBKBRJ010000113.1:0-4272 GCA_046292285.1 Mesorhizobium sp. | reverse complement strand
CGGCGCTCGAGCGCCGGATGGCCGCTGGTTGGGGCGTTGGTCCGCCATCCGATGAACTTCTGCATCTTCCACACCCGCCTTTCACCGTCGACGGCGGGCGTGTTAGCAGCTTTTCGCCGGTCTGGCGCGCCTCTTTCGGCCGCTGGGCGACTTGCATTGGCCGGCGAAATCCCCTAAGTGCGCGGCCATTCCACACACGGGCTTTGGTGTCTGTCCGGGAGAAATCCGGCTGAGACCTCCGGTGGCGTTTCCGAATGGTCGGGACGTCGATGGTCCGTGGAGGCTTGAACCGGAAAGGAAAAGACGATGGCTCTGCCTGATTACAGCATGCGCCAGCTCCTCGAAGCTGGCGTTCACTTCGGCCACCAGACGCACCGCTGGAACCCGAAAATGGCGCCCTACATCTTCGGCGCCCGCAACAACATCCACATCATCGACCTCTCGCAGACGGTTCCGCTGCTGAACCAGGCGCTGAAGGTGGTGTCCGACACCGTCGCAGGCGGTGGCCGCGTGCTGTTCGTGGGCACCAAGCGCGCCGCGTCCGAGATCGTGGCCGATGCCGCGCAGCGCTCGGCGCAGTACTACGTGAACTCGCGCTGGCTCGGCGGCATGCTGACCAACTGGAAGACGATCTCGCACTCGATCCAGCGCCTGCGCAAGCTCGACGAGCTGCTGGCCGGCGAGGCCCAGGGCTTCACCAAGAAGGAGCGCCTGAACCTCGAGCGCGAGCGCGAGAAGCTCGACAAGGCGCTCGGCGGCATCAAGGACATGGGCTCCACGCCCGACCTGATGTTCGTGATCGACACCAACAAGGAAGCGATCGCCATCCAGGAAGCCAAGCGTCTCGGCATCCCGGTCGTCGCGATCATCGACTCCAACTGCGACCCGGACCGGATCGACTACCCGATTCCGGGCAACGACGACGCCGCCCGCGCCATCTCGCTCTATTGCGAACTGGTCGCCAAGGCTGCGATCGATGGCATCGCGCGCCAGCAGGGCTCGCTCGGCATGGACATCGGCGCTTCCGAGGAAGCCCCGGTCGAGCCGGTGCTGGAAGGCAACGCCTGAGGCCATCGCCGACGGTAACACCCGCGTCGCATTGATCTGCGACGCGGTGAGGCGCGGTCGCCGGCCGCGCCTGATTCGCAAGTAAATTTGGCCGGAACGGCCGGCGCCGCCCTCAGGGCGCGCCACGTGGCCCTTCCGGGGATCGACGAGAGGTTGAGATGAGCATTTCGGCTGCACAGGTCAAGGAACTCCGCGACAAGACCGGCGCGGGCATGATGGACTGCAAGACGGCGCTGAACGAGACCGGCGGCGACATGGAGGCGGCGATCGACTGGCTGCGCGCCAAGGGCATCGCCAAGGCCGACAAGAAGGCCGGCCGCACGGCGGCTGAAGGCCTGATCGGGGTTAACTCCGACGCGACGAAGGGCGTCGTCGTCGAGGTGAACTCGGAGACGGACTTCGTTGCCCGCAACGACGCCTTCCAGGAGATCGTGCGCAACATCGCCCAGGTTGCCCTGTCCACCGACGGCTCGGTCGAGGCCGTGGCGGCCAGCGCCTATCCGGGTTCGGGCAAGAGCGTGACGGACACGATCAAGGACGCGATCGGCACCATCGGCGAGAACATGAACCTGCGCCGCTCGGCCATGCTGACGGTGGAGTCGGGCGCGGTCGCGAACTACATCCACAACGCCGTGGCCGACGGCCTCGGCAAGCTTGGCGTTCTCGTCGCCGTCGAGACGACCGGCAACGCGGACGCCGCGCGCGCCTTCGGTCGGCAGGTGGCGATGCACGTCGCCGCGACCAACCCGATGGCGCTGACGGCCGAGCAGGTCGACGCCACGGCGGTTGCGCGCGAGAAGGCGATCTTCACCGAGCAGGCCCGCGGCTCGGGCAAGCCGGACAACATCATCGAGAAGATGGTCGAAGGCCGCCTGCGCAAGTTCTACGAGGAGGTCGTCCTCCTCAAGCAGGCCTTTGTGATCAACCCCGACCTGACGGTCGAGGCGGCGCTGAAGGCGGCGGAGAAGGACATCGGCGCTCCCGCCAGGATTACCGGCTTCGTGCGCATGGCGCTCGGCGAGGGCATCGAGAAGGAAGAGTCCGACTTCGCGGCCGAAGTGGCCGCGGCCGTCAAGAAGTAAGCCCTGAAAACAGCGACTTGCAGGCGAGGGCGCCGCGTGACAACGCGGCGCCCTTCGTGTATCGCAGACCCGCCCATCCGAAACAGCCGAGGTGAAGATGCCCGCCAAGCCACAGTATCGCCGCGTGGTCCTGAAAGCTTCGGGCGAGGCGCTGATGGGAGGGCAGGGATTCGGCATCGACGTCTCCGTCGTCGACCGCATCGCCTCCGACATCGCCGAGGCCCGCGCGCTGGGTGTCGAGGTCGGGGTGGTGATCGGCGGCGGCAACATCTTTCGCGGCGTGGCGGTGGCGTCAAAGGGCGGCGACCGCGTGACCGGCGACCACATGGGCATGCTGGCGACCGTGATCAATTCGCTTGCCCTGCGGACCTCGCTGTCCAAGATCGGCGTCGAGGCGATCGTGCTCTCTGCCATCGCCATGCCGGAACTGTGCGAGAGCTTCTCGCAGCGCCAGGCGACCGCCTACATGAACGCCGGCAAGGTGGTGATCTTCGCGGGCGGCACGGGCAATCCCTTCTTCACCACCGATTCGGCCGCGGCACTTCGCGCCGCCGAGATCGGCGCGGACGCCTTGTTCAAGGGAACGCAGGTCGACGGCGTCTATTCGGCCGACCCGAAGAAGGACCCGACCGCCATACGTTACGAGCGCCTGACGCACAGCGAGGTGATCGAGCGCGGTCTCGCCATCATGGATACCGCGGCGATTGCGCTTGCGCGCGAAAACAACATCCCGATAATCGTCTATTCGATCCACGAACAAGGCGGATTCGGAGCCATTCTGCAGGGAAGAGGCCGCTGCACGACCGTGGCGGATGCTTGAAGCGTTCGCCCGGCGCCGGCCGGAGCATGGAGCCAGACGATGAGTACCTCATACGACCAGAAGGATTTGCAGCGCCGGATGGACGGTGCCGTCAACGCGTTCAAGCACGACCTTGCTTCGCTGCGGACGGGGCGCGCGTCCTCAAACCTGCTCGACCCGGTGATGGTCAGCGCCTACGGCGCCTCGATGCCCATCAACCAGGTGGCGACCGTCTCGGTGCCGGAACCGCGCATGATTGCGGTCTCGGTCTGGGACAAGCAGATGGTCGGGGCGGTCGATCGCGCCATCCGCGAATCGAACCTCGGCTTCAACCCGATCATGGACGGCACGACGCTGCGCATCCCGCTGCCGGAACTCAACGAGCAGCGGCGCAAGGAACTGGTAAAGATTGCGCACCAATATGCCGAGCAGGCGCGTGTCGCTGCCCGGCACGTGCGGCGCGACGGCATGGATGCCCTGAAGAAGGCGGAGAAGGACGGCGACCTCAGCCAGGACGATGTCCGCATCCGGTCCGACAAGGTCCAGAAGATGACCGACGAGACGATCTCCGCGATCGATGCGGCACTCGCCGAAAAAGAGGCGGAGATCATGCAGGTCTGAGCGGCGCACGACGCGCCGCGCACGAGGAACAGCATGCCGAAGCCCGAGCACATCGCCTTCATCATGGACGGGAACGGTCGCTGGGCGACCGCCCGCGGCATGCCGCGAACGGCCGGCCATAAGGCGGGCGTCGAGACGCTGCGCCGGACCGTGCGGGCCGTCGGCGATCTCGGCATCAAGTGGATGACGGTCTATGCCTTCTCGTCGGAGAACTGGTCGCGTCCGCCGACCGAGGTCAACGACCTCATGGGCCTGCTGAAGCTCTTCATCCGGCGCGATCTCGCCGAACTGCACCAGAATGGCGTGCGGGTCCGGGTGATCGGCGAGCGCAAGGGGCTGAAGCCGGACATCCGCATGCTGCTGGAGGAGGCCGAGGCGCTGACCGCCGACAACGTCGCCATGACCCTGGTGATCGCTTTCAACTATGGCGCACGCGACGAGATCGCCCGCGCCGCGGCCAAGATCGCGCGCATGGCGGCGGCGGGTGAGATCTCGTCGGGCCAGGTCACGGCGGAAACCTTCGGGGCGTTTCTTGACACCGCCGGAATGCCCGACCCGGACCTGATCGTGCGCACCGGCGGCGACCAGCGGCTGTCGAACTTCCTGCTCTGGCAGGCCGCATACGCGGAGTTCTGTTTCCTCGATTGCTTCTGGCCGGATTTCGGCGAGGGGCAGCTTGCGCTCGCCGTGTCGGCCTTCGAG
>JBKBRJ010000112.1:0-4874 GCA_046292285.1 Mesorhizobium sp. | reverse complement strand
CGTCGCCATGATGTCGTCGTAGACGGCGCGAACCTCCGGCGAGGCGTCCTCGTATTCGATCAGCGGCACGATGGAGGGATTGGACATCGATCGGCTCCGGCTTCGGATTTTGGCGGAAAGGCTCCCGGTCGGTTGGGACCGGGAGCCGCGGGCGAGGCGCGCGGTCAGGCCGCGCCGCGGAGGTCTTCCTTCGCCAGGTCCAGCGCCTTCAGGATGCGGTCGCAGGCCATGTCGATGGTCTCCTTGGTCCAGATCAGCGGCGGCGACAGGATCATGGTGTCACCGGTGGCGCGCAGCATCATTCCGTTGGCGATGGCGTGGTCACGCACCAGTACGGCGGCCGACCCCGCCGGCTGGAAGCGCTCGCGCGTCGCCTTGTCCTTCACGATCTCGATCGCGCCGAGGAACCCGAAGGTGCGCACTTCGCCAACGAGGTCGTGCCCCTCGATCCGCGCCTTGAGGGCCTGGCCGAGGTAAGGCCCGGTTTCATCACGCACGCGCTCGATCATGCCCTCGCGTTCGATGATTTCGAGATTCTTCAGCGCCACCGCGCAGGCGACCGGATGACCGGAGTAGGTGTAGCCGTGGTAGAACTCGCCGCCTTTACCGACGATCGTCGCCGCCAATCGATCCGACACGAACAGGGCGGACAGCGGCTGGTAGCCCGAGGTCAGCGCCTTGGCCGTGGTGATCGTGTCGGCTTGGATGCCCATCGACTGGGCCGCGAACCATTCGCCGGTGCGGCCATAGCCGGTGATGACCTCGTCGAGCATCAGCAGCACGTCGTATTTGCGGCAGATGCGCTGAATCTCCGGCCAGTAGCTCGCGGGCGGGATCTTGACGCCGCCCGCGCCCTGGATCGGCTCGCCGATGAAGGCGGCCACATTGTCGGGGCCGGCGCGCAGGATCTCGTCCTCGACCGCGCGGGCCGCGCGCAAGCCGAAATCATGGTCGCTCTCGCCGGGCAGCGCCAGCTCATAGGCATAGGGCATCATCACATGGGCGATGTTGGGCACCGCGCCGCCGAGCTGGTCATGCATGCCCTGCATGCCGCCGAGCGATGCGCCGGTGATGGTCGAGCCATGATAGGCCATGTGGCGCGAGATGACCCGGTTCTTCTGCGGCTTGCCTTCCAGCATCCAGTACCAGCGCACGAGTCGCAGCGCCGTATCGTTCGCCTCCGAGCCGGACGAGCCGTAGAAGATCTGGTTCATGTTCGGCGGCGCGATCTCGGCCAGCTTCTGGGACAGGAGGATCGGCGTCGGCGTGGAGCAGCGGAAGAAGGAGTTGTAGTAGGGCAGCTCCTTCATCTGGGCATAGGCGGCGTCCGCCAGTTCGTCGCGGCCGTAGCCGATCGCCACGCACCACAAGCCCGCCATCCCGTCGAGGATTTCGTTTCCAGCGGCGTCGTAGATGAACGGTCCGTTCGCGTGCGTGATGACGCGCGAGCCGGTTTCGCGGAGGTCCTTGTGGTCGGTGAACGGATGCAGGTGATGCGCGGCGTCGATCTGCTGCAGCTGCGCCAGCGAGTAGTTCTGGTAGGTCATGATGTCGGTCTCCGATGAAATCGTTCCGGCCGGGCCGGAGGCGGATTCAACGGGAGACGGGCGGCGAATAGCCGATGCGCGCGCAGAGCCGCAGCAACTCGGCATGGAGCGTGCGCCGTGAAGGGGTCACGGCGACGACATGTCCATTTCGAAGGAACCAGGCGACGCTCATGCCAGCATCGTAGACGAGGTCCGCGCGGGGGTTCAAGCGGCTCGCACGGCAAACGGCCGTCAGCGGCGTCCGCCCCGCCTCGCCTTTTCGCGGCAGAGGGCGAAGACGACCAGCGCCACGCAGATCGCCACCATGACGACAGGCAGGCCTTGCGGGCCGAAGGCCTGGATGGCGAAGCCGGCTCCCGGCGGGCCGGCGATGCCGCCCACGCCCCACATCACCGCGAAGGCGGCGTTGCCGGCGACGAGAGCCGAACCGGTGAAGCGGTTGCCGAGTTCGATCAGCGCCATGGTGTAGATGCCGTAGCCGGTCGCGCCGATGACGAAGAGCAGCGGCCAGATCGCGGGCGTCCGGATCAGGACCGGGATCAGCGCCGCTCCCACCGCGCTGATCGCCGCCAGGCCGATCAGGAGAAGCCTCGGGCTGATCCGTTCGGCTAGCAGGCCGAGCGGCAGTTGCAGCACGATGTTGCCCGCGATCATCACCGTCAGCAGCGCCGACATGGTGACGGCCGCGATGCCGTAGGCGGCGCCGTAGACCGGCAGCAGCGACAGCGTCGACTGCTCGAAGGCCGCCGCCACGGCGGTCGCCATCAGCAGCGCAGGGGCGAGATGGAGGAAATCCTTCAGCGGCACCGCCGCGTGGTCGCCGAGCATCGTGGGCAGCCGCGGCCCTATGACGGCGAGGATCACCACGCAGCCGAGGAACGCGGCGATGCCGATGGCGAAGGGCGCCCAGCCGGCGGTGCCAACCAGCACCAGCGTCAGCGGCCCGCCGGCGAAGCCCGCTCCGACGATGGCGGTGTAGAGGCCCATGATGCGGCCGCGCCGGGCGGGCGGAGCGAGCGAGATCATCCAGACTTCCGACAGGACGTAGAGCGGGTCGATCGCCACCCCGATCAGGAAACGCAGCAGGAACCAGGCCCAGCCGTTCTGCAGCCACCCCATCAGGAAGAGTAGCACCGAGGCCGTGACCGCGCAGAAGATCGCAAGAGACGGACCGCCCACGAGCCGGGTCAGCCGCGGCACGAACGGCGCCGACGCGATGATGCCGAGCGGCGTCATCGCCGCCGACAGGCCGATCAGGGCCGGCGGCATCCCCTGCTCCTGCATCAGGAAGGTGAAGAGCGGGTAGGACAGGCCCTGCGCCAGCGCGAACACCGTCACCGTTGCGGTGACGCCGGCAAGGGCCGCGACGGGCAGCGGCGCAGAGGTTGGAGGCGCGGTCATTTCCATGGCGGGGCAGTTACCTGTCCGCGTGGTCAAGGTCGAGAGCCAGCCCTGCGTGCGAGGGTCTGCCAGGCGGGTGCCCCACCCCCAGCCACGCACAAGCCCACCGGAAACCGCGACTTGCCCATGTCGCATCCCTTGCCCTTCTGGTCGCCGCCTCCGCTATCCCGCCCCGCGCGCGCCGCCAATATGGCCGGCAACGAAACAGACCTTCCCGCGGGGATGCGCATGACCGACGACAATCCGGCTCTTGAGCCCGCGCCTGGCGCGGATCGCCGTCGCGGCGGCGGGCGGGCGGGCAAGCGCGCCGGCAGCGGCGCGGCCTTCGAGCAACCGCCTTTCCGGCAGCTGCGCATTCCGTTCGCGCCGGTGAAGTTCGTCTCGGACGACGAACTGGAATCGATCCACGAAGCCTCGCTGCGTGTGCTGGAGGAGATCGGCGCGGAGGTGTTGCACGACGAGGCGCGCGGCATCATGGCGGCTGCCGGCGCGGATGTGGCGCCCGGTTCGCAGCGCGTGCGCTTCGATCGCGCGCTGATCATGGAGTACATGACATACTGCCCTTCCGAGGTGACGCTGCACGCCCGCAATCCGGAACACTCGGTCACGCTCGGCGGCGACAGTCTCGTCTTCGCCCAGATGGCGTCGGCGCCCAATTGCTCCGACGCGGATCGCGGTCGGCGCGCCGGCAACCAGGCCGATTTCCGCGACCTGGTGAAGCTCGGCCAGATGCACAACATCCTGCACCTGACCGGCGGCTACCCGGTCGAGCCGATCGACCTGCATCCTTCTATCCGCCACCTCGAATGCCTGCGCGATTTCGCGCTGATGACCGACAAGGCCTTCCACGTCTATTCGCTCGGCAGGGAGCGCAACCTCGACGGCATCGAGATCGCCCGCATCGCGCGCGGCATCAGCCACGAGCAGATGATAAACGAGGCCTCGCTCATCACCATCATCAACACCAACTCGCCTCTGAGACTCGACATCCCGATGATGGAGGGCATCATCCAGATGGCCCGCCATGGCCAGATGTCCATCATCACGCCGTTCACCCTGGCGGGCGCCATGGCGCCGGTCACCATCGCCGGCGCGCTGGTGCAGCAGAATGCCGAGGCGCTGGCCGGCATCGCGTTTTCGCAGATGGTGCGCAAGGGCGCGCCGGTCGGCTATGGCGGCTTCACCTCCAACGTCGATATGAAATCCGGCGCGCCGGCCTTCGGCACGCCGGAATACATGAAGGCGCAGCTCGTCGGCGGGCAGCTCGCGCGACGCTATCGCCTGCCCTATCGCACCTCCAATGTCTGCGCGGCCAACACCGTCGATGCCCAGGCCGCCTATGAAAGCGTCTTCTCCCTATGGGGCTGCATCCACGGCGGCGGCAACTTCATCAAGCATGCCGCCGGCTGGCTGGAGGGCGGGCTGGTCTGCTCCTACGAAAAGACCATCCTCGACATCGACCTGCTGCAGATGGTGGCGGAGTTCCTGACGCCGCTCGACCTGTCTGAGGACGCGCTCGCCATCGACGCCATCCGCGACGTGGGTCCGGGCGGGCATTTCTTCGGCACGCCGCACACGCAGGAGCGCTACAAGACCGCCTTTTATTCGCCTGTGCTCTCGGACTGGCGCAATTTCGAAAGCTGGGCAGAGGCCGGCTCGCCCACCGCCTACCAGAAGGCCAACAAGGTCTGGAAGCAGCGGCTGGCCAGCTACGAGCGCCCGGCGATCGACCCCGCCATCGAGGAAGAGCTCAACGCCTTCGTCGACCGGCGCATCGCCGAGGGCGGCGCGCCGACGGATTTTTGAGAAGGCGGGCAACGTGGATAGAAAGGCCTCCTCTCCGTCGTCGCTTCGCGACGCCACCTCTCCCCCCGTACCGGGTGGAGAGGACAGGCGCTCGTCCTCGCCCCCACGCAGTGGGGGAGA
>JBKBRJ010000111.1:0-4970 GCA_046292285.1 Mesorhizobium sp. | reverse complement strand
CCCGCCGGCCCGCTGCGGCTGCTGCCCTACGAGTTGCGAATGCTCGGCGACCGCAAGGCGCCGTCGCGGTGGGTGATCGACCTTTCGGCCGCCGAGGACGACCCGACGCTGCTGCCGCCGGAAGGCTATCCGCTGGTCGCCAATCCGGAGGATCGGCTGTTCATTCCCGCCGAGTACGTGCCGCTGTTCGTGCAGAAGGGCTGGCAACCCGCGCGGCTCGTCCGCTACTGACGTCGCGCGAGAGAAAAGCGCCGGCCGGAACGCAAGGTCCGGACGGCGCCGGCCTTGTCCTCAGGCGGCTGCCCGGACGGGCAGGCTCTTCAGGTGGGCGAGCAGCCCGCCATAGGACACCGCCATGCCGGCGAAGGGGTTGTCGCTCGCGCGCGCATCCTCCATCCGGTAGGAGCGGCCGTCGGCCCTGAGCAGGATCAGCACCGTCTTCGGCGCCTCGTCGCCCGGCAGGTTCACCGCCGCCACCCGCTGGCAGTCAGCCACGGTGTGGAGGGGCATCTGGAACAGGAACCGCGCGTTCGACCTGCCGGCCGCTGCGCGCACCGCCGCTTCGAAGCCGGCGGACAAGATGTCCTGCGCGTCGAGCGCTTGCTCGAACGAGACGGCCTCGCTCATGTCGGGAGCCGGCGACGCGTTGCCGGCTTCCGCCGTCGGCTCGGGGATGACGATCGCCTGGGCCGGTACGATCTCCGGCGCCGCGGGCTCCGCCATGACGGCCTCGGCCGTTGCCGCATCGACGTCGGCGAAGCTCTCCGGCGGCAGGGCGGCGCTCGCCTCTACGAGCGCGCCGTCCGAAGCGTCCGGACCCGCGATGTCCCCGGGCCGGGGGGCTACGGGGACCGTCGCCGTCGCGCCGAGCGTTTGCCCGGAGGATTCGACCACCGCCGCCTCGGCCATCGGCGGCGTCTCCGGGAGGGCCGGCTGCGGCGCTCGGGCGTCCGCCACGGCCTCGATCGCCACCGGCTCGGCGTTCATCGGCACCGGCGAGACGACGACCGTCTCGGCGGCGAGCATGTCGGCCGCCATTGCGTCGAGCGCCAGTTCCAGGTCGTCCGCGCCGGCAAGCGTGCCGGTTTCCACCGCCTGCGCATCGCTCGCGGTCGATCCGGTGGGTGCGTTCGTCGGCGCGGGCGCCGCCTCCGCGACGACGGTCGCGGGACCGGCCGGCTGTGCCGGCGTATCCAGGTCGGCCGTGGCAATCATCGCGGCCGGTTGGTCTACCGCCTGAACGTCCAGCGTTTCGGAAGGCGCCAGGACCGGTGCATCGGCATTGGTTCCCTCGAGATCCATCGCCTCGAGCTCCGGGGTCAGCAGGCTCGCCAGTTCGAGTTCGAGGTCGTCGATGACACCGTCCAGTTCGTCGGACGCGGAGGGGTCGGTGAGGGCGTGGGACATGGCCTGTTCGCTTGTGGACGCCGCCTCCGGTGCAGGAGAGAAATCATCGACGATCGAGCGCTCGGGCTGGATGAAATCGTCGTGCGGGCGTGAATCCATGCGGAGTTCTCCGTCTTCTGTCTCGCCACCCCGACGAATCACAATTTCGACGGCGAGCATGGCCTTAGTATGGCACGTCGCGACAGCTTGGCAATTTGCGGCCAGGGGCGCATAGCGCTACTGGACAAGCCGGGAGCCGGACAGGCTATAGGTAGTCATCCAGGAACGACGGGAGGGTTTTCATGCTCGGTCTCATGCAGCAGTGGCCGCTGCTCAACCACAAGATCATCGACAATGCCGCAAGGCAGCACGGGGCGCGCGAGATCGTCTCCCGCTCGGTGGAAGGCCCGATCGTCCGCACGACCTACGGCGAGGTGCGCGCGCGCGCGCTGAAGGTCGCCCAACGGCTCGCCCGCGACGGCTTCCAGCGCGGCGACCGCATCGGCACGCTGGCCTGGAACACGGCGCGGCACCTGGAATCCTGGTACGGCATCATGGGCATGGGCGGCGTCTACCATACGCTGAATCCCCGGCTCTTTCCCGAGCAGATCGCCTGGATCATGAACCATGCGGAAGACCGGGCCCTCTTCGTCGACCTGACCTTCATGCCGCTGGTCGAGAAGATCGCGCCGCTGGTGAAGAGCCTCCGCAAGGTGATCGTCTTCACCGACGCGGCGCACATGCCGCAATCGGCATTGCCGAACGTCGTCTCCTACGAAGAATGGCTGGCCGAGGCCGACGGCGATTTCGCCTGGGCGGAGATGGACGAGAACGAAGCGTGCGGCATGTGCTACACGTCCGGAACGACCGGCGATCCGAAGGGCGTGGTCTATTCGCACAGGTCCAACGTCCTGCATGCGATGATCGCCTGCATGCCCGACGCGATGGGCATCTCCTCGCGCGACGTGATCCTGCCGGTCGTCCCGATGTTTCATGCCAATGCCTGGGGGCTTGCGCAGAGCGCGCCGATGATCGGCGCAAAGCTGGTCATGCCGGGCGGCAAGATGGATGGCGCCTCGATCTACGAACTGCTCGACACCGAGAAGGTGACCTTCTCCGCTGCGGTGCCGACGGTCTGGCTGATGCTGCTGCAGCATCTCGAACAGAACGGACTGACGCTGCCGCATCTGAACAAGGTGGTCATCGGCGGATCGGCATGCCCGCGCGCGATGACGGAGAAGTTCGAGAAGAACTACGGCGTCCAGGTCATCCATGCCTGGGGCATGACCGAGATGAGTCCGCTCGGCACGCTGGCCACGATCAAGCCGGACTATGCCGATCTCGAAGGCGACGCCCTGTTCGACATCAAGCAGACCCAGGGCTATGCGCCCTTCGGCGTCGAGATGAAGGTGACGGACGACGAGAATCGCGAACTGCCCTGGGACGGCAAGACCTTCGGGCGGCTCAAGGTGCGCGGCCCGGCGGTCGCCTCGTCCTATTACGGCGGGGCCGGCAAGGAGCAGTTCGACGCCGAAGGCTGGTTCGACACGGGCGACGTCGCCCACATCAACCCGAAAGGCTACATGCAGATCACCGACCGCGCCAAGGACGTCATCAAGTCCGGCGGCGAATGGATCTCGACCATCGACCTCGAGAATCTCGCCGTCGGCCATCCCGATGTGGCCGAGGCCGCGGTGATCGGCGTGGCGCATCCCAAGTGGGACGAGCGGCCGCTGCTGGTGATCGTGCGCAAGCCCGGCAAGGAGCCGACGAAGGAGGCGATCCTCGGTTTCATGGAGGGCAAGGTCGCGAAGTGGTGGATGCCGGACGACGTCGTCTTCGTGCCGGAAATCCCGCACACCGCGACCGGCAAGATCCAGAAGACGACGCTGCGCGACCAGTTCCGCGGCTATCAGCTGCCGACGGCCTGACGGGATGAAGCGTCACCGCCTTCGGCCATGCTTCGCGATCGGGGCGGCGATCGCCTGCCCGCGGGGGATGGCGCGGTGAAGAAGGCGGTGATCGAAAGGCGCGAATCGCGCGCCGCGCGATGGTCGGGACGACTGGCCTATTTCGCCACCGTCCTGCTGCTCGTTGCGGGACTGTCGCATCGCTTCGGACTGCTGGAGACGATTCCGTTCTTCGGCGTCCTTCTGATCGGGTGCCTGCTGGCGGCGGCGGGCCTCGGTTTTGCCTTCGGCGGCTTCGCGGATCTGTGGGAGCGTGGCGACAGGGGCGGCCGGCGAGCGCTCTGGGCCAGCATCGTCTGCTGCATCCTGCTGGCGCCCTATGCGCTGAGCGCCTGGCGGGTGATGGAGCATCCGCGGCTCACCGACGTGGCGACGGACCTGGACGATCCGCCGATGTTCCGCACGCTGCCGACGCAGCGTCCGCTGTTCGCCAACCAGATCGCCCCCATCGACGTGAGCAAGGCGCAGATGATCCGCGCCGGCTATCCGGACCTGTCCGGACGGCGCTATCCCGTCTCCCCGGACCAGGTGATGGAACAGGTGCTGGCGCTGATCGCCGATCGGGGCTGGACGGTCGCCGCGCGGCATGGCGTCGTGGATGAACCGGCGCCGCCAACCGCCGAAGATGACACGGACGATGCGCCGTTGCCGGTTCCGGAGCCCCGGCCATCCGCCGGGGACGCCGACCAGCCGCCGCCGCCGGGCGAGGGGGAAGCCGGTCCGGAGGACGTCGTCGCAGGCGTCGAGATGTCCGTCGAGGCGCGGGCCTTCTCGCGCTGGCTGCGCTTTCCCGCCGACGTGATCGTTCGACTTACGGACGAAGGCGAATCGACATTCGTCGACATGCGCTCGGCCTCGCATTTCGCGCAGCACGACCTCGGCGACAACGCCGACCGGATCCGTCGCTTCCTCGCCGACCTCGACGCGCGGATGGACCCCGGCACCGAGGAGTGACCCGCGAGAGCGTGGCGCCCGACAGATCGATCACTTGCAGCACAGGAGCCTCGCATGGCTGGAGATGAAGACTACGTCTATGACGAAACGACCGGCGATTGGCGTCCGGCCTCGGAGATGGCGGCCGCGGCCGCCGCGCTGGACGTGGTGCGCGATTCGGCGGGCAACGTGCTCGCCGACGGCGATTCGGTGACGCTGATCAAGGATCTCAAGGTGAAGGGCGCCAACCAGACGCTGAAGCAGGGCACCGTGATCCGCTCGATCCGCCTGACCGGCAATCCCGACGAGATCGACTGCCGCCACGAGACGATCAAGGGTCTGGTCCTGCGCACGGAATTCGTGCGCAAGCGCTGAGCCGCGGTTCAGGCGGGGCGGTAGGCGGCGTCGATGGAAACGTCGCCGTCGGCGACGACGTCGCCGCGCGCCACGAGGTCCTCCAGATGGGCGAGCACCGACAGTCCGGCCGCGCCGTGCAGCCGGGGATCGGTGCTGGCGTAGATCGCCCGCACCACGTCGGGGATCGTCCGGTCGCCGGCCTTCAACCGCTCGACGATCGCCGATTCGCGCATGCGCCGGTGCGTGCGCAGCGCCCGCACGAAGGCGGACGGCCTGGCCACCGGCCCGCCATGTCCGGGCAAATAGAGCCGGGGGTCGCGCGCC
>JBKBRJ010000110.1:0-5520 GCA_046292285.1 Mesorhizobium sp. | reverse complement strand
GCGGGCGAAGACCCCAGCTCTGCCACGGGATCAATGTCCCCAGGGGGCATCGGTCCTTCGCCCGCCACCGCAACCGGGAGTGTACCAGATGCGGACGGATTTGAGTTACAAGGGGGGTATCGTCGAGCACCGGCGGTTGCCGTCCTTGCCCATGAAGCGCGAGGGCAAGGCCAAGCCTGTGGACAGACCACGCACCCATCCCCAGCAAATTCAACCCCTTGCACGTTTTCCATCCACGCTCGTTTCGCCCCGCCCGACAATGCTCGCGGTTTTCAAGCGAGGCGATGGATGGACGTTGGACTGGACGAGCTGGGACTGAGGCGGGTGGCGGCGCTGCTCGTCGCGCTGGCCGCGCTCGCCGATCGCGCCGCCGGCCGGTCCGTTCCCGTCCGCTGGTTCGTGCTCGCCCTCCTGCGTTACACCGAGCGCATCGTGTCCGAGTTCGTGGCCGATGCGACCGGATGGAACTTGTCCGGCCTCGCCGAGGCGCATGGCGTCGGCGACGACCTCGATGGCCCGCTCGGGTCCGGCAACGGCCCGGCCGACGCGGTGGCGCTCGCCTGGCGCCTGCGCTCGCTCGCCGCCATGCTTGGCGCGCTCCTGCCGGCGGAGGATCTTCCCGTCCGCGCGGAGATCCGCTCCGCCGGCGCTCTCCGCCGCCTCGCGTCGCTCCTCGCGCTGCCGCTGGCGATGGCCGGCGGCCTGTCCCGTCCCGCGCCCGACACCTCCTGACGCTGGCGGTCCCGCGCGACGACCCGCGGTCCCGATATGTCCAGCCGCGCGGAGCAACGCCCCGCGCGGGCGTCGGCGCGCGCCCGAATCCCGCCGCGCCAGGCCGCTCGACCGCCGACGGCCTGCCTTTCCGCCATCTTCATGTCCCGTTCATATGGAACCCTGCATCATCGAGCCGCATTTCAAGGCCACGCGCGCGCCGATGCGACCGAGGCCGCAGACCGACGAGACGAGGGACATGAACGGACGACATCTGCTCCTTTCCGCCGCGACCGCCATGACGGCCGGGTTCGCCTCCGCCGCTTCGGCCGCCGTATCCCATGACGGCGCCCCGGCCATCGAACGGCCGGCGCCCGCGCAGGATCTCCGGCTCGCCCAGAACGGCGGCGTCGACGTCTATTTCGATTCGCGCGGCCGACGCGTCCTCGTCGATTCCCGGACGGGCGAGGTGATCGCCGTGGAAGCGCCCGAGCGGCGCGGATCCGGGGTCGACCGGCTGCGCGACGCCGGGATCATCATGGCGGTACCGGGCGGCGACCCGGCGGCCATCGAGCGCTACCGCCGGTTCCGCGAGCAACAGCTCGGCCTGCGCGAGCCGCCGGAGCCCGTCTATCGCGAGCGGCGCCGGGACGACCGTCGCTACGGGCTCTACGACGAGTATGACGATTTCGGCGACCGGCCGTTCGAAGGCGAGGACTACCGCGTCTACCGCGAGCGCAACCAGCCCGTCGAGCGACGCGCTCTGCCGGTCTATCCCGAGGGACGGGTCGCGCGCGGCGAGCCGGTCGAGCGCCAGCCGCTGCCCGACAATCCCGTCACCGGCTCGACCCCGCCGCCGGCCAGCCCGCCGGCCGCCCGGCCGGGCGACGGCCAGCCCGTCGTCGCGGCGCCGCGCAAGATGGAAACCGAGCAGATCGCCAGGCTGCAGGTTCTGCTCGACCGCGCCGGCGTATCGCCCGGCGTCATCGACGGCAAGATGGGTTCGAACGTCCAGAAGGCGCTGGAAGCGTTGACGGAAATGACCGGCGAGCGGCTCGACCCAACCGACATCGCCACGATCGAGGCTTCGCTCGCCGATACCGGCGGGCCGGCCTTCATGACCTACGAGCTGACGCCCGAGGACGTCGCCGGCCCCTATGTCGCCTCGATCCCGGAGGACTACGGCCAGAAGGCCACGCTGGAGCGGATGTCCTTCACCTCGACGTCGGAAATGCTGGCGGAGCGTTTCCACATGGACGAGGATTATCTCAAGGCGCTCAACCCAAGCGTCGACTTCAACCGGCCGGGCATGCTGGTCAAGGTCGCCAACCCGGGCAAGCCGAAGACCGGCAAGGTCGAGCGCATCGTTGCCGACAAGGGCCGCAAGCAGGTTCGCGCCTACGACATCGACGGCAATCTCGTCGCCGCCTATCCGGCCACGATCGGCTCGTCCGACACGCCGTCGCCCTCCGGCACGGTCAAGATCGAACGCATCGCGCTGAATCCGGAGTACACCTACAATCCGAAGATCAACTTCAAGCAGGGCGAGAACGACAAGGTCCTGCGCATTCCGCCCGGACCCAACGGTCCCGTCGGATCGGTCTGGATCGCGCTGTCGAAGCCGACCTACGGCATCCATGGCACGCCGGAGCCCTCGCGCATCGGCAAGACCAACAGCTTTGGCTGCATTCGCCTGACCAACTGGGACGCGACGGAACTGGCCGGCATGGTGCGGCCCGGAATCTTCGTTCAGTTCATCGACTGATCGGGGAGAGGATCGGGGCGGCGGAAGGGCCGTCCCGGCCTTTGTGGCGTCACGCCGTCAGCGCGCGACGCTGGCCAGCCGCAGGGATCCGGAGCCGCCGGTCGACAGCAGCGCGTCGATGCGCTCGCGCTCGCGCTTGAAGGCGGCGAGTTCCTCGTCCTTCAGCGCGCGGCCCATCGGCAGGCGCACGCGCATCGGGTCGACCTTTGCCCCGTTCACCAGCATCTCGTAGTGCAGGTGCGGGCCCGTCGACATGCCGGTCGAGCCGACATAGCCGATGACCTGACCCTGGCGGACGCGGGCGCCCTCGACCACGCCGCTGGCGAAGCGGCTCTGGTGATTGTAGGAGGTCTCGTAGCCGTTGGAATGGCGGATGATCGTCTGGCGGCCGTAGCCGCCGGCCCATCCGGCCTTCTTCACCACGCCGGAGCCCGCGGCGATGATCGGCGTTCCGGTCGGCGCCGACCAGTCGACGCCGGTGTGCATCTTCACGTAGCCCAGGATCGGATGGCGGCGCTTGCCGAAGCCGGAGCGGAACTTGCCGTTCGGCAGGGGGTTGCGCAGCAGGAACTGCCTGGCGCTGCGTCCGTCGGCGTCGAAGTAGTCGACGCTGCCATCTTCCATCTGGAAGCGGTAGAAGGCGCGCGTGTTGCCGCCGAAGCTGGCCTTGACGTACAGGAGCTCGGATTCCGCCGACACCGTATCGTCGTCGCTGGGCTGCGAGAAGAAGACGTCGATCGCGTCCGACGGATTGATCCTGGACTGGAAGTCCACGTCGGCGGCGAGCAGCCGGATCAGCTGCTTGGTCATGTCGCTCGACATCCCGTATGAATAGGCCGCGCGATAGATGCCGTCATAGACGCGCGGCAGCTCGCCGCGCATGCGCACCGGCGGCCGGTCCTCGTCGAAGGCGGCGACGACGGCGGCGCTCTTGTCCGGCTCGTCCGCCGGAACGAACTGCTCGCGGTCGTCGACGGCGATGGTGACCAGGTGCGTCTGGCGGTCGTAAAGGCTAGCGCGGACGATGCGCGTTTCCTCGCCGGCGGCTTCGACCCCGAGCCGCAGCACCGTGCCGGGCTTCAGCGCCGGCGCGTTCATCATCCGGCCGATCGCCTCGGCCATTCCGGCGGCGTCGTCGCCCGTGAAGCCGGCATCGGCGAGCACGTCCGCCGTCGGTCGGTCGTTGCTGACGATGAGGATTTCCTCGGCGAAGCTCGGCGCGGCGGTGACGTCATCGTTCCGATGCGCCACGGACACGTTCTCCTGGACGATGCGCACGCCGTAGGATTGCGTCAGGGTGGCCGTCGCGGCGCTCTCGCCGAAGCGCAGCGGGTCGACGTAGTGCAGGGCCGCCAGCTGCACCTCGCCGTCGGTCAGGATCGCGCCCGTGGTGCGCACCACCTCCTCGACCTCGTCGGGAGACAGGCTGCTCGTCTCGTCGAACGCCGCCGTCTCGATCGGAAAATCGACCGTCTCGAGGCTGACCTCGGCGCTGACCTCGGTCTCCGCCTTGGCGTCGTAGACGATCGAGGTGGCAGGCGCGGACTGCGCCTGGGGGGAGGGACCCTCGGCGAAAACCGAGAGCGGGTCGAACGGCGGGTAGTTGCGGGTGGTCGCGTAGGCGGCGGCAAGCGGCATGCGCAGTTCGACGAAGGGCATCGAGCGGACGACCTCGCGGTCGCCGACCCGGCTGACGGTCGGCAACTCCATGCGACGCCGGTCGCGAGCGCGGTTGACGGCCGATGTGGGGACGACGCGCGCGGCCTTTGCCGTGTCGCCCGCGCCCGGCCGCGCCATGGCCTCGACCTCGGCGATCTCCGGGGGGGTCGCCAGTTGCTCCCGTCCGTCCAGCGCCGCAAGCAGCGCCACGCCCATCAGCACCGCGGACGTCACGCCGGTCAGGAAGGTGCCCGAGAGCCAGCGGGCGGATATCTCGCGGCGATCGGGCGGTCCCGCGCGTCCGCCCGTCGTCAGCGGCGGCTCGTTGCCGAGCTTGGCGATGGCCTGTTTGAAATCTAGCATCGCTGCAGGCGTTGTCCCCGAGCCTTGGTTTAGCTTCTTTAGGCGTGGCGAGCGAAAGTGCCCGCCGCGCGCCGTCGTGTCAATGAAAGGCGCCTTGATCTTTCTGCGACCATCGCCCTGCGATTCGAGACGAGCCCCCTCGTCGGGCCTGACCATTCCCGCGCAGTGTGGCGTCAATGGGGCCGGCACGGATCCGGCCTCACGCGCGCGCGGGATTCATAAGATCATCATGCGGCGTCGCAAAAAGTTCAAAAAACTTCAGAATCCTCGTTGACAGTTGTCGGGGGCGGGGCCTATATACGCCTCACCAACGACAGCGGCGACGCTGCTGGCGCCGACGGAGTTCGCTTCTCGGTTAGCTGAGTTGGACGAAATCAAGAGAGCCGCGTGAGCGACACTCGACCGGGCCTGAAGCCGAAGGGTGGTTAGGTTCCAATGACGCTGTTTGACGGCGTCGGTTCTTTGAAAATTGAAGATTGAAGAAAGAGAAACGTGGGCGGCAGAGTTGCTCGCGGATGGGGCGGCCTCGTCAGGAGGTTGTCTCGTCCAATCGAGACTTTGGCGGACACGTTTCAAGAGAATAAGTCTACCAGGGCGCCTGGCTTTTGCCGTGTGCCTTAGGTGTGAATGTTCTCGTCAATTCGAAGCGTGACCAGATCGCGCCGGCTTTTGCCGGTTGCGACGAACAAGCCAGTTCAAGTTTCAAAACATGAGAGTTTGATCCTGGCTCAGAACGAACGCTGGCGGCAGGCTTAACACATGCAAGTCGAGCGCCTCGCAAGAGGAGCGGCAGACGGGTGAGTAACGCGTGGGAACGTACCCTTTGCTACGGAATAGCTCCGGGAAACTGGAATTAATACCGTATGTGCCCTTCGGGGGAAAGATTTATCGGCAAAGGATCGGCCCGCGTTGGATTAGCTAGTTGGTGGGGTAATGGCCTACCAAGGCGACGATCCATAGCTGGTCTGAGAGGATGATCAGCCACACTGGGACTGAGACACGGCCCAGACTCCTACGGGAGG
>JBKBRJ010000109.1:0-5696 GCA_046292285.1 Mesorhizobium sp. | reverse complement strand
CTGCCGGACATCTCCCCCGCGAGGGGGGAGATCGGCTTGCCACGGCCCTGCGCCTTGGCCTTGCGGCTCGCCTGCGTGTTCTCCACGCCGGTGTCGCGCGCCATCGGGTCGTCCATGACGGCGAGTTCGGTCTCGCGCAGCCGCTTGATCTCGTCGCGCAGCCGCGCGGCGGTCTCGAAGTCGAGGTCGGCGGCGGCATTGCGCATCGCCTTCTCCAGGTGCTCGAGATGCGCCTTGAGATTGTTGCCGACGAGGTTGTCCTTGCCGCCCTCGGTGAAGCCCGAGATGTCGGCGCGCACGTGATCCTTCTCGTAGACCGAGTCGAGGATGTCGGCGATGCGGCTCTTGACGCTCTCGGGCGTGATGCCGTGCTCGGCATTCCAGGCGAGCTGCTTCTCGCGGCGGCGGCTGGTCTCCGCCATCGCCCGCTCCATCGAGCCGGTGATCTGGTCGGCATAGAGGATGACCTTGCCGTCGACGTTGCGCGCCGCGCGGCCGATCGTCTGGATCAGCGAGGTTTCCGAACGCAGGAAGCCTTCCTTGTCGGCGTCGAGGATGGCGACGAAGCCGCATTCGGGGATGTCGAGGCCCTCGCGCAGCAGGTTGATGCCCACCAGCACGTCGAAGGCGCCGAGCCGCAGGTCGCGCAGGATCTCGATGCGCTCCAGCGTGTCGATGTCGGAGTGCATGTAGCGCACGCGAATGCCCTGCTCGTGCAGGTACTCCGTCAGGTCCTCGGCCATGCGCTTGGTCAGCACGGTGCACAGCGTGCGATAGCCCTTGGCGGTGGTCTCGCGGATCTCGCCCAGAACGTCGTCGACCTGGCTCTTGGCCGGGCGCACCTCCACCGGCGGGTCGATCAGGCCGGTCGGGCGGATGACCTGCTCAGCGAAGACGCCGCCGGCCGCCTCCATCTCCCAGTTGCCGGGCGTGGCCGACACGGCCACGGTCAGCGGGCGCATGGCGTCCCACTCCTCGAAGCGCAGCGGCCGGTTGTCCATGCACGACGGCAGGCGGAAGCCGTACTCGGCCAGCGTCGCCTTGCGGCGGAAGTCGCCGCGATACATGCCGCCGATCTGCGGGATGGTGACGTGGCTCTCGTCGATGAACACCAGCGCGTCGTCGGGAATGTACTCGAACAGCGTCGGCGGCGGCTCGCCCGGCGCGCGGCCTGTGAGGTAGCGCGAATAGTTCTCGATGCCGGCGCAGGAGCCGGTCGCCTCCAGCATCTCCAGGTCGAAGCGCGTGCGCTGCTCCAGCCGCTGCGCCTCCAGCAGTCGTCCAGCCCTTTCAAGCTCGTGCAGCCGGTGCTGCAGCTCCTCCTTGATCGACTTGATGGCCTGATTCAACGTCGGCCGCGGCGTCACGTAGTGCGAGTTGGCGTAGATCTTGACGCTCTTCAGGTCGCCGGTCTTGCTGCCGGTCAGCGGGTCGAACTCGGTGATGCTCTCGATCTCGTCGCCGAACAGGGTGATGCGCCAGGCGCGGTCCTCCAGGTGGGCCGGGAAGATCTCGATCGTGTCGCCGCGCACCCGGAACGATCCGCGCACGAAGTTGATGTCCTGGCGCTTGTACTGCTGGGCGACGAGGTCGGCGAGCAGCTGGCGCTGGTCGAGCCGGTCGCCGACCTGCATCTGGAAGGTCATGGCCGTGTAGGTCTCGACCGATCCGATACCGTATATGCACGACACCGAGGCGACGATGATGACGTCGTCGCGCTCCAGCAGCGAGCGCGTCGCCGAGTGGCGCATCCGGTCGATCTGCTCGTTGATCGACGACTCCTTCTCGATGAAGGTGTCTGTGCGCGGCACGTAGGCCTCGGGCTGGTAGTAATCGTAGTAGGAGACGAAATACTCCACCGCGTTGTCGGGGAAGAACTGCTTGAACTCTCCGTAGAGCTGGGCTGCCAGCGTCTTGTTGGGGGCGAGGATCAGGGCGGGGCGCTGGGTCTCCTCGATCACCTTGGCCATGGTGAAGGTCTTGCCCGAGCCGGTGACGCCGAGCAGCACCTGCGTGCGTTCGTTCTCCCTGACGCCGGCCACGAGGTCGCGGATCGCCGTGGGCTGGTCGCCGGCCGGCTCGAAATCCGCCTTCATGACGATCTCGATGCCGCCTTCCGACTTGTCCGGCCGCGCGGGCCGGTGCGGGGTCCACAACTGGCCGTTCCTGTGCAGCGGGTTGCCGCTTTCGATCAGCGCCGACAGCGCGGCCACCGTGGCGGTGACGCTGGAACTCGCGAGCGACTCGGCGTCCTCCAGCGAGACGTCCATGCCCGCGACCGGATTCAGCCCGGCGGCGGCGCGTTCCTTGGCCGTCGCCGCGCCGCCCATCGAGGTGCCGCGCGCGGAGCGGGTCGGCGCGGTGGACCGCTCGGGAATCTTCTTCCCCGGCTTGCGCGCGGCTTCCTGCTCCGCGTCGATCGCCACCTGGACCCGGTGCTTGCCCGCCTTGGAACGGATGGCGCGCATCTCGGTGGCGCGCAACTCCTCCTCGGCCGCGCGCTCCATCTCGCGGGCCCAGTCGGACACCGAGCCCGTCAGCGGCGTGCCGGACAGTTCGGGCTGTGGCGCCTCGCCGAAACCGCGCGGTTCGAGCGGCTCGGAGGCGTCCATGAAGTCGAGAGTGGAACTGCGGCGCCGAAGGGCGGACGCGTCGCGGTCCGCCTGCGGCGGGCGCTTCTTTTCAGAGGATCGGGCCATGCCGGGAATATGGAGAGAGTCAGCCGAAATGGAAAGGGCGGCGGCAGTCGACGCGTGCGGGACCGCCGCTCTCCTGACAGGAGGTTGTCAGGAATTGCCGTCCACCTCTCACAGATCCCTCGGCCGGACGAAATCCGTCAGCCGCCCGCCGCCGCCGGCGAGATTGCGCCATTCGGCTTCCACGGCAAAGCGCGCCAGAGCGCCCGTCGGGAACTTCTCGCGCAACGCGGCCAGCGCCGGCGCGTCGGAGCGATCGGAGGCCAGGATGGCGGACAGGTCTTCCAGGCCGGGATTGTGGCCGATCACAAGCAGCCGCCGTGCTCCAGGAGGCGCGGCGCGGATGGCGGCGAGGATCGCCTCCGGGCTGGCTTCGTAGATCGTCTCGTCATAGCGGGTGGCCACGTTGCCCAGCGCGGGGCGCACCAGGTCCCAGGTCTGGCGCGTGCGCAGCGCCGGCGAGACGATCGCATGGTCTGGCGTCCAGCCGCGCGCGGCCAGCAATTCCCCCATGTGGGGCGCATCCCGTCGTCCGCGCTTCGACAAAGGCCGGTCGAAATCCGCCAGCCTCGCATCGTCGCGGCTCGACTTCGCATGCCGCAGCAGCAGAAGATCCCTCATCCCGTTCCCTCGCCGGTCGCTCGAATCGACCACCCTAAGGGTGAACCAGACCGCGCGGCGGGAAAAGGGGCGGGGACGCCGCTCAGCCGTAGCGCAGCTTCAGGGCGACGATGACGAGCACGAAGCCCAGCGTCACCGCGTTCGCGCCGATCACGGGCCACGAGCCGATCAACAGGCCGTAGATCAGCCACAGGAACACGCCCGAGGCGAAAAAGGCGTTGGTGGAGAGCGAGATGCCGGCGGTCTGCCGCTCGCGCAGGATTTTCAGCATCTGCGGCAGCCAGCACAGCGAGGTGATGACGGCGGCGACGCCGCCGAGGAGTTCGACCGAAGGGGGCACGGATGGACGCTCTCGAGAGGGATGTGTCGCGTCGCAATACACTGTTTCGCCGCAGGGCGGAAAGATGCGCCGCGCGGCATTTTCGACGCTGCCGGATCGCCGGTCCGCGCCCGGCGCGATCGATCGCGTCGTCAGTCGATGACCCGCAGCCGGATCGCCTTGGCGACGGCCTGGATGCGATTGGCTGCGCCGAGCTTTTGGATGCAGGACGCCACGTGCTGGTTCACCGTATGCTCGGACAGTTGCAGGATCCCGGCGATCTCGACGGTGGTCTTGCCGGCGCTGGTCCACATCAGGCACTGCCGTTCCCGCAGCGTCAGGCGGAAGTCGCGCGTGTAACGCTCCTCGTTGTGGATCGACACGATGCGGTCGAACAGGCCGTTGGCGAACAGGTTGAGAATGGCCGTCTCCTCGACCGCCGGCGCCGATCGGTCGCCGCCCAGCATGACCAGGCCGCGATCGCCGCCGCGCCCGGCGACCGGCAAGGTGACGCCCATCGTGACGCCGGCCTTCGAGAGCACCTCGCGGGCGTCGTCCAGCCCGGCAGGCGTGGCGCGTCCGCGCGGACAGTGCCGGTCCCAGATGAAGGGGCGGACGGTATCGCGCGCGACGGCGAGCGCACGGCTGCCGCTGGCCAGCAGGGCGCGCTCGTAATTGCGGATCAGGTCACGGGAGAAGCTGGTCAAAACCAGTTGCCGCAAGGGGCGCGTTTCGGGCTCCGGGGAAACCGCAGCGCGGCGTGATGGACGAAGCCGTGATTTCGCGCGAGACGGCTCAGGACGTCATGGGCGTCGCCGAGCGTCCGGACCATGTCCAGATCATCGAACGACAAATCGCCTGTCGGCGAGAATGCACAGGATTCTGCAATCATCGAAAGCGCCCCCCAAGGGCGCTGCGCCTATTTGGCGCGTTTTGCTTTCGTTTATTTTCGAATTTCGGTGTATACACGAATATTGACGCTTCGTCATGGAGGCGGACGCATAGCTTGCATGCAATATCGGTCAATCGGGGGCGGAAACACGCGTGGTCGCTGGAACGGCGCCGGTTCCGCAAGTCATCCTGCGTGTTAAGGTCCATACCAATTGGTGTTCGAAATTCACCTGATCAGTGCCGGTTTGGCTGCACGCTGTATGCACGGCCGCCCTTCAAAACGCGATCGCTTTGTTTCACCGCGCGACAGCAATGTTGATCAAGATCGCAAGCCGCGCGGTCGTCATGCGGGAACTTCCTTGCGCGGCGTGAAGTGGAACGCGGCGAAAGCGAGGCCCGGCAGACCCGGGCATCGGGCTGGGTCCCATTGGTTCCAACGTCCAACACTCGGAAATCGTCGCCATAGACATCTGCCTTCGTGAAATGCGGCAAAATCAAGTCATTGAAATTGTTAGAAAAATACATGGAGTGTGATTTGCCTGAAGCCGCCTCGGAGGCCTAGCTTCCGGTCGTCCGGAGCGGAAGCCCGCAAGGCCGAAGCGCCGGAGACGACAACGAAAACAAGGAGACGACATGAACAGGATCGCATCTTCCGCCGCCGCGCTGCTCGCGCTCATGGGGACCGCCTATGCCGCCGAGATCGAGGGCGTCGTCCAGACGGTCGATCCGTCGACCCGGCAGATCACGCTCGACACCGGCCAGAGCTTCACGGCTCCCGAAGACGCCGTGCTCGACGAGATGGCGCCGGGCGACAAGATCAGGGTCACCGTCGACGACAGTTCGGGCGCGGCGACCGCGATCGAGGAGATCATGTAGCGGCTTCTTCGACCTGAACCCTGCTTCGGCCGGTCCCCCGCGGACCGGCCGTTTTTTGTTTCGCGAATGCCCCTGTCGGGTCCGTTGCCCGATGCGCGCAAAACCGGTCTATTCGGCCATCGGAGAGCGCGGAGGGCATGAGTCATGGCGCAAGGGCGCGGTCGGTATCGTGTGTCGCGGAGGCTGCTCGTCGGCGGCGCCGTGGCGCTTGGCGGTCTTGCCTGGAGCGGCGCCACGCTCGCCCGCCAGGCGCGGGCGCCCTCGGCGCCGAAAAGCCTCGGCCGCGTGGCCGA
>JBKBRJ010000108.1:0-5776 GCA_046292285.1 Mesorhizobium sp. | reverse complement strand
GGCCGACCGGCCCGCCTTCGTCGCCGGCCGGCCGCTCGACGACAACGCCCATGTGATGCTGCGCTTCAAGGCGAGTGGCGCGGCTCCGGCGGCGAAGGGCATTCTGTGGGCGAGCCAGGTGGCGCCCGGCAACGAGAACGCGCTGAAGCTGCGCGTCTACGGCACCAAGGGCGGGCTCGAATGGGAGCAGGAGCAGCCGAACCATCTCTGGTTCACGCCGTTCGGCGAGCCGAAGCGCCTGATCACGCGCGGCGGGGCCGGGGCGGGCGCGGCGGCGGCCCGCGTCAGCCGCGTGCCCTCCGGCCATCCGGAAGGCTATCTCGAAGGCTTCGCCACGATCTACGCCGAAGCCGCCCGCGCCATCCGCGCCGCCCGGACTGGCGCGGCCCCCGACGACGCCGTGACCTATCCGACCGTCGCCGACGGCGTCGAAGGCGTAGCCTTCGTCGAGGCCTGCGTGCGGTCGTCGAAAAGAAACGCCGCCTGGACGAGACTGTGACCGCGCGGGGCGGGGAGGGACGGCGATGAAGATCGGCATGTGCATGTTCCTCTGGACGACCAGCGTGTCGGCTGAACACGAGGCGATCCTGCGCGACATCAAGGCGACCGGGTTCGACGGGGTCGAGATTCCGGTCTTCGAGGGCGCGCCCGACGATTATCGCCGCCTCGGCGACCGGCTCGACGCGATCGGGCTCGAGCGCACCGCCGTCTCGGCGATGGGCGATCCGGCGATGAACCTGATCGGCGAAGATGCCGCCACCCGCGCGGCCGGCATCGCCCATGTGAAATGGGCGATCGACTGCGCTGCGGCGCTGGGCGCGCGGACGCTGAGCGGGCCGCTGCACTCGACGCTCGGGCATTTTTCCGGCGAGGGGCCGACGCGGCAGGAGTTCGAGCGGTCGATCGCCTCGCAGCGCGCCATCGGTGCGCACGCGGCCGAACGCGGGGTGACGATCGGGCTCGAGGCGCTGAACCGCTTCGAATGCTACCTCGTCAACACGATGGATGCGCTTTCGGCCCATGTCGACGCGATCGGCCATCCCAACATCAAGGCGATGTACGACACGTTCCACGCCAACATCGAGGAAGCCGACCCGATCGGCGCGTTCACGCGCAACCTGAGGAACATCGTCCACATCCACATCTCGGAGAACGACCGGGGCGTGCCGGGGGGCGGCAACATTCCGTGGGACGAGACCTTCGCGGCGATCAAGGCCAGCGGCTATGACGGCTGGCTGACGATCGAGGCGTTCGGCCGGGCGCTGAAGGACCTGGGGGCGGCGACCAAGGTTTGGCGCGACTTCGCCGAAAGCCCGGAAGCGGTCTACCGCGACGGCTACCGCCACATCCGCCGCCATCTCGACGGGGCGTAAGGGCTGCTGAACGGCAGGACGAGCGCCGGGCGAGCGCCGCCGGCCGTAACAGATGCATCAACGGAGGAGAATTCCGATGCCAGGCAAGAAGATACTGATGCTGACCGGCGAATTCACCGAGGAATACGAGATCTTCGTGTTCCAGCAGGGGATGGAGGCGGTGGGCCATACCGTGCATGTCATCTGCCCGGACAAGAAGGCCGGCGACAAGATCCAGACCTCGCTGCATGATTTCGAAGGCCACCAGACCTATATCGAGCGCTTCGGGCACCTGGCCGACATCAACAAGACCTTTTCCGAGGTGCGTCCGGAGGACTATGACGCGGTCTATTGCGCGGGCGGTCGCGGTCCGGAATACATCCGCACCGACAAGCGCATCCAGGCGATGGTGCGCCATTTCCACGAGGCGAAGAAACCGATCTTCACCATCTGCCACGGCGTGCAGATCCTGGTGGCCGTGGACGGCGTCGTGCGCGGCAAGAAGGTCGCGGCGCTGGGCGCCTGCGAGCCGGAGGTGACTCTGGCCGGCGGCACCTACATCAACGTCAAGCCGACCGAGGCCTATGTCGACGGGACCATGGTCTCGGCCAAGGGCTGGACGGGGCTAGCGGCCTTCATGCGCGAATGCCTGAAGGTGCTTGGCACGGAAATCCGGCACGCCTGAGTGTCTGATCCAAAAGTCGCCATGCCGGTCTGCAAATGGCGATTTCTGCGCTTCCGGTGCTCACGTACCCGAATGTACGCTGCGCTCCGGTTCTCGAAATCGCCATTTTCGCCTCGGCCTGGCGCCTTTTTGATTCAGACACCGGGATAACGCGGCGGTCAGGCGGTCGACCTCCACTCTTCGAGCGCGCCGCCGGCCTCCAGCCAGGCGGCCGGGACCTCGACGGGGAAATCCATCATGATCTGCGCCAGCGCCTTGCCTTGCGGATCGTGACGCAGCGAGGCGATGCCGCCGCCGCCGAGCCCCTGGTGCAGGAGGAAGTTGAAGCCGGCGAGGCCGGGCCATTCGAAGCGCTCGACCTCGCCCCTGAGGAAATGGGCGAAGTAGCGGCGGACGGCTTCGGCCGTCGCGGCGCGGCGGATCCAGGGCAGGTATTCCGGCTTGCGCGCCAGGATGCCGATGTTGCCGATGTCGCCCTTGTCGCCGCTGCGGCCATGCGCGACCGCGATCAGCGGGACGGTGGCGAGCGGGCCATCCGTGGGCGCGGCGGCGGCCGGTTCCGGCGTCGCCGGGACAGGGGTTTCGACCGCGTTCGGCAGGTGCGGCGGGATGGTCCGCTCCCCGACGTCTCCTCCGATCGTCACCGTCACGTCGGCCTTGGGCGCGAGGAAGGAAAAGAGACGGATCACCGGCTGCGGCTCGGGGCGCCCGCCGGAGAAGCCGGTGATGCCCTGCGCCATCGCGGTCGCCGCGGGGAAGATTTCGCGGGCGAAGATTTGCAGCGCATCCTTCGAGGCATGGCGGACGGCGAGTTTCAGCACCACCTCGCGGGTGTCGGCCGTGCGCGCGTGGGCACCGTAGTTGCTCTCGCTGCCGAGGATTTCGATCGAGCGATCGCTGAAGCCGTCGAAGCCGGCGGCCCTCATCAGCCGCTCCGAGCGGGCGAGGATCGCCTCGGCGGTGGCCCGTGCCTTCGCCGCCGCCTCGCGGCCGGCGATCATCATGGTGACGGCCGACCGGTAGCCGTCGGGAAAGGTGAGGCTCACCTTGTAGCTGTCGGTCGGCGCGGTCCCGCGCGCGCCGGTGACCCTGACGCGGTCGGGGCCGACCTGCTCCAGCCTGACCTGGCTCCAGTCCGCCACCACGTCGGGAAGGATGTAGCCGGCCGGGTCGCCGACCTCGTAGACGATCTGTTCGGCGACCGTCCTCGTGGAGACCAGCCCGCCGGTGCCGGCCGGCTTGGTGACGACGAAGCTGCCGTCGGCGGCGCATTCGGCGATGGGGAAGCCCATGTCGTCCCAGCCGGAGACCTCGCGCCAGTCCGTGAAGATGCCGCCGGTGGCCTGGGTGCCGCATTCGAGCACGTGGCCGCAGAGGCTGCCGGCCGACAGGAGATCGTACTGGCCGGGCTCCCAGCCGAACTCGTGGATCAGCGGACCGAGGACGAGCGCGGAATCGACCACGCGGCCGGTGATGACGACGTCCGCGCCCGCATCGAGCGCGGCGGCGATCGGGAAGGCGCCGAGATAGGCGTTGACGCTCGCCGCGCTTGCCGGCATCGGGGCGCCGGAGAACATCTCCCGCACGCCCCCGGCGCGGTAGCGGTCGACCTGTCCCGACAGGTCGTCGCCGCGCACCACTGCGACCTTGAGATCGACGCCGGCCTCGCGGAAGATCGCGAGCAGCGCCTCGCGGCAGGCGTCGGGATTGACGCCGCCGGCATTGGTGACGACGCGGATGCGCCTGTCGGCGATCTCGCGCGCCAGCGGCTTCATCACCATGGCGACGAAATCGGTGGCGTAGCCGAGGTCGGCGCGCCTGGCCTTCATCCGCGCCAGGATCGACATGGTGATCTCGGCCAGGTAGTCCATCACGAGGTAGTCGATGCCGCCGTTCCGGACGAGTTGCGCCGGTCCCTCCGGCGTGTCGCCCCAGAAGGCGGCGCCGCAGCCGATCCGCACCGTCCCGGCCATGGCTATTCCCCCGTCCAGTTCGGGCTGCGCCGTTCGTTGAAGGCGGCGACGCCTTCGCGCGCATCCCGCGTGCGGGCCATGTTGGCCAGCATGAACTGGGCGTATTCCAGCGCTGAGTCCGTCGACATCTCGCGGATCTTGGCGAGCGCCTGCTTGCCGAGCCGGATGCCGGTCGGCGACTTGTCGGTGATGCTCGCGAGCAGCCCGTCGAGCCTGGCGTCGAGTTCGCCGGCCTGGACGGCATGGTTGACGATCCGCTCGCTCTCCGCCTCGCGGGCCAACATCGGTTCGCCCGTCAGGCACAGTTCCATCATCCGCCGGTAGGGAATGACGCGCAGCAAATAGGGCAGAATCATCATCGGGAAGATGCCGACCTTGACCTCCGACACGCCGAGCAGGGCGTCCTCGCGGGCGACGACGAGATCGCAGGCGCAGACCAGCCCGAGCCCGCCGGCCAGCGCGTGGCCATTGACGCGCGCGACCAACGGCAGGCGGCAGGAATCCATGCGGCGCAGCAGGCGCGCGAAATAGTGGCGGGGGTCGGCGGCGTCGATGGTGAACGGTGTTCCGTCCGCCTGCAGCTGGAGATCGCCGCCGGCGCAGAAGGCCTTGTCGCCGGCTCCGGTCAGGACGACGGCGCGAATGGCGCGGTCGGCTTCGGCCTCGTCGAGGCCGGATCGAATGCCCTCGGCGACGGCCTCGTTGAGGGCGTTGCGGCGCTCCTCGCGATCGATGGTGATCCACAGCACCGGGCCGCGGCGTTCGATCCTCACCGGTTCCGTCACCTTGTCCTCCCATCCTCCATGGTCGGTCAGGGGTACATGGCGCCCCTGGCCGCCGCAACGGAAATCGGGGCGATGGCTGCGTCCGAAGCCCATGCGAGACCCGTGTTTTGTGAATACATCGCATTGAAACTAACAATTTCATCAATGCAGAGCGGGTCGATAGTGTCCCACCGACAAGCCGCGACAGGAGGAGCCGCGTGTTCCGTTATTTTCCGACCAATTACGTCTGGGATCTCTCCGTGAACCTCTCGATCGAGATGGGCGCGCGGATGGGCGAGATCGCCGAAATGTGCGCGCCCCTGACGGAAGCCGCCAAGGCGCCCGACGCGGAGGGCACGCGCGCCTTCCGCGAAAGCTGGGAGCGCATGGCCGACCGGCTGGCCGGGCTGGCGCAGGACGACCTCGCGCGCGGCCGGACGCTCTCGGCGGCCGGCAAGCTGATGCGGGCGGCGAACTACATGATCATCGCCGAACGGATGCAGGCGCACGGCGCCGAGGGGCGAGTGGCACTCTACCGCCGGCATCTCGCAACCTTCTACCAGGCGCTGGCGATGGGCGGTACCGGAGCGCACCGCGTCGAGATCCCCTATGCCGGCAAGCACCTGGCGGGCATTTTCGTGCCGGCCGAGGGCGTGGCCGGGCCGCAGCCGCTGCTGGTGCAGGTGAACGGCTTCGACAGCACCAAGGAGATGCGCCTGATGGCGCAGCTTCCGGGGATCCTGGCGAAGCGTGGCATCGCCTCGCTGGTTCTCGACCAGCCCGGAACGGGCGAGGCGCTGCGCTTGCAGGACATCGTCGCCCGCTACGACGCCGAACATTGGGCGACGCCGGTTTACGAATGGCTGGCGGCGCGGCCCGACGTGGATGCCGCGCGCATCGGCATGGAGGGCGTCAGCCTCGGCGGCTACTACGCTCCCCGCGCCGTGGCCTTCGAGCCGCGCTTTGCCTGCGGGGTGAGCTGGGGCGCAAACCACGACTGGC
>JBKBRJ010000107.1:0-6586 GCA_046292285.1 Mesorhizobium sp. | reverse complement strand
CGGGGCTGTCGGAGGTCAGGTGGCCGATGCCGCGCGCCAGCCATGTGCCGATCAGCACCTCGTCGTTGAGCGTCCAGACGCAGAGTCGATGAAGCGGCAGGAGGCCGGTGATCAGGTCCCACTCGGCCTCCATCAGTTCGTGATGGATGGCGACGATTTCGACGAGGCCGTCGACCTGCTCGATGAAGCGCTTCAGCCCGCCCTGTTTTTCTGCCCAGGTGGCATTGACTGAGACGAGGCGCGCGGTGTCCGGCGCGACGCGGCGGCAGTCTTCGAGCACGGAGACGTCGAACGAGGTCAGGTAGCTGCGACCGGCAAGGCCCTGGGCGGCAAGTTCCGCAGCAACCTTCTCGACGATGCCCGGATAGGGCGTGCCGGTCTCGTCGCTCTTGATCTCGACGTGAAGGGGCAGGCCGTCGGCCGCCGCCAGCACCGACAGCACTTCGGACAGCGTCGGGATCGTCTCGTCGCTACCCTTGAGCTTGACGTTCCGGCGCGCCTCGGGCGTCAGTGCCCTGACCGGACCTTCGCCCTCCGTCGTGCGCTCCAGCGTCGCATCATGGGTGACGATGAGTTCGCCGGCATCGGTGAGGTGGACGTCGAATTCGACGGCGTCGACGCCAAGCTCGAGCACGTTGCGAAAGCCTTGCAGCGAGTTTTCGGGCCAGAGATTGCGGGCGCCGCGATGGCCGGTGATCAGTGTCATGAGCTTGGTCCTGATGGATCTGGGGTTGAGAAGGGTCAGCGCACGGTTGGGTCGAGCTTGTCGCGCAGCCAGTCGCCGACCAGCGAGATCGACAGGGTCGTCAGCATGATGACGACGGCGGGCGCGAGCATGATCCACGGCGCCCGCGTCAGGTATTCGCGACCGAAGCCGACCATATTGCCGAGACTGGTTTCGGGCGGCTGCACGCCCAGCCCGAGGAAGGAGAGGCCGCTTTCCATGAGAATGATCTCGGGAAAGGTCAGCGTCATCGAGACGATCAGCGTCGAGGCGACATTCGGCAGGATGTGACGGAAATAGACCCTGAAAGGCGTGGCGCCGAGCTGCACGACGGCCGAGGCATAGCCCTGGGCGCTTGCCGAGATTGCCAGCCCCCGGGCGATACGCGCATAGCGTTCCCAGCCGTAGAAGCCCATCAGGCAGACGATCAGCATCATCGACGAGCCGAAGAAGGCGAGGACGGCCAGCGACATGACGAGGAAGGGCAGGGCCGCCTGGAAGTCCGCCAGAACGAGAACGATGTGCTCCACCACGCCACGGAATTTCGCCGCGGCGAAGCCGAGCACCGTGCCGAACACCGCCGAGAGGATCGTGGCGCTGAACGCGATGACGAGCGAGACGCGGATCGACTGGATCAGGCGGGCGAGCACGTCGCGGCCCAGCTCGTCCGTGCCGAGCCAATGCATTGCGTTTCCCGGCGCGGCGAGGCGATTGGAGAGGTCCATCGCGGTGATACCATAGGGACGCAGCAGGTCGGCGAAGATGGCGACGAGCACCATGGCGATGAGCCAGAGGATGCCGAGTCCGATCGACAGCGGCACGTTGCGGCGAAGGATCGAGATCAGGCCGGGCCTGCGGGCTTGCGGGATCTTTGTATGGACGATGTCTGCCGTGGTCATGATTTGAACGTCCTAGTGCGCGGTCTGGCTGCGAAGGCGCGGGTCGAGCCAGCCGTAGAGCAGGTCGACGATGAGGTTGGAGACCACCATGGTCGCGGCGATCATCAACAGGATGCACTGGACGACGGCGAGGTCGCGGTTGGCGACGGAAACCACCAGCAGGCGACCGATGCCGGGCCATGAGAAGATCGATTCCACCACCACCGCGCCGGCGATCAGCGAGCCGACCATGAAGCCGACGATGGTGACGATCGGCACGGCGGCATTCGGCAGCGCGTGTTGCCACACTACGTCCGGCCATTTCAGCCCCTTGGCGGAAGCGGTGCGGATATAGGGCTGGCCCATCACCTCGATCATGGCGCTGCGCGAGAAACGGGCGAGGATGCCGATTCCGCCAATGCTCATGGTCAGCGTCGGAAGCAGGCCGTGCATCCAGGTGTCCTGCCCGCCGGACGGGAGGAGGCCGAGGGTCACCGAAAAAATCAGAACCAGAAGCAGGCCCATGACGAAGGACGGAATGGTGAAGCCGAGAATGGAGAGCATGATCACGCCGCGATCGATGATGCTCTGGCGGTGAAGCGCGGCATAGACGCCGGCCGGGATGCCGATCAGCAGTTTCAGAACGAGCGCCGGGATGGTCAGTTGCAGCGTGGCGGGAATGCGTTCCAGCACCAGCTGCAGGGCAGACGCCTTGTCGCGCATCGAAACGCCGAAATCGCCGGTGAAGATCGACTGGATGTAGGCGAGGTACTGGATCCACAAGGGTTGGTCGAGACCCCAGGCCTTGCGGAAGGCATCGACCGCATCCTGCGGCACGTCGGGGCCGAGCATGACCTGGGCGGGATCGCCGGACATGCGCAGCACGACGAAGGCGAAGGTGACGACGGCCAGGATGGTGATGAAGGCGCGCAGCAGGCGGGTGAAGACGAAGCGGATCATGGTCGTCTCCTTAGGCGGCGAGCGGCGCGTCGGCGCCTTCGACGAGATGGCAGGCGGCGGTTCGCTGGATGCCGATGGTCCGCAGCGCCGGCACGGTCGTGCGGCAGATGTCTGCCGCCAGCGGGCCGCGCGGATGGAAGGCGCAGCCGGACGGCCGGTTGGCCGGGTTCGGCGGCTCGCCCTGCAGGATCGTCCGGCCGATGAGCGGCTTGCCCGGAACCGGCACGCTGGAGACGAGCGCCTGGGTATAGGGATGCTTCGGCGCGGCGAAGATCACGTCGGAGGAGGCCTCCTCGACGATCCGGCCGAGATACATGACGGCGACGCGGTCGGCGATGTTGCGCACGACCTTCAGGTCATGACTGATGAACACCATGGCGATGCCGTTGTCTTCCTGCAGGTCGCGCAGCATGTTGACCACCTGCGCCTGGATTGAGACGTCGAGCGCCGAGACGGGCTCGTCGCAGACCAGAAGCTTGGGGCGGGTGGCGAGCGCCCGGGCGATGACGGCCCGCTGGCGCTGGCCGCCGGACAGCTCGTGCGGATAGCGCTCGGCCTGGTCGTGGCGCAGTCCGACGGCGGCCATCAGCGCCTCGACGCGGGCCGGGCGTTCGTCCTTCGGCAGCAGGTCGTGGATGTCCAGCGGTTCGCCGATCTGGGCGGCGATGGTGAGGCGCCGGTCGAGTGCCGCCAGCGGGTCCTGGTAGACGAGCTGCATCTTTGCCCTGAGCGCGCGCCATTCGGCGGTGCCGAAGTCCGGCATGGACTCGCCCTCGAAGGTCACCCTTCCGGCCTGTGCCGGGTCGATGCCGAGCAGCATGCGCCCCAGCGTCGACTTGCCGGAGCCGGACTCGCCGACGATGCCGAGCGCCTCGCCCGGCATGACGTTCAGGGAAACGTTGTCGACGGCGCGAACGGGGGTCGGCTTGCCGAACAGGCCGCGCCGCAGCTGGTAGACGCGGGTGAGACCCTCGGCCTTGATGAGCGGAGTGGCCACTTACACGTCCTCCAGGATCTTCTGCCGGACAGGCGCGGTTCGGGCGGCGGGCACCGGACTGAAACAGGCGAGTCGGCGGCCGTCCTCCATCGGTTCGAGCACCGGCCGCTGGTCGGCGCAGCCGTCGGTGGCGCGCGCGCAGCGCGGGGCGAAGGCGCAACCGGCCGAGAGGTGCTTCGGGTTGGGCACGGTGCCGGGGATGGGGATCAGCCGGTTGCGCGGCCCGTCGATGCGCGGGATCGCGTCGAACAGGCCGCGGGTATAGGGATGGCGCGGTTCGGAGAACAATTGCTCGATCGTGCCCTGCTCGACGATCCGGCCGGCATACATGACGCAGACGCGCTCGCAGACCTGGGAGACGGCGCCGAGATCATGGCTGATGAAGACGGTTGCCATTCCGGTCTCGGCGCGAAGCAGGATGAGAAGGTCGAGGATCTGGGCCTGGATCGTCGCATCGAGCGCCGTGGTCGGCTCGTCGGCGATGAGAAGATCCGGCTGTCCGGC
This sequence comes from Mesorhizobium sp., assembly GCA_046292285.1. Classification (GTDB taxonomy): domain Bacteria; phylum Pseudomonadota; class Alphaproteobacteria; order Rhizobiales; family Rhizobiaceae; genus Aquibium. Next base: position 2,523 of record JBKBRJ010000107.1, on the reverse strand, counting down.
GAGCGCCATGGCGATCATCAGCCGCTGGCACTGGCCGCCGGAGAATTCGTGGGAATAGAGATCGAAACGCCGCCGGGCATCGGGAATACCGACGAGGTCCATCAGCCGCAGCGCCTCGGCCCTGGCGGCGGCCCCATGCAGCCCGCGATGAAGGACAAGCGCCTCGGTGATCTGCCGGCCGATGCGCAGCACCGGATTGAGCGCGCTGGACGGATCCTGGAAGATCATCGCGACACGCCCGCCGCGCACGTTTTCCAGCGCCTGCCGCGGGGCGCCGCAGACCTCGCGCCCCTCGACGCGAACCGAGCCGGTGACGCTCGCCTTGCCCGGCAGCAGGCCGAGCGCTGCAAGCCAGGTCACCGACTTGCCGCAGCCGGACTCGCCGACCAGGCCCAGCGCCTCGCCGGGCTTCACGTCGAGATCGATGCCGTGCAGGACCTGAACGCCGTCGAAGGCGACTTTCAGATTGCGAAGTTCCACGAGATTGGGGCTCATTGCGGTCACCTTCTTCAAGGCCTGATGCGGCATGGCCCTCGGCCCGCCGCTGCAGTTGCTGGAAGGGCAAATCCGGCGGCGCAGGCGCCGCCGGATCGAACGGGAGCGATCACATCGTCCAGTTGTTGGAGCGGAAGTCCATGGCGAAGGCGGGGGCCGCCTTCCACTTCAGCGAGGACTTCATGCCGGTGAAGACGGCGTTCTGGTGCAGGACCTGGTAGGCCGGGTCTTCGCGCTCGCAGATTTCCAGCATGCGGGCATAGGCCTTCTTGCGCAGCGCGCGGTCGGTCGAGGTTTCGAGCACAACCGACAGCTCGTTCATCTCGGCGTTGGTCCAGTCCTTCTTCTGCTGCATCTCGCCGTTCGGGCCGAACTGGGTGACCATCGGGGTGACCGGGTCGTTGATGTTGGCCGAGGCCGACCAGTCGCGTACGCCCTTGACGCCTTCCGGATCGTGGATCTGAGCCCAGTTTTCCTTCATCTGGATCTCGACGTTGAGTCCGGCCTGCTTCCACATCTCGACCATGACCTGACCATTGGCGGTCTGGTTGGTGTAGTAGTTGTTGAGCAGGCGGAAGGGGATGGCGTCGCCCTTGTAGCCGGCCTGCTTCAAGAGGTCCTGGGCGAGCTGCGGATTGTATTCCGGCGCGGCCCAGCCATCGATGAACATGTTGGTCGTCTTGAAGATGTCGAACTGCAGGCCCGGCGGCACCACGGTCTGGCCGCCCCACAGGGCATCGACGATCGCCTGGCGATCGATCGCATGGGTCATGGCGCGACGCACCAGCGGGTTGGCGAGGATTTCGTTCTGGGTGTTGAACACCGAAACGCGGTGGTTGAGGATGGTAGAGCCCTGGACCTCGAAGCCCGAGGCGGCCTGAACCGTGGCGATCTGGTCCGGCGGCAGGTCGCAGGCGAAGTCGTATTCGCCCGACAGCAGGCCGTTGACGCGCGAGGCGACTTCCGGAACCTCGACGAAGCGGATTTCCTCGAGCGGCGGGCGGCCGCCCCAGTATTCGTCGAAGGCAACCAGCGTCAGCGAGACGTCCGGCTTGTATTCGCCGACCATGTAGGGGCCGGTGGTGATCGGCTTGCGGGCCCAGTCGGTATAGGAAGCGGCTTCGTCCCAGGCGCGGCGGTTGGTGATCTGCGAACCGAAAGCATAGAGGCGGCCTTCGAGCGTCACGTCCGGCGTCGCGTTGTGGAAGCGCACGGTGTACTTGTCGATGGCTTCGACGCCGGCGAGCGCCGGCCACAGGCGGCGGCCGATGCCGGGAACGGCTGCCGGCAGTTCCTTGACGGTGGTCGGCTTGTTGTCGGATTCATAGATCGTCTTGCCGCCCTTCGGCTCGGTATTGCCGAACAGGCGCTCCTTGGAGAAGGAGAAGACGACGTCTTCGGCCGTCAGTTCGTCGCCATTGTGAAACTTGACGCCCTGGCGCAGCTTGAGTTCGAGCGTCTTGTCGTCGATGCGCTTCCATTCGGTGGCAAGGCCGGCAACCGGACCCTGATTGCCCATCCAGTCGCGGTTGATCAGGCCTTCCCAGAAGTTCGGGAAGAAGACGCGTTCGCCGACGTTGGACTGTTCGTTCCAGATGTCGAGCGTGTTGTTGTTGGTGATCTTCTGCACGGCGATCGTCACCGAGGGGCGCTTGCCCTGGGCGAAGGTCATGCGCGGCAGGATGAGGCTGCCGGCGGTCGCGCCGAACAGTCCAAGCGTGTGACGGCGGGTGATGGGAAGCATCGGAATACTCCTTTTCGCAAGAGAGAGACAGCCGGGGAAGCGGAAGCGGTTTCTTGCGCTTGCCGGGTGTCGGTTTGTTAATGGCCCCATGAATTTTTAGTGATATTTCCGCCGCGGAGACCGCGACGGACAACGGTCAGGCAGTCACCGTGCGCGCTGCTGCTTCGCGAGCCGGCACGCGACAAGGTGATGTGGAAAGAAGCGTGTCGAACGCGCCCGCAAGTTCATCGGCTCCAATCGCGATCAATGACGCACCGGCACCGGCCAACACAGACTGCCGGTCG
>JBKBRJ010000106.1:0-7099 GCA_046292285.1 Mesorhizobium sp. | reverse complement strand
GAAGTACTGCCCGACGGCACCTCCCGCCGGATCGTCCCGGAGGAGGGCGAGGAACCGTTCAACGCGCAGGAGTATTTCATGACGAATCCCAGCCTTTCGGGCCGCGGAATGGCGTTGAAATCCAGCGCGCCGAAACGCATCGTGCGGCAGGCGCGTCGCAAGAAGGGCAAGGCGAACACCGCCGCATGATTGCAAATTCCCAGGGGCGCCTGCAGAATCGCCAGCCCATCTCCATCATCGACATCGGCTCGAACTCCGTTCGCCTGGTCGTCTACGAAGGTGTCGCGCGCGCGCCCACGGTCCTGTTCAACGAAAAGATGCTGGCCGGCCTCGGCAAGGGGCTGGTCTCCACCGGACGGCTCGACCCGGACGCCGTGCGCCGGTCGATGGAGGAGTTCCGCCGCTTCCGGGCGCTGTCGGAACAGGCGGGCTCGGAGGAACTGCACGTCATCGCCACGGCCGCTGCGCGCGAGGCCGACAACGGCGCCGACTTCATCAGCCGCGCGGAGGAGGTGCTGGGCACCGAGATCCGCGTGCTGTCGGGACGCGAGGAAGCCTATTATTCGGCGCTGGGCGTGATTTCCGGCTTCCATCCCGCCGACGGCATCGTCGGCGACCTGGGCGGCGGCAGCCTGGAACTGGTCGACGTGCGCGGCGAGGCGATCGGCGACGGCATCACCCTGCCGCTCGGCGGGCTCAGGCTCCAGGACATGTCGAAAGGCTCGATCCTGGCCGCCGGACGCATCGCCCGGCGCGAACTCGCCCGCGCCGACCTGCTGAGGCAGGGCGAGGGCCGCGACTTCTACTGCGTCGGCGGCACCTGGCGAAACCTCGCCAGGCTGCACATGCACGCCACCGACTATCCGCTGCACGTCATGCACCACTACCAGATGGACGTGGCGCGTTCAGCCGCCTTCCTCAAGCGCGTCGCGCGCGGCGACATCGACCAGATGAAGGGCATCGAGCGCGTCTCGAAAAACCGGCGCGGCCTGCTTGCCTATGGCGCGACGGTGCTGAACCACATCATATCGGTCATGAAGCCGAAGAGCATCGTCATCTCCGCGCTCGGCGTGCGGGAGGGCTATCTCTACTCGCTGCTGCCCGACGAGGAGAAGTCGACCGATCCGCTGATCTCGTCGTCGGAGGAACTGGCGCTGCTGCGCGCCCGCTCGGTGCGGCACGCGCATGAACTGGCCGACTGGACCGGGACGGCCTTCGCCGCCTTCGGCGTCGAGGAGACCGAGGACGAGGCGCGCTATCGCCGCGCCGCCTGCCTGCTCGCCGACATCGGCTGGCGCGCCCATCCCGACTATCGCGGCACGCAGTCGCTCAACATCATCGCGCACGGCGCCTTCATCGGCGTCGACCATCCCGGCCGCGCCTACATCGCGCTCGCCAACCTGTTCCGCCACGAAGGCCTGTTCGACGACGCGGCGGCGCCGCAGATCCGCGCGCTGGCCACCCCGCGCTATCTGGAGCGGGCGCGTCTTCTTGGCGCGATCCTGCGCGTGGTCTACCTGTTCTCGGCCTCGATGCCCGGCGTCATCCCGCGCCTGCGCTGGGAGGCCAACGATCGGGGCGGCCTGACGCTGGTGGTTCCAGCCTCGCACGCGGACCTGATGGGCGAGCGCCCCGAGGGCCGTCTCCAGCAACTCGCGCGCATCACCGGCAAGCTGCTCGACATGCGCGCCGAGCAGTAGGGCAGGGCGTCTCAGATTTCGAAGACCGAGACCTTGCGCTTGTCGAACTTCAGCGCGAGCCTGCCCTGCACGAGCATCAGCGCCTTCTCCCCGAACACCTCGCGCCGCCAGCCCTGCAGGGCGGGAACGTTCGCCTTCTCGCCCTCGGCGGCGATGCGCTCGATGTCGTCGCTGGACGCAAGCATCTTGGCCGCGACGTTCTCCTCGTCCGACACCAGCTTGAGCAGAACCTTGAGCAGTTCCGCCGCGGCGGCGGAGCCTTCCGGCGAATGGTTCTGCTGGGGCAGGCGGGGCATCTGGTCCTTCGGGATCGATAGGGCGGCGTTGACAGCCGCGAGCAGGCCGGTCGCCTGGCCGGAGCGTTCCCAGCCCTTGGGGATGGTGCGCAGGCGGGCGAGGGCCGCGGCGTCGCGCGGCTGCTGCTGGGCGACCTCGTAGATGGCGTCGTCCTTGATGACGCGGCCGCGCGGCACGTTGCGCTCGCGCGCCTCGAATTCCCGCCAGGTCGCCACCGCCTGGAGCACGGCCAGTTCCTGCGGCTTGCGCATGCGCATCTTGAGGCGCTTCCAGGCATCCTCGGGATGCGGGTCGTAGGTGCGGCGGGCGGTGAGGATCTCCATCTCCTCGGTCAGCCACTCGGCGCGGCCTTCCTTGCCGATCTCCGCCTTCAGCTTCTGGTAGACCTCGATGAGGTGGGTGACGTCGGCGAGCGCATAAGTGAGCTGCTTGTCCGTCAGCGGCCGCTGCTTCCAGTCGGTGAAGCGCGAGGACTTGTCGATCTGGCCACCGCTCAGCTTCTGCACCAGCTGTTCGTAGGACACGCTGTCGCCGAAGCCGCAGACCATCGCCGCCACCTGCGTGTCGAACACCGGGTGCGGGATCAAGTTGCCACGGTTGAAGATGATCTCGATGTCCTGGCGCGCGGCGTGGAAGACCTTCGTCACCTTCTCGTTCGCCATCAGTTCGAAGAACGGGCCGAGATTCATGCCGGGGGCGAGCGGATCGACCAGCGCGGTGACGCCCGGCGCGGCCATCTGGATCAGGCAGAGCTCCGGCCAGAAGGTCGTCTCGCGGATGAACTCCGTGTCGACGGTGACGAAGTCGGATTTCGATAGCTCGGAAACGACGGAGGCCAGCTCGTCGGAAGTCGTGATCAGGTGCATTCGGCCCTTTTACGGGATTCGCGTCGCGGAGTCTTCATCGTGTCAATGGGCGGCGCGGTACATCGCCGCCGGCGATTCTAATGCCCGGAATCGCTCTTGTCGCCGTTTCGTCTCGCCAGCCGCGCGAACATGGTCGAGGTGCGAAGAAGCGCCGTGAACCGACCCCGGCGCTCGGCCGGAACGCCGCCGCGGGCGCCCATCCGGTAGAGGATGAAGCCGATGAAGACGGCGTAGACCACGGCGGTGAAGACGAACAGGAAGTTCGGCCCGTAGAGTTCCATCGCGCTCGACGCCGCGAAAGGGCCGCCGATCGCTCCGAAAGAGTAGAACAGCATCAGCGCCGCGTTGACCTGCACGAACTCGCCCTTGCCGGCGCGGTCGTTGGCATGCGCGGCGGAAAGCGAAAACAGCGGCATGGCGAAGGAACCGAAGACGAAGACGAGCAGGAAATTCGTGCCGGGGTTGGTTCCCCCCACGGTCGCCAGCGCCAGCGCCGCCGCCAGGGCGCAGGCCGTGGTGAGCAGGAGCACCTTGCGCCGGTCCCACCGGTCGGAGAGATGGCCGAGCGGATATTGCATGACGGCGCCGCCGATGATGCCGACGCTGACGAAGACGACGACGTCGGCGACCGACATGCCGATCGCCTCGGCGTAGACCGGCGAGAGGGTCCGGAAGGCGCTGTTGGTGACGCCGATGGCGATGCAGCCGATCGCGCCGAGCGGCGAGATGCGCCAGACCCGGCCAAGGTCGAGCTTCACGTCCTCGGGCGGCGCCGGGTTGGACCGGTCGCCGAGCGAGACGGGGACGAGCGACAGCGTGATCAGGATCGACATGACGGCGAAGATCGCGAAGCCGTCCGCGCCGATCGCCGGGATCAGGAACTGTGCGCCCGTCACCGACCCGATGTCGATGATGCGGTAGAGCGCCAGCACGCGCGCGCGGCTGTCGTTGGAGGCGCCGGAGTTGAGCCAGGCCTCCATGACGGTGAACAGCCCGGCGAAGCAGAAACCCGACAGGAAGCGGATGGCCGACCAGACGACGGGGTCGATCATCAGGACGAGGAGCAGCGTTCCGGCCGAGGCGATGGCGGCAAGCGCGGAGAAGGCGCGGACGTGCCCGACCGCCTTCATCATCCGCGAGATCGCCAGGCAGCCGAGAAGGAAGCCGCAGAAATAGGCCGTTCCCATCAGGCCGATCGTCGAGGGCGCGAAACCCTCCTGCGCCCCGCGCAACGCGATCAGAGTGCCCTGCAGCCCATTGCCGCCGAGCAGGATGCCGGCGGCGAGGAGAAGCGGGATCAGCGGCCGGATGGAAGACATGACGGGGCACTTGCACGGGAATGAAGGCGGATGATGGACCGGCCGTGGCGGGCCCGATTGTACCAACGGGACCTATTCTGTTGAAAGAACGCCAGCGGGCGACGTTCGTTGCCGAACGACGATCGGTGCGATCGGCCGCGCGACGCCCTCCATTCTTGACAAACCCGACCCGCCATGCGCTTTTCGCGCGGATTTTGGAGGGCCGGGCGTTCGCCGCCTGCGGCCCTGTCATCGTTTCTCGAGAAGACCGGACAGCCTCATGCACCGCTACCGCAGCCACACCTGCGCCCAACTCCGCAAGTCCGACGAAGGCGCGACCGCGCGCCTGTCGGGCTGGGTCCATCGCGTCCGCGACCATGGCGGCCTGCTGTTCATCGACATGCGCGACCACTACGGCATGACCCAGATCGTCGCCGACCCGGACTCGCCGGCCTTCAAGGTGGCCGAGACGGTGCGCGGCGAGTGGGTGATCCGCGTCGACGGCAAGGTGAAGGCCCGCACGCCGGAGACCGTCAACAAGAACATGCCGACCGGCGAGATCGAACTCTATGCCGACGAGATCGAGGTGCTGTCGACGGCCAGGGAACTGCCGCTGCCGGTGTTCGGCGAACCGGACTATCCCGAGGACATCCGGCTGAAGTACCGCTTCCTCGACCTGCGCCGCGAGACGCTGCACAGGAACATCGTCCAGCGGACGAAAATCATCGCCGACATGCGCCGCCGCATGACCGACGTTGGCTTCACGGAGTATTCGACGCCGATCCTGACGGCCTCGTCGCCCGAGGGCGCGCGCGACTTCCTGGTGCCGTCGCGCATCCACCAGGGCAAGTTCTTCGCCCTGCCGCAGGCGCCGCAGCAGTACAAGCAGCTCCTGATGGTGGCGGGTTTCGACCGCTACTTCCAGATCGCGCCCTGCTTCCGCGACGAGGACCCGCGCGCCGACCGCCTGCCGGGCGAGTTCTACCAGCTCGACCTCGAGATGAGCTTCGTCACCCAGGAGGACGTCTGGAACACGATGGAGCCGGTGATCCGCGGCGTCTTCGAGCAGTTCGCCGAGGGCAAGCCGGTGACGCAGGCCTTCCCGCGCATCCCCTACGACACCGCGATCCGCAAGTACGGTTCGGACAAGCCCGACCTGCGCAACCCGATCGAGATGCAGGCGGTGTCGGAGCATTTCGCGGGCTCGGGCTTCAAGGTCTTCGCCAACATCCTCGCCAACGACCCCAAGGCCGAGGTCTGGGCGATCCCGGCGAAGACGGGCGGAAGCCGCGCCTTCTGCGACCGCATGAACGCCTGGGCGCAGCAACAGGGCCAGCCGGGGCTGGGGTATATCTTCTGGCGCAAGGAAGGCGAGGCACTCGAGGGCGCCGGCCCGCTGGCCAAGAACATCGGTCCGGAGCGCACCGAGGCTGTCCGCACGCAGCTCGGTCTCGACGATGGCGACGCCTGCTTCTTCGTGGCGGGCGACCCGGCGAAATTCTACAAGTTCGCCGGCGAGGCGCGCACGCGGGCGGGCGAGGAATTGAACCTCGTCGACCGCGACCGCTTCGAGCTGTGCTGGATCGTCGACTTCCCCTTCTTCGAGTGGAACGAGGACGAGAAGAAGGTCGACTTCGCGCACAACCCGTTCTCGATGCCGCAGGGCGGCATGAAGGCGCTGGAGAACCAGGATCCGCTGACGATCAAGGCCTACCAGTACGACATGGTGTGCAACGGCTTCGAGATCGCCTCGGGCTCGATCCGCAACCAGTCGCCCGAACTGATGGTCAAGGCCTTCGAGAAGGTCGGCCTGTCGAAGGCCGACGTCGAGGAGCGCTTCGGCGGCCTCTACCGCGCCTTCCAGTACGGCGCGCCGCCGCATGGCGGCATGGCGGCCGGCGTCGACCGCATCATCATGCTTCTGGTGGGGGCGAAGAACCTGCGCGAGATCACGCTGTTCCCGATGAACCAGCAGGCGCAGGACCTTCTGATGGGCGCGCCCTCGGAGGCGATGGCGACGCAGCTGCGCGAACTCGGCATCCGCGTCATCCCGCAGAAGAAGGACGAATAGTCGAATGGCGACCGGCCTGCGCGTCCTGGTGACCGGCTTCGAGCCCTTCCCGGGCGCGCCGGTCAACCCGACCGAGAAGCTGGTGGCGGCTTGGCGCGCCGCCCCGCCGTCGTTCGATGGCGTTGCGGCGTTCCGGGCCGATGTCCTGCCCGTCGACTACGCGGCCGTCGGCCCCCGCCTCTCGGCGATCGGCCGCGACTTCGCGCCCGACATCGCGATCCATTTCGGCCTTGCCGACCAATGCGCCGGTTTCCGGCTGGAGCGGCTGGCGCGCAACCGCTTCGAGGCCGACCGGCCCGACAATTCGGGCGTGCTGCGGGAAGGCGGCGCGGTCTGCGCCGGCCCCGAGACGCTGGCCTCCGGGCTGCCGCTCGACGCCATCGCCCGCCGGCTGGCGGGACTGGGGCTGCCGGTCGAATGGTCCGACGATGCAGGCGGCTACCTCTGCAACACCGTCTTCATGCTGTCGCGCGCCCATGCCTGCGAAGGCTTCGCGCCCGGCATGAGCGGCTTCGTCCACGTGCCCCTGACCGGTGAGGGAAGCGGTTTTCCGCTGGACGACGCCGGCCTGGCGGCCGGCGCGCTGGCGATCGTGGAGGAATGCGTCGCGGGATGGGAGTAGGGACGTAAGGGAGTAGGGGGCCTTTCCGTGGCCGCCCGTACCCTGCTCTCAACCACTCGCACCCGCGGCCCCGACGCTTGACCGGTCGCGCCTCCTCTGCCTTTTGCCGGCCAGCGGGCCCATGCGACGTCTGACAGTCGTCATCCTTGTCTGTTGACGGCCTGCTGTGGATCGGCAGGTTGATCGGTGGGCGGCGCTTCGTGTCATCCTTGGTCATTGGAGACCGTGCCCGAGCCAGATGCGCC
>JBKBRJ010000105.1:0-7127 GCA_046292285.1 Mesorhizobium sp. | reverse complement strand
TGTCACCAGGGGGCATCGGTCCTTCGCCCGCCACCGCAACCGGGAGTGTACCAGATGCGGACGGATTTGAGTTACAAGGGGGGCGCCGCAGAGTGCAGGCGCTGATCGGGCGAACGAACGGATCGCTCGGCCAATCGGAGAACATAGCGATTTGTCGCGCCCCCCTCGGCCTGCCGGCATCTCCCCCACAAGGGGGGAGATCACGCACTTTCAGAAAGCCTTGAAGGTGAGCGTCGTCAGGGTGCGGAAGATGCCCGGCACGTCGGCGACGTTCTCGTCGATGAACTTGCCGATGTCGACGTCCTCGGGGATGTAGAGCTTCATCAGGAGGTCGTAGTCGCCGCTGGTCGAATAGAGCTCGGATGCGATCTCGCGCTCGAACAAGGCATCGGCGACCGAATAGGTCTTGCCGGGGACACACTGCACCTGGACGAAAACGGCTCTCATTTGCACTCCATCTTAAGCGCGTGCGGGGATGATCCGCTCGACCACGCGGGGCCGACCTTCGGCGGATCGCGTCAGCCTGTCAACAGCGTGCGCGTCAGCGCGTGCGACGGATCGGCCAGTCCGTCGATGACGTTGAAATGGTGGCGGTCGGGCTCCTCCACGCAGGACGTCCCGGCGCCGAGACCGGTCCAGACATTGGCCAGCAGCGCATTCTGGCGGATGAACTCGGCGCGCTCGCCCGCGCCGACCCAGCAGCAGATGCGCGTGCCCTCGGCCGGTTCGAGCAGCGCCGGGCTCTCGGCCGCGGCCTCCCGCTGATCGAGCCGCAGCGTCTCGTTCATCGCAAGCCGCATCAGCGGCCGCAGGTCGTGCACGCCGGAGATCGAGACGACGTTGCGGATGCGGGAGCGCACCGCTTCCGACAAGGGCGAGCCCTTGCAGACCATCCGCGAGGCGAGGTGCCCGCCGGCGGAATGGCCAGTGAGGAAAAGCGGCCCCGCGATCATTCCGGCGGCGTGTTCGATCGCGCGCGCGACCTCGGCCGTGATGTCGCCGATACGCACCTGCGGGCACAGCGTGTAGGACGGCATCGCCACGGCAAAGCCGCTCTCGACGCATCCGTTCGCCAGATGCGACCAGAAGCTGCGGTCGAAGCGCATCCAGTAGCCGCCATGAACGAAGACGACGAGGCCGCTCGGCTCGATCGCCGGCAGGAACAGGTCGTAGGCGTTGCGCTCGCCCGCGCCGTAGGCGATGCCCAGCCGCGCGCGCCCGTCGGCGGCCATCTTCTCGCGATACACCCGCGCGGGCTCCACCCAGGCGGCCGGCCAGCGGTCACCGCCGGGAATGTTCGGGCCGTTGGCGTAGGCGTCGTCCCAGTCGGTGATGCGGCGGTGGATCATGTGCGGCTCCGGCAGGCGGGGGTCTTGAACGTGCGCGAGATTGCGACGGCGCCCCTCGAAGCGCAATAGTCGGCTTGCGGGACCGACAAGCCCGTCGCGCGCCAGGATGAGGGGGGGAGAATGGATCCGAAGACCAACTATACCACCGAACCGGTCACCATTGCCTTCATCGACCTCGCCGGCTTCAGCGCCATCGCCGACGTCTACGGCGATGCCTCGGCGATGGCGATCCTCGACCTTTTCGAGGACCTGGTGCGCCAGGCGCTGACCGGGCACGCCCCTCCGATCAAATGGATCGGCGACGAGGCGATGCTGTCGTTCCCCGGACCGGAACCGGCCCTGCAGGCCCTGGGCAACCTGTTGCGTGCCTGCCGGGACGAGCCGCGCCTGCCGTTGACGCGCGCGGCAATCAATCATGGACCCTGTATCCATCGCGCGGGTGACATCTTCGGATCGACCATCAACATCGCCGCCCGCATGGCGGCCCTGGCGCAACCCGGACAATTGCTCGCGACGCGCCCCATCGCCGAAGCGGCGACGGCGCATGGCATCCAGGTGCGAGGCCTCGGCGATGTCGCGCTTCGTTCCGTGGCGCACGAGGTCGCGTTGTTCGAGATCGAAATGGCTCCCACGGCCGACCCGACGTGGATCGACCCGGTGTGCAAGATGCACGCCCCCTTCGCGCCCTACCGGCGGGCGGCGGCGGAAGGGCCGTGGTTCTGCTCGCCTCGGTGCGAGGAAGCCTATCGCCGATCGCCACGGACCTACGCACGATAGGCCGGGGCCGGCGACGGGGACACCGTCCGTCATTCTTGCCCGTCGACGGCGTTGGGGCGGCGACGGTCGATCGCCTGGGCCTTCGCAATCAATTCCTTCAAACATGAAATTTCAAGCTTGAAATATCTTCGGACCGCTGCCATGCTGCCCTCGCGTCACAGGCAACGGAGGCGAAGGCGAGATGAAGATCGCGGTCCTCGGCGGCGGCCCCGCCGGCCTCTACTTCGCCATCTCGATGAAGCTGCGCGACGCCGCGCATGACGTCACCGTCATCGAGCGAAACAAGCCGGACGACACGTTCGGCTGGGGCGTGGTGCTGTCGGACGAGACGCTCGACAATCTCGCCAGGAACGATCCCGTCAGCGCCGAGCGCATCCGCGCGCACTTCGCCTACTGGGACGACATCGCCGTGCTCTATCGCGGCACGCGCACGGTCTCGACCGGCCACGGCTTCTGCGGCATCGGCCGCAAGCAGCTACTGATCCTGCTCCAGGAGCGCGCCCGCGAGCTCGGCGTCGATCTCGCCTTCGAGACCGAGGCCCAGGATCCGCGCTTCTACATGGAGAGATACGACCTGGTCGTCGCCGCCGACGGGCTGAACTCGAAGACGCGGGCGGCCTTCGCCGACGTGTTCAAGCCGGACATCGACGTGCGCGCCTGCAAGTTCGTCTGGCTCGGCACGCACCAGAAGTTCGACGATGCCTTCACCTTCATCTTCGAGGAGACGGACAAGGGCTGGGTCTGGGCGCATGCCTACCAGTTCGACGCCGACACCGCGACCTTCATCGTCGAATGCAGCCAGGAGACATGGGACGCCTACGGCTTCGGCGCGATGTCGAAGGAGGAGTCCATCGCGACCTGCGAGGCGATCTTCAGGGACCATCTCGGCGGCCACCCGCTGATGTCGAATGCCAACCATGTGCGCGGCTCGGCCTGGATCAACTTCCCGCGCGTGCTGTGCGAGCGCTGGTCGCACGAGAACCTGGCGCTGATGGGCGACGCGGCGGCGAGCGCGCATTTCTCGATCGGGTCGGGCTCGAAACTCGCCATGGAAAGCGCCATCGCGCTTGCCGACTACGTCACCTCCGAGCCGACGCTCGCCGCCGCCTTCGAGAAATACGAGGCGGCGCGGCGCACCGAGGTGTTGAAGCTGCAATCGGCGGCGCGCAACTCGCTGGAATGGTTCGAGGACATCGAGCGCTATTTCCACCTCGATCCGGTGCAGTTCAACTATTCGCTGCTCACCCGCTCCCAGCGCATCAGCCACGAGAACCTCAGGCTGCGCGACAAGAACTGGCTGGGCGGCGCCGAGCGCTGGTTCCAGCAGCAGGCCGGAAGCCCGGCCAACACGGCGCGCGCGCCGATGTTCGCGCCCTTCCGGCTGCGCGACATGGACCTGAAGAACCGCGTCGTCGTCTCGCCGATGGCGCAGTACAAGGCCGTCGACGGCTGCCCGACTGACTGGCACTTCGCCCACTATGCCGAGCGCGCCAAGGGCGGGGCGGGACTGCTGACCATCGAGATGACCTGCGTGTCGCCGGAAGGCCGCATCACGCCCGGCTGTCCCGGCTTCTACGCGCCCGAGCACGAGGCCGCGTGGACGCGGCTGGTCGATTTCGTCCATGCCGAGACGGAGGCGAAAATCTGCGCGCAGATCGGCCATGCGGGTCCGAAAGCCTCGGTCCAGGTGCCGTGGGAAGATGACGGCATGCCGCTGAAGGCGGACAACTGGCCGATACTCGGCCCCTCCGCCGTCGCGTGGTCGGACAGGCACCAGATGCCCAAGGCGATGACCCGCGCCGACATGGACCTGGTGCGCGACCAGTTCGTGGCCTCGGCCGAGATGGCGGAACGCTGCGGCTTCGACATGCTCGAACTGCACATGGCGCACGGCTACCTGCTCTCCTCCTTCATCACGCCGGTGACCAACCGTCGCGACGACGAATATGGCGGCAGCCTCGAGAACCGGATGCGCTATCCGCTGGAAGTATTCCACGCGGTGCGCGCCGCCTGGCCGGCCGGCAAGCCGATCTCGGTGCGCATCTCGGCCAACGACTGGGTCGGCGACGAGGGCGTGACGCCGCGCGAGGCGGTGGAGATCGCCCGGATGCTGAAGGAAGCCGGCGTCGACATCTGCGACGTGTCGGCCGGCCAGACCTCTACGCGGGCGAAGCCGGTCTATGGCCGCATGTTCCAGACGCCCTTTTCCGACCGCATCCGCAACGAGACCGGCATGGCGACCATGGCGGTCGGCAACATCCACGAGCCGGACCACGTCAACTCGATCCTGATGGCGGGGCGCGCCGACCTCGTGTGCCTCGCCCGCCCGCACCTGGCCGATCCCTACTGGACGCTGCACGCCGCTGCGGCGCTCGGCGATCGCGGGGTGACCTGGCCGAAGCCCTATCGTCCCGGCCGCGACCAGCTCTACCGGCTGGCCGAGCGGCAGGACCAGGTGGGGGGGAAGGTGTGATGGACAATCATCGCGGGACCACCTCGGACGTCTGCGCTCGACGGCACCCCCCTCTGCCCTGCCGGGCATCTCCCCCTCAAGGGGGGAGATCGGCGCGCATAGGCTTGCGGTCTCACTTTCCGACGGAGGCAATTGGCAGCGGCGGTCGTGACGGCCGATCTCCCCCCTTGAGGGGGAGATGTCCGGCAGGACAGAGGGGGGTCCTCGACGGCAACGGCGTCATCGGTCCTTCGATCCTTCGCACCGGGGGGCGCGAGGCATGACCATCTCCCTCCCCCACGCGCTGATCACCGGCGGGGCGACCGGCATCGGCAAGGCGACGGCGCTGGCGCTGGCGGAGGCGGGCGTGGAGGTGACCATCTGCGGCCGGCGCGCGGAGCCGCTGGCGGCGGTCGCGGCGCTCGACCCGCGCATCCACGCCATGACGGCCGACGTGACCGACGAAGCATCGGTGGAGGCGTTGTACCGCGAGGCCGAGGCGGCGCGCGGGCCGATCGAGATCGTGGTGGCCAATGCCGGCATCGCGTCGAGCGCGCCGGCGCACAAGACCTCGCTCGCCGAGTGGCAGGGCATCATCGACGTCAACCTGACCGGCGCCTTCCTGACCGTGCGCCCGGCGCTGGCCGGCATGGCGGAGCGCAAGCGCGGGCGGCTGATCTTCATCGCCTCGGTGGCCGGCCTGCGCGGCTCGGCCTATGTCGCGCCCTACGTCGCCTCCAAGCATGGCGTGGTGGGACTGATGCGGGCGCTGGCGACCGAACTGCTCAAGACCGGCGTCACCGTCAACGCGATCTGCCCCGGCTATGTCGAGACCGAGATGCTGGAGCAGTCCATCGCCCGCGTGATGGAGAAGACCGGCCGAAGCGCGGCGGAGGCGCGGGCGGGCTTTGCGGCCTTCAACCCGAACCACCGGCTGATCCAGCCCGAGGAAGTGGCCGCAGCGGTGCTGTGGCTGGCGAGCGACGCGGCGATTTCGGTCACCGGCCAGCCGATCGCGATTTCGGGAGGGTGACGATGGCCGACGCCTCCCTCGCCGTACTAGGTGCGCCGCCGGCCTCCAAGGAGCGGCTGCGGCTGTGGATCCGCCTGCTGCGGGCCTCGCGCATCGTGGAAAACGAGTTGCAGGGGCGGCTGAAGCGGGAGTTCGAGACCACCCTGCCCCGTTTCGACGTGATGGCGGCGCTGAACCGCGCGCCGGACGGGATGCTGATGAGCGACCTGTCGCGCTACCTGCTGGTGTCGAACGGCAACGTCACCGGCATCGTCGACCGGCTGGTGAGCGACGGCCACGTGGCCCGCACGCGGCGCGACGGCGACCGCCGCACCTCGATGGTGTCGCTGACCGAACAGGGCGCCGAGGCGTTCCGCGCGATGGCGACGGCGCACGAGACATGGATCGACGAGCTGCTCGGCGACGTCGGCGAACAGGATGCGCAGCGTCTCTCGGCCATGCTGAAGACGTTCCGCAGCAACTGGGAGGACGAACATTGACCGCGATGGCCGGGCTCGCCCCGCAGCATTTCCTCTGGGAAGCCAAGGACGGCGTGGCGCAGGTGCGCCTCAACCGCCCCGACCGCAAGAATCCGCTCACCTTCGAGAGCTATGCCGAGCTGCGCGACACGTTCCGCGCGCTGGTCTATGCCGACGACATCGACGTGGTGGTGTTCCTGCCGAACGGCGGCAATTTCTCGTCCGGCGGCGACGTGCACGACATCATCGGTCCGCTGACCAGGATGGACATGAAGGGCCTGCTCGCCTTCACGCGCATGACGGGCGACTTCGTCAAGGCGATGATCCATTGCGGCAAGCCGATCATCTCGGCCGTCGACGGCGTGGCGGTGGGCGCCGGGGCCATCATCACCATGGCATCCGACATCCGGATCGCCACGCCCGAGGCCAAGACGGCGTTCCTGTTCACCCGCGTCGGCCTGGCCGGCTGCGACATGGGCGCCTGCGCGATCCTGCCGCGCCTGATCGGCCAGGGCCGCGCGGCGGAGCTGCTCTATACGGGACGCTCGATGACGGCGGCGGAAGGCGAACGCTGGGGCTACTACAATCGCCTCGTGCCGGCCGAGACGCTGGAGGCCGAGGCGTTGTCGCTGGCCGCCTCGATCGCGGCGGGCCCGACCTTCGCGCACGGCATCACCAAGACGCAGCTGAACCAGGAATGGTCGATGGGGCTCGACCAGGCGATCGAGGCGGAGGCGCAGGCGCAGGCGATCTGCATGCAAACCGGCGATTTCCGCCGCGCCTACGAAGCCTTCGTGGCGAAGCAGAAGCCGGTCTTCGAGGGGGATTGAGGGATGGGAGGCCTTGGATTTCTCTCTACTCGCGAACCTCGCGTTCCGTCGCACGCTCTTCTGGCCTGCCGGGCAAGGCGAGCAAACGGTCTCGGGGGTCGCACTCCGTCGCGCCCCCCTTGTAACTCAAATCCGTCCGCATCTGGTACACTCCCGGTTGCGGTGGCGGGCGAAGGACCGATGCCCCCTGGGGACATTGATCCCGTGGCAGAGCTGGGGTCTTCGCCC
>JBKBRJ010000104.1:0-7560 GCA_046292285.1 Mesorhizobium sp. | reverse complement strand
AACTCAGCTAACCGAGAAGCGAACTCCGTCGGCGCCAGCAGCGTCGCCGCTGTCGTTGGTGAGGCGTATATAGGCCCCACCCCCGACAACTGTCAACGAGGATTTTCGGCCGGGCGTACGATTTTTTTCCAACCGGTCCATCTGTGGACAGATGCACCATTTCGCGTTGCAAATCACTGATTGTACGTTGTTATTTTAATTCCCTTCGCGTCATCCGACCGTCACGAAGCCACGGCGACGCTGCGTCAGGGGCGCTATCCCGACCGTTATCAGGCCCGCGTGGAAGAAAGCGCTCCGTCATTGCCAAAGGGATGTGCAAACCGGGCCCGTGCTTCTACTTTGGTCGCATATGGCCTTGCGGCGACGCGGGCGGAAAAATAAGCTTGCCGAGGCTCTGCGCGCTGGAGCGCGGCCGGGGATCCCACCCGCATCACCATGGAGAGGCACAGACAATGACGAACGCCCACTATCGCAGCCTGGCCGGCGCGGCCTGCGTCGCGGCCCTGCTGGCGGCAGCGCCCGCGACCGCACAGGACAAGACCCTGACGATCTCGTGGTGGGGCTTCAACGGCGAGAAGCTCAACCAGTTCATCGTCCAGCCCTTCCAGGAGAAGTGCGGCTGCACGCTGGTGTTCGAGACCGGCAACAACGCCGACCGCCTGAACAAGATCAAGATCCGCGGCGGCGAAGGCGTCGACGTCGCCTATTTCACCGACGGCTTCTCGCAGATCGGCATCGAGGAAGGCCTGTTCCAGCCCATCGACCGGTCGAAGGTGCCCAACATCGCCGGTCTCTACGAGATGGCGCAGGCGCCGCAGGGCGAGTTCGGCCCGGCCTACACGATCGGCCGTGTCGGCATCGTCTATGACTCCGCCAAGGTCGCCGCGCCGATCACCAAGTGGGCCGACCTCTGGCGCGACGATCTGAAAAGCGCCGTCTCGCTGCCGGGCATCACCACGACGGCCGGTCCGATGGTCGTGATGATCGCGGGCGAGAAGGCCGGCACCGACGCCTTCGAGAATGCCGATCCGGCCTTCGCCGAGATCGAGGCGATCAAGCCCAACGTGGTCAAGAACTACAACACCGGCTCGGAGATGATCAATCTGTTCTCGACCGGCGAGATCACCGTGTCGCTGGCGCAGGACTTCGCGCTCGGACAGCTGAAGGCGGCCGTTCCGACCATCGAATGGGCGAACCTCGAGGATGGCGCCATCGCCACGCTGAACACGGTCAACATTCCGAAGGGGGCGGCCAATGTCGAGCTGGCGCACGAGTTCATCAACTTCATCCTCGATCCGGAACTTCAGAAGACGCTCGCGTCCAACGGCGTCGACGCCCCGGTCGTCGCTTCGGTCGAGCTGACGCCGGAACAGGCCAAGCAGTGGACCTACGGCAAGGAGATGATCGACGGACTGAAGCGCGTCGACTATTCCAAGCTGAACGCGGCCAAGTCCGACTGGATCGACCGCTGGAACGAAATCTTCGGCATGTGATCGCGGGCGCGCCTCGCGCGCGCCACCCCGCCAGCCATCGCCTTCGGCCGCCACGTCCCTCACGGGCGGCCGTTGGCGCCTTTGCAGAATGAACGATCGATGCTCAAGCGCTATACCGGCTGGACGCTCGCTTTCCCGGCGACGCTCCTGGTCGTCCTGTTCCTGGTCCTGCCGGTCGCGGCCACGATCGGAACCACCTTTGCCGACGCCAAGGGCGTGTTCGCGCCCTACACGACCTTCTTTTCCAGCGGCTTTCGCCGCACCGTGCTGTGGCGCACGCTCGAGGTTTCGCTGATCACCACGGCGATCTCGCTGGTGCTCGGCTTCCTCACCGCCTTCGTCGTCTCGCGCGCGCCGGGCCGGCTGAAGAGCATCCTCATCATCGCGGCGGTGTTTCCGCTGCTGACCGGCGTCGTCGTGCGTTCCTTCGCCTGGCTGATCATTCTCGGCAAGAACGGCATCCTCAACAACTTCCTGGTCGGGATCGGCATCACCGACGAACCGTTCTCGATGCTCTATACGCAGGGGTCGGTCATCGTGGCGATGGTGTACCTGTTCACGCCGCTGATGATCCTGACGCTGGTCGGCGTGCTGGAGAACATCCCCGAGGACGTGATCCAGGCTTCGTCCTCGCTCGGCGCATCGCCCTCGGCCACCTTCCGGCAGGTGATCTTTCCGCTCGCCGTGCCCGGCCTGATCGTCGGCGCCGTGCTGGTCTTCACCGGGTCTTTCACGTCCTACGCCACGCCGCAGCTTCTCGGCGGCGAGCGGCAGATGATGATGGGCACCTTCCTCTACCAGCGGGCGATGGTCAATTTCGACTGGGTCGGCGCCTCCACCATCGCCGCGATCATGGTGGTGATCACCGTCGCGGTGGTGCTCGCCATGACCCGCATCGCCAAACGCCTGAACCCGATGACGACATGACAACGCGCCTCTCCCCTGCCATCATCGCCGTCGCGGCTCTGGTCTATGTGTTCCTGGTCGGGCCGCTGGTCATCGTGATCGGCGCCTCGCTCAGCGACACGACCTACCTGACCTTTCCGCCGCAGGGCCTGTCGCTGCGCTGGTTCGAGAAGATCTTCGAGATCGCGGCCTTCCGGCGGACCATCGTGACCAGCCTGCAACTGGCGTTCCTCGCCACGGGACTGGCGCTGCTCATCGGCATTCCGGCCGCCTACGCATTGAACCGCTACCGCATCCAGCTGCCGTCCTGGCTGTCGACGGTCTTCGTGCTGCCGATCCTGGTGCCGGAGATCGTGCTCGGTTTCTCGCTGCTGAAGTCGGTCGCGGTCGGCGCGTCGTTCCCGATCTTCGTGTCGCTGCTCATCGGCCACACGCTGCTCGTCCTGCCCTATTGCGTGCGGGTGATCTCGGCCAGCCTCGCATCGTTCGACTTCTCCATCGAGGAAGCCGCCATCAGCCTTGGCAGCCCGCCGGCGAAGACCTTCTTCACGATCGTGCTGCCCAACGTGCGGGCCGGCGTGATCGCGGCCTTCATCCTGGCCTTCATCACCTCGATCAACGACGTGTCGACGTCGCTGTTCCTGACCGGGCCGGGCATCTCCACCCTGCCGATCCAGATCCTCGCCCATGTCGAGCAGTTCTTCGACCCGACCATCGCGTCGGTGTCGGTGCTCCTGATGTTCCTCACCGTCGCCGTGATGGCGATCGTGGAGCGCACGCTCGGCCTCACCTTCCTCGCCAAGTGACCGGCGCAAGACGAATGACAACCGCATGACCCTCGCTCTCGACATCACCGATCTCACCGCCCACTACGGCGCGACCAAGGTGCTGGAAGACCTCTCGCTGTCGGTCGGCGCCGGCGAACTCGTCTCGCTGCTCGGCGCGTCGGGCTGCGGCAAGACGACGACGCTGCGTCTGATCGCCGGCTTCCTCGAGCCGACCAGTGGCACGATCACGCTCGGCGGCCGCGACCTGACGCGACTTCCGGCCCACAAGCGCGACATCGGCCTCGTCTTCCAGAACTATGCACTGTTTCCGCATCTCTCGGTGCTCGACAACGTCGCCTTCGGGCTGAAGCAGCGCGGCGTGGCGACGGCCGAGCGGGAGAAGCGCGCCAAGGGGATGCTCGACCGCGTCGGGCTCTCGTCGCTCGCCGACCGGCTGCCGGGCGCGCTGTCGGGCGGGCAGAAGCAGCGCGTGGCCCTCGCCCGCGCACTGGTGATCGAACCGCCGCTGCTGATGTTCGACGAACCGCTATCCAACCTCGACGCCAAGCTCAGGGTCGACATGCGCGTCGAGATCCGGCAGCTGCAGCGCGCCAACGGCACGACGTCGGTCTATGTCACGCACGACCAGGAGGAAGCCTTCTCGATCTCCGACCGGGTGGCGATCATGAATGCCGGGCGCATCATGCAGTTCGACACGCCGGAGGTGCTCTACCAGCGGCCGACGAACGCCTTCGTCGCGCGCTTCGTCGGCTTCGAGAATCTCATCCCGATGCGCGCGGTGGCCCGCGACGGCGAGACGGTGACGGCGGAGGCTGCCGGTGGTGCCCGTCTGACGCTGTCGCAGGAGCGGTTCGGCACGATCCCCGATGTCTTCACGCTGGCCACCCGGCCGGACGGGCTGGCGGTCACGCCAGAGGCCGGCGCGGATGGCATTCCGGCGACGCTGGGGCTCAGGACCTATCTGGGCCGCGCCTACCAGTATCAGTGCGAGACGGCGGCCGGGCATCTGGTTGCGAACGGCGCGCTATCGACGCCCATGGAGCCGGGCGGGACGGCGCGCCTCGTGCCGGTGCCGGACCAGTGCTGCGTGCTGGCGGGGACGGCTCAGTGAGCCTCGTTCTTTCCAACGCCACCCTCCTGCCCTGCACGCCGGCCATGCCGGTGGTCGAGAAAGGCTGGATCCGGATCGACGGCCGGATCATCACCGCCACCGGCAGCGGTCCCGCGCCCGCGATCGAAGGCATGCAGACGATCGACTGCGGCGGCGACATCGTCATGCCGGGCATGGTCAACCCGCACTGCCACATGGCCATGACCCTGTTTCGCGGCCTGGGCGAAGACGTCGACGACCGGCTCTATCGCTATGTCCTGCCGCTGGAGCGGAAATTCGTCACCCGCGAAATGGTGCGGGCCGGCACGGCTCTCGCCGCGCTGGAACTGATCCAGGCGGGCGTGACCACGGTCGCCGACATGTACTATTTCGAGACCGAGGTCGGCCGCGTGGTCGACCAGGCCGGCATCCGCGGCGTGGTCGGCCAGACGATCGCCGATTTCGACCCGCCCGACCACAAGGACATCGACGGCGGCTTCGCGCTGACGGAGGAACTGGTCGCGGAGTTTTCCGGCCATGACCGCGTGATCCCGTCGATCGCGCCGCATGCGCCCTACTCCACCGATATCGCGGTGATGAACCGGGTTTCGCGCTGGGCCGACGACCACCCAGACGTGCCGGTGCAGATCCACCTCGCCGAGATGGATTCGGAGATGGAATGGTGCGCGAAGCACCATGGACTGCGGCCGGTCGAGGTCGTCGAGAAGGCCGGGCTGCTGCGCCCCGGCCTGATCTGCGCGCACTGCCTGCATGTCGACGCATCCGACATCGAGAAGATGGCGCATGCCCGCGTGTGCGTGGCGCACAATGCCCGCTCGAACGCCAAGGCCGGCCGCGGCATCGCGCCGGTGGAAGCCATGCGCGCGGCGGGCATCCCGGTCGGCGTGGCGACCGACGGGCCGATGAGCGGCAACACGCTCGACCTGTTTTCGCAGTTCGGGCCGGTCTCGATGTTCCAGAAGCTCGCCGGCCACTCGCGCAAGCCGATGCCGGCGGTCGAGGTGATCCGCATGGCGACGATCGAGGGCGCGCGCGTGCTGGGGCTCGACGCCCGCATCGGATCGCTCGAACCCGGCAAGCAGGCCGACCTCGTGCGGATCGACCTGTCCGCCCCGCGCCTACAGCCGACCTACGATATCTATGCGACGCTGGTCTTCGCCGGCATGCCGGCGGACGTCTCCGACGTCATGGTGGCCGGGCGCTGGGTGATGCGGGACCGGGAGGTCCTCTCGCTCGAGCGGAAGAAGGTGCTGCGCGACGCGCTCCAGGTCGCCTCGCGCTTCAAGGCCGAAATGGCGGCGATCGACGCCGCCGGCTGAGCTCCTGGCCCAAGGATCGGCGGGCGCAACGTCTTGACCGGGTGGGTTGGCCCGGTCATCCCGAACTCACATCGCAAGAAGGAGCCGCATGATGCCCCAGATCGATCCCTCCCGACTCGAAGCGGTCCTCGCCGACGTCGACGCGCATATCGACGACAGCGTGGCGCGGCTGTGCGACCTGATCCGCATCCCGTCGATCTCGACCGATCCGGCCTATGCCGCCGATTGCCGCAAGACCGCGGAATGGCTGGCCGCCGATCTTTCGAGCCTCGGCTTCGAGGCCTCGGTGCGGGACACGCCCGGCCATCCGATGTTGGTGGGCCACGACCGGAGCGGCGAGGGTCCGCACGTCCTCTTCTACGGCCATTACGACGTGCAGCCCGTCGATCCGATCGCGCTGTGGACCTCGCCGCCCTTCGAGCCGACGCTGGTGCCGCAGGCAAACGGCGACACCTGGATCGTCGCGCGCGGCGCCTCGGACGACAAGGGCCAGTTGATGACCTTCGTCGAAGCCTGCCGCGCCTGGAAGGCCGTCACCGGCTCGCTGCCGATCCGCGTCTCGATCCTGTTCGAGGGCGAAGAGGAATCGGGCAGCGACAGCCTGCCGGGCTTCCTCGACCACGCGGCCGACGAACTCAAGGCCGACGTCATGCTCGTCTGCGACACCGACATGTGGGACGACAGGACGCCGGCCATCACGACGATGCTGCGCGGCATGGTGTCCGAGGAGATCACGATC
Source organism: Mesorhizobium sp. (assembly GCA_046292285.1). Taxonomy (GTDB): domain Bacteria; phylum Pseudomonadota; class Alphaproteobacteria; order Rhizobiales; family Rhizobiaceae; genus Aquibium. The sequence continues at coordinate 1,204 of JBKBRJ010000104.1, read as the reverse complement.
CGCTGCGCCAGCCGCGACCTTCACTCCGGCATGTACGGCAATGCGGCGCGCAATCCGCTGCAACTCCTCTCCGACATCGTCGCCAGCCTGCGCACGCCCGATGGCGGCGTGGCGGTCGAGGGCTTCTACGACGGCGTCAAGGAACTGCCGGCCGAGATCGCCGAGCGCTGGAGGCGCCTGCCCTTCGACGGGGCGAAGTTCCTGAAGGATGTCGGCCTCGACATGCCGGCGGGCGAGAAGGGACGGTCCGTTCTCGAGCAGGTCTGGGCGCGGCCCTCGTGCGAGATCAACGGCCTATGGGGCGGCTATACGGGGGACGGCTTCAAGACCGTCATCCCCGCCGAGGCCAGCGCCAAGATCTCGTTCCGCCTCGTCGCCGGCCAGGACCCCGAGCGGATCGCCGAGGCGTTCCGTCGCCACGTTCAGGCGCGGATACCGGCCGATTGCAGCGTCACCTTCAAGCAGTACGGCCGCAGCGCGGCGACCGTGATGCCGATCGACAGCGATTTTCTCCAGCGTTCTCTGAAGGCGCTGTCGGAAGAGTGGAACTGCGAGGCGGCGGTCGCCGGCACCGGCGGTTCGATCCCGATCGCGACCGTCTTCAAGGACCGGCTCGGCATGGATTCGATCTTCGTCGGCTTCGCCAAGTTCGACAACCGCATCCACAGCCCCAACGAAAAGTACGACCTGTCGAGCTTCCACAAGGGCATCCGCTCCTGGGTGCGGATTCTCGCGGCGCTGGCGGAGGCCAAGTGAGCCCGCGTCCCGTCATCATCGACACCGACCCGGGGATCGACGACGCGGTCGCGATTCTGGCCGCGCTGGCGTCGCCGGAGTTCGAGCTCCTCGGCATCACCACGGTGGCCGGCAACATCGGCATCGCCACCACGACCCGCAACGCCGGGCGCATCCTCGCGCTCGCCCGGCGCGGCGACGTGCCGGTGATCGCGGGCGCCGCCGGACCGCTGGCCCGCAAGGGCTTCGACGTCGCCGACATCCACGGCGATGACGGGCTGGGCGGAGTCGCCTTTCCGGAACCCGCGGTGCCGCCGCGCTCCCACCATGCGGCGCTCTGGCTCGCCGAAACGCTGATGGCGCATCCGGCGGGCGCCATCGACATCCTGGCGCTGGGGCCGCTGACCAACCTCGCCCGGCTCGTCGCCGACGCGCCCGAGGCGGCGCGGCGGATCGGCCGGATCGTGGC
>JBKBRJ010000103.1:0-7776 GCA_046292285.1 Mesorhizobium sp. | reverse complement strand
GCGAAGACCCCAGCTCTGCCACGGGATCAATGTCCCCAGGGGGCATCGGTCCTTCGCCCGCCACCGCAACCGGGAGTGTACCAGATGCGGACGGATTTGAGTTACAAGGGGGGCGCCGTAGGGTGAGACCTTGGATGCCGCCCCCGGCCCGCCACGTGAATAAACTCCACCTCCACGCCAACAAATTCAACACCATCCACGAATTCCGACCGAATCTTTCCACGCCGGTCGCCAGCCACCCCACAATGCCCGCCGGTTTGGAGCGAGGCGAGGGATGCACGGCGTAGTGCTGGACGAGCGGGGATTGCGGAAGGTGACGACGCTGCTCGTCGCGCTGGCCGCGCTCGCCGAGCGCGCCTCGAACCGGTCGTTCCCCGTTCGCTGGCTGGTGCTCTGCCTGTTGCGTTACGCCGAGCGCGTCGCGCGGGATTTCGTCGTCGAGGAAACCGGTTGGGAGTGGCACGTCATCGAGGATGCATTCGGCATCGGCGACGCGCCCGACATCGGCGCGGGTTTCGACACCTGTCATAGCTCGCGCGGCGGCCCGGCCGACGCCCTGGCGCTGGCCTGGCGTCTGCGCGTGCTCGCCGCGCTCCTGCGCACCCTCCTGCCGCCGGACGACGTGTCCGGTCAGGCCGACACCGATGCCGGAACCGTCGATGCGGCGAGAAGTCTCGCGTCGCGCCTCGGCCGGTTCCTCGCAAAGCCTCTCAGCCTCGCCTGGCCCACGCCCGACACCTCCTAGCGCGCGCCTTCGCCCCCGACACCCCTGTCACCTGACCAGACCAGCCGTGCGGTGGCTTCACCGCGCGGGCGTCGGCGCTGGCTGTGCGGCGCTTCAGCGCCGCCCGTATCCTCCGGGCGTAGGCGTCGTCACGATCACCGCCTCGCCGGCATGCACCACGGTCTGGTCGCAGGCCTTCAGCGTCTCGATCGTGCCGTCCTTGCGGCGCACCTCGGTCTTTCCAACCTCGCCGTCGCCGCCGCCGTCGAGGCCCTTCGGCGGGCGGTTGCGGTGGGATGAGAGGATCGCGCATTCCATGGTTTCGAGGAAGCGGATCGTCCGGCGCGTGCCGTCGCCCGCGTTCCAGCGGCCCTTGCCGCCCGAGCCTTCGCGGATATGGAAATCCTCCAGCATGACGGGAAAGCGCAGTTCCAGGATCTCCGGATCGGTCAGGCGCGAGTTGGTCATGTGGGTGTGGACGCCGGATGTGCCGGCGAAGCCCCGGCCGTCGTTCATGCGGCCGGCCGGCGAGCCGGAGCAGATCGTCTCGTAGTACTGGTACTTCGCGTTGCCGAAGGTCAGGTTGTTCATCGTGCCCTGCGCGTTGGCCAGCGCACCCATCGCCCCGAACAGCGCATTGGTGACGTGCTGCGAGGTCTCGACATTGCCGGCGACGACGGCGGCCGGATAGGCGGGCCGCAGCATGCAGCCTTCGGGGATGACGATCTCGATCGGCCGAAGGCAGCCGGCGTTCATCGGGATCTGCCCCTCGACCATGACGCGGAAGGCATAGAGCACGGCGGCGCGGGCGACCGGCTCCGGCGCGTTGAAATTGTTCTTCATCACCGGCGAGGTGCCGGTGAAGTCGACCCTGGCCGTCCGCGCCGGGCGGTCGACCGTGATCCTCACCCTGATGACCTGGCCCGTGTCGGTCGGATACTCGTATTCGGAATCGTCCGGCAGTCGCTCCAGCACGCGGCGCACGCTCTCGGCGGCGTTGTCCTGGACGTGGCCCATGTAGGCCTCGACGACAGGCAGCCCGAAATGGGCGACCATCTTGCGCAGCTCGGCCACGCCTTTCTCGTTGGCGGCGATCTGCGCCTTCAGGTCGGCGATGTTCTGGTGCGGGTTGCGCGCCGGCCACGGGTGATCGGTCAGCAGGTGGTGCAGCTCGGCCTCGCGGAAGCGCCCGCGCTCGACCAGGCGGAAATTGTCGAACAGCACGCCCTCCTCGTCGACCGTGGTGGCGAGCGGCGTCATCGATCCCGGCGCCGTCCCGCCGACATCGGCATGGTGCCCGCGCGAGGCGACCCAGAAGAGGATCTTCGGCGATTGGCCGATCTCCCCCACAGGGGGGGAGATCGGCAGTTCCACGGTCTCGAACACCGGCGTCACCACCGTGATGTCGGGCAGGTGCGTGCCGCCATTGTAGGGAGCGTTGAGGGCGAAGACGTCGCCTGGATGCACGTTCCCTGCATTGAGACGTATGATGGTTTCGACGGAGCGGTCCATGGAGCCGAGATGGACGGGCATGTGCGGGGCATTGGCGACGAGCGCGCCATCGGCATCGAAGACGGCGCAGGAGAAGTCGAGCCGTTCCTTGATGTTGACCGAATAGGCGGTGTTCTGCAGCGTCACGCCCATCTGCTCGGCAATGGACATGAAGAGGTTGTTGAAGACCTCCAGCATCACGGGATCGGCCTGCGTGCCGATCGCCGCCGCGCGCGCCTTGCGCTCGACGCGGCGCAAGAGCACGTGGTCCTTGGCGGTGATCTCGGCCCGCCAGCCGGGCTCTACCACGATCGTCTGGTGGCTTTCGACGATCAGCGCCGGGCCGGTGACCTTCGCTCCGGGGAACAAGTCCTCGCGGCGGAAGATGCCGGCCTCGCGCCAGGCGCCGTCGCAGTAGATCTCTCGGCTTTCCGAGGCTTGGTGGGCACGGTCGGAAACGTCCCGGTCGATCTCGTCGCGGCCGGAGTCGCGCATGTCGATGCCTTCGACGCTGATCGCCTCGACGATCATCGGCTTGTTCTCGTAGACGAATCCGAACTGCGCCTTGTGCGCGGCCTCGAAGGCGGTCTTGGCATTTGCGATGGAGAAGTCGTCGAAATCGACCGGCAGCGCCGTGTCGGTGCCGTCGTAGCGGACCTGGAGGATCGGGCGCCAGGCAATCTCGTCGTCTGCAATGCCCTGGCCGCGCAGTTCGGCGAAGACCGCCTGGCGCAGGCCCTCCGACAGCATGCGGATCTCGGGCAGCGTTTCCTCGTCCAGCGGCTTCAGGAGCGCGTGCTGGCGCGAGGCGTAGAGGGCGGCGAGCCCGATGCCGTAGGCCGAGAGCAGGCCGGAGAAGGGGTGGATCAGCACCGCCTCCATGCCGAGCGCGTCAGCCACCAGGCAGGCATGCTGGCCGCCCGCGCCGCCGAAGCAGTTGAGCAGGTACTCGGTGACGTCGTAGCCGCGCTGCACCGAGATCTTCTTGATCGCGTTGGCCATGTTCTCCACCGCGATGGTGATGAAGCCCTCTGCCACCGCTTCCGGGCTGCGCCCGTCGCCGATGGCGGCGGCCATCGCGGCGAATTTCTCGCGCACCACGTCGCGGTCGAGCGGCTGGTCCTGGCCTGGGCCGAAGATCGCCGGGAAGAAGTCCGGCTGCAGCTTGCCCAGCATGACGTTCGCGTCGGTGACGGCGAGCGGGCCGCCGCGGCGGTAGCAGGCGGGGCCGGGATTGGCACCGGCCGAATCCGGGCCTGCCTGGAAGCGGCCGTCCTCGTAGTGGAGGATCGACCCGCCGCCCGCCGCCACCGTGTGGATCCGCATCATCGGCGCGCGCACGCGCACGCCCGCAACCTCGGTGTCGAAGGCGCGCTCGTAGGCGCCGTCATAGTGGGCGACGTCGGTCGACGTGCCGCCCATGTCGAAGCCGATGACCTTCTCGAACCCGGCGAGCCTTGCCGTCTCCACCATGCCGACGACCCCGCCGGCCGGGCCGGACAGCAGCGCGTCCTTGCCCTGGAAGAGATCGGCGGCGGTAAGCCCGCCGGACGACATCATGAACATGAGGTTGGGGGAGGCGCCGTTACCCTCCCCCTTGCGGGGAGGGTGGCCCGAAGGGCCGGGTGGGGGTGGTGCCGCTTGGTGCGACATCGAAGTGGCGTCCCGCCCCTCCGTCGCCCCCGCCCCCAGTTCCTCCGCCACCCGGTTCACGTAGCGCGACAGGATCGGCGAGAGGTAGGCGTCGACGACGGCGGTGTCGCCGCGACCGACGAGTTTGATCAGCGGCGAGGTCTGGTGGCTGACGGAGATCTGGGTGAAGCCCGCATGGTGGCACAGGCTCGCCGCCATGAGTTCATGGTCGGGATAGACCCAGGAATGCATGAAGACCACCGCCACCGCTTCGATGCCGTCCGCGCGCGCCTCCTCGATCAGGGGCCTGACGTCGTCGAGCCTCGGCATGGTCTCCACCGAGCCGTCGGCGCGGACGCGCTCCTCGACCTCGATGACCCGCTCGTAGAGCTGCTCGGGAAGGATAATCTCCTTGGCGAAGATGTCGGGCCGCGCCTGGTAGGCGATTTTCAGCGCGTCGCGGAACCCTTTCGTGATCAGCAGCAGCACCCGGTCGCCCTTGCGCTCCAGCAGCGCGTTGGTGGCCACCGTCGTGCCCATCTTGACGTCGCCGATGCGATGCGAGGGGATCGGCGCGCCCGGCGGGACGCCGAGCAGGTCGCGGATGCCCTGCACGGCGGCGTCGCGATAGGCCTCGGGATTTTCGGACAACAGTTTGCGGGGATGCAGGTTGCCGTCGGGATCGCGGCCGATGACATCTGTGAAGGTGCCGCCGCGGTCGATCCAGAAGTCCCACCTGCCGCTCATCGCCGTCTCCTCCGCGGATCGTTTGAAGCTTCGCGCGATTGCGGCCATAGGGCAAACGTCGACGAGGCGAAAGCCGGGAGTTCGCACCTCTGGTCGCGGCAGCGGAATCATGCTGTCGCGAGGCAACTTGTCGTAGCCGTCCGCGACGCCGGAGCGACCGCCGCCCTGACGCATTGTTGCGGATCGTCACCCGATGTGACGAAACCGCTGCGCGGTGGAGGCATTCTCTCCCCGACGGCGCGCTGCCATGGCGCGCCCTGCGTAAATTCTGAAAGGAGAGTGCATCATGAAGAAGATCATCCTCGCTTCTGTGTCGTCGCTCGCGCTGCTCGGTCTCGCCGCCTGCAGCGACAACGACACGACGACCACCCAGAGCATCCAGCCCGAGGTACAGGACACCGCCCCGACCGTCGTTCCCGGCGAGGACACGAACGTGATCGTCGTGCCGGACACGGACGACGACGCATCGACCGACAACACGACGACGCAGAGCATCGCGCCGGAAGCGGATTCGATGGACGACACCGACGGCGCGACGGGCGTGGCCCCGGGCGGCACGCTCGGCGCCGACGACTACGAGCCGTCGGACGGCGTTCGCTCGGTCGAGTAGGTCGACCGACCCGATCCTCACTGGAAAGCCGGGCTCGTCCCGGCTTTCTCGTTGTCGGGGAGCGTTGAGGAAAACGTGTCCCGATGCGACAATCAATTGATACCACCGTGCTCGCATTTTTCCGCGAAGCACTCTAGACAGGGTTCATGTCGATCTGGGCCCGCATAGGCGAGTTCGTCGCGCGCGTCTCCTCGGGCGCGGCGAATGGAGTAGCCGACCTCGTCGAAGCCGTCCGCACGGTCTTCGAGGGCGATCCCGAACTGCGGCGCCGCGTCGCCTTCTCGGTCGCGATGATCGCCCTGTCGGCGAAGATGGCCAAGGCCGACGGCATCGTCACGCAGGACGAGATTCGCGCCTTCGAGGACATCTTCTCCATGCCGACCAGCGAAAGGCGCAACGTCGAGCGTCTCTACCGCTTGGCGATGGCCGACACGGCCGGCTACGAGGTCTATGCCGAGCGCCTCGCTGGTCTGTGCGGATCCGGCCAGCCGGACTGCCGGATGCTGGAGGACATTCTCGAGGGCCTGTTCCACATCGCCAAGGCCGACGGGGTGATCCACGAGGCGGAATTGCGGTTCCTGCGGCGGATCGCCGAAATCTTCGCCATCAGCGACCGACAATTCGAGGCGATCCTGGCGCGACACGTCATCGGCGCGACCGATCCATGGGCGATCCTGGGCGTCACCCGCGACATGTCCTTCGAGGAGGTGCGCCGTCGTTATCTCCGGCTCGTCTCCGACAATCATCCGGACCGGATGATCGCGCGCGGCGTCCCCGAGGAGTTTCTGGCGCTCGCCAACGACCGGATGGCGGCATTCAATGCCGCCTACCAGACGATCGAGCGAGGGCGCGTGGCTGCATGAGCGGATTTTCCGCGGACCATGATGGCGCGGAGATCCGGGTTTCGCCGAATTTCGGCCCGCGCGTCGGCGCCGCCGCGCCGGACATGATCGTCCTCCACTACACCGGGATGCCGACCGGCGAGGGCGCCGAGAGTTGGCTCTGCAATCCCGAGAGCGAGGTCTCGTCGCACTATCTGGTGCATGAGGACGGGCGCATCGTCCAGATGGTGCGCGAAAGCGACCGTGCCTGGCATGCGGGCCGCAGTTCGTGGAAAGGGGTGGCCGACATCAACTCGCGGTCGGTCGGCATCGAGATCGTCAATCCCGGCCATTTCCTGGGCTATCCCGACTTTCCGGACGCCCAGATCGACGCGGTGATCCGACTTTGCGCGGGCATTTGCGCCCGCTACGGCATCCCGCGAGAGCGAATTCTCGCCCATTCGGATGTGGCACCTGGTCGCAAGATCGATCCCGGCGAAAAATTTCCATGGGATCGCCTGGCGGCGGCCGGCGTCGCGACGCCCCGACCGCGGCCGACAGCCGAGGGCGGCCCATGGGTCGGGCCGGGTGCGACGGGAAAAATCGTCGAGGAAATCCAGGCGATGCTCGCGCTCCATGGCTACGGCGTTGAAATCACGGGGCGTTTCGAGCCGCTGACGCAAGTGGTCGTCGAAGCCTTGCAGCGCCGGTTCCGGCCGTCGCGCGTCGACGGCGTCGTTGACGCAGCCACCCTGTCGATCCTGCGGCAATTGCTGGCCAGAGCCAAAGCTGACGCTGCGTAATCCAACCAAATCAAGTGGTTGATGTAACATCCTGTCACTAAAGTTGAGGGCGGCGGCCATTTTGGCCGCTCATTCAGCCCGCACATGCGGCCCGCTTCACGTCCGCTGCGCCCGATCGACGGCCACCGGACCCAACGGGAAACCGCTGCCTGGAACCACCGGGCGCCAAGAAGAAGATACAGGATCGAATGAGAAGAACTTTCCTTGTCGCGGTGGCGCTGGCCACCGTCGCCGTGAATTCCGCTGCCCATGCCGAGCGCGACCGCCGCGATGGCGGCGCTGCGATCGTCGCCGGTGCCAAGGCGGATGAACTGCCGGGCGTCGACATGACGAAGACGGCATCGATCGCCGAGGACGAACGTCCTGGCCTCTTCGCCAAGCTGCGCGCCGAGAAATCGGCAAGTTCGAACAAGACCGACGTCAAGGCGGCCAAGGACGGCCTTCCCGCGATCGTGACGCGCTACGCCAAGGCCTACGGCGTGCCTGTGGCGCTGGCCCATGCGGTCGTGACCGTGGAAAGCAACTTCCGCCCCCACGTGACGGGACGCGCGGGCGAGATCGGCCTGATGCAGATCAAGCCGGCAACGGCGCGGATGATGGGCTATTCCGGCTCGGCCAAGGGGCTCTACGACCCGGAGACCAACGTCAAGTACGGCATGAAGTACCTCGCCAAGGCGCACGAGCTCGGCGGCGGCGATACCTGCGGAACGATCCTACGCTACAATGCCGGTCACGCCGCCAAGCGCATGAACCCCGTCTCCTCGGCCTATTGCACCAAGGTCAAGCGCGTCATCGGCAGCTGACGCGGGAGATTCGGGCGGCGGCTTCGTCCGTCGCCCGAATGCGTCAGCCGAGGCTTGTAATTTCGGGCGCGAAGGCCTTTATGCGTCCTGCCAGCTGGCCGGGCGGCCGCGGGCGCAAGTGTCGAAAGTCCGCGTCCGAGGAAAG
>JBKBRJ010000102.1:0-8145 GCA_046292285.1 Mesorhizobium sp. | reverse complement strand
TGAGGGGGAGATGGCCGGCAGGCCAGAGGGGGGCAGATCGCTCGACATCTCCAGCAATCCCGACGAAGCCACCGCCAAGGCGTTGCTTGCCGGTTCGCTCTCCGTGCCCGCCGGGTGCCGCGCCGCCAATGCCGACGAGGCCGCGGCCGCGGCAGAGGCGCTGGGCTTCCCCGTCGCGGTGAAGGCGCTCGGCGTCGCCCACAAGTCCGAGGCCGGCGCGGTGAAACTCAATCTTCGCGATGCCGACGCGGTGCGCGCGGCGGCGCTGGCGATGGCCGGGCTTGGCGCCGGCCTCTACGTCGAGCGCATGGTGACGGGCGGCATCGGCGAACTGATCGTCGGCGTCACGCGCGATCCCTTGTTCGGGCCGGTGATGACGGTCGGCACCGGCGGCGTGATGGTGGAACTGCTGCAGGATACCGCGACGCTGCTGCTGCCCGCCTCGCGCGACGTGGTGGAGGCTGCCCTGCGCGGATTGAAGCTGTTTCCGCTGCTGGACGGTTTTCGCGGACGGCCGAAGGCCGACGTCGGCGCTGCGGTCGACGCGGTGCTCGGCATCGCCGATTTCGCCCTGTCGCATGCGGAGCGCCTCGCTGAGCTCGACATCAATCCGCTGATCGTTTGCGCGGAAGGCGAGGGCGCCTGGGTCGCGGATGCGCTGATCGTGCTGGAGCAGATTGACTGATTATCGGCGGCGCGGAGCGCAGCGAAGCAGGAGCCCGAAATGACTGACGTCATCACTACCCGCACTGACGGCGCGATCCTGGAGGTCACGCTCGACCGGCCGAAGGCCAACGCCATCGACCTCGCGACCTCGCGGCTGATGGGCGAGACCTTCAAGGCGTTCCGGGACGATTCGGCGCTGCGCGTGGCGATCGTGAAGACGGCGGGCGACAAGTTCTTCAGCGCCGGCTGGGACCTGAAGGCGGCGGCCTCGGGCGACGCGGTCGACGGCGACTATGGCGTCGGCGGCTTTGCGGGCTTGCAGGAGCTCATCGACATGAACAAGCCGGTGATCGCCTGCGTCAACGGCATGGCGGTGGGCGGCGGCTTCGAGCTCGCGCTGTCCTGCGACCTGATCTATGCCTCCGACCACTCGTCCTTCGCGCTGCCGGAGATCCGCGCCGGCACGCTCGCCGACGCCGCGACGATCAAGCTGCCGAAACGCATGCCCTATCACGTGGCGATGGACCTGCTGCTCACCGGCCGCTGGATGGACGTGGCCGAAGCGCATCGCTGGGGGCTGGTCAACGAGGTCCTGCCGGCCGACCGGCTGGAGGACCGCGTCTGGGAGGTCGCCCGGCTGCTCGCCGGCGGCCCGCCGCTCGTCTTCGCCGCCATCAAGGAGGTCGCTCGCGAGGCCGAGGCGATGGGCTTCCAGGAGGCGATGAACTGGATCACCAAGCGCAAGTTCCGCACCGTCGACGCGCTCTACGCATCGGACGACAACATGGAAGGGTTCCGCGCCTTCGCCGAAAAGCGCGACCCGGTGTGGAAGGGGAAGTAGGCAGGCCATGACCGACTACGCCAAGCTCATCGATGCCGAAACCTGGGCCTTCATCGAGCGGACGAACGCGTTCTATCCGCCCGACACGATCGACCAGACGATCGAGGGACAGCGGGCGATCTATGACCGGATGTGCCGGGAATTCCATGCGGGGTATCCGGATGGGATTTCGGTCGAAACGACCGCGATCGAAACCCCGACGCATCGCATCCCGATCCGCATCTATTCACCGACGCCCGCCGCGTCCGCCGCGCTGGTGCTCTACTTCCATGGCGGCGGTTTCGTCGTCGGCGGGCTCGAAAGCCATGACGACGTCTGCGCGGAACTGGCCTCGGGCAGCGGCTGCACGGTCGTCTCGGTCGATTATCGGCTTTGCCCCGAGCACGTCCACCCGGCCGCGTTCAACGACGCGATGACGGCGTTCCGCTGGGCGGCGGACAAGCAGGCGCTGCCGATCCTGCTCGTCGGCGATTCGGCCGGCGGCAATCTCGCGGCGGCCGTCTCGCATCACACGCGAGGCGATCCACGTGCGCCGGTCGGCCAGGTGCTGATCTATCCGGGCCTCGGCGGCGACCAGACCAAGGGCTCCTACGTCACCCATGCCGAGGCGCCGATGCTGACGGTGCGCGACATCGACTTCTATCGCGACATCCGCGCGGGTGGGGCCGATATCGCCGGCGACGCCTCCTTCGCGCCGCTGTTCGACACGGATTTTTCCCGCCTGCCGCCCACGGTGGTGGTGACAGCGCAGTGCGATCCGCTGTCGTTTGACGGCGCGGCCTATCGCGACCGCATCCTCGCGGCGGGCGGCAAGGCGGTCTGGATCGAGGAAGCCGGACTGGTGCACGGTTACCTGCGCGCGCGCCACCCGGTCGGCCGGGCGCGCGCGAGCTTCGCGCGCATCGTGGCCGCGACGGCGGCGCTGGCCAGGGGCGGCTGGCCGTATTGACGGCCCGGCTGGCGGAAGAAGCGATACCGCCCGAGGATTGACGCAATCCTGCGGCAACGGCAGAAAACACCGTCGCGGCACTTCCTTGCCTCGCCATCCCGACAGGACGTCCATGGTCTCTCTTCTCCGCTCCGCAGCCGTGCTCGCGCTTCTCACGCTGACTTCAGGGTGCAGCATCTCCGCACTCAACCCGTCGATAAACACGTCGAGCGTCGGCGCGTCGGCGAGCGCGCAGGAGGTCTATGGCTATGTGCGCAGTTCCGCCGGGCTCTCGGCGGCAAGGCCCGATCCGGCGCTGGAGAAGGCGGCGATGCAGCAGGCGCGCTATATGGCCGAGACCGGGCGCATGGTGCACACGACCGGACGCGGCCGCGACTTCTCGACCCGCATGCGGCAGAACGGCGTCGAAGGTCCGGCGGCCGAGAACATCGCGCATGGCCGGATGGAGGTCGCGAAGGTGTTCCAGATGTGGGTCGACAGCCCGCCGCACCGCAGGAACATGCTCGACCCGCGCTTCTCCCGCTACGGCCTCGCCTCCGCCACCGACGCCGAAGGCCGGCGCTACTGGGCGCTGGTGATGGGAAAGTAGGCGCCCGTATCGCGTCTCACGACAGGAACGGCTTCGCCTTCATCGTCTCCGGCACCGCCACGCCGAGCCGCGTCAGGATGGTGGGCGCGAGCTGAAGCTGGTCGAGCAGCGTGTCCTCGGCCGGGCCCTTGCCATCGCCGAAATAGTATAAGGCGAAATCCTGCTGCAGGTCCTCGCGGCCGCCATGGTGGCCGCGATCGGTCTGGCCGTGGTCGGCCGTCACCATGACCTCGTAGCCGGCGGCGCGCCATTTCGGCAGGAAGGCCGCCAGCATGGCGTCGGCAACCGCGCAGGCATGGTCCATCGGCGTGTTGTCGTGGCCGAAACGGTGTCCCATCGAATCCAGCGTGCAGGTGTGGAGGATGCCGTAGTCGATGCCGTGGCGCTTGCACAGCATGGTCAGGGTGGCGAAGAGATCGACGTCGGACGGCGTCATCTGGTTGTCGTGGCCATAGCCTGTCATGGTGTGGAAACGGCCGTGGGTGATCGGCCCGGCCGGCTCGTCGTACTCCATGTCCTCGACGAGATCGAAGGGATGCGAGCGGAAGAACTCCGACCAGTAGGAGTGCGTCACCGCGCCTGTCTTGCCGCCGGCCCTGGTCACCTCGGAGAAGATGTCGGGCTGGGCGACGCGGAAGCGGATCTCGTTGGACAGGATGCCGTGCTCCTGCGGCGGTACGCCAGTGTGGATGGAGGCATAGCAGCAGGCCGAGGTCGACGGCAGCACCGCGCGCATCTTCCACACGCGCGCCTCGCCCGACTGGACCCAGCCCTCCAGGTTGCCGAACAACCGGCGCCAGTTCCGCCACGGCACGCCGTCGAGGATGATGAGGAGGAGTTTGGAGGAGAGGGGCATAGTCAGTCCTTGAACGGCCGTTAGTCACACATGTCTGGGGTTCGGTGGTATCGCCGGGATCGGTGATTTTTTGCGCCGCGACGTCGCGAGGGAGAACCACTCCGCCATCGGTTCCGCTCTTCGAACCGACCGAACTTGATCCATTCTTCAATTCAATCCTGTCATAAGAACACAACCCAAGCGTTAACCGGTCTGCGGATCGACGAAGCTGGCGCAATGCGCGACTGCGGCCGTCACGGCGTGTTCACTCATGGCATCGAAACGGGATCACTGCAATTCGTCGATGATAGCGGCAGAAAATCGAACGACATCCGACGGACCAGCGCCATCTTCACTCGACCTTACCGGCTTGGTGCCGCTACTCGCCCGGATGTGGCTTCATCCGAGTGCCTGCACGCGCAACGAGCAGCGCAGCGATTCCGATCGCAAGCAGCAATGAGGGGACCCCGAAAACGGCGAAAATCTCTAGGATGGTCATTCGCGCAGCCGTCCCAAAATGGCTCTTGCAGTGAAATGTAGTCCTATTCCCGCAGAAATCCAAACGATGGTGAGGAGAATGACGAGGCCAGTAGCAAGCGGTTCTGCATTGGCGCGAAGGCCATATGCCAGGGCGACGAGCGGCGTTACCGCTCCGGCGATGACGGTTCCGGCTGCCATCGTATTCAACCACGCGGCCGTTAGTTTCCAGCGTTCGTTCTCGACTAGGTACATGCTCGATCTGTCATCGGTCGCAACCGCGAATTTCTATCAGTTCCCCGCGCTCTCCATGCGTCGCCCGGCGATGGCCTTCTCCAGCCAGCCCACCTCCATCTCCGGTACGGAGGAGAGCAAGAGGTCGGTGTAGTCGTCGAAGGGCGGCGTCAGCACCTGGCTCTTGGGGCCGTAGCGGACGACCGCGCCGCGATACATGACGGCGATCGAATCGGCGATGGCGCGGACGGTGGCGATGTCGTGGGTGATGAAGAGATAGGCGACGTTCTCGACCGCCTGGAGGTTCAGGAGCAGCTTCAGGATGCCGTTGGCCACCAGCGGGTCGAGCGCCGAGGTGACCTCGTCGCAGATGATGAGTTTCGGCTTCGCCGCCAGCGCGCGGGCGATGCAGACGCGCTGCTTCTGGCCGCCGGACAGCTCGGCCGGGTAGCGGTCGAGGAAGCCCTTGCCCATCTCGATCTCTTCGAGAAGTTCGGCGACGCGGCGGTCGCGTTCCGCACCGCGCATTCCGAAATAGAACTCCAGCGGCCGGCCGATGATCGTGCCCACCGTCTGGCGCGGGTTCATGGCCACGTCGGCCATCTGGTAGATCATCTGCAATTCGCGCAGGTCGTTTTTCGTCCGGTCGGCGAGCCTGGCGGGCAGCACGCGACCATCGAAAGTGATGGAGCCTTCACGCGGCGGCAGCAGGCCGGTGATGGCGCGCGCCAGCGTCGACTTGCCGGATCCGGACTCGCCGACGACCGCGAGCGTCTGCCCGTGATGGATATCGACCGAGACGTTCTTCAGCACGTCCACGATGCCGCCGCCATAGGCAGCGGTGACGTTCTTTACCGACAGGAGCGGCTTGCCCTCCGGCCTCTTCTCCTCGTGCTCGATGTGATGAACCGAGACGAGCTGGTTGGTATATTCCTGGCGAGGCTCTCGGATGATCTGCTGCGTGCCGCCCCATTCGACCAGCTTGCCGTGGCGCAGCACCATGATCTCGTCGGAGACCTGGGCGACGACGGCGAGGTCGTGGGTGATGTAGAGCGCGGCGACGCCGGTGTCGCGTATGGCGTCCTTGATCGCGGCCAGCACGTCGATCTGGGTGGTGACGTCGAGCGCGGTGGTCGGCTCGTCGAAGACGATCAGGTCCGGCTCGGAGCACAGCGCCATCGCGGTCATGACGCGCTGGAGCTGGCCGCCGGAGACCTGGTGCGGATAGCGGTTGCCGATGATCTCGGGATTGGGCAGGCTGAGCTTCCTGAACAGCGCGACGGCGCGCTTCTCGGCTTCGGCGCGGGTGGCCACGCCATGCAGCATCGCGGCCTCGACCACCTGGTCCATCAGCTTGTGGGCGGGGTTGAAGGCTGCGGCCGCCGACTGTGCGACATAGCAGACTTCCTTGCCGCGCAGCTTCCTGAGGCCGCCGATGCCGCCCTTCAGGATATCGCGGCCGTTGAGCAGCACTTCGCCGCCGGTGATGCGCACGCCGCCGCGGCCGTAGCCCATGGCCGACAGGCCGATGGTCGACTTGCCGGCGCCGGATTCTCCAATCAGGCCGAGCACCTTGCCGCGCTCGAGCGTGAGCGACACGCCGTCGACGATGACGATGTTGCGCGGCGCTTCGTTGGGCGGATAGACCGTCGCCTCGATCCTGAGGTCGCGGATGTCGAGCAGCTTGCCGGTGCGCGGGGCCGATGCGGGCGCCTTAGCCATTGCCGCGGCCTCCCTTCAGGCTCGTGGTGCGGTTGAGGACCCAGTCGGCGACGAGATTGACCGAGATGGCCAGCACGGCGATCGCCGCGGCCGGGATCAGGGCCGCCGGGATGCCGAACACGACGCCTTCCTTGTTTTCGCGCACCATGCCGCCCCAATCCGCCTCCGGAGGCTGGACGCCAAGGCCGAGGAAGGAGAGTGCGGACAGGAACAGCACGGCGAAAATGAAGCGCAGGCCGAGTTCGGAGACGAGCGGAGACAACGCGTTGGGCAGGATCTCGCGGAAGATGATCCAGCCCCGGCCCTCGCCGCGCAGCTTCGCCGCCTCGACGAAATCCATGACGTTGATGTCGACCGCGACTGCCCGCGACAGGCGGTAGACGCGGGTCGAGTCCAGGATGCCCATGACCAGGATCAGGGTCAGCACGGTCGACGGGAGCACCGACAGGACGACGAGGCCGAAGATGAGCGTAGGGATCGACATCAGGAGGTCGACGAAGCGCGACAGGAGCATGTCGAACCAGCCGCCGACGACCGCGGCGGTGAAGCCGAGGATGGCGCCGAGCGAGAATGACAGGGCCGTGGCCAGGCCGGCGATCAGCATGGTGGTCTGTGCGCCGAAGAGCATGCGCGACAGGAGATCGCGCCCGAGATTGTCTGTGCCGAGCCAGTGCTCGGCGCTCATCGGCTCCCAGACGTCGCCGACGATCTCGCTCAGACCATAGGGCGCGATCACCTGGGCGAACACGGCGCAGAAGACGAGAATGATCGTCAGGACCAGGCCGACGGCCGCGCCCGGCGGGATGGTTTTCAGGTCGGGCATCGATGTCCCCTCACTTCGGATGCCTCAGGCGCGGATTGGCGATGATGGCCACGATGTCGGCGACGATGTTCAGTCCGATATAGACGGCCGCGAAGATGAGGCCGACCGCCTGCACCACGGGCACGTCGCGCTTCGAGACGTGGTCCACCAGATACTGGCCCATGCCCGGATAGACGAAGATCACCTCCACCACGACCACGCCGACGATCAGGAAGGCGAGGTTGAGCATGATGACGTTGACGATCGGGGCGATGGCGTTCGGGAAGGCGTGCTTGCGGATGATGTCGAAGCTCGACAGGCCCTTGAGCTCGGCCGTCTCGATGTAGGCCGACTGCATGACGTTGAGGATCGCGGCGCGGGTCATGCGCATCATGTGGGCGAGCACGACCAGCACCAGCACGGTGGCCGGCAGCACGATCGCATTCAACTTGTCGGCCAGCGGCATGCCGGAATAGACCGTGGAGATCGACGGGAACCACTGCATCTTCACGGCGACGAAGAAGATCAGCAGGTAGCCGATGAAGAATTCCGGCAGCGAGGTCGACGCGAGCGCGAAACCCGAAATCGCCTTGTCGATCGGACCGTTGCGGTAGCGCACGGCGAGCAGGCCGAGGAGCACGGCGAGCGGAACCGACACGATGGCCGCCCAGAAGGCGAGGAACAGCGTGTTCCACAGGCGCGGCATCAGCGTCGACGCGATCGGCTGTCGCGTGGTCAGCGCGGTGCCGAGATCGCCGGTCAGAACGCCGCCGAGCCATGAAAAATAGCGGACGATGGCGGGATCGTTGAGCCCGAGCTCGCGCCGCAGGTTGGCGAGCGCCTCGGGCGTCGCGGACTGTCCCAGAATGGACTGCGCCACGTCGCCGGGAAGAATCTGCGTGCCGGCGAAAATCAGTACCGATACGGCGAAAAGGAGGAGAACGCCCAGCGCGATGCGCTGGGCGATCAGGGTCAGGATGGGCGACACGGCTCGTCGAACCGTTTCACGCCTTCACCCAGCAACGGGCGG
>JBKBRJ010000101.1:0-8218 GCA_046292285.1 Mesorhizobium sp. | reverse complement strand
CTGGAAAAGCTGCTCCGCGCCGGCGTCGAACTGCTCAGCGAGAGAGGCTACGAGGGGCTGTCGATCGCTGACCGGAAGGATCATCGTGCTGGAAGGATCATCGTGCTGGACTCACGATGCCATCCAGCCGACCAGATCGATTTCAGAGACGGTTTTGCTTTCGGTCGGGTTCTTACTCGCGCATTGCACGTTCTCCGCTCGCCGCACTGCCGGACCTGCCGCGGAAAGCCATCCGGATCGTTTCCCTGCATGATGACATTTTTTGGTTGAACAACCGTCCAACGTAATGCAGTATGAATACGTCGCGGCGTGTTGAACGCGCGCCGCAGGCACCGGAGGGAATCTTGTCACGCCACACAACGTCGCTCCGCCTCGCCGGCGGGGCCGCAGTTCCGTGCGCCGCGATGGCGTGCGCGGTCAGAGCGCCTCGCGTCGGCGTGCCCCGCCGATCGCCAATCGTTCTGGCCTTTTCGTCTCGACGCGCGGCGATCGATGCGGTCGCCGCCGCGAAGCTTTCCGACAACCACGGGCTCGACGGCGGCGGCGTCCGCGGGAGCCTTCCGCATTGATCGAGGATTTGTCCATGTCGCTCTCCCGCGATGCCCGCGCCCAACTCATCGGCAAGCTGCGCGCCAGCCAGGTCGTGAACGATCCCTATCTCGGCGAGGGCACGCCGGCGGCCTTCGAGGCCGACGGCCGGCTCTGGCCCGGCGACCGCTGGTCGGTCGTCGAGGCGACCGGCGTCGTGGAGGCCGACGGCCGCCGCTTCGAGGAGTTCCGCTTCACACCGGCGGATGGCGGCAAGGTCCTGCCGGTCGGGTTCATGTTCGAGACCCGCGCCGACGGCCGCTCCAGCGCGATCGTCTATTCCGACCATCATCTGGTCGAGGATCGCGGCCCGATCCACCCGAAGACGCCCGGCATCCATCCCTGGCGTTCCGGCGACGACGTCCTTCGACATTATTTCGACGCGCTCAACGGCAACCGGCTGGAGGATGTTCTCGACCGCTTCGCCGAGGACGGATATTTCCGCCATTCCAACGACGAGACATTCGTCGGCCGCGACCGGCTGCGCATCGATTTTACCAAGATGCTCGGAAAGTCCGGCATCAGGGTCGATTATTGCCGATTCACCGACGATGGCGTCACCTGCGCCGCCGACGTCTACATGCCGTCGGGCCGCCCCTCCGTCGCGGTGTACGAGCGCACCGCCCGCTTCGACCAGCCAGGCCACAAGCTCAAGGCCGTCCGGATCTACATGTAGGAGTCGTCATGGCCCGCCTCGTTTCCCTGATCGGCGTCCCGCATGATCCGACCTTGCCCATCGCCGCGCGCCTTAGCGGCGAGGGCAAGGCGCATCCGGGCGCGCTCCCCGCGCTCGACTGTTTCGCCGAACTGCGCGACATGCTCGCCGCCGCCCGTCCCGACGTCGTCGTGATGGTCGGCAGCGACCATCTGAACCAGTGGTTCTTCGACAACATGGCCCCCTTCATGGTCGGCAAGCCGAGCCGGCTGAAGGGGCCGTTTCCCTCGGAAGCGAAGGCCTGGGGGCTGGGGTCCTGCGACCTGCCCGTGCACGGTGCGCTCGCCCGCCACATCCTGAAGCAGGGCTTCGAGGAAGGCGTGGACTTCGCCTTTTCCGACGAGTTCGTCGCCGACCATTCCTTCACCATCCCGCTCGACTTCCTGCGTCCGCAGGGCGACCTGCCGGTCGTGCCGCTGTTCGTGAACCTGCTGGCGCCTCCGGTGCCGCCGGGCCGGCGCTTCGCCGCCGTCGGGTCGGCGGTGCGCGCCTGCGTCGAGAGCTTCGCGGAGGACCTGCGGGTCGCCCTCGTCGTCACCGGCCATATGTCCAACGGCGTCGGCGGCCCGGGCATGATGCGCAACATGGTCGAGCCGGAAAGCAAATGGGACCGCGAGACCTGGGCCCTGATCGAGGCCAACGACGTGACGGAGATCGTCAGGCGCTCCACCTGGGACCAGCTCTACGCCGCCGGCAACGGCACGCCAGGCTTCCTGGCCTATGTCTTCGCCTTCGGCGCGGCGCGTGGAGCGCCCGCGCCCTATCGCAGGCTGGTCGCCACCGCCGCGCAGCCCGCCTGCGCCTTCCTGGCCTGGGACGAGGCCGCATTGAACGGAGAAGCGGCATGACCCGCTACGCGCTCGACAAGGTCTTGTGGAACTACGCCCGCGAACCGCAATTCAAGACGGCCTTCGACGCCGACACGGCCGGAGCCATCGCGGATCGGGAGCTTTCGGACGACGAGCGGGCCGCGCTCGTCGCGCGCGATCCGCGCGCAATCTTCGAACTCGGCGCGCATCCCTTCCTGCTCTACTCCTTCGCCATCGCCGCCAATGGCGGCTGGAGCATGGAGATGATGAAGGACTACGTCGCCAGGCTGGAAGGCCTGGAGCTGCGCGACATCGAGACCTGAGAACGGCCGCCGCTCGCGTTCCTCCAGCGAAGCAGGCGCCGGGACGGCCGTGGGCGGGGCGGGGGGGGGCGCCGCCGCCCCCCCCCCCCCCCCCCCCGCCGGGTCCGGCCGTTCAGGCCGACTTACGAAACAGGAAAGTCGCCAGGAACCAGACAAGCTTCGGCGACAGCATCCGCAGCGCGTTGCGCGCCTCCTGCGGCGACAGCTTCGCCGTCATCGGCATGGTGCCGAAGATCTTGCCCTTGATGACGAGCATGTCACCGTCGCGCTCGATCGCCGAGACGGTCATGAGTTCCTTCTTCGCCCCATCGACGATGCGGACGCTCGCGGGCTTCCTCGCGGCCTCCGCCATCACCGGACCACCTTGTCGAAGTCGATGCCGAGGTCGTCGAACATCCTGATCGCCGTGGCGCGGCCGGCGCCGAAGACGCCGCCGCCCGGATGCATGAACGGTCCGACCAGATAGAGCCGCTCCGCACCCGGAACCGTGAACTGGCCGAGATCCGGCGTCGGGCGGTGGCCTACCGTCTGGTAGAGGAACGGCGCGCAGCCATGCATGTCGCCGTTGACGAAGCTGTTGGGCGACGACCGCTCCATGTCGAGCGGCGACCAGTGGCTCGCGGCGATGATATTGTCGGAGGTCAGGTTGGAGATGAAGGGCCTGTACTGCTCCAGCGTCTCGGCCGCGTAGGCCTCCTTGATCTCGTCCCAATGCGCCGCGCCCTTCCCCTCGATCGCATAGGGCGCCATTGTGATCGAATGGAAGATGCCGGCGCCCGCCGGCGCGCGGCTCGGATCGCCATGCGTCTCGTCGCCGCCGCCCAGCAGCCGGCGTGGCGGAATCCGCTTGCGGCGCAGATGGTCGAAATCGTCGAGGAGGTCGGTGAGCCTGTCGAAGGCGAAGTATTCCAGCATCGTCGCCCGCGTGATCTCGTCGCCGGCGATGTACCGCGTCCGTTCCTTGAGATCGTAATGGCTGACGAACAGGCTCTGCGTCGACGTGTTGACGCGCTTCGCACGGCGATAGATGCCCTCGTCGAGGCCCTTGACGAAGGTCTCCAGCCTGTGCGGGTGGATCGCGCCGATGACGGCATCGCGTGCGAGAATTTCCTCGCCGTCCGACATCCGCACGCCCATCGCGCGGCCGGAGGTCACGATGATCTGCGCCACCTCGGCCTCGAGCCTGATCTCGCCGCCCGCCGCCTCGATGGCGCGCACCAGCGCATCCGTCAGCCCGCCCGAACCGCCGACCGGCTGCGACACGCCGAACGTGTGGATGATGCCGGGCATCAGGTAGATGCCCATGCCGGTGCCGAGCTCGTCCGGCAGCTGCAGGTTCTCGGTGACGAGCTTCAAAAGGTGGATCTTGACCCGGTCGTCCTCGAACGTGTTGTCGATGATGTCGAGGGAGGAGCGGTTCATCGCGTCGAGGATGGCGCGGCCCTCGTCGGAGGAGTCCAGCATGGCCATGAACGGGCCGAACGGCAGCGGCGGCGCATAGAGACCCGACAGGAACATCGGCATCATCGCCATCGAGTTCTGCGCGAAGGTCCGGTAGGTCTCGGCGTCCTTCTCGCTGAACTTGGCGATCTCGGCGCAGGCGCGATCGAGATCCTTGTAGGTGATCAGCGTCTCGTTGCCGGGAAAGATCGAGGCGTAGGGCACATCGGAATAATGGTAGTTTAGCCCGAATTTCCCGATCAGGCCGATCTCGTCCTCCGTGATCATCGGATTGCCCTGGATCATGATGTGGCACGAGGAGTGTAGGTCGTGCCGGTAGCCGGGCGTGTTGATCTCGCGGGTCACCACGCCGCCGCCGGGCCATGCCTGCCGCTCGAGGATCAGCACCTTCTTGCCGGCCTTGGCCAGATAGGCCGCCGCGGTCAGGCCGTTGTGGCCGGCACCCATGACGACGATGTCGTAGCTCGCCATTCTTTCCTCCCTAGAATTGGTCGTCCGACCAATCACCTAGCCGGCGAGGCGCTCCGGTGGAAGAAGGCACATGTTTGTTCCCTCGGCGGGGCTGTCGACCAGCGTCGCTGCGCCTCGTCGATCCCTGGCACGCGAACGCCTGAACCTCACATCCGCGCGAAGGTCTCGCTCACCCAATCGGCGATGTAGTCGCGCAGGATGGCGCCGTTGTCGGCGCCGCAATGCTCGACCTCGAAATCCGCGTCGGTCGTGACGCGCAGTTCCCGCCCCGGGCTGTTGACCGCCTGCTCGAAGCTCCGATACGCGTACTCGACCGGGATCTGCCGATCGCCCTGGCCATGGGTCACCAGGAACGGCACGGTGATCTTCTCGACGACGCCGTTCAGGTTCATCGCCGGCGCCCAGGCCATGAACTCCTCGATCGATGCCTTGCCGAACACCCACATGACGTGGTCCCAGTAATGCGGCACCGGGCGGTCGCCCTCCCGCGCCTGCCGCCGCTTCTGCATCTCGCCCCAGTCGTGGTTGGCGCCCATCACGGCGCAGAGCGCGAAACGCTTCTCGAAGGCGACGGCGCGCGGCGCGAAATAGCCGCCCAGCGACAGGCCGAACATGCCGATCCGTCCGTGATCGACGTCGTCCCGCGTCATCAGGTAGTCGACCGCCTTCGACGCCCAGGCCTCGGCGTCGTGGCGTCCGGGAAGGCCATGCAGCCGCAGCGCGGCGCCGGTTCCCGGCTGGTCGATGACCAGCGTGGAGACGCCGCGGGCGGCGAAGGCGGCCGGATTGCCAGCACTGAAGATCTGCTCCTTCATGGAATCGAGGCCGTTGCAGCAGACCAGCACCGGAGCCTTTCGGCCGTCCGTCGGCGTCGCCTTCACGAACAGCGCCGGATAGGAGGAACCCTCGTAGGCGATATCGACGAACTCGACGCCCAGGTCCTGCATCTCGACGCCCTTGCGGAACGTCTCCAGCCCCGTGCGATAGGCTTCCCAGCGCGGAGCGTAGTCGCGGCTCTGCATGCGCTCGGCCGCCAGGAGGTAGCCGGCGGCCCGCTGGTACTTGATGCCGGCCGATAGCTTGCGGCCCTTCGCCTCGTCGGCCTTCCCGTTCTCGATCACCTGGTGCGCCACCTTCACCCACGAGTCGAAAAACAGCGCCGTGCCGGCATCTTCTCCCCGCGCGGCCGCCTCGCGGATGGGCTTGCAGGCGGCGTCGATCTCACCGATGTTGCCGCCGCACATCAGCGCCAGGTTGGTGGACAGGTTCCAAACGTAGTTGCCGGGGAAGGGCTCGAACATCGGTGGGCTCCGCTTCTGGATCGACACGTTATTTGGTCGTACGACCAAAAATGTCAAGCGAAGCTGCGAGATTACCGCCGTTGCGGTTGACAGCGGTCTTCACACAAGCTTATTTGTACAACCAACCAATTTTTTCGCCAATTCGGAGGAACGGCCTCGGTGCGTATAGGCTTGACAGGCGCGGGTGGTTTCGTCGGCGAGGCGCTCGCGGAGGCGCTGGCGGCGCGCCACGGTCCTTCCGCCGAGATCGTGGCGATCGACGCGCGCCTCGGCGACGTTCCCGCGGGCGTGGCGCGGGCCGAGGGCGATCTCACCGATCCGGCGTTCCGCGCAAGCCTGTTCTCGCGTCCCTTCGACATCTTCTTCCATCTCGCCGCCATTCCGGGCGGCGCGGCGGCGCGTGACTACGATCTTGGCTGGCGCGTCAACGTGGAGGCCACCATTGCGATCCTGGAGGCGCTCGCCGGGCAGCCCGATCCCGCCAGGCTCGTCTTCGCGTCGTCGATCGGCGTCTTCGGCGTGCCGCTGCCCACGGCCGCCGTCGACGACGAGACCTTGCCCGTGCCGACCATGAGCTATGGCGCGCAGAAGCTGATGATGGAGGCGCTGGTGGCCGATTTCGCCCGGCGCGGGCTGATCGACGGTCTTGCCCTTCGCCTGCCTGGCATCATCGCGCGGCCGCGGCAGCCTGGCGGGCACCTGTCGGCCTACATGAGCGATATCCTGCACGCGCTGGCCGCCGGCCAGCGCTTCACCTGTCCCGTCGAGGCCGAGGCCGCCGCTTGGTTCATGTCGCGCGCCTGCGTCGTCGATAACCTGATCCATGCCGCCGAGTTACCAGCGAGGCGGTTGGGATCGCGCCGGGCGTTCAACCTGCCCGCGCTCCATCTCACCATGAGCCAGCTCGTCGATGGCGCCGCCGCGTGCATCGGGCCGCGGGTGCGCGGTCTCGTGGCCTACGAGCCGAACGAGGCGCTGCAGGCGCAGTTCGGCGCCTATCCGGCGCTTCGAACACCCATCGCCGACGCGCTCGGCTTCAGACATGACGGCGACGCCGCGACCCTCGTCGCACGGGCGCTGAACCGCGCGACGGTCGGCGCAAGGGGGGCGGCATGAATGGAACCGTACGTCGCGTCGTGACCGGTCATGATCCGCATGGCAAGGCGGTGGTTCTGGCGGACGGAGAACCACCCGTGGTGATCCGCAGCGCAGTCCAGCCGGGCCTCACCTTCAGCGAAATCTGGAACACCACGGCGATGCCGATGCCGATCGCGGCGGATTTCGAAGAGCCGACGCGCCACCACGCCGGAACCGCGCCCCCCAAGAACGGCACGGTGATCCGCATCGTCGATCTGCCGCCGGAGGGACCGGACGGGCCGGCCTTCGACAAGGAGCAGTCGCGCGCGATCTTCGCGGCGGTCGGCCTCGAGAAGGATGCCGAGCGCCACAAGCCCGGTCGTCACCCGCTGATGCATCGCACGGAATCGATCGACTACGGCATCGTCCTGTCCGGCGAAATCGTGCTGCTCCTCGACGATTCCGAGGTGCATCTGAAGACCGGCGACGTGGTGGTGCAGCGCGGCACGGTGCATGCCTGGACCAACCGCACCGACGAAATCTGCCGGATGGCGTTCATCCTGACGGACGCCGCCTTCGAGCCGGACCTGGCCGAGAAGCTTGCCGGACACGACGCGAGGCTCGCCGCGGAATGAGTGACTTGCCGCTGATGCCGTCCTTCCGGCTCGACGGTCGGCGCGCGCTGGTCACCGGCGCCGGCCGCGGCCTCGGCGTCGCCTGCGCCACCGCGCTGGCGCGGACAGGCGCGCATGTCGTGCTCGTTTCGCGCACCGCCTCCGAGATCGGCGCGTTGGCCGGCGCCTTGCGGTCGCAGGGCCTTTCCGCCGAACCGCTTCCGCTCGACGTGACCGACGTCGATGCCGTGCGCGCGACCTTCGAGGCCGGCGAGCCGTTCGACGTCCTGATCAACAACGCCGGCGCCAACGAGCCCGGCCCTTTCATCGACGTCGAGACCGCGAGCTACGATCGGGTGATGGGCCTGAACGTCCGCTCGGCCTTCTTCGTCGGCCAGGCCTTCGCCCGCGCGGCCCTCGCCGCCGGACGGCCGGGCTCCATCGTCAACATGACCTCGCAGATGGGACATGTGGGCGCGGCCAACCGCACCATCTACTGCGCTTCCAAGCACGCGCTCGAGGGCCTGACGAAGGCGATGGCCGTGGAACTCGCGCCGCACGGCATCCGGGTGAACGCCATCGCGCCGACCTTCATCGAGACGCCGATGACGAAACCCTTCTTCGAGAACGAGGTCTTTCGACGCGACGTCCTTGGCAAGATCAAGCTCGGCCGAATCGGGCGCGTCGAGGACATCATGGGCGCGGTGATCTACCTCGCCTCCGACGCGTCGGCGCTGGTGACGGGGACTTCCCTGTTGGTGGACGGCGGCTGGACCGCCGAATGAGGAGCCGCTGGAGCGGCGGGAGAGGAACATGATCCGATATCTGAAGGCCGGGACGGACGCGGCCGAATCGCTGG
>JBKBRJ010000100.1:0-8363 GCA_046292285.1 Mesorhizobium sp. | reverse complement strand
TATCTTGCGGGCGCCCCAATGCGGCTTGCCCTTCTTCGTCTCCACAATCAGCCGTTCGATCTGCTCGGGCAGCTGGTTGGCGTAGCGCACCGGACGCCGCGAGCGGTCGGTCAGGAGGGGTGATACCGAAATGTCCTGTCCGCGCCAACCGGTGTCTAGGTCGTAAGAAGACACTGATGGTTAGTCTCAGGCGGCCGTCCATCCAAGTCCCCGGAGGTCAGAAATTTCGACGACGACGGGGTGCGCATCTACGGGCTTGAGCAAAATTCTTAGCTTGAGCTTGACAATGGCTGGATCGATAACCCGTGGAAACAGCTTCGAGTGCTTTGCCGGCTGCTCGAGATGAAGGACCACACGAAGCTTGGTCGCGGTCGTCACTTTCCTGGCCACCTGATTCTCATCGGCAACCAACGCATTGGTTCGTGCCGCCAATACGCAAGCCAAAGTGTCGTGCACCTTTTGCGCTACCTCGTCCGACAGTTCTGTAGGCTTGGTGCGACGATGAGCGCGATAGTCCTTAACCTCAATGAACCAGGCAGTGCGGTCAGGGTCAATCGCGAGCAAGTCGACAGCTTTGGTACCTGAACGTGCGCGAGCGTACGCTTTATAGTACGCCCACTCGTCATACTTGCTGGACACCCAATCGTTTGGAAACGTGAAGGTGATCCCGTCGACGTTGATCGCGGGCATCTATATCTCCGCGTCCAAGAACCGATCGGATTGCTGTAGTTCTTCGTCCAAGGATGCGATATCGCCGATCTCATCAACGGCCCCGCCCTGCTGAACGGAAATGCCACTTTCAGCGGCGGCTTGAAGGCCAAAGAACCGTACATCGGCACGTCGGAAGGCCTTCTCGGAAAGTAGAATTTCGAGCTCGCGGAGTAGGAAGAGGCTGTGTGTCGCGATGATCACCTGCGCCCCGTGCATGCTCAACTCAAGCATAGTGCGGGCAACTTTCTTGATCAGCCTTGGGTTTAGGTTTGCCTCAGGCTCGTCCCAAATCAGGTATCCTTTGTCGAGGAGCGCTCCAGTGGCCACGAGTCGCGCTAGCATACCAAGTTTGCGGAGGCCCTCTGCGACCAGCGGCATCTCCATACGACCGGAGGACGTCCGAAGATAGAAGCGTCCATTTCGATCTAGTTCGATACTTCCGCCCATTGCCTCTTCAAGCGGCGATAGCAGTTCGCGCACCCGCGCTTCCCTTGGGCCTTTTTGCAAGGGCTCGCCCAAGAGGACGCAGGTATCGCGCCAGGTCTCCTCGAACTCGAGATATCGGCTCTCGTAGATCGAGACGAAATTGGGATAGATCGTCATTAGCTCGCGAGTGGGGAGGTACACCGCAGCGGTATCCAACCAGGATGTGGGAGTGGTTTCTAGCGATACCTCGGACTTGCTTTGCGTGGCAAAGCCGAACCCGATATCAAGGTCACGACTATCGAAACGGGCTTCTACGTCACAGCGCTCCCTGCCCTGACGGCGCCGGGCGAGGCGGCCCAGCGCCTCGGGACGGAAGACGTTGACCAACTTGTCGGCAAGCGCCCTTTGCAGTCCGGTTTTCGTCGGAGCCGCAGTTGACTTTCGGCCTTCCTCCCAGCTCGTCGCTAGAATGCTGTATATCAGCTTCAGAATATGAGTTTTGCCAGCCCCGTTCTCGCCAACTATGACGTTCAGATTCCGACCAAATGTTAGAGTCGCCTCGGGGAACACCGTGAAGTTCGTGATCTTGAGCTTCTTTAGCATATTGTGCCCTTCAGCCAAGACATACTAGCAGCTTAGCATATTGAACGAGTTCATCACAAAGGGCGTTCGACAATTTATTGCTTCAGCCAATCGATTCATAACCCGCGACGCTCAAGGCTACAAGATCAGTGCGGTTGTGCCCAGAGTGGGCTAGCGCGGCGGCAGCATTCAGGCGGAAATCTCGTGAAGCCAAACGACCGCAATGGCGTCGCAAAATAAGTCCTCCAGCGCCACCGCTGCCCCCCTACCGCAACTCCTCCCCCAGATCCCCGAAAAACCCCAGTTGCTCGCGCGTCAGGTGCAGCCAGGGCCGCTCCGCGCGCTGGCGGGCCTCGAAATCCGCGATGTCGGCGAGGTCGTCGGCGAGGATCAGCCCGATCTCGTCCAGCCCCTCGATCAGCGTGCGCTTGCGGTGCGGGTCGATGTCGAAGGGGATGGCGCGGCCGTCGGAAAACCGGATCGCCTGGGCTTCCAGGTCGATGGTCACCGGCAGGGCGGCCTCGGCCTGCGCCATCACCTGCGCATGCGCCGCCTCGTCGAGCACGATCGGCAGCACGCCGTTCTTGAAGCAGTTGGAGTAAAAAATCTCGCCGAAGCTCGGCGCGATGACGCAGCGGATGCCGAAATCGGCCAGCGCCCACACCGCCTGCTCGCGGCTCGATCCGGTGCCGAACGCCCGGCCGGCGACGAGGATGCGCGCCCTGTCGAAGGGCGGCGTGTCGAGCACGAAGCGCGGCCCGTCGCCGGTCCGGTTGACGCGCCGCTCGTTGAACAGCTGCTCGCCCAACCCCTTCTTGTCGGGCAGCAGCAGGAAGCGCGCCGGGAAGATCACGTCCGTGTCGAGATGCGTCTCGGGCAGGGGTGCTGCGACGCTGGTGAGCGTGGTGAACTTTTCCATGGTCAGTGTCCCAGTTCGCGCACGTCGGCCAGCCGGCCGGTCACCGCGGCGGCGGCCGCCATTTCCGGGCTCATCAGGTGGGTGCGCCCGCCCTTGCCCTGCCGTCCCTCGAAATTGCGGTTGGAGGTCGAGGCGCAGCGTTCGCCCTCGTCGAGCCGGTCGTCGTTCATCGCCACGCACATGGAGCAGCCGGACGCGCGCCACTCGAACCCGGCGTCGCGGAAGATGCGGTCGAGCCCCTCGGCCTCGGCCTGGCTGCGCACCCCGGCCGAGCCCGGCACGACGATGGCCTGAACGGTCGGGGCCACCTGGCGGCCCGAAAGCACGCTGGCGGCGCGGCGCAGATCCTCGATCCGGCCGTTGGTGCAGGAGCCGATGAACACCCGGTCGATGGCGATGTCCCTAAGCGGCATGCCGGGGGTGAGGCCCATGTAGTCGAGGCTCTTCTGCAGCCGCGCCCGCCGCGCCGGATCGGCTTCGGCGGCCGGGTCGGGCACCGCGCCGGTCACCGGCAGCGTCTCCTCGGGCGTCGTGCCCCAGGAAACATGCGGCGCGATCGCCGAAACGTCGATGTCCACCTCGCGGTCGAACACGGCGTCGGCGTCGCTGGCGAGGCTCCGCCACTCCGCCACCGCGCGGTCCCAGAGCGCGCCCGTCGGCGCCAGCGGGCGTCCCTTCAGGTAGGCGAAGGTCGTCTCGTCGGGCGCCACCATGCCGACGCGGCTGCCGGCCTCGATCGACATGTTGCAGAGCGTCATGCGCGCTTCCATCGACAGCGCGGCGATCGCCGGCCCCGCATATTCGATGGCGTGGCCGAAGCCGCCGCCGGTGCCGATCTTCGCGATCAGCGCCAGAATGATGTCCTTCACCGTGACGCCCGCTCCGAGGGCGCCGTCGAGCCAGACCCGCATGCGCTTCTGCTTTGTCTGGCGGATGGTCTGCGTGGCGAACACCGTCTCGCACTCGCTGGCGCCGATGCCGAACGCGATCGCCCCGAAGGCGCCGTGCGTGCAGGTGTGGCTGTCGCCGCAGACCAGCGTCGCGCCCGGCAGGGTGAAGCCCAGTTCCGGCCCGATCACGTGGACGATGCCGTGCCGGCGGTCGTTCATCGGGATGTAGGGGATGCCGAAGGCCTTCGCATTGTCGACCAGCCGGGAAACCTGCCGCGCGGCCAGCCCGTCCGGCAGCGGCTGGTTGCGCTGGCGGGTCGGCACCGCGTGGTCGGCCACCGCCACATGCGCGTCCGGACGGCGCAGCGGCCGGCCCATCTCCTTCAGCCCGTCGAAGGCCTGCGGGCTCGACACCTCCTGCACCAGGTGCCGGTCGACATAGAGCAGCGTCGAGCCGTCCCCGTAGGTCTTCACCGCGTGGCTGTCCCACACCTTGTCGTAGAGCGTGCGTCCGGTCATGCGCCTTAGTCTTGTCCCTGGCTGGCGAGGACAGCGCACGGCGGGCGCGGCCAGCCGGGTCGAAGCCCTGCGATCTCGCGGACGTCCACCGGGGAATCCGCAATCGATGAATACGCATTCAAAAAGCGGTTGGGCAAGACGCAAATCGGGCGTGGATTCCAGCGGATCCGTCCCGCCAGTCTCAGCCGCCGAGCTTGCCGGCCGCGGGCATGGAAATCGTGGCGCGCCAGATCAGCCGGCCCGGCAGCTGCCGGTCGACGCCGCGTTCGATCGGACGGCGCGGTTCGTCGAGGTGCAGCATCGCCAGCGCCTCGTCCACCATCCTGTCCACGGGCTGGCGCACGGTCGTCAGCTGGTAGGGAAGGCGGCGGCTTTGGGGAATGTCGTCGAAGCCGCCGACCATCACGTCGTCGGGAATCCGCACGCCCAATCGGTGGCGAAGCGCGTCCATCGCGCCCAGCGCCATGATGTCGTTGATGCCGAAGATCGCGTCCGGCAGCCGGCGCGGCGCGCGCCTGTATTCCCGCAGCAACGCGTTGAATGCGCCGTCATAGGTCGAGGCGCCCTCGATCTCGACGATGTCGTCGCGGTCGATGCCGGCCTCCAGCAGTCGCTCGGCGAAGCCGCGGACGCGATCCTGGCTCGTCGTGCCCCTGGGGTCCCCCTTGATCATGGCGAAACTCTGCGCACCCGCGGCGAGGAAGGCTTCCGCCATCTGCCGGCCGCCGCCCGCATTGTCGCAGCGCACGCCGGACGCATCGCTGCCCGGAATGTAGCGGTTGAACAGCACGATCGGGATGCCGCGATCGTGGCAGATGCCGGTCATGCGCGTCGACAATTGCGCCGAGGTGAGCACCACGCCGTCGACCTGGTAGCGCAGCACCCGCAGGATGGCCTCGTCGCTGTCGGCCCCGTTCTCGACGGTGAAGGTCAGGACGTGCCGCCCCTGCGCCTGCAGGCGGTCGATGAAGGTTCGCAGCACCTCGCCGTAGAAAGGGTTCGCCATGTTGCCGAGGATGACCGCGACGATGCCGGTCCGCCGCGTCGTCAGGCTGCTGGCGATCGAATTGGGAACGTAGGCGAGCTTGCGCGCCGCCTCCAGGATGCGCTGGCGCTTGGATTCCGCGATGCTCGATCCGGGCGTGAAGGCACGCGATACGGCCGATTGCGAAACGCCGGCTAGCGCCGCCACGTCGAACGAGGTCGCACGCGATTCGATGCGTGTCGCCGCCGCCGCGTCCGTGGTTCCTCCGGTCGCCATTTCGTCGTTCGAGCCGTCGACCGCATTCAACCGCCGCATGATCGTCCCGCCGCCTCTCGCCCTGAAGCCGGGATAGTCCCGAATCGCCGGCGATACAATCGGCCTGCTCGGGACGCGGCATCGATACGACAATGCCGCCGCGTCGTTGCTGAATACGCAGTCAAGGGCTACGAGCCGGAGCGCAGCCTGGCAGGTGGCGCCGTTCGGTGGGGTTCAGTTGGCGGTCTCGGACTCCGGTCGCACGGCGACGCGCATGGCGATCGGACGCGGCGATTGCGGCCGCGCGGCGACCTGCTCGGCCCGGATCCCGCGTTCCGCGGGTTCGCGCGTCGCCGGCATTGCGCCCCACGGGGTCCATTGCGTCGGCTGGGCCTGGGATCGGTCGGACTGCCTCACATGCAGTGTCATGCGTCTGCCTCCTGTGCCGTATGGTTAACAGCATGGAGGCCAATCCGTCCGGATTTGAGGCCCTGACGTTGCGGAATTGTGGCATCTGACCCGCGCGGCGCGCTTCAGCGCGCGCCGTCGAGGTGCCGCCGCGCGGCGTAGAGGGAGACGGCCGCCGCGTTCGAGACGTTGAGCGAGCGGATGGCGCCCGGCATCTCCAGCCTTGCCAGCGCCGTCACGGTCTCCCGCGTCTTCTGGCGCAGGCCCTTGCCCTCGGCGCCGAGAACCAGCGCCAGGCGCTTGCCGGAAAACGTCTCTTCCAGGATGGC
The DNA here is from genome assembly GCA_046292285.1 of Mesorhizobium sp. GTDB lineage: Bacteria > Pseudomonadota > Alphaproteobacteria > Rhizobiales > Rhizobiaceae > Aquibium. The sequence continues at coordinate 2,339 of JBKBRJ010000100.1, read as the reverse complement.
GGGACCGTCCGAGTCGAGCCCGACCGTCAAGAATCCGGCGGCATGGAGTTCGTCCAGCGCGGCGGCCAGGTTCTTCACCTCGATCATGTCGATGTATTCCAGCGCGCCCGAGGCGGCCTTGGCCAGCACGCCCGATTCGGCCGGGCTGTGGCGCGAGGTCGTCACCAGCGCGCCGGCGCCGAACGCCACCGCCGAGCGCAGGATGGCGCCGACATTGTGCGGGTCGGTCACCTGGTCGAGCACCAGGATCAGCGGCGTGTCCGACAGGGCCGACAGGGCCTTCGGTTTCAGCGGCCGGGCTTCGATCATCACGCCCTGGTGGACGGCGTCGCTGCCGAGCAGCCTGTCGATGGCGCGCGGCTCGACGATCTCGACCGGGAAGGGCAGGGCGCTTGTATCGGCGACGTCCAGCCTGTCCAGCGCGTTCTTCGTCACCATCATGCGGGTGATGCGCCGCCGCGGATTGTCGAGCGCCGCCCGCACCGTGTGCAGCCCGTAGAGCCGCACAAGCCCCTCGGGCGGCGCCTCGCCGGCGATCGGCGGCCCCTTGCGCGGACGCGCGGGCGCGCCGCCGGGGCCGGCGGGATTGTTCTGGTCGCGATGGGTGCGCCGCAGCCGGGCGTAGTGGCTGTCCTTCGGCGTCCCGCTCTTCCTGTCGTCGCTCATGGCGCCTCTATAGCGGGGCCGGGGGCGGAAGGATACGGGGTGCCGGATCGTCCCCGCACTCGTGCACGCCGATGCGCCGAAGGGTCAGCCGGCGGGCTCGTGCGCCTTCGGCCAGTAGGTGCCGAAGCTCCAGACATTGCCCTCGGGGTCGCGGCAGATGAACTCGCGGCTGCCGTAGTCGCGGTCGACCAGGCCTTGCAGGATGTCCGCCCCGGCCGCCCGCGCCCGCTCGAAGGCGGCGTCGGCGTCGTCCACGGCCACGTAGAGCGCCTTGCCGCCCCCGCCATCGGCCGGGCCCACCATGGCGCCGAATTCGTCGTCCTTCTCGTCGCCGCACATGATCATCGACGAACCGAGTGCGAGTTCGGCGTGCGCGACCTTGCCGGCATCGGTCATGTACTTCGCATGGACGGTGAAGCCGAAGGCGTCGCACAGGAAGGCGATCATCCTCTCGGCGTTCCGGAAGCGGATGGCGGGATAGATGCGGGGGGCTTCGATGGCAGTCATGGTCCTTTGTCCCTTGCTGGAGTCGACGCCGCCCATTTCGCATCGCCCGGCATGTTCGGTCTTGAAGAAATGGCACCTGAGCGCGTAATCGCCGGCCGCGTCGTCAGGCGACCACCGGCGCCCTGGCGGGCAGCGCGACGGCGGTCGGCGATGCGCCCGCGAAGTCGTGGAACTCGCGCACCAGATGCGCCTGGTCGGAATAGCCGCAGGCGGCCGCGATGTCGGCCCAGTCGCGCGGGCCGTCGCCGCGCGCAAGCGCGAGCGCCCGGTTGAACCGCGCCATGCGCGCGACGGCCTTGGGCCCGAGGCCGATCTCCTCGCGGAACCGCTGGTTCAGGTGCTTGCGGCTCCAGTCCAGCGACCGCGCGATGTCGGTGACGCGCCTGCCGCCGCCGCTCGAAAGGATCTGCGCATAGGCATGCGCCACGGCCGCATCGGGCTCCGGCCCGCGCGCCAGCCGGTCGGACAGGAAGGCCTCGACCAGGTCGAACCGGCGATCCCAGTCCGGCTCCTCGCCGAGGCGTTGGCGCAACTCGCCCAGGCCCCGATCGGACATCTCGTCCAGCGTCACCATCCGGCTGGCGATCTCGCGCATCGGCAGGGCAAAGAAGCGGAAGGCCCCGATCGGCGTGAAGTCCACCTGGATGCACTCCGCGCCGCCCCCCGAATTGATGGTCACGAAGCCGGGATGAAGCCCGGAGGTGAAGCTGCCGTAACGATCGTCGGCCGTCGCGGCGCGGCCGAGCGCGATCTCGAAGGGCTCGGCGAAGGAGATGATCAGCGGCACCACCAGCGGCGCCATCTCCAGCGCGCCGTTCAGTCCGATGCCGGTTTCGCGGTAGCCGACGACCGACGCGACCAGACCGCGATGCTCCGGCCGCACCGCGCGGCGGCGGAAGTCCGGGGCGTGGCCGGTCGGGGCCGTGGAATCCGACCGCGCGGTCGCGTCACCGTCCATGCGATTGCCTCCTGCGGCGGACGATAGGGCAAGCGCGTCGAAGGAGCAAAGCCTCCGAAAGCCCCGCTCCGCCGCGCCCCTTCTGCCTGCCGGCATCTCCCCCACGCGGGGGGAGATCATTCGCTCCGGCGCCTCCGCCAATTGCCGACGTTGCCGGATGAGCGCCGGGGCCGAAACTGCCGATCTCCCCACCCGTGGGGGAGATGGG
>JBKBRJ010000099.1:0-8510 GCA_046292285.1 Mesorhizobium sp. | reverse complement strand
CGGGTGGGGGCGGATTGTCGTAGTTACGGGGAGGCCGGGACTTCTGGCGACTCTTGGTGCGGCGATGGTCGCAGAGCTTCCGGTCCTCCGCAAGGCCGTCCCGGTCGGGGCGAACCGGGAGGGCGCCGTCGGGCCACGGACGGGGAGGCCGGACGGAAGTGGCGGATGTCGGTCGTGCCGCCGATCAGAGCAGCGAAAGCTGCTCGCCCGCGCGGGCCGGCGGCTTGAACAGGTCTGTGCGCAGCGACAGCTTGTTCTGGTTCAGGCCGAGGCGCCGTGCCGTGATCTGGAAGCGCCGGCCGATCTGCCAGGCATAGGGCCCGGCCCCCTTCATCCGCGCGCCCCAGGTCGAGTCGTAGTCCTTGCCGTCGCGCATCGAGCGCATCAGCGAGAGCACGTGCCGGTAGCTGTCGGGATAGTGCCGCAGCAGCCAGTCCTTGAAGATCGGGCTCACCTCCAGCGGTAGGCGCAGGATGATGTAGCCCGCCTCGCGCGCGCCGACCGAATGCGCCGAATCGAGAATCCGCTCCACCTCGTGGTCGGTCAGGCCGGGGATCACCGGCGCCACCATCACCGAGACGGGAACGCCCGCCTCCGCGAGCGCCTTCATGGCTTCGAGCCGCCGCGTCGGCGTCGCCGCGCGCGGCTCCATCGCGCGGGCCAGCCGACGGTCGAGCGTCGTCACCGACAGCGCCACCTTGGCCAGGCCTTTCCCGGCCATCCGCGACAGGATGTCGATGTCGCGCGTCACCAGCGCCGACTTGGTCACGATGCCGACCGGATGGTTGTGCGCCTCCAGCACCTCCAGGATCTGGCGCATGATGCCATAGCGCTTCTCGATCGGCTGGTAGGGATCGGTGTTGGTGCCGATCGCGATCGTCCTGGGCTCGTAGCCCTCCTTGGCGAGTTCGCGCTCGAGCAGCTTCGCCGCGTCCGGCTTGGCGAACAGCTTGGACTCGAAGTCGATCCCCGCCGAAAGCCCCATGTAGCCATGGGTCGGCCGGGCGAAGCAGTAGACGCAGCCGTGCTCGCATCCGCGATAGGGGTTGATCGACCGGTCGAAGGAGATGTCCGGAGATTCATTTCGCGTGATGATGCTGCGCGGCTTTTCCATCTGCACTTCGGTCTTGAAGGGCGGCAAGTCCTCGATCGTGTCCCAGCCATCGTCGAACACGTCGCGCCGCAGCGCCTCGAAACGCCCCGACGGGTTGATGCCGGCCGCACGACCGCGCCGACGCCGTTCGCCGACGCGCACACCGCTCTGCTCGATCATCGCATTGGCCAAACCGGCATCTCCGCTTGTGAAGGCGGCAATGTCCGCACGTGCGATCTGTTCCATGTCTCATGCTCCGGACGGCGCGGGAGAATCGCCGCTCTCATGAAACTATTCCTATTCTAGGAGTGAGAACAAAGCAAGAACTTTGCCGTGCTGCGGTGCAGCACTGGCGTTCGGCTAAGGATTGCACTATGCCTTTGGCATGCTGACGGTGATGATCGAGACCCGCAACCATCAGGACGCGCTCGCCCGAACCCTCGCCTCGCTCGTGTCGGGCGCGGTCGAGGGCATCATCCGCGAGGTTCTGGTCCATGATCGCGGGTCGACGGACCAGACGGCCGCCGTCGCCGATCACGCCGGCTGCGTCATGGTGCCCAGCGGCGATCTGCTCGGCGGCGTGCGCCGCGCCAAGGGCGATTGGCTGCTCTTCGTGGAACCGGGCGCCAAGCTGTCCGATGGCTGGGTCGACGCCGTTTTCGCCCATGTCGGGCAAGCCACCACGCCCGCGCGGTTCCTGCGTGCGCGCGCTCCCGACAGCGGGTTTCTCGCCCGCATGATGATGCGCCGCCGTCCGCTGTCGGAGGGGCTGCTCGTCTCCAAGCGCCAGGCGCTGGCCAGGCTGAAGCCGGGCGACGGGGTCGAGGCGCTGGCCCGCCGGTTGTCGAGCCGACGCATCGGCGCCGAGATCATGCCGGCGCGGCGCGAGAAGGCCTGACCGGGCGGCTTGGAGCCCGATTCGAAAGTCGCTCCGGCGAGTCGGATGGCGGTGATTTCGAGAACCGGAGCGGACATGAGGTCCGTGAGCACCGGAAGCGCAGAAAGCGCCGTCCAGACGTCCGCCGGAGTAGCGTTTCCGAACGGGCCATCAGACCATGGTGCCGCCCCGCCGCAGGTGCTCGTCCAGCCGCGGCATGATCTCCACGAAGTTGCAGGGCATGTGGCGATAGTCGAGCTGTCCCTTCAGAATGCCGTCCCAGGCGTCGCGGCAGGCGCCGGGCGAACCCGGCAGCACGAAGACGAAGGTCTGCGAAATCAGGCCGCCGGTCGCCCGGCTCTGGATCGTCGAGGTGCCGATCTTGTCGTAGGAGATGCGGTGGAACACCTCGGAGAATCCGTCCATCCGCTTCTCGAACAGCGGCTCCAGCGCCTCCGGCGTGACGTCGCGCCCGGTAAAGCCCGTCCCGCCCGTGGTGATCACCACGTCGACGGCCGGATCGTGGCACCAGCCCAGCACCACGGCGCGGATCTTCTCCGCCTCGTCGGTCACGATCGAGCGATGAACCAGCCGGTGCCCCGCATCCGCGATCCGCTCGGCCAGTGTGCGGCCCGACTTGTCATCCTCAAGCGAGCGCGTGTCGGACACGGTCAGCACCGCGATGCCCACGGGCACGAACGGGCGGCTCTCGTCCAGGCGTTCCAGCGTCATCATCCCGCTCCCGTCGTTCGCGTGGCCTCGACGAACCAGCCGGGCCTGTCCGCCCGGATGCGTGCCGCCGCCGCGCGCGCCTCTTCGGCACCGCGGAAGATCCCGAAGCATGTCGCGCCCGAGCCCGACATGCGCGCCAGGCCGGCGCCCGCCGATCGAAGCGCGTCGAGCGCATCGCCGATCCGCGGCGCCAGCGCACGAGCCGGCGTTTCCAGATCGTTGCGCGCGTCGGCCAGAAAGGCAAGCGCGACGGATTGATCCGGTCGGCCGGGCAGGGGCGCCAGCGGCGGGTTGTCGCGCCGCGACAGCCGCGAAAACACCGCCGGCGTCGACACCGCTGTGCCAGGATTGACGAGCACCACGTCGAAGCACGGCCAGGCATCCAGCGGCTGGAGGTCGTGGCCGATGCCGCGCGCCACCAGTGCGCGCCCGTCCATGCACATCGGCACGTCGGCGCCAAGCCCGGCGGCGATGTCTGCGATTTCGGGAGAGTGGATGTCGAGGCCCCAGCACGCGGCGAGCGCCTTCACCGCGGCGGCCGCGTCGCTGGACCCGCCGCCGACGCCGGACGCAACGGGCAGGCGCTTGTCGAGATGGATGGCGACGGGCGGCGTCGCCTTCGCACCGAAGGCGCTTCTCAGCCGGTCACGCGCGGCGACGACCAGATTGGCCGCGTCGGACGGCAGGTCCGACCCGTGCGGGCCGGACATGGTGAAGGCATCCGCCGCGGCCGGAGCGACGGTCAAATGATCGCCGAAGCCGGCGAAGACCACCAGCGATTCGAGTTCGTGATAACCGTCGGCGCGCCGTCCGGTCACGTGCAGCGCTAGGTTGATCTTGGCCGGCGCCAGCATGGCCGTCCTCTGCGTCATGGCCTTGCCGGCGTGCCCGGTGTCAGTCCTTGGCGAGGCGATACTCGCCCGTCTCGGGATCCTTGACCAGCGTGCCGTTGGCCCCGCTGCGGCTCTCGTTCTCCGCGCGGCGAACGCGCGCCGTCACCCGTTCCGCCTCCTTGAGGAAGGCCCGGTACCCGAAGTACCCGACCGCCGCGACGACGGCAAAGAAGATCAGCTGCGGCATGTCGTTCTGCTCCTCCAGCACGGCCGGCGAACCTGCCCCGGCAAGCCTATCCATCATGCAGCGCTCCTGGCGCCGCTTACAAGCCATATCGCGCCCAGAGCGCGCGTTCCATCGCCGCATCGGCCAGCCCGTGCGCCGCGCCTGCCGCCAGATCCCCGGTCGCCGCGCCGGCGGTCGAACCGAACAGCCCCAGACGCCGGCCGAACAGCCCGCGCGGCGGCGCCACCAGCCTCAGCTGCGTCTTCTCGCCATAGCGCGTCTTCAGGAAGCTTCGCATGTCGCCGAGGTGGTCGACCAGTCCCAGCGCCTTGCCGCTGATGCCCGACCAGAACAGCCCGGTGAAAAGATCGTCGTTGTTGGCGAGCCTGTTGGCGCGGCGTTCCTTCACCAGGTCGATGAAGGTCTGGTGCACCTCGAGCTGCAGCGCCTTCAGGTGCTCCACGTCCTCTGGCCGCTCCGGCGAAAAGGGATCGAGCGTGGCCTTGTTGCGGCCCGCCGTGTGCAGGCGGCGCTCGACGCCGATCTTCTCCAGCAGTTCGGTGAACCCGAAGCCGGCGGACACCACGCCGATCGATCCGACGATGGAGGAGGGGTCGGCGATGATCTCGTCGCCCGCCACCGCGATCATGTATCCGCCCGAGGCCGCCACGTCCTCGACGAAGACGAGCACGGTCTTGTCCTTTTCCTTGGCGAGGTCGCGGATGCGCTTGTAGATCAGCCGCGACTGCACCGGCGAACCGCCGGGGGAGTTGATCGAGATCGCTACCGCCGGCGCGTCCTTGAACGAGAACGCCTTCTCGATCACGCCGGCCGTGCTGGCCAGCGACAGCGATGGGCGAAACTGGCCGCCGCCCGCCATGATCGTACCGTGCAGCCGGATGACGGGGATCGTCACCGCGTTGCCGCGCATGGATTTCGGGAGGAAGCGCTGGAGAAATCGGTTCACGATTGGCCTTGTGCGATGGGTCTTGGAAGCCATGTAGGAAATCGACGGCCGCGCGCAATCCCGCAGGCTTGCGCGATGACGTTTTTCGTCGCGCTCAATCGCCAAACAGCGGCGCCAGGCCGTTCGCGATCGCGTCGGCCTCAGCGGAGAACCGGTTGCCGTCCGCCTCGTGCAGGAACAGCGGCGCGGCGAGCGTCAGCGCCTTGCGAGAGCCGCGCCGGCCCCGCACCACCACGCGGATCGCTGCGGCGTCCGGGCGCGGGTGGATCGGCCGAATTTCCAGTCCGCCGAACCTCCCGGGCATCGCGGCCAGGATGTCGGCCAGCGATTGCGGCCGGGCGATCAGCGCCACCGATCCCGATGGCCTCACGATCGCCGCCGCCGTGCGGATCCATCGCTCCAGCAGGCCGGCCTCCATCACGTGCGCCGCGTTCCGCAGCCTGTCGGGCGTCTGGCGGTCGCGCGCCTCGTTGAAGGGCGGATTCATGATGGCGAAATCGACGCTGCGGTCCGTCAGCCCGGTTTGCGCCCGCGCCCGTCCCGCCAGCGAGACGTCCGCCTCGAGCACGGCGGCGCGGGTCGCAAGGGCGGCATTCGCCTCCAGGCCCAGCGTCCGGCGCGCATAGTCCGCCATGACCGGTTCGCGTTCCACAAGCAGCGCCCGGGCTTGCGGGCAGCGCGCCAGGACCGCCAGCCCCGCGCCGCCCGCGCCGGAGCCGAGATCGGCGACCAGGCCGTCGAAGGTCGCGGGCACGGCGGCGGCGAGCATCATCGCGTCCATGCCGGCCCGGTGGCCGCCGCCTGCCGGCTGCGCCAGAAAGAAGCGGCCGCGATGGAAGGCGTCGATGCTCATTTCGTCGGTGGCTTCGTCCATGGCCGGACGTCAGCCGTTTCGCATCTCGTCGCCGAAGCCGGCATCCTCCAGGATGCGCCTCGCCCGGACGGCTTCGTCGTCGGCCACCATCACGCGGCGCGGCAAGACGCCGAGCGACCCTTCCAGGATGCTCATGTTCTGGTCTGCGACGAAATGCGCAATCCCGGCGTCCCGCAGCAGCGCTTCGATGTATGAAATGACCACGGGATCGTTGGTGCGCACGAGTTCGATCATGATTCCGACGTTCGCAGCTTGACCACGCAGTGTAAACTTATATTGCTCGCTTCCGGCGGCCTGACCGCCCGCCCGCCCCTTGCGACCGGCCAATGCCGCGCCATACTTGGGGAAGGGACGGAAAACGCCGGAACGGCGATAGATTGGAGAAGCTTCTGTGGGCGTCGTCGTTTCACTCGATGAGGGCAAGACGGGCCAGGCATCGGTCAAGCCGCTGGTCGATCTGACCGCTGCCGACATGGCGCGGGTGAACGAGCTGATCCTGTCGAAGGCCGGCTCCGACGTCGAAATGATCCCGGAGATCGCCAACCACCTCATTTCCTCCGGCGGCAAGCGCCTGCGCCCGATGGTGACGCTCGCGGCCGCGCGCATGTTCGGCTACTCCGGCGACGGCCATGTCAAGCTCGCCACCAGCGTCGAGTTCATGCACACCGCCACGCTGCTGCACGACGATGTCGTCGACGAGAGCGACATGCGCCGTGGCAAGCAGACCGCCCGCATGGTCTGGGGCAACCAGGCGAGCGTGCTGGTGGGCGACTTCCTGCTCGGCCAGGCCTTCCGCATGATGGTCGAGGTCGGATCGCTGAGGGCGCTGGAGATCCTGGCGACCGCGGCATCCGTCATCGCCGAGGGCGAGGTCTGGCAGCTGGCCGCCGCCAAGAACCTCGAGACCACCGAGGACGAATATCTCGCCGTCATCAAGGCCAAGACCGCCGCGCTCTTCTCGGCCGCCGCCGAGGTCGGGCCGGTGATCGCCCAGGCCGGCCGCGCCGAGCAGGCGGCGCTGCGCTCCTACGGCACCAATCTCGGCCTTGCCTTCCAGTTGATCGACGACGCGCTGGATTACGGCGGCAATGCCCGCGACCTCGGCAAGAACACCGGCGACGATTTCCGCGAGGGCAAGGTGACGCTTCCCGTCATCCTGAGCTACCGGCGCGGCACCGCCGCCGAGCGCGCCTTCTGGAAGTCCGCGATCGAGAATGGCGGCAACGACGACGCGGCCCTCGAAAAGGCCATGGGCCTGATGACGCGCTACAACGCCATCGGCGAAACCATCAGCCGCGCCCGCCATTTCGGCAACATCGCCGCCGACGCGCTGGCGCCGCTGAGCGACACGCCCCAGCGCGATGCGCTGCTCGAAGTCATCGATTTCTGCATCAGCCGCGTCAACTGAACCGCGCCGGATCGCCGCACTGCACGCTTCGCGCCGGCTGCCTCGCGGCGTGGTGATCGGGTCGCGCATTGAAGTGCGACCCCAAAAAGGCCATTCTCATCATTCATGGCGAATCCGCTTTGGCGCGATGTGCGGGAAGGGAAAGCATGAAGCGTTTCGTTGGAAGTCGGCTGGTTGCATCCGCGATCGCCCTGACTTGCGCGTTCGGCGGCTTGCCTGCCGCCGCCTCCCAGGACGCGGCGAGCGTCGCGCCCGTACCTCCCGTCCGAGTCGGTTCGTTCTCCGGCGCGGTTCTCGCCGCCCGCATCGCCGAGACCGACAATGATCTCGATGCCGCGATCGCCTATTACGAGCGCGCGCTCGATTTCGACCGCGACAATCTCGCGATCCAGCAGAGCGTGATGCTCACCCTGATCGCGCGCGGTTACTTCGACCGGGCTTTGCCTTACGCCGACAAGCTGAAGACCGTGCCCGAGGTCGAGCGCTTCTCGCGGCTTGCCCTCGCCGTCGACGCCTTCCGCAAGCAGGATCACGTCGCCGCGGAGAATTTTCTCAAACTCGCTCTCGCCTCCGATCTGGATCGCCTGATTGCAGGCCTGATGACGGGTTGGGCCAATCTCGGCCAGGGCAACGCCCAGTTCGCGCTCGACAAGCTGGCGGAGCTCCAGGGTCCGGAGTGGTACACGCTCTTCAAGGGGTACCACCGCGCCCTGATCGCGGAGGCCGCCGGCCTCCGCGACGTCGCGGCCGCGGCCTACGCCGAGACGGTGGCCAACCAGGCGGCAGGCGCCGCGGCGCCCGAAACCTACCTGCGCGCCGCCGAGGGCCATGCCCGCATGCTGGCCCGCGAGGGCAGGAAGGCCGAGGCGCTCGCGGTCCTCGACCAGGCCGACGCCTTTGCCGCCAACCGCCCCTCGATCGTCATGCTGCGCGAGACGATCGAGGCCGGCGGCACGGTCGAGCCGTTGATCGCATCGCCATCCGACGGCGCGGCCGAGGCGCTCTACAATCTCGGCGCCGCGCTGAACCGTGGTGGCGGCGAGTCCTTCGTCCGCCTCTACCTGCAATATGCGCGCGCGCTCGCGCCGAACCTCGATGGCGTGCTGGTCCAGTTGGGCCAGGTCGCCGAAATGCAGCGCAGGCCCGAGGAGGCGATCGCCTTCTACGAGGGCGTGCCCGCAACGTCGCCGCTCAAGCGCATCGCCGAACTGCAACTGGCGCTGAATCTCGCCGATCTCGACAGGCGCGACGAGGCCAAGGCGCATCTCAAGGCGCTGATCGAGCAGGATCCCGACGACATGCGCGCCTATCTGGCGCTGGGCAGCGTCCACGCCGCCAAGGAGGAGTACCGCGACGCCGCGACGGTCTACGATCGCGCGCTTCAGCGCATCGACGAGCCAACCCGCGCCGACTGGAACCTGTTCTACCAGCGCGGCATCGCCTACGAGCGGCTGAAGGAATGGGACAAGGCCGAACCGAACTTCCGCAAGGCGCTCGACC
>JBKBRJ010000098.1:0-8988 GCA_046292285.1 Mesorhizobium sp. | reverse complement strand
TCGGCGCCGCGCTTGGTCAGGTTGACGATGTAGGGCACGACGTCACCGTCGATCTCCTTCGGGTTGACGAAGTGCGTCATGCCGAACTTCTCGCCCCAGGCCTTCTTGTCGTTGTTGATGTCGACGCCGATGATCATGTCGGCGCCGGCAAGCCTGAGGCCCTGGATGACGTTGAGGCCGATGCCGCCGAGGCCGAAGACGGCGGCCGTGGAGCCGATCTCGACCTTGGCGGTGTTGATGACGGCGCCAATGCCGGTCGTCACGCCGCAGCCGATGTAGCAGATCGTGTCGAAGGGGGCTTCGGGGTTCACCTTGGCAACGGCGATCTCGGGCAGGACGGTGAAGTTCGAGAAGGTCGAGCAGCCCATGTAGTGGAAGATCTTGTCCTTGCCGATCGAGAAGCGCGAGGTGCCGTCTGGCATCAGGCCCTGGCCCTGGGTGGAGCGGATCGCGGTGCACAGGTTGGTCTTGCGCGACAGGCAGGACGGGCAGGAACGACACTCGGGCGTGTAGAGCGGGATGACGTGGTCGCCCTTCCTGACCGAGGTGACTCCCGGCCCGACGTCGACGACGATGCCGGCGCCCTCATGGCCGACGATCGCCGGGAAGAGGCCTTCCGGATCGGCGCCCGAGAGCGTGAATTCGTCGGTGTGGCAGATGCCGGTCGCCTTGACCTCGATGAGCACTTCGCCGGCGCGCGGACCCTCAAGGTCCACCTCCATGATCTCGAGCGGCTTTCCGGCGGCGACGGCAACGGCTGCGCGGGTCTTCATCGGGCATCTTCCTTCCAACCTTGAGTCGGGGGGCAAGATTTCAGGAAACGGAGGGGCGGGCAAGTCAGGGCCGGGCATCGGACGGGCGCCGAACGGATCCGGGACCGCCGCGAATGGGGCCATGTTTCGTCACGCGCGCGACATCAGGGAGTCATCGGCCCGGGCTAAGACCCATCCGGCGGGGCCTTGGAGGCCGGGATGCAGAACGATCCGACACTCGACGAACTGCTGGACGAACCGATCGTGCGGATGCTGATGGCGAGCGACGGCGTCAGCGCGCGGGAAGTCCGCAAGCTCATGGCCGAGGCGCAGCGCCGCGATCGCGCCGCGTGGGCTCATCCGCCGCGGTCGCCCGACACTGTCCGGGTCAATGCGCGCTGAGCCGCAACGACCATCAGGACGTATCGTAGGGAATAAGCGTCCAGCCGCGGGATAGCGCGACGTGGAACCGACGCGCGGTTGCACCGTCGCGGGTAGGCGCGCCGTCGATATGGGCGGTGTTGCCATGGACAGGATCCTCCGGCGACAGCAGCACGCCGAACACGGCCGCGAGCAGGCGCAAACGCAGGCCGAGCAAGGCGGCGTCCATCGCGCCGGTGCCGGGTTCCAGGTCGCCGTCGAGGCCTGGCCACTCCCACTGCGTCGTCTCGACGACGAAGTTCCGCGCCACGCGCTCGACATGGCGCAGCAGTGTCAGCACCAGCCAGCGAACGGGAAAGGAGCGGTGGGCGGTGCGCTCGGCGAGAACGGCGAACGCGGCGAGCAGCGCGATGATGCGCCTCAGCGTCCGATCGTCCAGTGCCGCGCCGTCCATGCCCGTCCTCCACAACCGACTGCCATTGTGGCTTGGGTGACGAAGGGCGTGGGCAAGATGCGGGGGAGATTCGTGGAAGGGGTTGATTTCGTTGGGATGATGACGCGAATCATTCCACCGAAGTCGGCGTGACCGGCTCTGCCGCATCGCGCGGTGGTGGGTCCTTCGAGGCTCGGCCGCCGCATGGCCTCGCGCAGCTCTCCGGCGTCGGGGCCTGAAGGTCCCTCAGCACCAGCTTTCGCGGCGGCCGTTCCAGGGGTGGGCGAGGCCTTCGTCGACGAGGATGTCGCCGAGCGACCGGCCTTCGCGATGGAAGGTGCGCAGCTTGCGGCCGTAGCGATCCTCGTCGCGCGGCCCGGCCCGCACCTCGAAGGGCCCGGCCTCGAGCAGCGCCTGGAGCCGCAGCGTCGCCCGCTCTCCCAGCCTGCGCTCCGCGGCGCATTGCGGGCTGGCGATCTCGGGCGTGTTGATGTCGGCGATACGGATTTTCGTGCCGGCGAGCCAGATCGTGTCGCCATCGACGACGCAGTCGATGCGCGCGCCGGCGCCGCAGATCGGGAAGCGTCCGGCCGCGACCTTGACGGCCGGCGCGGGGACGAGCGCTTCCGTCGTGCCGCGCAGGGGACCTGACGGGACGTAGAGGCCGACCAGCCCGTCGGCTGGGACATCGGCTGGCCAGATCGAGCGCCAATTGGCGGCGACGGCGAGTGCGGCCACCACTGCCAGCCCGATCAGGACGCGGACCAGGATCGGTCGCATCCCCCCGGACGTGCGGACGGGGCGGTTTTGCCGGTCGCGCTCGCGCCGGGCTTTGTCGAGATCGACGATACGGACCATGAAGGACGGCTTTCCTTTGCGGGCGCCAGGATGGACGCCGACAGGCTGAGATGGGGTTAACGGGGACGGGACGCGGGGAAAGGTGGGCGATCACGCAGCCGTGAGGGGCGGAAACCGGCCGACAGGCGCGAATCGGTGCGTCCGAATCAGTCGGATTCAGACTTTGTTGGTAATTGTCTGTTCACTTCCTTGAAAGGTTCGGCCGTGTCGGCCGCCGCGTGTCCAGTCAGCCGTGTGTATGCGTATGATGCGTTTTTCGTCACCCGCGATCCTGCTCCTGTCGCTGTCCCTGCTGGTCGGGTGCACGGCCAGGACGGGACTTCAGGATCTCGTTCCGAGACCATCCAACGAGGTTACCAGCTCAATCTCGAAGCCCGAGCCGACCGCCGCGGAGCCGGCGCAGGTAGCCATGGTTCCGGCGATCGAGGAGAAGGCCGAGCCGGTCGTGCAGACGGCGATGCTGGCCGCGCCCGTTCCGTCGCCGGCGCTGAATGCCTTCAAGGACAAGGTGGTCAAGCCGCAGCGCTTCCGCGATGCGCATCCGATCAATTTCGGGCCAAGGTCGCCGCGCGACCACCCCGTGCACGGGGTGGACGTCTCGCGCTGGCAGGGCAAGATCGACTGGGCGACGCTGCGCGCGCAGGGCGCGAACTTCGTCTGGATCAAGGCGACGGATGGCGGCGACCATCTCGACCCGATGTTCAAGACGAACTGGGACGAAGCCGCCAAGGCCGGCGTGCCGCGCGGCGCCTACCACTTCTTCTACTGGTGCCGCGACGCGGCCTCGCAGGCCGACTGGTTCATTCGCAACGTGCCCAAGGTGAAGGGCGCGCTGCCGCCGGTGTTGGACGTGGAATGGAACCACCTGTCGGACTGCAAGAAGCGTCCCGACCGCAAGACCGTGGTCGCCAAGATGCGCGTCTTCATGGAAAAGGTGGAGAAGCACTACGGCCAGAAGCCGATCGTCTACGCCACGCCCGATTTCTACGAGGAGAACCTGAAGGGCGAGTTCACGGAGTACCCGTTCTGGGTGCGCGCCGTCGCGCAGCATCCCTCCAAGGTTTATCCGCAGCGCAACTGGGTGTTCTGGCAGTATTCGGGAACCGGCCTGTCGCAGGGCGTCGGCGGGAAGATCGATCTCAACGTGTTTCGCGGCGACGAGAAGCAGTGGCGCGAATGGCTGGCGAGGAACACCGGATGACCGGGTCGCATCGCCAGCCCCATTCTTGCGGCTTCAGTTCGCGGCCGTCAGCGTCACCGAGGTACCAGTCGCGGCCAGGTTCAGGCCGGTCTGGCCGGTCACGCTGATCAACTGGAGATGGACGGAGCCGGACGTGCCGCCGACCAGCACGTTCGCCCCGACGCCGACGCCGGCCGTGGCTTCCACCGTGGCGCCGCGATAGCGACCGCCGAGCGAACCGGCGTGATAGCCGGCGGTCGGCGCGAAGACGGCCCAGACGAGATGGCCGCGCGTGGTGAACCCGACGTCGACGCCGAGCTTGCGGATCGTGCCGGCGTAGTGGTCGCTGACGCCCGGACGGCTCGGTTTGAAGACGCAGTCGATCTCCTTGGCCGAGCCGAGCACGTAGCCGAGGCCGCCGCCGATCTCGCAGTCGAGGACGCCGATGCGCACGCCGCCGACCGGACCCGAGTCGCGGACGCGCGGCGCGTCGGCGGCATGGGCGAGCGACGCGGCGGCGAGAAGGAATGCCGACGAGGCGGCAAGCATGGTCTTCATGGAAAACTCCGTTTGAAAGCAAAAGGGAAGTCCCGAACGGGAATCCCGGAAGAAGGCGCGCGGACGCTGCTCCCGGATTGCGGCCGAATCTCGGCACGGCGGCGTCGATCCCCGGACGATCGCCGACATCATCGACCTTCGTGGCCGGAGAACAACGTCGCGGTCCCGCCGCCGACCCAGACCGTTCCGTCTCCGTCCAGGGTGACGTGGATACGGCCGGTCCGGCCGAGGCGGGCGCCCTGGGCGGCAACGTAGCTCCCCGAGGAGCGGCCGCTCTCGAACAGCCATTGCCCGACCGAGGCGTTGAGGCTGCCGGTGACCGGATCCTCGATAATCGTTCCGGACGGGTCGGCAAACAGCGCGCGCAGTTCAAAGGCGGCGTCCGACCCAGCCGGGTGGGGACCGACGAGGCCGATGTCGATGGGACGTGGATGATGCCGCCGCGGCTCGACCGCCAACACCGCCTCGGCGGAGGACAGCATGAGCCCCATCCAGCCCGGCCCGTTGTCGATCCAGCGGGCCTCCACGACGTCGGTATGCTTCAGGCCGAGCAGGTCGATGGCCTCCGCCAGGTCGGCATCGGCGACCGGGCCGGAGCGGATGAGCGGCGGGGCGGCGAAGGCGAGACGGCCGTTGGTCTGCTTCACCTCGACGAGGCCGATTCCGCATTCCTGCACGATCGTTCCGGGGCGTTTCGGCCGGCCGCCGCCGGTGAGCCAGGCATGGCAGCTGCCGAGCGTCGGGTGGCCGGCGAAGGGGAGTTCGCGCGCCAGCGTGAAGATGCGCACGCGGTAGTCGGCGTCGGGATGCTCGGGCGCAAGCAGGAATGCGGTTTCCGAGAGGTTCAGCCAGCGCGTGATCGCCTGCATCTCGTCGGTCGAAAGCCCTTCGGCGCCGGCCACGACGGCGAGTGGATTGCCGGAGAAGGGCGCAACGCCGAAAACGTCGACGAGCTGAAAGGGACGGGGCATGACAATCTCGCTGCGGCGATGGACGGTGTCGGCAAGCCTAGCGGTTCCGCGTCCGCCGGATAAGCCTGCCGGACACCGATGTATTCCATGCATGATCATAGTGAAAGAAAGCGGTTTTCGACGCGGTCGTGATGGCGTAAGGCGATGAGCCGACCGACAAACAAGCACCGGAACTGACGCCATGTCCCCGACCGACGCCGCCCGACCCGCCGCCTTCGTCTGGGAGGACCCGTTTCTTCTGGAGGAGCAGCTTTCTGAAGACGAGCGGATGGTGCGCGACGGGGCGGCGGCGTTCTGCGCCGACCGCCTGGCGCCGCGGGTCGAGGAGGCCTACCTGGCCGAGAAGACCGATCCGGCGATCTTCGCCGAGATGGGCCAGGCCGGGCTGCTCGGCGTCACCGTGCCGGAGGAATATGGCGGGCTCGGCGCCGGCTACGTCACCTACGGGCTGGTCGCGCGCGAGGTCGAGCGCATCGATTCGGGCTACCGCTCGATGATGAGCGTGCAGTCGTCGCTGGTGATGTATCCCATCCACGCCTACGGCTCGGAGGCGCAACGTAGGAAATACCTGCCGAAGCTGGCGTCCGGCGAATGGATCGGCTGCTTCGGCCTGACCGAGCCCGACGCCGGCTCCGATCCCGGCGGCATGAAGACGCGCGCCGAGAAGATCGATGGCGGCTACCGGATTTCCGGCTCCAAGATGTGGATCTCCAACGCGCCGATCGCCGACGTCTTCGTGGTCTGGGCCAAGCTCAGGGGCGCGGACGGGAAGGACGAGATCCGCGGCTTCGTGCTGGAGAAGGGCATGAAGGGGCTCACGGCGCCGAAGATCGAAGGCAAGCTGTCGCTGCGCGCCTCCATCACCGGCGAGATCGTGATGGCGGGGGTGGAGGTCGGCGACGACGCGCTCCTGCCCAACGTGTCGGGGCTGAAGGGTCCCTTCGGCTGCCTGAACCGGGCGCGCTACGGCATTTCGTGGGGCGCGATGGGCGCGGCGGAGGATTGCTGGCAGCGCGCGCGCCAGTACGGGCTCGACCGCAAGCAGTTCGGCAAGCCGCTGGCCGGCACGCAGCTCTACCAGAAGAAGCTCGCCGACATGCAGACGGAGATCGCCCTCGGGCTGCAGGCGAGCCTGCGGGTCGGGCGGCTGATGGACGAAGGGAAGATGGCGCCGGAGATGATCTCGATCGTCAAGCGCAACAATTGCGGCAAGGCGCTCGACATCGCGCGGGCGGCGCGCGACATGCATGGCGGCAACGGCATCCAGATCGGCTACCACGTGATGCGCCACGCGCAGAACCTGGAGACGGTCAACACCTACGAAGGCACCCACGACGTGCACGCGCTGATCCTGGGACGGGCGCAGACGGGACTGCAGGCGTTCTTCTGAGGGCCGAACGGACGCCGTCAGCCGGCGATCGGCGGACGGCTGTTCCATGCTTCCGTCGCTGACGGAGCGCATGTCCGCTCCGGTTCTTCAAATCACCGCCATCCGGTTCGCCGGCGCGCCGTTCGAAGCGGCGCCTAGCCGCGTTCGACCGGAGAGGCGGCACCGCGGGACGGCGAGGGGTATCGTCCCAACAGATGGGCGAAGCGCCAATGCGCGGGAGCAGCCGCGCTCGCCGCGATCGCCCCAGGTTTTCGTCGCTTCAGAACCAACGAGAGCTTTTGGCCGGAAAGGCGCAACCGGAGCGGGAAGCGCAGCGTTGCTCTCTCCGCTCTGTAAATCCCGATGTTGCGCCGCACGACTCCTAGCGGACTGAAACAATTAGTGTCGGATAGCCGGATGTTGCAGCGCAACGAACTGCGCTAAATACCCGTTAGCATCGGTTCAATTGGGCTTTAGCCGATGCAATCCCTTACGGAATCCACATCCATGACCATTCGGACCGCATCGGTTCGTCTCTCCGCCGCTCGGGCCGACGACCAGGCCAGGCGGCAATCATCGCATCGTCAGCCGACCCGCGAGGAACTCGAGCTGGAAGCCATCGGCGCCGATTCGGCACGAGGCCTGGCGGCCGATTTTCCGCCGCCCCGCGTGGTCGACGTGGGCGCCGAGACCCTCGCGGCGGCCCGGCGCATCGACGGCGTCGTGCGGGCGATGGACAAGGCGCGGATCGAGGGCGAGCAGCTGCCGCCCGCCGCGCAATGGCTGCTCGACAACGCCTATGTGGTAGACGACGCCGTCCGCCAGGTCCGTCGCGACCTTCCAAGGAGATTCTACCGCCAGCTCCCGCAACTCACCCTTCCGGACGGGCGGGCCGCGCCGCGTGCGCTCGCGATCGCCTGGGCCTTCGCCAACCAGGGCGAGGGTGTGATCGGCGCGACGCGGTTCGAGGCTTTCGTGCGCGGCTTCCAGACCGTGCAGCCGCTGCAGATCGGCGAACTCTGGGCGCTTCCGTCCCTGCTTCGCTACGTGCTGCTGCAGAACCTCGATCGCATCGCCGCCGACACCTATCGGAGCTACAGGGAGCGCAACGTCGCCAACCTGCTTGCCGATCGGCTGGCCGCCGAACCCGATGCCGACCCGATCGCCCAGTTGAAGTCGCGTCGCGACAATCTCCACGACACGGCCTTCGCCAGCCAGATCGTGTTTCGGCTCCGGGATGGCGCCCGAAATGCGGGCCGGGCGCTCGACTGGCTTCGCGACGAGCTCGAACGGATCGGGACGGATCCCGAGAAGGCGGCGGCGCTCGAACAGCAGCGGCTGTCGGCCGGCAACGCGATGGCCGGGGTCACCATCCGGGGCCTGCGCCGCGTCAACGACATCGACTGGACCCTGTGGTTCGAGGGACTGAGCACGGTCGATCGCGTGCTGCGCGACGGGACGGACTTCGCCGAGCTCGACTTCGCCTCGCGCGACCAGTACCGCAAGGCGGTCGAGCAAATCGCCAAGCGCGCCCGCGTCTCGGAAGCCGAGGTCGCGGCGCGCGCGGTCGCGCTGTCGGCCGAACGCGCGGAGGCGGGCGCAAGCGGCGACGTGGGCCAGCTTCTCGTCGGCGACGACAGGCCGGTGCTCGAGCGGGCGTTCGGGGTCGGCTCGCCGCTCGGGCAGCGGTTCCGGCGCTTCTACCGGAAGACGGGATGGTTGGGCATCACGGTTCCGGTGCTGGCGGTGATGGCGCTGCTGATGATGGCCGCGGCGGGCGGGCTCGACCGGCTCGGCCTCCGCGATGGCGCGATCCTGCTCCTGATGATCCTGTTCGCCTTCCCGGCGAGCGAGGCCGCGCTCGGACTGTTCAACGCGTTCGCGGCGCTGCTGGCGTCGCCGCGCAGCCTGGTCGGCTACGAATACAAGGCGGGCGTGCCCGCCGAGGCGCGCACGCTCGTGGTCGTGCCGACGCTGATCGGCACGCGCGACGAGATCGAGGAAGCCGTTCGCAACCTCGAGGTCCACTACCTGTCCAACATGGATGGCGAGATTCATTTCGCAATTCTCTCGGACTGGCCCGACGCACCCGTCGAACAGGTCGAAGGCGACGCGGAACTGCTCGACCTGGCGCGCGACCGCGTGGCCGAGCTCAACCGCAAGCATCCCCGCGAGGGAGCCCCCCGCTTCTTCCTCCTGCATCGGCGCCGCGTCTGGAGCGCGGGCGAGGGGTGCTGGATGGGCTGGGAGCGCAAGCGCGGCAAGCTCGAGGAACTGAACGCCCTGCTGCGCGGCGACGCGCACACGACCTACCTGCCGCACGACCCGCTGCTGCCGATGGACGTGCGCTACGTGATGACGCTCGATGCGGACACGCGGATGACCCGCGATGCCGTGCGCCGTCTCGTCGGCAAGATGCAGCATCCGCTGAACCGTCCCGTCGTCGACGCGGCGCGCCGGCGCGTCGTGTCCGGCCATGCCATTCT
>JBKBRJ010000097.1:0-9018 GCA_046292285.1 Mesorhizobium sp. | reverse complement strand
TCGTCGTCCAGGCGGCGATGGCCGAGGTTATCCGCGACCTGTTCTCCAACACCGGGCCGACCGGCCAGCGCGCCATCGCGGCCTTCGAAAGGAAGCTGCGCGCGCAGGCCGCCGCCGGCCGCCCCGCCGATCTGGTCGAGCGGAGCGAGGCCCACGGCCGGGCCGTCGCCGAACACATCCTCGCCTGGTCGCGCGGGGATGGCGGCGCGGTGGTCGAGAACATGGGCTTCCCGGCCACCTACACGCCGCGCGCGGCGCCCGGCGCCTGGGTGCCGACCAGCCTCGTCGCCCAGCAGCAGGCGCCGCTGCTGCCCGGCTGGGGCGCCAACCGGCCCTTCGCGATGCCGAGGGGGGATGCGTGCGGCATCCCGGCGCCGCCCGTCTATTCGGAAGAACCTGGCAGCGACTTCCACCGCGAGGCGGCGGAGGTGCATCGCACGGTGCTGAACCTGACGCCCGAGCAGCGCGCCATCGCGCGGTTCTGGTCCGACGATCCGATGTTGTCGCCCACCCCGCCTGGGCACTGGATCTCGATCGCGCTTGCCGTGCTCGAGCAGGAGGGCGCCGATGCCGGCCGCACCGCCGAGACGCTGGCGCTCATCGGCATCGGCATGGCCGACGCCTTCATCGGCTGCTGGCACGCCAAGTTCGAATACGACCTGATCCGCCCAATCACCTACATCCGCCGCGTCATCGATCCGAAATGGGAGCCGATCCTGAACACGCCGCCCTTCCCGGAATATCCGAGCGGCCACAGCACCCAGTCGGGCGCCGCCGCGACGGTGCTGACCGGCCTGTTCGGCCCGGCTCATGCCTTCGAGGACGCCACCCATGTCGACGACGGCCTGCCGGCGCGCTCCTATCCGAGTTTCTGGGCGGCGGCCGAGGAGGCCGCCCTGTCGCGGCTCTATGGCGGCATCCATTTTCGCTCCGCCATCGATCGCGGGCTCGACCAGGGGCGCTGCATCGGTGCCTATGTGACCGCCTTGCGGACCCGGAGGTGACCTTGCGCCCGATCCGCCTGATCCCGCCGCTGGCGATTGCCGCGCTTGGCGCGTTTCCGTCGGCCGCCGCGGCGGCGGACGTCCCGCTTCCGCGTTTCGCGGAGGAGACCACCTCGGCCGGCATCGACACCGTCTACGAAGGCGACTGGGAATTCATGGTCGGCGGGGGAACGGCGGTGTTCGACTGCGATGGCGACCGCAAGGCCGACGTGCTCGTCGCCGGCGGCACCGCGCCGGCCGCCTTCCATCGCAACCTGAGCGAAGTCGGCGGCGCGCTGCGCTTCGAACGACAGGAAAGCGGGCTCGAGTTCACCGATGTCTCCGGCGCCTGGCCGCTCGACATCGACGGCGACGGCATCCAGGACGTCGTCCTGCTGCGTGTCGGCGAAAACCTCGTCATGCGCGGGCTCGGCGGCTGTCGCTTCGAGCGCGCCAACGAGGCCTGGGGCTTCGACGGCGGCGATGCCTGGTCCACCGCCTTCGCCGCCACCTGGGAGCAGGACATGGACTGGCCGACGCTCGCCGTCGGCAACTACATCGACCGCAGGGAAGAGGCGTTTCCCTGGGGCTCGTGCACCGACAACTGGCTGCATCGTCCGGTGGACGCGACGACGCGATCCTTCGCGGCGCCGTCGCCGCTGGTGCCGAGCTATTGCGCGCTCTCCATCCTGTTCACCGACTGGAACCGCTCCGGGCACCCCGACCTGCGCGTGTCCAACGACCGTGAATACTACAAGGGCGGACAGGAACAGCTCTGGCGCCTTGCGCCGGGAGAGGCGCCCGCGCTCTACGGCCCGGCCGAAGGCTGGAAACCGCTCAGGATCTGGGGCATGGGCATCGCCAGCCACGATCTCGATCTCGACGGCTATCCCGAATACTTCCTCACCAGCATGGCCGACAACAAGCTGCAGGCGCTCGCCGATCCCGGCGCGGCCGGCGGCCCGCTTCCGCAATTCACGGATGTCGCCTTCGCGCGCGGCGTCACCGCCCACCGCCCCTATGTCGGCGAAACCGTGAAACCCTCCACCGCCTGGCACGCGCAGTTCGACGACGTCAACAATGACGGCCGCGCCGATCTCTTCATCGTCAAGGGCAACGTCGCCAAGATGCCCGACTTCGCGGAGGAAGATCCCAACAACCTGCTGCTCCAGAAGCCGGACGGAACCTTTCTGGAAGCGGGCGACAAGGCCGGCGTCGCCAGCACCGCCATCGGGCGGGGAGGAGCGCTCGCCGACTTCAACCTCGACGGTCGGCTCGACGTGCTGGTGGTGAACCGCTGGTCGACCGCGCAGGTCTGGCGCAATGTCGATGCGGGACCGGGCCGCTGGCTGCAGCTCGAATTGCGTCAGCCGGGCGAAAATCGCGACGCCATCGGCGCGTGGATCGAGGTGCGGGCCGGCGACCGCGTCCAGCGCCGCGAGGTCACGGTCGGCGGCGGGCATGGTTCGGGCCAGGCCGGATGGCGGCATTTCGGGCTGGGCGAGGCGACGTCCGCGGAGGTGCGCGTGCTCTGGCCCGATGGCGAGGCCGGCGACTGGCAGCGTCTCGACGCCGATGGCTTCTTCATCGTCGAGCGCGGCCGACCGGCTGTCGCCTGGACGCCGGGCTGAGCCGGTCGCCGGCCCTGCAAGCCGCGCCGCCGCTCAGGCGATTTCGCGCTGGAGGTCCTGCGTTCCGGCCGCGCCGATGGCGAAGATTTCGCGGTCGACGAAGGCGAGCGCCAGGCTGGCGCAGCCCTCGCGGATCAGCGGCCGCTCGTCCGGTTCGGTCTCGAACCGCGGCAGGCGGTGATGCTGGCCGCCGGCGGTCTTGGCGATCGCCTCGCGCATCGGTCCCTCGATCAGGTCGAAGGCGCGCGCGCCCTGGCCGATGAAGATCACCGGCGCCGGGTCGATCAGCGAGAACAGCGAGCCCAGCCCGTAGCCCAGCGCCTCGCCGGCCCGGCGGTAGGCCTCGCGCTCGGGGCCGTCATGGTCGCGGGCCGCGTCGGCCAGCGCCTGCATTTCGTCGTCGCCGATGTCGATGGCCGGGGCGTCCTCCTCGGGCAGGCCCTTGGCGCTGCGCCAGATGGCGTAGTTGCCGGCATAGGCCTCCACGCAGCCCCGCCGGCCGCAGCGGCAGAGCGCGCCTTCCGGCACGTGGTTCATGTGCCCGAATTCCGCGCCCGACGAGGTGGTGCCCAGGAAGAGCTGTCCCTTCAGCACGAGCCCCATGCCGATGCCATGCGACAGCATGACGGCGATGAAGTTGTCGCGGTACTGGTCGGGCCTGTGTTCCCGCAACGCCAGCGCGATCATGTTGCAGTCGTTCTCGATGGTCGTCGGGATGCCGAAGGCCTGTTCGATCGCATCGGCGAAGCCGACGTCGGTGTGCTGGGTGATCGGCGACCAGAGCAGCATGCGCGATCCCGAATCCGTAATACCCTGCACGCCGAAGACGATGCGGCGCACGCGCATGCCGGCCTTTGCCGACTGTGCGATCAGGTCGCCGGTGATGGCGACGGCGGCATGCACCAGTTCGTCCCTCGGCAGCGTCAGCGTCGGCAGCTTGCGCTGGACCGTGGCGACCACCTCGCCGGCATAGTTGATGAGCGCCGCCGAGAGCGAGTTCATCGACAGGACCACTGCGATCACCGTCGCCGCTTCCGGGTTGAGGCCGAGCGCCACCTGCGGCCGCCCCCGGCGGGAGCCCGTCATCTCGGCGTCGCGAACCTCGCGCAGGATGTTTTCGTCGATCAGGTCGGCGGTGATGGCCGAGACGGTGGAGGCTGACAGTCCGGTCGAGGCGCAGATGTCCGTGCGCGACAGGCGCCCATGCCGCCGCAGCACGGACAACACCACGCGCCGGTTCTGCCTGCGAACGTCGTCCGACCGTGTGATCGCCGTCATCGCGGCCTGCTCCTTCCCGAGCCCTCCAATCGCAATGCAACAGAATTGATGTTGCATTGCAATACGTTAGGTCGCTCCAGAATCATGTTGACACAGCTTGCCGGGTGAGTCACTATTTTTTTCGAGCCTCGAATTAAAGGGGCTGTTTGCCGGGCGGTCCCGCCGTGCAGGGAATCGCGCCGGTTCTGTATGTGCAACGATGCACCGGGAGGATAGCATGAGGAAGACCATTCTGGCGCTCAGCTGCGCCGTATTCAGCCTGTCGTTCGCCGGCGGCGCGCTCGCCAAGGACAAGACGATCGGCGTGTCCTGGTCGAACTTCCAGGAGGAGCGCTGGAAGACCGACGAAGCCGCGATGAAGGCCGCCATCGAGGCCGCCGGCGACAAGTACATCTCCGCCGACGCCCAGTCGTCGGCCGCCAAGCAGCTCACCGACGTCGAGGCGCTGATCGCGCAGGGCGCCGATGCCCTGATCATCCTCGCTCAGGACGCCTCGGCCATCGGCCCGGCCGTCGAGAAGGCCGTCGCCGAAGGCATTCCGGTCGTCGGCTACGACCGTCTCATCGAGAACGAGAACGCCTTCTACCTGACCTTCGACAACAAGGAAGTGGGCCGCATGCAGGCCCGCGAGGTGTTCAAGGTCCAGCCCGAGGGCAACTACGCCTTCATCAAGGGCTCCTCGTCCGATCCGAACGCCGACTTCCTCTTCTCCGGCCAGATGGAAGTGCTCAAGGAAGCCATCGATTCCGGCAAGGTCAAGAATGTCGGCGAGGCCTACACCGACGGCTGGCTGCCGGCCAACGCCCAGAAGAACATGGAGCAGATCCTGACCGCCAACAACAACGCCATCGACGCGGTCGTGGCCTCCAACGACGGCACCGCGGGCGGCGTCGTGGCGGCGCTCACCGCGCAGGGCCTGGCGGGCATCCCGGTCTCCGGCCAGGACGGCGACCATGCGGCGCTCAACCGCGTCGCCCTCGGCACGCAGACCGTTTCGGTCTGGAAGGACGCGCGCGAGCTCGGCAAGAACGCCGCCGAGATCGCCTCCGCGCTCGCCGACGGCACCGAGATGAGCGCCATCCCCAACGCGGTGAAGTTCACCACGCCCGGCGGCAAGGAAGTCGACGCGGTGTTCCTGACCCCCGTCGCCATCACCAAGGACAACCTCGCGACCGTCGTCGACGCGGGCTGGATTTCCAAGGAAGCGCTCTGCCAGGGCGTCGCCGCGGGCAGCGTCGCCGCCTGCAACTGACCCGAGCCATCCGAGCTCACTTGCGCCGCGGTTTGACGAGAGCCGCGGCGCAAGCCTAATCTGACCTCGTAACGTCCGTAACCGAACGCCGCGCAAGACGGCTGGGGCGAAGCAGCCCCACGGGGGGAGGAAACCATGTCCGACGCGACTTCGACGGCGCCCGCGGATCGTGCCCGGTCGACCGAACTCGGCCCGGTGGCCGGCTTCCTCAAGGCGACCGAACTCGACACGCGCATGCTGGGCATGATCGGCGCGCTGCTCATCATCTGGCTCGGCTTCCACATCTTCTCCAACGGGCTGTTCCTCACGCCGCGCAATCTGTGGAACCTCTCGGTCCAGTCGTCCTCGGTCGCCGTCATGGCCACCGGCATGGTGCTGGTCATCGTCACCCGCAACATCGACCTGTCGGTCGGCTCGGTGCTCGGCTTCGTCGGCATGATCATCGGCGTCACCCAGGCCGAGATCCTGCCGCGCTACCTCGATTTCGGCCATCCGGCGATCTGGGTGATCGCGCTTGTCGTCGGCGTCCTCGTCGGCGTGCTCATCGGCGCGCTGCAGGGCTACGTCATCGCCTTCCTCGGCGTGCCAGCCTTCATCGTCACGCTCGGCGGCCTGCTGGTCTGGCGCGGCGCGGCCTGGTGGGTCACGTCGGGCCGCACGGTCGCGCCCATGGACGAGACCTTCCGCCTGATGGGTGGCGGTCCAGCCGGCTCGATCGGATCGACGGCGAGCTGGATCGTGGGCCTTGTCGCCTGCGCGGCCGTGATCCTGCTGCTGTTTAACGGCCGCCGTCAGCGCCAGCGCTTCCAGTTTCCGCTGCGCCCGGTCTGGGCCGAGTTCTTCCTGGCCGGGGTCGCCTGCGCGGTCATCCTCGGCGCGGTCTGGATCGCGAATTCCTATCCCTGGCCGATCGGCATCGTGCGCGCCTATGCCCGCGAGAACAACATCGACCTTCCCGAGGGCGGGCTGTTCATCGCCCACGGCATCGCGATTCCCGTGCTGATCGCCATCGGCGTCGGCGTGGTGATGTCCTTCATCTCCACCCGGACGCGCTTCGGCCGCTACGTCTTCGCCATCGGCGGCAATCCGGAGGCGGCCGAGCTCGCCGGCATCAACACCCGCTGGGTGACGATGAAGATTTTCATGCTGATGGGCGGCCTCGCCGCCATCGGCGCCGCGATCTCGACCGCCCGGCTCAACGCCGCCACCAACGCGCAGGGCACGCTCGATGAACTGCTGGTCATCGCCGCGGCCGTCATCGGCGGCACTTCGCTCGCGGGCGGGTCGGGCACGGTCGCCGGCGCCATGATCGGCGCCGTGCTCATGCAGTCGCTGGCCACCGGCATGATCCTGCTCGGCGTCGACACGCCGCTGCAGAATATCGTCGTCGGACTCGTGCTCGTCGTCGCGGTCTGGCTCGACACGCTCTACCGCAAGCGGGTTCATTAGGGAGAGGGACCGTCATGGAACGCAAGGGTCCGCCGCTCGTCGAACTGAAAAACATCTCGATCGCGTTTGGCGGCATTCGCGCCGTCGACGACGCCTCCGTCGATCTCTATCCGGGCGAGGTCGTGGCGCTGCTCGGCCACAATGGCGCAGGCAAGTCCACCCTGATCAAGATCCTGTCGGGCGCCTACAAGCGCGACGCGGGCGAGATCCGCGTCAACGGCGAGGAGGCGACGATCGCCAATCCGCGCGACGCCAAGGCCTACGGCATCGAGACGATCTACCAGACGCTCGCGCTCGCCGACAATGTCGACGCCGCCGCCAACCTGTTCCTCGGCCGCGAACTCGTCACCGCCTGGGGCACGCTCGACGACGTCGCGATGGAGGCGGAGGCGCGCAAGGTGATGGGCCGGCTCAACCCGCGCTTCGTGCGGTTCAAGGAGCCGGTGGTGAAGCTGTCGGGCGGCCAGCGCCAGTCGGTGGCCATTGCCCGCGCCATCCTGTTCAACGCCCGCATCCTGATCATGGACGAACCGACCGCGGCGCTCGGGCCGCAGGAAACCGCGCAGGTCGGGGAACTCGTCAAGCAGCTCAAGGCCGACGGCATCGGCATCTTCCTGATCAGCCACGACATCCACGACGTGTTCGATCTCGCCGACCGCGTCTGCGTCATGAAGAACGGCCAGGTGGTCGGCACGGCCCGCACGCAGGACGTTACCAAGGACGAGGTGCTCGGCATGATCATCCTCGGCAAGTGCCCGCCCGGCGCGACGCCCGGTCCCGGCGCCATGGCGGCGGAAGCCGCCTGAAACGATCGGTTCGTCCCGCCTCCCGGCATGAAAAAAGCCCGGCTTCGCGGCCGGGCTTTTCTCGTCGTCCGGAAGCCGGGCGATCAGTAGCAGCGATCGTAGACGATCCGGCCGTCGCGGGTGCGGTAGCGGCAGCGCCCGTCGGCGGTGCGGCCGATCAGGTAGCCGCCGACGCCGCCAGCCACCGCGCCGATCAGCGCGCCCTGGGTTCCGCCGGCCGCGCCGCCGATCAAGGCGCCGCCAACCGCGCCCACCGTTCCGGCCTGCTCGGCGGTTGTGCAGCCGGTGATCGCCAGCGTGAGGGCAGCGACCGCTGCGTAGACAATCTTCATCATTTCCCGTTCTCCTGATTTCGTGCCCGGTTACCCGTCCCGCGACAGGTTCGCCGAAGACTTTGCCCCAATTTTGTCCAAGTGCCAACGGTGCGACAATCGGACAACTCGGCGCAGCACCGACGCTACCTGAAACTCCGAACGCCGCCGGAGGTTCCGAGACGATCCCCTCAATACGCCTATAATGGGGGTCGACTGCGAAAAAGATCGCATTGGGGAAAAAAAATCTTAACGGGGAACCATCCGGCGCGACCGGCGTTTGGCGGCAGCGTCTTGCAATATCCCCCATCGCAAGGCGGGCGACGGAGGCACACGCCCCCGCCCATGTCTCCGTCGCTAACCTTGCCGGCCTTTGCGCCGGCATTTTTTTCGGTGCGACGGATTCGTCAGCCGATTTCGTAGTTCTCCGGCGGAATCACCAGCCGATAGACAAGTTCCTCCGGGCTGATCTTCAGCGTCGCGCTGCCGTTCAGCGACGTGGGAACGACCCGCTCGAGGGCAAGGCTTCCGAATTTCCCCCCGGCAGGGCGCGCGGCGTCGCCGGCGATACGCTCGCGCCAGGTGAGTTCCATCTCTTCGCCGCCGTCCTCGGCCTGGATCGGCTGAGCCGCGATCGTCACCAGGCCGTCCGGCCGCGACAATGCGCCGTGACTCACGGCGTTGACGGCCAGTTCGTGCAGCGCCAGGCCGACGTGAAGCGCGGCGTTCGGGTTCAGATACGGATTGCCGCCCTCGAGCCGCAGGTTGCGCACCGGATCGGGACAAAAGCGAATCACCTGGCCGGCGACCAGTTCGTGCAGGTTCGCGCCGCGCCAGTTCGATGATGTCACCAGGTCCTGCGATGCCGCGAGCGATTGGAGGCGGCCGCGAAAGCGCTGCAGGAACTCGGAGATCGTCCCTGAATAACGGCCGGTCTGGTTGGCGATCGACTGGATGATGGCGAGGAGATTCTTCGACCGGTGGCTGACTTCGCGCAGCAGCATTCGCAGCGCGTCCTCGCGCCGCCTCCTGTCGGTGACCTCGACGGCGGTGATGATGACGCCGCGAATCTCGTCATCGACGCGATCCGCATCGATCCAGATATCGAACCAACGAACGCCGGCCGGATCCGGGAACCGCATTTCGGCATAGCTTCGCTCGGCGCCCGAAAGCGCGGCCGCGCGGGCCTGCCGTAGCCGGTCCGCGTCTTCTCTGGCGAGCATCGCCGCGCTGTCGTCGCCGCACAAAACCTCGCCGATCCAGCCGTCCGGCCGGTTCTCTGCCCAAAGGCAATCGAGGTCGCGGTCG
>JBKBRJ010000096.1:0-9767 GCA_046292285.1 Mesorhizobium sp. | reverse complement strand
CGGTCGAGGAGAGCTTGTCGAACTCCTCCAGCAGTTCACGTTGCCGCTTCGTCAGGTTCTGCGGCGTCTCCACCGCCACCTGGATGATCAGGTCGCCCACCATGTTCTGGCGCATGACGGGCATGCCCTTGCCCTTGACTCGGAACTTGCGGCCGTTCTGCGTGCCTTCGGGTATCTTCACCCGCGTCTGCGTGCCGTCGAGCGTCGCTACCTCGAAGGACCCGCCAAGCGCCGCGGTCGTCATCGAGATCGGCGCGGTGCAGAAGAGGTTCTCCGCCTCGCGCTGGAAGAACTCGTGCGGCGCGACCGAGAGGAAGATGTAGAGGTCGCCCGAGGGTCCGCCGCGCGTGCCCGCCTCGCCCTCGCCCGACAGGCGGATGCGCGTGCCGTCCTCGATGCCCGCCGGGATGTTGACCGAGAGCGTGCGCTCCTCGGTGACGCGGCCCTGGCCATCGCATTTCGGGCAGGGATCCTTGATGGTCTGGCCGCGGCCCTGGCAGGTCGGGCAGGTGCGTTCGATGGAGAAGAAACCGCCGGTCTGGGCGCGCACGCGGCCAGCACCGCCGCAGGTCGAGCAGGTGACCGGCTGCGTTCCCGGCTTCGCCCCCGTCCCCGTGCACTCGTTGCAGGTGATGGAACTCGGGACGCGGATCTGCGCGGTCTTGCCGTTGAACGCTTCCTCGAGCGTGATCTCCATGTTGTAGCGGAGATCGGCGCCGCGCTCGCGCCCGCCCGACGAGCGTCGCCGCCCGCCGCCCATCATCTCGCCGAAGATATCCTCGAAGATGTCGGCGAAGCCGCCAGCGCCCGCGAAACCGCCGCCGCCGCCCATTCCGCCATTCTCGAAGGCTGCATGCCCGAAGCGGTCGTAGGCCGCGCGCTTCTGCGGATCCTTCAGGGTCTCGTAGGCCTCGTTGATTTCCTTGAAGCGCCGCTCCGCGTCGGCGTCTCCGGGATTGCGGTCCGGGTGGCACTCCATGGCCAGCTTGCGGAAAGCCGCCTTGAGGTCCTTTTCCGTCGCGCCCTTGGCGACGCCCAGCATCTCGTAGAAATCAGCCTTCATGGTGCTTGCGGATCATCCTGCTGCCTGTCGGGTTGGCCGGCGCGCCAAAGGCGCCCACCGCAGGCCCCGATTTAGTAAAGCCGGCGCACATGCGCCATAGCAGGCGTGCCTCATGGCCGCCTTTTTTTGTCGATCGGGCGCCAGAATGGCCGATTCGGCATAAGCGGACCGGGCTTTCCAGCCGACGCCAGCGCCGGCGCCCGCGGACTTGCGGCCGGGGCGAGGCAGGCGCCGGGTTCATCCGGCCGGGACATGATGTAGGATGGTCGAGCTAGGTTGTTCGTTAAGATGAGCGACCGGACGGAGGGGGACGGGATGCGACGGCTGCTGGCGGCTCTGATGGTCTTCGCGGCGGGGAGCGCGCGGGCGTCCGATCCGGTCGAACTGATCGCAGCCATCGACAGGGCGGACACGATCGCGATGGGGCGCCTGGTCGCCGGGCGCTTCCGCGATGCGGGCATCTCGGTCAACGAGGGACTGGCCTGGCGGCTGCAGCCGTTCGACAGGGTCGTCAACTGGTATGACGGCTTCACCGATACGATCCTCGTCGCGGAGATGCCGCGCGACGGCGAGGAGGCCGCCTACTGGGCGGGCTGGAGCGATCTGCTGACCGGCGGGCGCTGGGACTGGCGCGCCTTCTTCGCGGACGAGGGGGAGGCGCTGCGGATGGCGCGGTTCAACCAGTTCTATGTCGCGGCCCACGAATATGGCCACGCCGTCACCTATCGCTACGATCCCGATCACGAGGAGCGGTGGGGCGGCTCGATCAACTGCCGCGAATATCTCGCCGACCGTCTGGCCGCCGCCATGCTGGACGACCTCGCGGACGCCAGCGACGACTTCGCGCATTTGCGCGGCCGCTATCGCGCACTGATCGCCGCCATCAACGCCCTCGTCGCGTCGTCCGATCGCTACGACCCGCCGTATTTCGCAGCGATCGAGGCCGACTGCCGGATCATGGAGGTGCGCCAGCCGACCGCCGAGACGATGACGCCCTACGCCTCCGCCTTCTTCGCGCGGCAGACGACGCTTCTGGCGCGCGACCTGCCGCCGCTCGCCGAACTGCGCGCCGAGCATCTCGATCCCTGGTGGGAGGCGCGCCGGCCGCGCGATTCCGGCCGCGGCGGGGCGGTGACGACCCTGCCGACCGCGATCGCGTTCGACCGTCCCGCGCCCGCGATGCTGCCCGACGGGACGAGCCGCGAACTCGCCTTCGCGCCCGACGGATCGCTGATGCTGGTCGAGGAGCGGGTCGAGGTGATCGACGGCCGCGTCCATGCGGGTTTCGCCTACGGCAAGGTCGGCGGGAGGATCGAGACCGTCCTGCCCTTCGGCCCCGTCGATGGCCCGGCCGATCCCGCCGGCATCGACAATCCGCGCAGCGTCGCTTCGCTCGGGCCGGATCGGCTGCTTCTCCTGAACGAGAGCTTCGGTCTCGGCGACGAAGGAATATTTCTCATCGACCTGCGGCGCGACGGCGGGAACTGGGGCTTGCGGATCGTCGAGCTGGCGGCGCGGGAGCCGACCGACACGCGCGTGCTGGCCGATGCCGTCGGCGGCATCCACGTGCTGATCCGGGATCGGGCGGAGGCGACCGGCGCGGAACGGCGCTGGCGCCATCTGCGGCTCGACCCCGAGACGCTGGAGACGATCGCGGAGGCGATGCTGTCGCCCGATCTGCGCGGCAGCCCGGTCGCGGTGGGGATCGACGGCAGCCTCGTCCTGCGCGACGGCGCGCTTCTGGCGATCGCCGCGCCGGGCGAGGCGCCGCTCGGCCTTGCCGGCGGCCTGCGCGGCTTCAAGGATGCCGACGATCCGATGAAGGCGGAGTTCCAGTCGCTCTCCCTCGTCGTCTCGATGCGCGAGGACGGCGCCGCGCTGGTCCTCGACCGCGATCCGGTCGGGGGAGCGCCCGTCCTGCGGCGGATCGCGCCGGCCTCCGCGCCACGCTGATCGCGCGCGAAGGCCGATCGCCGCCGCCCACCTCTCGCGTGGCTCATCTCATGAAAAAGGGGCCGGCGTTCGCAGGAACGCCGGCCCCTTCGTTCGTTCGGGTCGTGGATCGATCAGGCCGACTTCTTCTTGTCGTCGTCGATCTCCTCGAAGTCGGCGTCGACCACGTCCTCGCCGGCCTTCTGGGCATCCGCCTTCGCGTCGGCCGCGGCGGCTTCGGCCTGGCTGGCCTCATACATGGCCTGGCCGAGCTTCATCGAGGCTTCGGTCAGCGCCGTGCTCCTGGCCTGGATGTCCGCGAGGTCCTCGCCTTCGAGCGCGGTCTTCAGCGAGGCGATCGCATCCGAGATCGCGGTGCGGTCGGCCTCGGAAACCTTGTCGCCATACTCCTTGAGCGACTTCTCGGCGGAGTGCACAAGAGCCTCGCCCTGGTTCTTCGCCTCGACGAGCGCGCGGCGCTTCTTGTCGCCCTCGGCATTGGCCTCGGCGTCCTTCACCATCTTCTCGATCTCGGCGTCGGAGAGGCCGCCCGAGGCCTGGATGCGGATCTGGTGCTCCTTGCCGGTGCCCTTGTCCTTGGCCGACACGTTGACGATGCCGTTGGCGTCGATGTCGAAGGTGACCTCGATCTGCGGCACGCCCCGCGGCGCGGGCGGAATGCCGACCAGGTCGAACTGGCCGAGCATCTTGTTGTCGGCCGCCATCTCGCGCTCGCCCTGGAAGACGCGGATCGTCACCGCCGACTGCGAATCCTCGGCCGTGGAAAAGACCTGGCTCTTCTTGGTCGGGATCGTGGTGTTGCGGTCGATCAGGCGGGTGAACACGCCGCCGAGCGTCTCGATGCCGAGCGACAGCGGCGTCACGTCGAGCAGCAGGACGTCCTTGACGTCGCCCTGCAGAACGCCGGCCTGGATGGCCGCGCCCATGGCCACGACCTCGTCGGGGTTGACGCCCTTGTGCGGGTCCTTGCCGAAGAACTGCTTCACCACTTCCTGGATCTTGGGCATGCGGGTCATGCCGCCGACGAGAACCACCTCGTCGATCTCGGCCGCCTTCACGCCGGCATCCTTGAGCGCCGCCTTGCAGGGCTCGATGGTGCGCTGCACGAGGTCATCGACCAGAGCCTCGAACTTGGCGCGGGTGAGCTTCATCGTCAGGTGCTTCGGACCCGAGGCGTCGGCGGTGATGAACGGCAGGTTGATCTCGGTCTGGGCCGAGGACGACAGCTCGATCTTGGCCTTCTCGGCCGCTTCCTTCAGGCGCTGGAGCGCGAGCTTGTCGTTCTTCAGGTCGATGCCCTGTTCCTTCTTGAACTCGGCCGCGAGGTACTCGACCAGGCGCATATCGAAGTCCTCGCCACCGAGGAAGGTGTCGCCGTTGGTCGACTTCACCTCGAAGACGCCGTCGCCGATCTCGAGGATCGAGATGTCGAAGGTGCCGCCGCCGAGGTCGTAGACCGCGATGGTGCCGGCCTTCTTCTTGTCGAGGCCGTAGGCGAGCGCGGCAGCCGTCGGTTCGTTGATGATGCGCAGCACCTCGAGGCCGGCGATCTTGCCGGCGTCCTTGGTGGCCTGGCGCTGGGCGTCGTTGAAATAGGCCGGGACGGTGATGACCGCCTTCTCGACCTTCTCGCCGAGGTAGGACTCGGCCGTCTCCTTCATCTTCTGCAGCGTCATGGCGGAGATCTGCGAGGGCGAGTACTTCGTGCCCTGCGCCTCGACCCATGCGTCGCCATTGTCGGCCTTGACGATCTTGTAGGGGACGAGCTTCTTGTCCTTCTCGGTCACCGGGTCGTCGTAGCGGCGGCCGATCAGCCGCTTCACCGCGAAGATGGTGCCTTCGGGGTTGGTCACGGCCTGGCGCTTGGCCGGCTGGCCGACGAGTCGCTCGTCGCTGTCGCTGAAGGCGACGATCGACGGCGTGGTGCGCGCGCCTTCCGCGTTCTCGATCACCTTGGCGTCCTTGCCGTCCATCACGGCGACGCAGGAATTGGTCGTTCCGAGGTCGATACCGATAACTTTAGCCATTGCAGTTCTCTCCGCTTAGCAGGCTGCCAGGACCCATACCGGCGTTCCAGTCGGCAGCCCCTGTTGTCAGGATTTTGCCCCGTCCCCATGCCCGGCTGGCACGGCTTTTGAGCGTCGGGGCGTATATAAGAACAGGACCTTTTGCGTGCAAGCGGGCTCGCCTCCTCTGCACGGGCAGTCTTTGCACGACCAGCCCCGCTCCGCGCTGGAAAACCCGAGGGATTGGAAAATCGACGTATCCAGACCCTATATTCGAAACCATGAACGCCTCGTCCCACCTCGACCTCTTCGAGCAGCGCCGCCACCGCGCGATGAACACGCTGCACACCTGGCTGCTCGCAGCCGGCAGCCTCCTGCTGCTCGCCGTCAGCGCGTTTGCCTTCGCGGGCGGGCCGGGCGTCGTCTTCGCCCTCGTCTTCGGCGCGATCACCATGGCGATGGCGCGCAACGTCAGCCCCAAAATGGTGCTGTCGATGTACGACGCCCGCCCGGTGTCGCGGCGGGAGTTTCCGCTCGGGGTCGATCTCGTCGAGGAACTGGCGCGCCGTGCGGACCTGCCGGCGGTGCCCAGGCTCCATGTCGTGCCGTCGGATATCATGAACGCCTTCGCCGTCGGGCGCCGCGACGATGCCGTCATTGCCGTCACCGACGGGCTGGTCCGGCGCATGACGGCGCGTGAGCTCGCCGGGGTGCTGGCGCACGAGATGAGCCATATCGCCAATGAGGATGTGAAGGTGATGGCGTTTGCCGACATGGTGTCGCGTTTCACCTCGACGATGGCGACGGTTGGCCTGTTCTCTCTGGTGCTGAACCTGCTCGGCTTCGCCGGCGGCTACGAGGCGCAGGTGCCGTGGCTGGCGGTGACGGTGCTGCTGGCCTCGCCGACCGTCGGCGGGTTGCTGCAGCTTGCGCTGTCGCGCACCCGCGAGTTCGACGCCGACCTCGGCGCGGCGATCCTGACCGGCGATCCGGGCGGCCTCGCCTCCGCGCTCGCCAAGCTGGAGCGCGCCCAGCGCAACCTTTGGGATCGACTGATGCTGCCCGGCGGCCGCCTGCCGGACGCCTCCGTGCTGCGCAGCCACCCGGTGACGGAGGAGCGCATAGAGCGACTGATGGCGCTCAAGTCGGCGCACGACCTGGCGGAGCCCGCGCCGGTCGTGGATGTGGTCCAGCGACCGCTTCGGGCGGGCCGCAGCTTCGTTCCGAGCATCGGCCGACGGGGACCGGTCGACTATCGCCGCATCGCCTCGCGGCTCGCCGCGGACCATCCGCTCGCGCCCCTGGACCACGATCGACCCGCCCACCCCGGCCCGCTCGCCGCGCCCGACGGCCGGCCGCGCATCCGCATCCGGCGCGGCGGCGTCTGGTATTGAGGGGCTGGCCGGTCAGGCTTCGGCAAGCTCCAGCGCCCGGGCCAGCAGCGTCGCGGCGTCGCCGTCGTGGTGGAAGCCGAGGCCGTCGGCGATCGCCGTGTCGATCGGCGGGTAGGACCCGTACTGCGCCTCCAGCGCCGGCTGCGGCGCGAATGTCACCCGCTCGCGCACGCCGGCTCCGAAACGCTCTGCCACCGCCTCCACCACCTCGCCCATCGACAGCCGAAGCGCCGGCAGGCAGAAGGCCCGGCGCGCGCCGATCCGTTCGGCGGGCAGGGTCGCCGCGTGCAGCAGGTTTTCGACGCAGCGATGGCGCGACATCATCCACGACGTCGATCCCGCCGACACCGGGCAGGTGTAGCTCTCGCCCGCCGCGAGCGCATGGAAGATCTCGCTCATGTAGGCCGAGTGATGGCCGCCGGGGCGGCGCGGCCGCGCCACGATGCCGGGCAGGCGAAGGCTGAGCGCGTCGATCGTGCCGCGTCGTGCGTGGTCGGTCAGCAGCGTCTCCATCATCAGCTTCTGCGCGCCGTAGCTCAGCGTCGGCAACGGTAGCGTCTCATCATTCACCCTGTCGCGTGGCAGCGGGACGCCGAACACGGCGATGGTGGAGGAAAACACCATGCGGGCCGGCCTCGCCTGGCGCGCCAGCCGCTCGACCAGCCCCATCGTGGCCAGCGCGTTGACCCGCCAGCCGAGCGCGAAATCGCCTTCGGACGCGCCGCCCGGAATGCCAGCGAGATGGAACAGCACGTCGATCGGCTCGGCGGTTATTGCGTCGAGAAGTTCGGCGTCGCCGATGTCGCCGATGACCGGCCGGATGCCGAGCGGCAGGCTCTCCGGCGGCAGCGCTTTATCGATGGCGATGATCTTTGCCTCCGGCGCGACGTCGCGAAGCCCGCCCGAGGCGAGCCGCCGGATCAGTTCCCGGCCGATGAAGCCTCCCGCTCCGGTGACGACGATACGCATTCCATCCTCCCGCGAATGCCGGACGGCCGCGACTACCGCCGCCTCGGCCGGTTCGTACCCGCTCCGGGATAGGGTCCGGCCGCCCGGCCGTCAACGCCGATCGCTTCGCTGCCGGCGCCGTGGTGGTGGCTGGCCCGGACGACGTCCCTCCCGTTCCATCTCCCCGCGCCCCGGCGCGACTTTCTGACGTCTGAAGGTTGCATGACGCATCGATCCGGGACACTCTGTCCTCCAGGCGGGGAGGGACCGTCAAACAAGAAGTTCACGAAGACGTTGTTGCCATCGGGAGGAAGACGATGAAGCACACACTGTTCGCCAGCGCGGCATTGCTGGCTCTGGCCCTTGCCACGCCGGCATCCGCCCAGCTGAAGTTCGCCCCCGGCGAGGATGAACGCTTCAACTGGGACGACTTCGAATACCTCAGGCAGATGGATCTGAACGGCCAGTCGCTGTCGGTCTTCGGGCCATGGCGCGGCGAGGACGAGACGCTGGTGCGTTCCGTGCTCGCCTATTTCAGCGAGGCGACCGGCGTCGACCTGACCTATTCCTCGTCGGAGAACTACGAGCAGCAGATCGTCATCGACACGCAGGCCGGCAGCCCGCCCAACATCGCGGTGCTGCCGCAGCCGGGTCTTATCCAGGACCTCGCCTCGAAGGGCCTGCTTGCGCCGCTCGGCGAGGACGCTGCGGATTTCGTGCGCGAGAACTACGGCGCGGGCCAGTCCTGGGTCGATCTCGGCACCTATGTCGGCCAGGACGGACAGGCGCAGTTCTACGGCTTTCCCTACAAGGCCGACCTGAAGTCGCTGGTCTGGTACGTGCCGGAAAACTTCGAGGAGGCCGGCTACGAGGTGCCGACCACCTGGGACGAATTGATGGCGCTGCAGAAGCAAATCGTCGAGGACGGCGGCACGCCCTGGTGCATCGGCCTCGGATCGGGCGGCGCGACGGGCTGGCCGGCGACCGACTGGGTCGAGGACATCATGCTGCGCACCCAGCCGCCGGAGGTCTACGACCAGTGGACCTCGAACGCGATTCCGTTCACCGACGAGCGCGTGGTGGCGGCCATGAAGATCTTCGCCGACATCGCCACCACGGACGCGAATGTGTCAGGCGGCAGGGCGGCCGTGGCGGCGACCGACTTCCGCGACAGTCCCAAGGGCCTCTTCGACATTCCGCCCAAGTGCTACATGCACCGCCAGGCGTCCTTCATCTCCTCCTTCTTCCCGGACGGAACCGAACTCGGCGTCGATGCCGATTTCTTCTACCTGCCGGAGATGGCCGACAAGAACCTCGGCAAGCCGGTGCTGGGCGGCGGGACGCTGTTCACGATCACGAAGGACTCGGAGGCCGCGCGCGCCTTCATCGCCTTCCTGCAGACGCCGCTCGCCCATGAGCTCTGGATGGCGCAGTCGGGCTTCCTGACGCCGCTGAAGACGGCCAACCCCGAGGCCTATGCCAACGACGCGCTGAGGAAGCAGGGCGAGATTCTCGTCGACGCCGACACCTTCCGTTTCGACGGCTCGGACCTGATGCCGGGCAAGATCGGCGCGGGCGCCTTCTGGACTGGCATGATCGACCTCGTCGGCGGCAAGCCGGCTGACCAGGTGGCGGCCGAGATCCAGAGCGCCTGGGACGCCATCAAGTGATGCGGCGGACCTGATCCTCCCGGGCCGGGGGGCTTCCAGGCCCGGGAGGAGACGGCACTTCGTCGGGATCGAACGGTCATCGGGAGGATGGCATGGCGGGCCAGATCATCTCGGCTTTGATGGTCATCGTCGTCGGCGTCGGCGGCTGCGTGGCCTATTTCTGGGGCGCCAACCGGCTGCTCGAACTGGTTTTTCCCGCGCGCGGGACGGCGGCGATCGACAATCTGCGACGCCAGGGACTGATCCGGCCCTGGCTCTTCGTTGGTCCGGCGCTGCTGATCCTGACCGTCTACCTGATCTATCCGGTCGCCGAGACGCTGCGCCTGTCCTTCATGGACCGCGGCGGCCAGAGCTTCGTCGGGTTCGACAACTACCTCTGGGCGGCGGGCGACCGCGAGTTCCGCGCCTCGATCCTCAACAACGTGCTCTGGCTCGCCGTCGTGCCGGCGCTCTGCACCTTCCTGGGGCTCCTGATCGCCGTCCTCACCGACCGGATCTGGTGGGGCACCATCGCCAAGAGCCTGGTCTTCATGCCGCTCGCCATCTCCTTCGTCGGCGCCAGCGTGATCTGGAAGTTCATCTACGAGTACCGCGCCGCCGACCAGACGCAGATCGGCCTGCTCAACGCCTTCGTCACCTGGCTGGGTCTCGAGCCGCAGGTGTGGATCTCGATCCCGTTCTGGAACAATTTCTTCCTGATGGCGATCCTCGTCTGGATCCAGACCGGCTTCGC
>JBKBRJ010000095.1:0-9872 GCA_046292285.1 Mesorhizobium sp. | reverse complement strand
CATCCCCGCGCGCCACGACGTGGCGCGGCGGGTGGACTGCGGCTTCCTCGCCGAACAGGTCCGGGCGGGCCTGCTCGTGGAGGAGGAGGCGGCCGAACTCGCACACGATCTCGCATACCGGCTGGCGAAGAGCGCCTACCGGCTCTGAGGAAAAGTCAGGAAACAGGGAGGAAACCATGAACCTGATGAGGAAACTGACCGCGGCCGCGGCCTTCAGCGTCGCCATGCTCGGCGCCGCCTATGGACAGGTGACGCTGAAATCGTCGGATACCCACCCCGACGGCTATCCGACCGTCGAGGGCGTCAAGTACTTCGGCGAACTCGTCAAGGAGCGCACCAATGGCCGCTACGCGGTCGAGGTCTACCACTCCGCGCAGCTCGGACAGGAGAAGGACACGATCGAGCAGGTGCGCTCGGGCGTCATCGAGCTGAACCGCATCTCCATGGCGCCGTTCAACGGCACGGTGAAGGAGACGATCGTCCCGGCGCTGCCCTACATCTTCCGCTCGGAAGACCACATGCACAAGGTCATGGACGGTCCGATCGGCGACCAGATCGCCGCGGCCTTCGAGCCGGTCGGGCTGGTGGTGCTCGCCTACTACGACGCCGGCGCCCGCTCCTTCTACAACCGCACCAAGCCGATCAATTCCGTCGAGGACCTGAAGGGTCTCAAGTTCCGCGTCATCCAGTCCGACATCTTCGTCGACATGGTGGCGGCGCTGGGCGCCAACGCGACGCCGATGCCCTATGGCGAAGTGTATTCCGGCATCGAGACGGGCGTCATCGACGGCGCCGAGAACAACTACCCGAGCTACGACACGGCCAAGCACTTCGAGGTCGCCAAGCACTACTCGCTCGACGAGCACACCATCCTCCCCGAGGTCTTCGTCATGAACAAGGCCGCCTGGGACAAGCTGACGCCCGAGGACCAGGCGATCTTCAAGCAGGCCGCCAAGGAAAGCGTCGCCAAGCAGCGCGAGCTGTGGTCGGCCAAGGTCGAGGAATCCAAGGCCAGGGTGATCGCCGCCGGCGCGATGATCACCACGCCGGAGAAACAGGGCTTCATCGACGCCATGGCGCCCGTCTACGCCAAGCACGTCACCGATCCGGTGCTGCAGAAGATGGTCGAGGACGTCAAGGCCACCCAGTAGGCCGGGCTACCTATCCCGCCCGGCGCAAGCCGGGCGGGCGCATTCTCGCATCCATGGGGGCCGAGGTGTACGCTTCATCCGACAAAAGACTGGCAGGCGTGGCGACCCTCCTTGGCCTGCTCAGCCGAGCCGCCCTCTGGGTGGCAGGCATCGGGCTGGTGGCCATGACCGCGTTCGTCGCCTGGCAGGTCTACTGCCGCTACGTCCTGAACGATTCGCCGAGCTGGACCG
Organism: Mesorhizobium sp.; assembly: GCA_046292285.1. Classification (GTDB taxonomy): domain Bacteria; phylum Pseudomonadota; class Alphaproteobacteria; order Rhizobiales; family Rhizobiaceae; genus Aquibium. The sequence continues at coordinate 8,490 of JBKBRJ010000095.1, read as the reverse complement.
AGCCCGGTGCCGTCCTGATCATGAGCTGGTTCATCTTCCTCGGCGCCGCCGTCGGCGTGCGCGAGAACTTCCATCTCGGATTCGACGTGCTGCTCTACGTGCTGCCGAAGGGCGGCAAGCGCGTGCTGCGCATGATCTCCGACATCGTCATCCTCACCTTCGGGATCGGCATGGTCTGGTACGGCTCGCAACTCGTGTCGCTGACCTGGAACACCACCCTGCCGTCGCTCGGCATCACCGGCGCGCACGACTATTTCCCCGTGGTCGGCGGCGGCCTGCTGATCGTCATCTTCGCGGCCGAGCGCATCGTCAAGCGCCTGGCCGGCGTGCCGCTGGACGACGTCGACGACGTGCCGGCCGAGATCGCCGCAGAACTCGACAACGCCGACATATCCGCAAGCACCAAGGGCTAAGACGATGGAACTGTGGATCCTCTTCGGCGTCTTCGTCACGCTCATGCTCACCGGCACGCCGATCGCGTTCTGCCTCGGCGTCGCGAGCTTCGCGACCGTGCTCTACATGGGCCTGCCGCCGCTGGTCGTGTTCCAGCGCCTGAACTCGGGCATGAGCGTCTTCTCGCTGCTCGCCATCCCCTTCTTCATCTATGCCGGCGACCTGATGGTGCGAGGCGGAATCGCCCAGAAGATCGTCGCCTTCGCGGCATCGCTGATCGGCCACGTTCGCGGCGGCCTCGGGCAGGTCAACATCGTGACGGCGACGCTGTTCGGCGGCATCTCGGGTTCGGCGGTCGCCGAGGCGGCGGCGGTCGGCGGCCTGATGATCCCGCAGATGAAGGCGCGCGGCTACGGGACCGACTACGCCGTCAACGTGACCTCCATGTCGGCCCTCATCGCGCTCCTGATCCCGCCGTCGCACAACATGATCATCTATTCGATCTCGGCGGGCGGGCAGATCTCCATCGCCGACCTTTTCACCGCAGGCATCCTTCCCGGCCTGCTCCTGGCGCTCGCGCTGATGGCCACCGCCTACATCGTGGCGCGGCGGCGCGGCTATCCGACGGAGCCGTTCCCGGGCTTCGCCATGGCGCTGCACCTCTTCGCGGTGGCCCTGCCCGGCCTGCTACTCATCGCCATCATCTTCGGCGGCGTGCGCTCGGGCGTCTTCACCGCGACCGAGAGCTCCTGCATCGCCGTGCTCTACGCGCTGCTGGTCACGGTGCTGGTCTACCGGCAGATGACCTGGGAGGGCTTCGTCCACGCCACGATCGGCGCCGTGCGCACCACCGCGATGGTGCTGGTCATCATCGGCATGGCCGCCGCCTTCTCCTGGCTGATGGCCTTCCTGCGGGTCCCCGCCGCGCTGGTCGCGTCGATGAACGCGGTGTCGGAAAACCCGCTGGTCATCCTGATGCTGCTCAACCTGATCCTGCTCGTCCTCGGCACCTTCATGGACATGGGCCCGACGATCATCATCGTCACGCCGATCTTCCTGCCCGTCGCGCAGGCCTACGGCATCGATCCGGTGCATTTCGGCGTCATCCTGATCCTCAACCTCGGCATCGGGCTGAACACGCCGCCGGTGGGGGCGGTGCAGTTCGTGGCCTGCGCGGTCGGCAAGATCAGTGTCTGGGAGGCGATGCGCTCGATCTGGCCGTTCTACGGCGCGGGCCTCCTCGTGCTGGCGCTGGTGACCTACGTGCCGGCGCTGTCGCTGTGGCTGCCGAGTGTCTTCAAGTGAGGGGGCGATGAGCGAGTCCACCCTTCAGGATGCACGGCCCGAGCGGCGGCCGAAGCTCGCCGACCGGGTGGTGGCCGAACTGCGCCAGCAGCTGATCGCGGGAACGCTGGCCCCCGGCCAGAAGCTGCCGACCGAGAGCCGCCTGACGCAGACCTACGGCGTCAGCCGCACCGTGGTGCGCGAGGCGATCGCCGCGCTCGCCGCCGACGGGCTGGTCGAGCCGCGCCAGGGCGCCGGCGTCTTCGTCGTCGAGCAGCCGGCGAGCGCCTTCAGCCTGATCTCGGCGGAGGTCGGCAACAAGATCAGCCATGCCCTCAACGTCCTGGAAGTGCGCATGGGCATCGAGATCGAGTCCGCCGGTCTCGCCGCGCAGCGGCGCAACAGCGCCCAGGAAGCACAAATCTACGAGGCCTATGCCGAGTTCGACCGGCAGCTCGGCGCCCGGCTCGCAACCGGAAAATCCGACTTCGCCATCCATCGCGCGATCGCGGCGGCCACCAACAACCCCTTCTACGTCGAGGTGCTGGACGCGCTGGGCAGCCGCACCATTCCCTGCGACGTTGCCTCGCCGTGGGGCACCGAAAGCGTGCTGACGGTGGAGTATCAGGTCGGCCTGCAGCGCGAGCACTGGAAGATCATCAAGGCCATCTCGGCCGGCGACCCCCAGGCCGCCCGCGACGCCATGCGCGCGCACCTGACAGCGAGCCAGCAACGCTACCGCGAGCGTCTTGCCGGCTTCGACCCCGCGACGATCGCCACGCCCTCCCGCACCCGCGGATCGTGACCAGCGCGATCCCGCAGCCAAGAGAAAGTCCATGACCGAACCTCTCCGCAACACCGAGTATTCGTCGCGCTTCGCGATCGACCCCGCCGCCGGCGCCGCCATGGGCACGGACGAGTTGCGGCACCATTTCCACATCGGCGACCTGTTCCGTCCCGGCCTCGTGTCGCTGACCTACACGCATTACGACCGGATGATCGTCGGCGGCGCCCTGCCCTCCGACGGGCCGCTGGCGCTGGAGGCAATCAAACCGACCGGCACCAGGGCCTTCCTCGACCGGCGCGAACTGATCGCCGTCAACATCGGCGGCGCGGGCAGCGTGACCGTCGACGGCGAGCGCTTTTCGCTCGGCGCGCGCGACATGATCTATGTCGGCATGGGCGCGCAGGACGTGGCCTTCGCCTCGGACTATGCCAGCAGCCCGGCGAAGTACTATCTTCTCAGCGCGCCGGCGCACCAGACGCACCCGACCCGGACGATCCAGATCGGCGACGCCAAGCGGCTCGACCTCGGCAGCCGCGAGACCTCCAACGAGCGCTCGATCTTCCAGTTCGTGCACCCGGAAGGCGCCAAGACCTGCCAGCTCGTCGTCGGCATGACGCAGCTCGCCACCGGCTCGGTGTGGAACACCATGCCCTGCCACGTGCACGACCGGCGTTCGGAGGCCTATCTCTACTTCGATCTCGCGGAGAACGCCCGGGTCTTCCACTTCATGGGCGAGCCGGACGAGACGCGCCACCTCGTGATCCGCAACGAGGAGGCGATCCTTTCGCCCGGCTGGTCGATCCATTCGGGCTGCGGCACCTCGAACTACGCCTTCATCTGGGCCATGGCCGGCGACAATGTCGACTATACCGACGTCGACCCGGTGGCGATGGGGGACCTTCGTTGAGAAACGTCTTCGACCTGACGGGGCGTCGCGCCATGGTGACGGGCGCCAACACCGGCATCGGCCAGGGCATCGCGATCTCGCTGGCGCAAGCCGGCGCGGAGATCCTCGCCGTCGGACGCTCCTCGATGGCCGGCACGCGCGTCGCCGTCGAGGCGGCCGGCGGCAAGCTCTTGGAAGTTTCCGCCGACCTCGGCGACACGGGGAGCGTGGCGGCGATGTTCGATGCGGCCTGGGACGCGCACGGGCCGATCGACATCCTCGTCAACAATGCCGGCATCATCCGCCGCGCCGACGCCGTCGACTTCCCGGAGGAGGACTGGGATGCGGTGATGGACGTCAACCTGAAGTCCGTCTTCCTGCTCTGCCAGGCCTTCGCGCGCAAGGCCTTCGCGGCGGAACGCACCGGCCGCATCGTCAACGTCGCCTCGCTGCTCTCCTTCCAGGGCGGCATCCGCGTCGCCTCCTACACGGCGTCGAAGAGCGGGCTGGCCGGACTGACCAGGCTCCTGGCCAACGAGTGGGCGGCGAAAGGTATCAACGTCAACGCCATCGCGCCGGGCTACATCGAGACCAACAACACCGAGGCGCTGCGCAACGACCCGGTGCGGCGCGAGGACATCCTGAAGCGCATCCCCGCCGGCCGCTGGGGCCACCCGTCGGACATCGGCGGGACGGCCGTGTTTCTGGCCAGCGACGCGTCAACCTACATTCATGGCGCGGTGATCCCGGTCGATGGCGGCTGGCTGGCGCGATAGGAGAGACATGACGATGGACAGCCCCCTCTTCATCCGGCCGAGCGACGACCAGTGGACGCCGACCGATCCCGGCGTCAGGCGGCGCATCCTGGCCCATACCGACCAGCTGATGATCGTGGAATTCGCCTTCGAGAAGGACGCGGTCGGCAAGCTGCACAACCATCCGCACGTCCAGGCGTCGTACGTCGCAGAAGGCAGCTTCGAGGTGACGATCTCGGGGGTGACGGAGGTGATGTCGAAGGGTCAGAGTTTCATCGTGCCCTCGAACCTCGTACACGGGGTGCGGGCGCTGGAGCCGGGCCTGCTGGTCGACAGCTTCACGCCGGCGCGCCAGGATTTTCTCGCGCAGGGATGATGTCGATCGGAACGCGTTGACCGACTCTCGCCGCCGGTCCATCCTTGCGGCCTCCAGCCCGCGTTCAAACTCCCCGGACCAGACACGCACCATGCAGCAGGCAGAAATCGGACTGATCGGGCTCGGCGTGATGGGTTCCAATCTCGCCCTCAACATCGCCGAGCACGGCTATCGCGTGGCGGTGTGGAACCGCACGACGGAAAAGACGAAGAGCTTCGCCGAAACGGCCGGCGAACTCGCCGACCGGATCGTGCCCTGCGAGACGCTGGACCACCTCGTTGCGGCGATCCGCCCGCCGCGACCGATCATCCTGATGGTGCAGGCGGGCGCGGCGGTCGACGAGCAGATCGCGGCGCTGCGGCCGCTTCTTTCGGCCGACGACATCCTGATCGACGCCGGCAACGCCAATTTCCGCGACACGATGCGGCGCTTTTCCGAACTCGAAGGCTCGAGCCTCACCTTCATCGGCATGGGCGTCTCGGGCGGCGAGGAAGGCGCGCGGCACGGCCCCTCGATCATGGTCGGCGGCACGCAGGCCTCGTGGCTGCGCGTCCGGGACGTGCTGACCGCCATTTCGGCGAAGTATCGGGGCGAGCCCTGCGTCGCCTGGCTCGGCCGCAACGGCGCCGGCCATTTCGTCAAGACCATCCACAACGGCATCGAATATGCCGACATGCAGATGATCGCCGAGATCTACGGCATCCTGCGCGACGGCGCGCGGCTCGACACCGACGCCATGGCGCGGCTGTTCGAGCAATGGAACGGCGGCCGGCTGGAATCCTACCTGATCGAGATCACGGCCAAGGTTCTGGCGGCGACGGACCCCGAAACCGGCCGGCCGATGGTCGACATGATCGTCGACAGCGCGGGCCAGAAGGGCACCGGCCGCTGGTCGGTGATCGAGGCGCAGATGATGGGCGTGCCCGCGACCGCCATCGAGGCGGCGGTGGCCGCGCGCGGCCTGTCGGCGCTGAAGGCGGAGCGCCAGGCTGCCGAGGCGCTGTACGGCGCACCCGGCGCGGGCTTCGGGCAGGCCGACATCCGCGCGGCGGTCGACGACCTGGAACTGGCGCTGCTGGCCGGCAAGATCGCGGCCTACGCGCAGGGCTTCGCGGTGATGGAGGCGGCGTCGCGGGACTTCGACTGGGGCCTGCCGATGGCGACCATCGCCCGGATCTGGCGCGCCGGCTGCATCATCCGCTCGCAGTTCCTCGACACCATCGCGGAGGCCTTCGAAGGCGAGCCGCCGGCCAATCTGATGGCGGCGCCGCGTTTCGTCGACCTGATGCAGGAGGCCGTGCCCTCGCTGCGTCGCACCGTGTCGCGGGCAGCGCTCGCCGGCATTCCCGTGCCGGCGCTGTCGGCGTCGCTCGCCTATTTTGACGCCTATCGCACGGCGCGCGGCACCGCCAACCTCGTGCAGGCGCAGCGCGACTTTTTCGGCGCGCACGGCTTCGAGCGGCTCGACCGGCCGGGCGCGCATCACGGGCCGTGGGGCGGTTAGACCCCACCCAACGACGAGAGCGACAGGGAGGCCGCATGGCCCAGTGGACACCGGCGGACAACCGCTACGAAACGATGACCTACAATCGCTGCGGCCTGTCTGGGCTGAAGCTGCCTGCGCTGTCGCTCGGGCTGTGGCACAATTTCGGCGAGGACACGCCGCACCGCACCAAGCGGGCGATCTGCCGCAAGGCCTTCGACCTCGGCATCACGCATTTCGACCTCGCCAACAATTACGGCCCGCCGCCCGGCGCGGCCGAGACGGCCTTCGGCGAGATCCTGCGCACCGACTTCGCCGGCTACCGCGACGAACTGGTGATCTCGACCAAGGCCGGCTACGGCATGTGGCCGGGACCCTACGGCGAGTGGGGCAGTCGCAAGTACCTGCTCTCCTCGCTCGACCAGAGCCTGAGGCGGCTCGGCGTCGACTACGTCGACATCTTCTATTCGCACCGCTTCGATCCGGAGACGCCGCTGGAGGAGACCATGGGCGCGCTCGACCAGGCGGTGCGTTCCGGCAAGGCGCTCTATGCCGGCATCTCGTCCTACAATTCGCAGCGCACGCGCGAGGCCGCCGCGATCCTGAAGGATCTCGGCACGCCCTGCCTGATCCACCAGCCGAGCTACTCGATGATCAACCGCTGGATCGAGGAGGACGGCCTGCTCGACACGGTGGACGAGCTCGGCATCGGCACGATCGTGTTCTCGCCGCTGGCGCAGGGCATGCTGACCTCGAAATATCTCGACGGCATTCCCGAGGGCAGCCGGGCGACGCAGGGCAAGTCGCTCCGCCAGGCCTTCCTCAACGAGCGCACCATCGAGAACATCCGCGCGCTCGACGCCATCGCGAAGCGGCGCGGCCAGACGCTGGCGCAGATGGCCATCGCCTGGGTGCTGCGCGCCCAGAGCTCGGGGGGCCGGGTCACCACGGCGCTGATCGGCGCCAGCCGGCCCGAGCAGGTGGAGGACAGCGTAGGCGCGCTGGAGAACCCGCATTTCAGCGAAGCGGAACTGGCCGAGATCGACCAGTACGCGCGCGAGGGCGACATCAACCTGTGGGCAGCCTCGGCGGAACGGGCCGGGCCGGCGCGGCAGTAGCGCCGCCCGCGCGGGGCGACGGGCCGGAATGCCATTCTTGTCTTGCGCCAAAAATCTGTAACGTTACAGATGACGCACGCCATCTGGAGGAGAGACCAGGCCCATGATCCGCAACCCGATCCTGCCGGGCTTCAACCCGGACCCGTCGATCTGCCGCGTCGGCGGGGACTATTACATCGCCACCTCGACCTTCGAATGGTATCCGGGCGTGCAGATCCATCACTCGAGGGACCTCGCGAACTGGCGGCTGGTCACCCGGCCGCTGACGCGGGCGAGCCAGCTCGACATGCGCGGCAACCCAGATTCGGGCGGCATCTGGGCGCCCTGCCTCAGCCATGCCGACGGGCAGTTCTGGCTGGTCTACACCGACGTGAAGCGGCTGGAGGGCAACTTCAAGGACGCGCACAACTACATCGTCACCGCGCCGTCGATCGAGGGGCCGTGGTCGGAACCCATCTACGTCAATTCCAGCGGCTTCGACCCCTCGCTGTTCCACGACGACGACGGGCGGAAATGGTTCCTCAACATGCAATGGTGCCACGTCTCGTCGGGCGTCGGCGGCAGCCCGAAGCACCCCTCCTTCGACGGCATCCTGCTGCAGGAATATGACGCGGCCGCCGGCCGGCTCGTCGGTCCGATCCGCAACATCTTCGCCGGCAGCCCGCACGGGCTGGTGGAGGGGCCGCATCTCTTCAAGCGCGACGGCTGGTACTATCTTACCACCGCCGAGGGCGGCACGGGCTACGATCATGCCGTCACGATGGCCCGCTCGCGCGACATCGCCGGACCCTACGAGATGCACCCCGACATCCACCCGATCACGGCCAAGGATGCGCCAGACGCGCCGCTGCAACGGGCCGGCCACGGCCAGATCGTCGAGACGCCGGACGGCGCCGTCTACCACACGCACCTATGCTCGCGGCCCCTGCCCGGCACGCGGCGTTCGCCGCTCGGCCGCGAGACGGCGATCCAGAAATGCGTCTGGGGCGCGGACGGCTGGCTGCGGCTTTCCCATGGCGGCCCGGCGCCGGCGCTCGAGGTGGAGGCGCCGGCCGGCGCTTCCATGCCGTCAGCTTCGCGGACCCGGACGACCTCTTCCTCGGTGAGACGGTGGTCGCCCTCGGCAACCCCTTCGGCCTCGGCGGCTCCGTCAGCCGCGGCATCCTCAGTTCGAAGACCCGCCGGCCCGAGCGCGACGGCGAGGCCATGGACGTGGCCGATTGGCTCCAGACCGACGCGGCGATCAACCCCGGCAACAGCGGCGGCCCGCTCATCAACCTCCGCGGCGAGCTCATCGGCCTGAACGTCGCCATCCTCCGCTTCGCCCAGGGCATCGGCTTCGCCATTCCCGTCAGCCGCATCAGCACCGCGCTCGCGGAGATGCTCTCCCCCGAGCAGAGCCGCGGGC
>JBKBRJ010000094.1:0-9882 GCA_046292285.1 Mesorhizobium sp. | reverse complement strand
CCTGATCGTCGAGTTGAGCCAGTCTGGCATCGGCATCCTGCTCGTCGAGCAGAACACGACGATGGCGCTGGAGGTCGCGGCCAGGGGCTACGTGCTCGAACTCGGCTCCATCGTGCTCGAGGACACAGCCGAAGCGCTGTCCAGGAACCCGACCCTGACCGAAGCCTATCTCGGCGGGCACCAGAATTCGTCGTCACACGCGTCTGGAGAACACGCGTGAGCGGCGAACGGAACTGCAAAGACAAACGACCCAAGAGGAGAACCGAAATGAAAGTCAGATCGATACTCGCCGCAGCCGCGATCCTGCTCGCCGCGGGAACCGCATACGCGCAGGAAACCATCAAGATCGGCAACATCGTCGTCACCGCCGGCCCGCTCAAGGGTCCGGGCGAGCCGACGCTGACGGCCATCGACATCGCCGTCGAGGAGATCAACGCCGCCGGCGGCATCAACGGCAAGCCGGTCGAGATCGTCCGCTTCGACACCGGCTCCGATCCGAAACAGGCGTCGGTCGGCGCCCGCAAGCTCATCCAGGACGATGGTGTCCTGGCCATTGCCGGCCCCTTCTCCTCCGGCGAGTCCGCGGTGGCGCTCAATGACGCGGAGCGCCTGAAGGTCCTGATGATGCCGACCTCGGCTTCCGCGCCGGGCCTGACCGACGGCCGCACCTATGGCTGGCGCCTGACGGAGGACGAGACCAAGCAGTTCGGCCGTCTCCTGAACTCCATCAAGGCCAAGGGCATCAAGGCGGATACGGCCGAGATCGTCTACATCTCCGAGGAAGTCGTCTCGAACGCCGCCGGCACCAAGCTTTATCCGGCGCTGCTGGCGCAGGCCGGCATCAAGCACGGCAACCCGATCGCCGTGCAGTACAAGAGCTTCGACATGTCTGCGCAGGCCGCGCAGATCATGCAGGCCAACCCCGACCTGGTCGCGATCGCCGCGCTGCCGGAATCGGCCTCGAAGGTCATCAAGGAACTGCGCCGCCAGGGCTACAAGGGCCGCATCATCGGTTCGCAGATCTTCGCCGATCCGAACGTCGTCGAACTGTTCGGCCCCGAGGGCGACGGCACGCTGCTCGTCGCCGGATTCTGGAAGGGCCGCACGGAGGCTTCGCAGTCTTTCAACGACAAGTTCGTCGAGGAGACGGGCAAGCGCGGCATCCACAAGCTCGGCGCCCACCATTCCGACGCGCAAGCCTACGACACCATCTTCCTGCTCAAGCAGGTGATGGAAGCGGCCGGCGTGACGGGCGATCCGGCCAAGCTCGAGGAAGAGCGCGCCGCCATCGTCGCCGGCATGAAGGGCGTGCGGTTCTCCGGCATCCTCGGCGACGACATCTGCTTTGCAGGAAATGACGCCGAGCTTCCCGGCTACATCATCGAGATCAAGGGCGGCGAGTGGACCAAGTTCGACGAAGCCCCCGCCGACAAGTGCGAATGATCTACAAAAAGAAACTGGCTTGATCGACTGCCGTGGCGGCCGGGTCCAACCGGCCGCCTCCTTTCAAGTCTCGACAACAACAAGGGAACGAGACCATGCTGAAATCACTCGCCTTCGCGGCGGCCCTCGCTGTCACGACCGCCACCGGCGCCGTCGCGCAGACCATCGGTCTTGCGACGACGCAGGGCGGCGCAACCGAGCAGATCGCGACCGCGATCGCCAAGACCGTGTCCCAGGCCTCCGACCTTCAGGTCCGGCCGCAGATGCTGGCGAACACGTCGCAATACATTCCGCTCGTCAATGACGGCCGCGTCGAGTTCGGCATCGCGAACTATCCGCAGACCTTCTATGCGCTCAAGGGCGAAGGCATGTCGGAGGGACAGCCGGCGCCGAACCTCAAGCTGGTCGCCTCGCTGATCCCCTTCAATGCCGGGATGATGGTTCCGTCATCGCTCGGCATCAAGACCCTCGACGGACTGAAGGGGAAGCGCGTGCCGCGTTTCCCGGCGAATTCGCTGGGCGACTACATCATCCGGGCATCGCTGGCCACGGCCGGCTTGACCTATGACGACGTCACCAGCGTGCCGACGGCGAACTTCCCGGCGCAGTTCCAGGCCTTCAAGGACGGCGCGACCGACCTGACGATCGCCACCGCCGGTGCACAGTACACGTTCGACTTCGAGACGACGCTCAAGGGCGTCACCTTCCTGAACTACAAGGAAGGCGACGAGGAGATTCTTGCCGCCGAACTTCCCGGCACGTTCCTCAAGCCGGTCGGCAGCTACAAGGTGCCGGGCGTCAGCGAGGATACCGTGATCTTCGCCTACGACTACACGCTGTTTGCCAATGCCGACGTGCCGAACGAGATCGTCGCCAAGGTCGCCAAGGCCCTGTTCGAAGGCGAGGCGGCGCTCAAGGAAACCGGTCCGATCTGGACGGAATACGATCCCGCCAAGATAGGCAAGGCTGGCGTGCTCGAGTACCATCCGGGCGCGATCGAGTTCTACAAGAGCGTCGGCATCTGGTCCGGCAACTGACCGACCTGACTGGAAGGTAGGTCGAGATGAGCGCCGACGTTCGCAATCCGCTTCGCATCATTCCTGCGATTCTGGCCATACTGGTACCCGCGGGATCGATTGCGTGGATTGCGTCCGTGCCGCAGCGTCTCGGCGTCCTCATCTACCCCGAACAGATCGCCGCGCTCATGCTGGGCGCGGCGCTCGCGGTGGTTTTCTTCCGGGCGTGCAAGGCCGGACGCGGACCGCTCAACATCGTCGACGCCGCACTCGGCATTGCCGCCTTCGGCCTCGGCCTGTTCGTCTTCGTCCGCTTCCCCGTCCTCTCGGAAGGCTCCTTCCGGCATCCGACGGAAGCGCTGATCCTCGGCATCGTCACGACAGGCCTGGTGATGGAAGGGCTGCGCCGGGTCATCGGCTGGGCCCTGATCATCATCTTCGCGGTCATGCTTCTTTACGCTCTGTTCGGCGACTGGGTGCCCGGCGCGCTCACCGGCCGCCCACAGCCGGTCGCCGACGTGCTTCGCTTCCTCGGCACGGATTCGACCGCCACCTGGGGGCAGGCGCTGCAGATCGCCGCCTTCGTCGTCGTCGTCTTCGTGCTGTTCGGCGGACTGCTGCTCGCCGTCGGCGGCGGCGATTTCTTCACGCAGCTTTCGCTTCGGGTCGCCGGAAACGGCCCCGGCAACACAGCCAAGGTCGCCGTCACGGCGTCGGCGCTCTTCGGTTCGATCTCCGGCAGCGCGGTCTCGAACGTCATGTCGACCGGCGTCATGACCATCCCGATGATGAAGAAGGCCGGCTTCCGGCCGCAGCAGGCCGGCGCGATCGAAGCGGTCGCCTCAACCGGCGGCCAGTTGATGCCCCCCATCATGGGCGCCGCCGCCTTCCTGATGGCCGAACTCCTGCAGGTGCCGTATCGCGACATCGTCGTGGCGGCGCTGCTTCCGGCGATCCTTTACTACCTGTCGGTGTTCGTGCAGATCCATTTCATTGCCCATCGCGACCGTATCCCGTCCATGACGGATTTCGACCGCACCGCGCTCGGCGCGGTCCTCACGCAGGGCTGGCTGCCGATGGTGGCGATCAGCGTCCTGCTCGTTTCGATCTTCAGCTTCAACATCCGCGCCGAACTGGCCGCCATCTGGGCGATCGTGACGATGGTCGTCCTCGGCCTCGCCACCTCGTTCTTCGGCCCCGACGAGCGCCGCCTGTCGCCGCGCAAGCTGCTTGACGCGGTCGTGAAGACCGGCCAGTCGACTTGCGACATCCTCTTGATCACGGCCGCGGCCGGCATGATCATCGGCCTTCTCACGACCACAGGGCTCGGCTTCGCGCTGTCGCTCTACCTGCTCGACTTCGGCGGCGAGAGCCTGTTTGCGCTGCTGGTGGTGACGGCCTGCGTCGGCGTTGTGCTCGGAATGGGACTACCGACCACCGGCGTCTATCTGCTGATGGCGTCGCTGGCGGCCCCCGCGCTGACCCAACTGGGTATCGCGCCGATGCAGGCGCACATGTTCGTCTTCTACTACGGCATGCTGTCGATGATCACGCCGCCGATCGCCATGGCCTCCTTCGCCGCCGCCAGCATCGCCAACGCACCTCAGCTCAAGACCAGCATCGAGGGCTTCCGCTTCGGCTGGATCGCTTACCTGCTTCCCTTCCTGTTCATCTACAAGCCAGGGCTCCTGATGGTCGGCGGTGCGGCCGACATCGCCTATGTCTTCGTCAGTTCGGCGGCGGCGCTCGTGCTCGTCACCGGCGGCCTGGTCGGCCACGCACTGAGGCCGCTCGGTCCGGTAACGCGGATCGGCTGGACCATCCTCGGCCTGGCCATGATCGCCCCGATCCACGAGCTTGGTGGCTGGACCCTCGAATACGTCGTGTCGGCCGCCGGCCTCGCCCTCCTGCTCTACTATGCCTTCGCAGGCCATGGCGCGGTTGCCATCGCCCCGCGCGAAGCGATGAACGACCGCCCCACCCCCCGCTGATGCCGCTCCGGCGGCGACCCGCCCGCCGCTCATGAGCGAATACCCGTAGGTTCGGCGGAACCATCCCGCCTCTGTCGTGTTTTCCGCGGGAGTGGCCCGCGTGGACCGCGCACGACCGGACTGCTGTATCCCCGAGCCGGCGACGGCGCCGCCGCCGCGGGTTTGGCCCACCAGGCAGGAAAAGGGGATCGCCAGTTGACGAGCCACGGGCGGAACGGATGATCGTCTGGCTCAAGCTCCTGCACATCGCTGCCGTCTGCGTCTGGATGGCCGGTCTGGTCAGCTTGCCCGGCCTCTATGTCCAGCGCGCCGGCGTCAGGGAGGGCGAACGGCTCTACCTGCTTCAGCGAACGGTGCGCTTTGCCTTCCTCAAGTTGATGTCGCCCGCGGCGTTTCTCGCCATCACCTCGGGCGCGGCGCTGATCTTCGCCACCGGAGTCTTCATGCCCTGGCTCTCGGCGAAGCTGGCGCTGGTCGCCATGCTTGTCCTGCTTCACACGCTGACCGGGCTGGTCATCATCCGGCTGTTCGAGGAGGGCGAGGTCTATCCCGTCTGGCGCTTCGTTGCCGTCACCGCCGTGACGGTTGTCCTGATCGTCGCGGTTCTCGCGCTGGTGCTGGCCAAGCCGGAGCTCGACTGGCGCGGCCTCGTCCCCGTCGTCCTCACCGAGCCGGGCGGGCTTCGCCGACTGGTCGAGGACCTCAGTCCTTGGCCGATACCATGAGGCCGATGCCGTGATGGAAGATCAGCTTTCCGCCGTGCCAGCCCGCAAGTCCCGTGAGGAAGCTCGCCAGCATCGAGAGCAGCAGCCCATGCGGCAGCACGTCGGCCGGGTTCTGGAGCCGCACGCCCCAGTTCAGACCCGCGACGGCAAGGAGGGTCATGGCCGCGACGCCGTGCGCCCAGCTGGCCACGCGACCGCGAATGCCGCGCACCAGCAGAAGCTCCGCCGTCCCGGCGAGCGCGGCCACCAGTCCCCCGAGGAAGGCGAAGCCCGACGACCAGAGCCCTACCCGCAACCAGAACGGATCGGCCGACCACCAGTAGAAGATGTCGACGCCAAGCGTGCCGATGACGAGCGCAATCGGGAAATGCACGCTCATCGCATGGATCGGATGCCCGGCGATGGCCACCGCCGACGTCACGTCCAGTTCCTCGATCGCCTTTTGCACGGGGTTGGGCGGGCTTTCGCTGTCGGGCATGCGCATCCTCCTGTTTCGCCAGTAAGCCGCGCGCGCCGCTTCTTGTTCCCTGCCGTCGCGCTCGCGGCACCCGTCCTGCTCGCCGGCTGCGCGGGAGACGCATCCGCCCTCGATCCCGCCGGCCCCGGCGCCCGCGCCATCGCGACGCTCTGGTGGGTGATGTTCTTCGCCAGCATCGTTCTCTTCGCGCTGGTGATGGGTCTGTTCGCCCTCGTGATGCTGAAGCCGGCCGTCGGCGCAAGGCTGCCGGAAGGGCGCTGGATCCTCTGGGGCGGCTTGTGGATGCCGGTCCCGGTCCTTCTGGCGCTGCTCTTCGTCTCCCTCGCCCAGGGCGAGCACCTGCTGGCGCGCGACGGAGGCGGCGATGCATTGCGCGTCGAGGCCCACGCGCGCCAATGGCAATGGGAGTTCCGCTACGTCGATGCGCAGGGCCGTCCCGTCACGGTCGACGTGCTTCACATGCCTGTTGACCGCCCCGTCGACGTCGTGACGGTCAGTTCGGACGTGATCCACAGCCTCTGGGTGCCGGCGCTCGGCGGCAAGATCGACGCGGTCCCCGGCCACCGCAACCGGGTGCGCCTTCAGGCTGACCGAACGGGAACCTTCGGCGGGCTCTGCTCGGAATATTGCGGCACCGGGCACACGGTCATGCGCTTCCGCGTCGTGGTGCACGAAGCGGACGCCTTCCGCGACCTGCTCGAAGGGGGCTTTTCCGAATGACGCAGCCGCGACGAAGCGAGGCGCTCCGCCTGCACCGGCAACTCACGGAAATCTGGGGCACCGGACCGGGCCTCGCCCGGTTGGCGGCCGTCAACCATTCGGTCATCGGCAAGCGCTTCATGGCGACGGCGGCGGTGTTCTTCGCCATCGGCGGCCTGCTCGGCATGCTCATCCGCACCCAGCTCGCCTCTTCCCAAAGCCCGTTCCTGGAGGAAGGCCTCTACGCGCAGGTCTTCACCATGCACGGGACGATCATGATGTTCCTGTTCGCCATCCCGATGCTCGAAGGCATGGCGATCTACCTGCTGCCGAAGCTGCTCGGCGCCCGCGACCTCGCCTTCCCGCGCCTCACCGCCTACGGATACTGGTGCTATCTCTTCGGCGGGACGATGCTGCTGGCCGCGCTTGCCCTCGGCGTGGCTCCCGACAGCGGCTGGTTCATGTACACGCCGTTGTCGTCGCGGACCTATTCGCCGGGCATCAATGCCGACGTCTGGCTGCTCGGGATCACCTTCGTGGAAATCTCGGCGCTGTCGGCCGCCGTGGAAATCCTCGTCAGCATCCTGAAACTGCGCGCGCCGGGCATGTCGCTGCCCCGCATGCCGATCTTCGGCTGGTACATGCTGGTCACCGCCGGCATGATGCTCGTCGGCTTCCCGCCGCTGATCCTCGGCTCCATCCTGCTCGAACTCGAACGGGCCTTCGACCTGCCCTTCTTCGATCCGGTGCGCGGCGGCGACCCCCTGTTGTGGCAGCACCTCTTCTGGCTTTTCGGCCATCCCGAGGTCTACATCATCTTCCTGCCCGCGGCCGGCGCCATCTCCACCTTCCTGCCGGTCTTCGCCGGACGTCCGCTCGCCGGCTACCGGGCCGTCGTGGTGGCGTTGATCGCGATGGGCTTCCTGTCGCTCGGCCTTTGGGTGCACCACATGTATCTGGTCGGCATCCCGCATCTGGCGTTGAGCTTCTTCTCCGCCGCCAGCGCGCTGGTCGCCATCCCCACCGCCGTGCAGATCTTCGCCTGGCTCGCCACCCTCTCGCACGGCCGGCCGCGCTTCTCCCTGCCGATGCTCTATCTTTTCGGGTTCCTTTTCATCTTCGTCATCGGCGGGCTGACGGGCGTCATGGTCGCCATGGTGCCCTTCGACATCCAGGCGCATGACAGCCATTTCATCGTCGCCCACCTGCACTACGTGCTGGTCGGCGGCTTCGTCTTCCCGATCCTCGGCGCGGCCTACTACTGGGTGCCGCACATGACCGGCCGCATGCCGGTCAACCATCTGGCGAAGCCGGCCTTCTGGATGATCTTCATCGGCTTCAACGTCACCTTCTTCATCATGCATCTCACGGGCCTGCGCGGCATGCCGCGACGCGCCCACCTCTACCCGCCGGAACCGGGACTCGAGATCTTCAACTTCATCTCCTCGGTCGGGTCCTTCGTCATGGCGATCGGCTTCGGCCTGGTGCTGCTCGACTTCGCACTGCATTTCCGCTTCGGCGAGGCCTTCCGGCGCAACCCATGGCACGCTCGGACGCTTGAATGGGCGATGCCCACACCCCCGCCCGCCTATGCCTTCGCCTCGCTGCCGCATGTCGAAACCCGCGCCGACATGCTCGATCCCGAGGCAATCGGCGCCGACCTCGCCGCCGGGCGCGGCTATCTCGGCTTCGTGCGCGAAGGTCGCATGGAAACGCTCGCGGTCGATACGATCAGCGGCGACGTGGAGCAGGTGGTCGAGCTTCCGCGTCCGAGCTACTTGCCGCTGTTCACCGCGCTTACCACCGGCATCTTCTTCCTCGCCATGCTCTTCAAGGTCTACGCACTGGCGGCCGTCGCGCCACTGCTGGTCGTCGCCCTTTTCCTGCGCTGGACCGTCGGACGGGGACGGCGAGAGGACACCGGGCTGGAACCGATCGGCCGAGGCGCCTCGGTGCCCTCGCATTTCGAAAGCCGAAGCGCACCGTCGATCTGGGCGACGCTGTTTGCGCTGACAGCCAACGCCACGCTGTTTGCCTCGCTCGTCTTCGGCGGGCTGTTCCTGTGGATCTCCGCGCCCGGCTGGCCGTCGCCGGGCATGCCGCGCCCCGAGCTTCTCGCGAGCCTCGCCATGCTCGCCGTGTTCGGCTTCGGCGGGCTGGCCGCCTCGCGCGGCGTGAGGGCGGGCGCGCTCGGCCGGACCGCGCCTCTGGCGCTCACCGCCGCCCTCCATATGGTCGCCTTGGTCTTCTTCGCATGGTCGGCGCTGGCTATTCCCGACCCGACCGCACATGCCGCCGCCGCGATCGTCTTCGTCGCGCTCTGCTATGCCGCCCTGCACGCCGCGATCGGCCTCGTCTTCGCCGGCTACGGGCTTTGGCGGGTTAAGGCCGGCTGGGTATCCTCCGCCCGGCTGCTCGACCTGCGCATCGGCCTGCCGGTTCATCTCTACGCCGTCGCGGCGGGTGCGGCCACCCTCGCCTTCTGGTGGCTGATGGCCATGCTCGGCGATGCCGGAGGACCCGCATGAACCGCCCCTTACGCGAGATCGGGCCGCTGGCGGTTCTTCTCTGCGGGTTCCTGCTGTGGAGCGCGGCCTTCCTGGCCATCTACGGCGCGCAGGCCATCGGCTGCGGCCTCGGCTGGGACGCGAAAATTCTGCTCGGGCCCCTGTCGGTCCAGCGCGCCGTCCTGCTCGGTCTCTTTGCCTTGGTGCTCATCGGTCACGCGGCGCTCGCCCTCCGCCTGAAAAGCGGAGGACCCGTCGGCGATCCCGCCGATGCCGAGACGACCGTTTTCATGCGGACAGCGGCAAGTCGGCTGGCGCTCATGTCGGCGGCGGCTTCCGCCCTCTGTTTCGGCGGGGTCGCCTGGCTGACCACCTGCTGACCTCAATCAGCCAGCCGGCGGAGCGGGAAGCAGGATCTCCGACGTCACCTCCAGCGACCGATCCTGGCGAACGTCGACGCCCTCACGTGCGACATGGGCGGCCAGCACGTCGTCGCGGGCGCGGATGAGCCCGGCGATCTCCCCCTCATGGGCGGCGAAGATCGCCGTTAGCCACCGGTTCACGAGATAGGACGGCCGTGGCATCTGCACGTCGAAGCGCGGCAAAAGCGCGATTGTCGCCTCGGCGTCGAGCCAGTCGTCGCCCACCACCCACTGGTTCACCGTGAACAGGCGCAGGATGCGCCCGTGCGCATCGACGCCGACTGCCGCGAGGTGGTGGATCGGCCCCTCGACCCCGTCCGGCCGGATGAAGCAGTGGAAGTGCCCGTGTTCGACCGCGCCCTCCTCGACGGGATGGCAGTGGTAGAACCATTGCGCCCCGCTCGACGGATCGAACACGTCGCCCGGTGGATAGTGATCCCAGGCGGCGATGGACGACGTCTCGCGGAACGTCTCGGTGAGCACGCTCAGGCCGCCCTTGGCGAGGATGTTCTCGCAAAAGGCGATCTCGTTCAGCGCGTGCTCGCGGGCATCAACCATTGGTCTGGACCGGCGGCGGCGCGGGAGGCGGCGGCGGGGCGAG
>JBKBRJ010000093.1:0-9897 GCA_046292285.1 Mesorhizobium sp. | reverse complement strand
CGCCGTCGCCAGAAAACTCCTCGTCGCCCTTAACGCAGCCCTCAGAGAACAACGACCCGTCCTCAATGCCCAAATCCCTTGACACCAAATCACACAGTTGCTCGGGCTTGTCCCGAGGATCCGCCGACTCCCGCGCAGTTGGCGTCTGGGAGCGATCCGTGTGACGGCGGGTCCGCCACGATGTCGAGACGCGGGCAGATCCTCGGGACAAGCCCGAGGATGACGGCGAAGGAATTGCGGCGGCGATCAGCCCGAAGGGCCGTGCATCACCGCTCACCGATCGCTGTTCCCTACTCGTTCGCGGCGATGGCGAAGCCGAGCTGCTGCGGCAGCGACTGCGGCGCGGTCATGGCGCTGGCCGCGACCAGCGCGAAGGGGATCGGGTTTTCCGGCTCGACGCGGATTTCCAGGCTCTCGGGATTGTCGAGGAAGGCGTTGACCGCCGCGCTCACGGCCGCCGTCAGTTCCGGATTGCCGACCTGGGCCAGCGCGAAGGGCAGCACCGCCTTGGCCTGGTTCTTGATGTCGGCCGGCTGCGCGCCCTGCTGGGCGGCGGCGAAGGACAGAAGCTTGTCGGTCAGGCTGTCGTCGTCGAAGCGGATGGTGGCGCCGTGCAGGTTGATCTGCTGCATCAGGCCGAGCATCGCCATGTTCTGCGCCGTCTGGTCCTGTCCTTCCGACGCGGCCAACCTGGCCTGGATGTCACGCAGGGACTGGATGAACTGCGGCGTGTAGCCGCTGATGTCGAGCGTCAGGCCGATCGTGCCGGCATCGGCGATCGAGGTGTCGTACTGGTCGATGATCATCCGGCCGTCCTGCGGGTTCCAGGTGCCGGACATCTCGATATAGCCCTTGATGAACTGATAGCCGAGCGCGTCGATCACCGCCTTGGACTGCGGGTCTTCGACCATGGCGAGGTTGAGGGAAAAGTCGTCCACGGCCGCCGCGAAGCTCAGGGTGCCGTCATCGGCGGTTTCCGTCTCGGCATGCAGCTGGCGGATCGAGAAGATCTCCTGTCCGCCACCGCTGAACGAGACTTCCCCGACGTCGGCGCTGTCATACATCATCACGGTCGTCATCGCGTCGTCGGGGTTGACGGCCGGCAGCTGCAGCCCGCTGATCGAGATGCCGTTGATCGTCAGCGTCATCTCGTCCTCGCTGCGATAGTAGCTGGGCATCGAGACGCTTCCGACGACGATCATGTCGCCGTCCTCGCTGATGTCGGAGAGCGTGATGTCGCCGATCGGCGCGCTGCCCTCGAGCCCGTCGACGCCTGCGGAGACGCCCTGGAGGACGATGTCGTCGCCCTGCTCGGCGATCCCCGTCCATGAGACCTGCAACCCCTGATAGGCCAGGAGCGCCTGGATGCGCTCGGCGACCTCGTTTGCGCTCTGCGCATGGGCGACATGGGGCATCGCGGCGAGGATGAGCCCGCAGACCGCGAGGCCGCGGAGATTCGACTTGAGGTACGTCATCGTTTGTTCCCTGAGTTGGCCGCGCCTTCGCGCTGTCTGAATGGTCGACGCCGAAATCGTCAGCATGATGTCTAGCCGCTGAATTCGATGCGCTTCTGTAAACTTCGCCACTTTCGGCTTTGCAATCTCTCGCCCGCATGGCGCGTGTCCAGATCGGCTCGCCCAAAGGCTTGACGGCGAAACGGCCGGATCGCTTGCTCCGAATCGCCTGATTCGCTAACTGCCGCATATGTCGAAATCGCAAATGCCGCCGGATTCCGGCGATGACAGTTCAGGCATCGAGCCCGTCGACCTGAAGAAGGCGCTCGAGGAGCGCTATCTCGCCTATGCTCTGTCGACCATCATGCACCGCGCGCTGCCCGACGTGCGCGACGGCATGAAGCCGGTCCACCGTCGCATCGTGCACGCCATGCGGCTGCTCCGGCTCAATCCGGACCAGCGCTTCGCCAAGTGCGCCTCGATCGTCGGCGAGGTGATGGGCAAGTTCCACCCGCATGGCGACCAGTCGATCTACGATGCGCTGGTGCGGCTCGCGCAGCCCTTTTCGGTGCGCTATCCGCTGGTCGACGGGCAGGGCAACTTCGGCAACATCGACGGCGATAACGCGGCCGCCATGCGCTACACCGAGGCGCGCATGACGGAGGCCGCGACCGAGCTGCTGGCCGGCATCACCGAGGACGCGGTCGATTTCCGCCCGACCTACAACGAGGAGAACGAGGAGCCGACGGTCCTGCCCGGCGCGTTCCCGAACCTGCTCGCCAACGGCTCGACCGGGATCGCGGTCGGCATGGCGACCTCGATCCCGCCGCACAACGTGGCCGAGCTCGCCAAGGCCTGCCTGCATCTCATCGACCACCCCGACTGTACGGTCGAGGACCTTCTGACCAAGGACCCGCATCCCGAGGACGCCGACGAGAACAAGGTGCGCGGCCCGGACTTCCCCACCGGCGGCATCATCGTCGACCGCTGGCCGGCGATCGTGGAGGCCTACAAGACGGGGCGCGGCTCCTTCCGCGTCCGGGCGAAATGGTCGGTGGAGGACCAGGGGCGCGGCACCTGGCAGATCGTCGTCACCGAGATTCCCTATGGCGTGCAGAAGGCCAAGCTGATCGAGAAGGTGGCCGAGCTTCTGATGGCGCGCAAGCTGCCGCTGCTCGAAGACGTGCGCGACGAAAGCGCGGAGGACATCCGCGTCGTGCTGGTGCCGAAGAGCCGCACGGTCGATCCGGCGATCCTGATGGAATCGCTGTTCAAGCTCTCCGAACTGGAGAACCGTTTTCCGCTCAACATGAACGTCCTGTCGCGCGGGCGGGTGCCGAACGTGCTGTCGCTCAAGGAGGTGCTGCAGCAATGGCTCGACCACCGCAAGGAGGTGCTCGTCCGCCGGTCGCGGCACCGGCTGGCCGAGATCGACCGGCGGCTGGAAATCCTCGGCGGCTACCTGATCGCCTATCTCAACATCGACGAGGTGATCCGCATCATCCGCGAGGAGGATGAGCCCAAGCCGGTGATGATGGCGCGGTGGAACCTGACCGACGTCCAGGCCGAGGCGATCCTCAACCTGCGGCTGCGCGCGTTGCGCCGGCTCGAGGAATTCGAGATCAAGACTGAGTTCGACAACCTGACGAAGGAGAAGACGCAGATCGAGGCGCTGCTCGCCTCCGACGCCAGGCAGTGGAAGACCATCCGCTGGGAGGTGGAGAAGCTGCGCGACCGCTTCGGCTCGCGCACCGAGCTCGGCCGCCGCCGCACCCAGTTCGCCGACGCGCCAGAGCACGACGAGAGCCACATCCAGCAGGCGATGATCGAGAAGGAGCCGATCACCGTCGTCGTCTCCGAGAAGGGCTGGCTGCGGGCGCTGAAGGGGCACCTGGCCGAGTTCGACAGCCTCGCCTTCAAGGAGGGCGACAAGCTCAAGCTCGCCTTCCACGCCCAGACCACCGACAAGATCCTGGTGCTGACCACCGGCGGCAAGTTCTACACCATCGGCGCCGACCGCCTGCCCGGCGGGCGCGGCCATGGCGAGCCGATCCGCATCATCGTCGACATGGAGAACGACCAGGACATCGTCACCGCCTTCGTCCACGATCCCGAGCGCAAGCTGCTCGTCGCCTCGCACGAGGGCTACGGCTTCGTGGTGCCGGAGGCCGAGGTGGCGGCCAACACCCGCAAGGGCAAGCAGGTGATGAACGTGAAGACGCCAGACGAGGCCGCTCGCTGCCTGCCCGTCACCGGCGACCACGTCGCCATCGTCGGCGAGAACCGCAAGATGCTGGTCTTCCCGCTCGCCCAGATCCCCGAGATGACGCGCGGCAAGGGCGTGCGCCTGCAGCGCTACAAGGACGGCGGCGTCTCCGACATTAGGACCTTTTCGCTCGACGCCGGCCTGACCTGGACCGACTCCGCCGGCCGCGCCTTCGTGAAATCGAAGGACGACCTCGTCGAATGGACCGCCGACCGGGCGACGGCGGGGCGGATGGTGCCGAAGGGATTTCCTCGGACGGGGAAGTTCGGGTGAAAGTGTTGGGGCGGGCGAGCCACTGGGCTCATGCGCTCTTACTAAGATATAGAACTTGTTGATATATTTTCATTCTTGATCCGGTCTGATCGCGCGGTCTGCCAACGACGATCAATCGGTTCGAGGCAGGACCACGATGCCGGCGGCGCGGGCGGCGTCCGCGAGTGCCCTGTCGAGGGTCGCTAGCGGCAGGCGCCGGCGGTGGGCGAGTTCGAGATAGGCAGCATCGTAGACGGTGAGGCCGTATTGGTCGGCGAGACGGACGGTTGCCAGCCAGGCATGCAGGTTCGTCTCGGGATCGACGAGGATGTCGAGTTGCGCCAGGTCGTCCAGCGCTTCGTCCCGAAAAGTCCGCGAGATGCGCTTCCGCCGAATGGCGACGTTGAGGCTGTTGGCGATTTCGAGACGCCAGAGACTTGGGACCACAGCTGATTGCTCGATCACGCGATCAAACAACGCCTCGATCGATGCGGTCCGCTCGTCTCCATGAATCCAGGCCAGCGTAGCAGAGCTGTCGAGCACCAGCGTCAAGCGCGGCCCTCGTCGCGGAAATGCTTCCACTCCTCGATGCTGATCGCCTCGTCACGCGGGAGCGCACGTACGCGGGCGCGGATACGCTCGGCCGCCGCTCGCGCCGCCTGCCGATCCTTGGCGGCGCCCTCGGGCACAAGGCGGGCGACGCGCTTGCCATGGCGAGTGATGACAATCTCCTCGCCCTGCTGCACGCGGTCGAGCAGCGCGCCCAGAATGTCTTTCGCGTCCGAGGCGCCGATCTCGCGCATGGTCCGGTCCGTTTCGCTTGAAACCAGCTATACTGGCTTGCCGTGAAATGTAGTCCACCCCGTCGCCCCGAACAAGTTCGGCCTGCGGCGGTTGCTTACCCCCTTGCCACCGCCACCGCCACCGCCCGGATTTCCATCAGCCCGCCCGGCACGATCAGCTCGCTCACGCCGATCGCCGTCCACGCCGGCCAGGGTTCCGACAGGTAGCGGTCGCGGACGGTCATGAAGGTTTCCATGTGGCGGGAAATGTCGACGTGGTACGTCGTGATCTCGACGATGTCGGCGAGCGTGCAGCCAGCTTCCGCCAGGATCGCCTTCAGGGCCTCGAAGGCGGTGGCGAACTGGGCTTGCGGATCGCGAACCGCCATCAGCGCGGCGAGCGGCGCGTCGCCGTCGCTGAGCGTGGCCGCCGCGCCCTTCAGCCCGTCCGCGCCCGGCGTCTCTCCGCCGGGGCTGGTGCCGACGATGCCCGAGCAGAAGACGAAGCCGTTGGCGACGACCGCCGGCGCGAAATGCCACTGCTCGTAAACGCCCTTCAGGGCGGGCGGGACGATGGTCCTGCGCATGCGGGAATGCTCCTTCTCGTTTGCCACCCGATCATGCATGGACCGGCATTCCAGGCAACGCGCCCCTCGACCTTTCCGCGTCGGCCTCCATATCCCCGGCCATGCCCGGCACCCTGCGCTTTCTCCTCGGCGACCAGCTCTCGCGGTCGATCTCCAGCCTCGACGGGCTCGACCCGGACAACGACGTCGTCGTCATGGCGGAGGTGGGCGAGGAGGCGACCTACGTGCGCCACCACAAGAAGAAGATCGCGTTCCTGTTTGCGGCCATGCGCCACTTCGCCGACGAATTGCGCGGGGAGGGGATCGCCGTCGACTATGCCGGTTGGGGCGAGGCAGGCGGGCCGACGAGCCTGACGGAGGCGCTGCGCCGCGCGGTCGAGCGCCGCCGGCCCGAACGCATCGTCGTCACCGAACCCGGCGAGTGGCGCGTGCTGCAGATGATGCGCGACTGGAGCGAGCTGTTCGGCTGTCCGGTGGAGATTCGGCAGGACGGGCGGTTCCTCTGCCCGACCGAGGATTTCGCGCGCTGGGCGGAGGGCCGCAAGGACCTGCGCATGGAGTTCTTCTACCGTGAGATGCGCCGCCGCACCGGCTACCTGATGCGCGGCAAGGATCCGGAAGGCGGCGCCTGGAACTTCGACAAGGAGAACCGCAAGGCGCTGCCGGAGACCATCGCCGTGCCGGAGCGCCCTCGTTTCACGCCGGACGCGACGACGCGGCGCGTTCTCGACCTCGTCGCCCGCGACTTCGCCGAGCATTTCGGCGATCTCGAGCCCTTCGACCTTCCGGTCACCCGGGCCGATGCGCTGAAGGCGCTCGACTGGTTCGTCGAGCACGCGCTGCCGCTCTATGGCGACTACCAGGACGCCATGCGCACCGGCGAGCCGCTGCTGTTCCATTCCAACCTGTCGGCGGCGATCAACTGCGGCCTTCTTCTGCCGGCCGAATGCTGCCGCCGCGCGGAGGATGCCTGGCACGCGGGGCGGGCGCCGTTGAACGCGGTGGAAGGCTTCATCCGCCAGATCATCGGCTGGCGCGAATACGTGCGCGGCATCTACTGGCTCAGGATGCCGGACTATGCCGAGGCGAACGCGCTCGGCGCCGACCGCCCGCTGCCGGACTTCTTCTGGACCGCCGAGACCGACATGAACTGCATGGCGCAGGCAATCGGCGAGACGAAGGCGAATGCCTATGCCCATCATATCCAGCGGCTGATGGTGATCGGCAACTTCTGCCTGCTTGCCGGGCTCGACCCGCGCGCGGTGCAGGCGTGGTACCTGCTCGTCTACGCCGACGCCTATGAATGGGTGGAGATGCCGAACGTCGTCGGCATGATCCTGTTCGCCGATGGCGGCCTGCTCGCCTCGAAGCCCTACGCCGCCTCGGGCGCCTACATCGACCGCATGTCGGACTATTGCGACGGCTGCCGTTACGACGTGAAGCAGCGTTCCGGGCCGGACGCCTGTCCGTTCAATCCGCTCTACTGGGATTTCCTGGCCCGCCACCGCGATCGCTTCGCGAAAAACCGCCGCATGACGATGATGATCGCGACGCTGGACAGGATGGAACCGGTGCAACTGGCCGCGATGCGCGCGACCGCCGGCGCCTTCCTCGACGACCTGCGCTGAATACGGGACTGTTCGGTCGTATCCACTTGCCCAACGGTGCGAAGGCCGGGTTCGGGGCGGATCAGCACATCGTCACCGCATTTCGCCGTCGCCGTCGAGGACGCTCCTGACACCGCCCTGTCGGCAGCAACACAACTTTACAATCGCGGCCATTGCCAGCAGGGCCTGCGATCTCCACCTGAACCGAACGAACGTGCCTGCCTCCCGCGCACTCCCTCTTCGCCTGCCGTGCCTCGCCTGCCAAGCATCGACACTGGAGCGATCTTGACTGCGAATGATCGTTCGCATAAAGTGAGAATGATCATTCGCATAAATCGGATGCAGATGCCCAATTTCCGGACAGACACCGCCGACGCCGAGTTCGACGTGGAGACCGCTTCCACGCGCACCGAGCGTCGCGACCAGCAGGTCGCGCGCATTCTCGACGCGGCCAAGACCTGTTTCGTGCGGTCCGGCTTCCAGGGCGCGTCGATGCAGCAGATCTGCTCGGAAGTGGGCATGAGCCCTGGCGCGCTCTATCGCTATTTCCCATCGAAGGAAGCGATCATCGAGGCGATCACCGAGGCGGATCGCCGTCGCGACGCGGAGATCTTCTCCCACCTGACGCATGGCGGCGACGTGGTCGATGCCTTCGTCGCGGTGGCGATGACGCACATCCGCTACATGCACGAGAGCGGGAACGCGCCGCTCTTCGCCGAGATCAGGGCCGAGTCGATGCGCAACGACGCGATCGAGTTCGCCTGCCGGATGTCGATGAAGGACGTCGACGAGAGCTTCCGCTCCTTCCTTCGGGCGGCGATCGACCGCGGCGACATCGCGCCCTGCGCCGACCTCGACACCATCCTGCCGGTCATGGTCGCCTTCGGCGAAGGACTGGCGATCAACGACCTCCCGGCCAAGGGCGTGTCCTTCGATCGCCTCGAGATCGTGATCCGCGCCATGGTCACGGCCGTCCTGCGGCCGACCGGTGCCGGCACGGTCGTGAAATCCGACGTGCCGACGCAGACGTAATTCCCGCACCGCCAACAGCAACGCCACCGATCCGAGGCGACCGATGAAGAAGAACCGCATCCTGGCCGCAGCCGCCATCGTCCTCCTGGGCGGCGCGGCGGCCTTCGGCTACGCGCAGAATGCCCTGACCGCGGTTGGTTCCGCGGCGCCCGCCGACACCGTCCGGGCGCCCACGCCTCCGGCGATCCGCGTGGTCGCCGCCGAGCGGCGCGAACTGGTGGAGACGCTCGTCGTCACCGGAAGCATCGTGCCGCGACAGGAGGCCGCGGTCGGCGTCGATCTGTCCGGCATGATCGTTCAGGATCTCCTCGCCGACGAGGGCGACATGGTGACGAAGGGCCAGGTGCTGGCCGTCCTCGACCGGTCGATGCTGGACACCCAGCTGGCGCAGGTCGAAGCCAATCGCGCCCAGGCCGAGGCGAGCGTCGCGCAGGTCGCCGCGCAGATCACCGATGCCGAGATCGGCGTGCGGCAGGCCTCGGAGACGCTGGAGCGGGCGCGCGAACTGCAAAAGAAGGGCATCGCCGCCCAGGCGCAGCTCGACAGCGCCGTGAACGCCTACGACAGCGCCGTCGCCAAGCTCGAATCCGCCCGCAAGGCGCTTGCCGCGTCCTCGGCGCAGCTGAGCGTCATCGACGCGCAGAAGCGGAACGTGGAACTGCAGATCGAGAAGACGCAGGTGAAGGCTCCGGCCGACGGCCTGATCCTCGACCGCAACGCGACGCTCGGCGGCATCGTCGGCGCCAGCGGCGGGGCGCTGTTCCGCATCGCCATCGGCGGCGACCTGGAGCTTTCCGCGAGCGTGGCGGAGACGTCGCTGCCGCGGCTGAAGGCCGGCATGCCGGTGGAGGTCATCGTCGCGGGCGCCACCGAACCGGTCCGCGGCGAGATCCGCATGATCGAGCCCGAGGTCAGCCAGTCGCTGCGCATGGGCGTCGTCCGCGTCGCGCTCGACGGGAACGACGCCGTCCGCGTCGGCAACTTCGCTCGCGGCAGCATCGAGACGACGCGCCGCGACGGGGTGGCCGTGCCATCCGCCGCACTGGTCTACCGAGGAACCGACGGCTTCCTCCAGAAGGTCGACGACGGCAGGGTTTCGACCGTGGCGGTGGAAACCGGCGTCCGCGCGGACGGGTTCGTGGAGGTGGTCAAGGGGGTCGAGGCGGGCGACGAGGTCGTCTCGCGCGCCGGGACCTTCGTGGCCGACGGCGACCTGGTCACGCCGGTGCGCGAGGACAACACCGGAGCCGTCGCCCGATGAACTGGAACTTCTCCGCCTGGTCGATCCGCAATCCGGTTCCGTCCGTCCTGCTGTTCATCGTGCTGACGGCGCTGGGGCTCTACAGCTTCGCCAGCCTGCCGATCACGCGCTTTCCCAACATCGACATCCCGCTCGTTTCGGTCGTGGTGAAGGATCCCGGCGTCGCGCCGAGCGAACTCGAGACGCAGGTGACCAAGCGCGTCGAGGATGCCGTCGCCAACGTGACGGGCGTCAAGAACGTCATCTCGACGATCACCGAGGGCAATTCGCAGACCGTCGTCGAGTTCCGGCTGGAGGTCGAGACGCAGACCGCCGTCCAGGACGTCAAGGACGCGATCGAGCGCATCCGCGCCAACCTGCCCGCCACAGCCGACGATCCGGTCGTCAATCGCGTCGACGTCGAGGGACAGGCCATCCTGACCTACGCGGTGCAGGCGCCGGCGATGACGCTGGAGGAACTCTCCTGGTTCGTCGACGACGTCGTCATCCGCAAGCTGCAGGGACTGAAGGGCGTCGCGCGCGTCGACCGCAACGGCGGCGTGACCCGCGAGATCAAGGTCGAGATCGATCCCGACCGCCTGCGGGCGCTCGGCGCCACGGCAGGCGACATCAACCGCGCGCTGGCACGGCTCGGCTTTCCGCTGTGCGAAGGGGGG
>JBKBRJ010000092.1:0-10727 GCA_046292285.1 Mesorhizobium sp. | reverse complement strand
ATAGCAACGGCGCGCAAACTCCTCACCATCCTCAACGCAATCCTCCGGACCGGGCAACCATGGCGCGAAGAAATCGCTTGACGACCAAGACAGTCGCTCTGCCTGCCGGCATCTCCCCCACGAGGGGGGAGATCGGCAGTTCCGCCCTCGGCGCTCATCCGGCAAAGCTGGCGATTGGCGAAAGCGGCGACGTGAGTGATCTCCCCACCTGTGGGGGAGATGGCCGGCAGGCCAGAGGGGGGCGTGACGGAACGCGACCTCGATATCGCGGGGCTAAAGAGACGGGTCGCGCCCTCCCCCGCCCAGATCACCCCTGCAGCACGTCGGCCCATTCGGGGTGGCGGCGGAACTGTTCGCGGGCGAAGGGGCAGAGCGGGATGATGGTCTTGCCGGCGGCGCGGGCGTCCTCCACCGCGCGGCTGACCAGCATGAGCCCGATGCCCTGGCCACGGAACGCGTCCGGGACCTCGGTGTGGTCGATGATGATACGGCTCTCGCCGATCTTCGAGAAGGTCGATTCGGCGACGGCGCCGTTCGGCCCCCGGACGAAGTAGCGGCCCTTGGAGCCGTTGTCCTCGTATTCGATCGTGACGGGCGTGTCGTTCATGACGGGCTCCCTTCGGTTTCGATCCGGGCGAAATGATCCCTCGCCGCCGCGACCTCGTCGGGGCGAAGCTCGTGCCCGCCGGGATGCCAGTGCGTGGTGACGGCCGCGCCCGCGTCCGAAAGCCAGCTCTCCAGCCGGTGCGTGAGGGTCGGCGGGCAGATCGGGTCGCGCTGGCCCGCGGTGATCAGGATCGGCCGCCCGGCGAGCGAGCCTTCGATGCTGGGCTGGAACGGGATCAGCGGGTGCATCAGCGCCACGGCGTCGAAGAGATCGGGATGGGCGAACACCACGCTGGCGAGGATGTTGGCGCCGTTGGAATAGCCGAAGGCGAGCACCCGCGACGGCCGTTCGGCGGCGACATGCGCGGTGACGAAGCCCGCCATCCTGGCCGTCGCCCGGGCGAGGTCGTCCATGTCGTAGACGCCCTCGCCGGTGCGGCGGAAGAAGCGCGCCGAACCGAACTCCGACACGTCGCCGCGCGGCGAGACGATGGTCGCGCCTGGCACGAGCTCGCGCGCCAGGTCGACGAGCTGGTTCTCGTCGCCTCCCGTGCCGTGGAAGGCGAAGACCAGCGGCTTGCCGGGAGCGCCCTGCTCCCGGCGGTGGATGTAGCTGTCGGTGGACATCGCAACGGTCCCTTTACGTCAGTCGGCGATCGGCTGGAGATGGCTCTCCAGGATCTTGCGCAGGTGCTCGTGCTGGGTGGGCAGCTTGAGGGCCTCGCCGAGATGGGCGGTGTCCTCGTCGCGGTCGAAGCCGGGCTCGTTGGTGGCCACCTCGAACAGGACGCCGCCCGGCGTGCGGAAGTAGATCGCCCAGAAATAGTCGCGGTCGATCACCGGCGTGACCTGGTAGCCCGTGTCCATCAGCGCCTTGCGCACCTCGAGCTGCCTGGCGCGGTTCTCGACGGCGAAGGCGACGTGGTGGACCGAGCCAGCACCGAGATTGGCGCGGTTGCCGGCGATCGTCTCGATGTCGATGACGTGCGCGCCGTTGCCGCCCGGCACCGCGAGGCGCGTCACCGCCCCCGACCGGTCGACCGGCTGGTAGCCCATGAACTTGAGGAGCTCCTCGGTCGCGCCGCCGTCGCGCAGCCTGAGCGACACCGAATGGAAGCCGCGGATCGCCTCGTCACCGGTAACCGTGCCCTTCGTCCAGGGCGCGCGCCCGTCGTCCTTTGCCTCGACCAGCGCGAACTCGTCGCCGTCGGGGCCGGAGAAGGCGAGCCGCTTCTCGCCGAAGCTCTCGCCTTCGGACAGACCGCCGACGCCTTCCGCCGCCAGACGCTCGCGCCAGAACGGCAGCGCGCCCTCCGGCACGGCGAATACGGTCGTCCCGACCTCGCCGGCGCCGCCGCGGCGGGGGCCCATGTTCGGGAACGGGAAATAGGTCATCACCGAACCCGGCGTACCCTGCTCGTCGCCATAATAGAGATGATAGACGTCGGGCGCATCGAAGTTCACGGTCTTCTTGACCCGGCGCAGTCCGAGCTTGCGGGTGAAGAAGGCATTGTTGTCCTGTGCATCGCTGGCCATCGAGGTCACGTGATGCAGGCCCCTGATCTGGTCGAGCATGGTTCTCGTCCTTTCGCTGATAGCGGGCGGACCCGCTTGCTTCTGTATGGGACGATATTTCGGGTTCCGCACGGGAAATGAAAGGCGGGGGATTCAGAATGGATCGTTCATCGATAGTGAACGATACCTGCTCCACTGTTTATCATTCATAGAAACGAAAAACCCCGCCGCTTGCGCGACGGGGTTTCCGAAGAGCGGCCCTCGCGGGCGACTCGTGGCCAATCAGTTCGGGACGACCATCCGCATGCCGTCGCGGCTGTCGGCATAGGTCGCCTCGTCATACTCGGGCTGCGCCTCGAGCTGCTCCTGCGTGAAGGGCGTGTAGAGATAGCGGTTGCCGTTCTCGTCGACCATGAACTGGAGATTGTCCATGCCGATCGCGACTTCCTTCTCGCCGAGGCCAAGGAAGCCGCCGACGTCGAGGATGACGGCGTCGATCTGGCCGTCCTGGTTCAGCACGAGGTCGCCGACCTCGCCGACATTCTCCTCGTTGGCGCCGTAGACCGTGGTGCCGATAAGGTTTTCGGCGGTCAGCTGGTCCTCGGCCATCGGCTGGAGCGTCGAGCGGTCGATCGCGGCGGTGCGGGTGTCATCCGTGCCGGCGGTCGGGGCGGTCTGGTCGGCTGCCATGTTCTGGTTGGCCTGACCCTCCGTCGCCGGCGCAACGGCCGTGGCCTGACCATCGGTCGCCGGGGCGACGGCCACGTTGTCCTGGGCAGCGTCGCCGTTGGCCGGAGCCACGGCGAGATCCTCGGCGGTCGCCGGCTTGGTCTCGACGACCTGGGTGCCTTCCGGCACCGCCTGATAGGCCAGGCGGTCGAATTCCGGCTGCGCCTTCAGGGCGTCGGTCGTGGTCGGCACCACGATCCAGCGATCGCCGTCACGCTCGACCCACTCGGCGAGGCCGTACTCGATGGCCACGTCCTTCTGGCCGATGCCGAGGAAGCCGCCGACACCGATGATCAGCGCCTCGATGCTGCCATCGGCGCCGATGACGATGTCATTGACCTTGCCGATGCTTTCGGCGTCGTCGGCGGTGCTGTTGTAGACGGTCTCGCCGATGATGTTGGAGGCGAGGTTGCCCTCCGCCTGCGTGACCATGCGGGTTTCGGCCGCAGCCGGGTTCTGCGCGGCGGGCTCCTGAACCGTCGCGCCGGGCTGCATGGTGCCGGCGGGGGCGGTGGTGGTCTGCGCGATGGCGCCGGTGGAAATCAGGGCTGCGACGGCGGTGGTCGCCAAAAGCTTGCGGATCATGGTATGCTCTCCTTGTGCATTATTCGATGCATGGGCCGCGCTTCTGTCCGAACTTGGCGGTGAAGGCAGAAGCGTGGCCCGTTCACCCGCTGACAACGCAGTGACTTTCGAGTTGTTCCGCACGGAGTGAACCGGAAGCAAAAGAACATTTAATCGACGTTGCCCGGAACGACTGTGCGGCATCCGCGTTTTCAGGCTCGCGCGTGCCATTTCCGGGCGCGATACTCCCTTCCCGATTGGATATGTCCGACATGCAGTTTCTCGCGATCCTGAACCGCGACGGCGGGACATTGCGGACCACCGACCTGGCGGCGCTGTCCACCTTCCTGACCGCGACCATGACCGGCGCGGGCCACGGGATCGAGATCGAGATCGTCGAAGGCCGCGAGATCGTCGCGGCGCTGCAACGCGCGGTCGGCCGGGGCGATGTGGACGTGGTGCTGGCCGGCGGCGGAGACGGAACGATCTCCGCCGCCGCCGCAGCCATCATGAACACCGACAAGGTGCTCGCGGTGCTGCCGGCCGGAACCATGAACCTGTTCGCGCGCGGCCTCGGCATCCCCCTTGTGCTCGAGCAGGCGGTAGAGAGCCATGCGCTCGGTCACGTGAAGGCGGTCGACGTCGCCACCGCCAATGGCCGGCCCTTCATCCACCAGTTCTCGATCGGGCTGCATGCCCGCCTGGTGCAGATGCGCTCGCGCTTCGAATACGGCTCGCGCGTCGGCAAGATGTGGGCGTCGGTGCGAGCGGCGGCCGCCGTGCTGCGCCATCCGCCAGCCATCGCGATCGCCCTCGACGTCGGCGAAGCGGAAATCCGCACGACGACCACGGGGCTTGGCATTTCCAACAATCTGTTCGGCGAGGGCCACCTGCCCTATGCCGACACGCCGGACGGCGGCGTGCTCGGAATCTACGTCGCCGGCCTCGCCAACCGGCTGGAACTCGCGTGGCTGTTCCTGGCGATGACGCTCGGCCGCTGGCAGGAGACCGAAATCATCGAGATCCACGAATGCGAGAAGGCGACGCTGACGATCCTGTCGCCGCTACGGCACCATCGCTGCGTCATCGACGGCGAACTGGCGACGCTGGAGCGGGAGACGGTGGTGAAGATCCATCCGAAGGCGCTGAGGGTGATGGTGCCCGACGCCGAGGCGGCGGCGGGCGCCTGAGCCCGTTCCGTGAGGCCTCAATCCGGCTCGTCGGGATCGCGCGGCTTCCTCAACTGCCAGAAGACGAATCCAGCCAGCGCGGCGAGCGGCAGGATGATCGAGCCGGCGACGCCCGCCTGACGAACCAGCGGCGGCACCGCCGCGATGGTGGCGGCGGCCGCAAGCGACCGCATCTGCTCCGCCTTCAACTCCTCCTCGCGGCGGCGGGCATTTCTGACGACGACGTAGCGATGCACCATCATGGTGATCATCGCCAGCGCCGTGAAGCCGATGCCGAAGCCGAGCGCGGCCTGAAAGCCGCCCCAGCGCTCGGCCGCCCAGATGAAGGCGGCCGCAAGCAGGAAGCCCAAGCCGAGCGCGAGCGCCACGCCCGCGATGGCATAGTCGATCGCGGACCGGCGCAACCGCCTCGCCATGCGCGGCGCGTTGAACGAGACGAGGGCGGCGAAAAGCGGTCCGAGCACGCGCGCGGTCCTAGCGACGAGCGATCAGCGCGAACAGGAAACCGGCGCAGGCCGCCATGGCCAGCGAGGTCACCGGCTTCTCGCGCACCGTGGCGATGAGCTGCGCTTCCATGTCGCGCGCTCCGGCGCGAAGCTCCTCGAAGGCGGCCTCGCCGTGTTCCTTGAGATTCTCCGCGCCGCTTTGGGCCGCCTTGCGCGCCGCCGAGGCCGACCGCTCGGTGGAACGCGCCAGCTGCGCCCTCACGCTTTCCAGTTCTTCCTTGAGGATGGCGATCTGACGTTCGAATTCCTCGCGCGAGGTGGTCTTGGAACCGGCGGCGCCCGCGGCTGCGTCGTCGGGTTTGGCTTGCGATGGGCTCATGAAGGTTCTTCCTCTTCTGGGTGGAACCGAACAACGCGGACACGCACACACGGTTCCGTGGCGTTCCCCGCGCGGCAAAGGAACCGGCGGGCATGAGAATGCGTTTCGTCACACGAGTCCAGCCGGAAAACAAAGACAAGATGCAGCAATGGGCCTTCAACAAGAAGCCGCCGATCGTCCGGCTGCCGCCGCGCTCGAACGTCGAGATGCTGCTCTCCAGGGGCGCCCAACTCGGGATGATCGCGATCGGCCTGGTCGCGGTCTTCTTCGCGCTCGACACGGCCGAAT
Source organism: Mesorhizobium sp. (assembly GCA_046292285.1). GTDB lineage: Bacteria > Pseudomonadota > Alphaproteobacteria > Rhizobiales > Rhizobiaceae > Aquibium. Next base: position 5,010 of record JBKBRJ010000092.1, on the reverse strand, counting down.
ACGTCATGGCCCCCGTTCTGATGGCGATCGTGATCGGCCTGATGTTCGGACCCGTTGCGACGTGGCTTGAACGTCGCGGGGCGAGTCCTGCAATCGCGGCAGCCGTGGTGCTGCTCCTCTTCCTGCTCATCCTGGCGCTCGGCATGCTGGCGCTCGCCGCGCCGCTCTCCACCTGGCTGGAACGGGCGCCGCAGATCTGGCGCCAGCTGCAGTTTCACCTGGCGCAGTTGCGCGAGCCGATGAACGTGCTGGAGGATCTGCGGGCGGAACTGCGGGGGGTTTCCGGCGACAGCGAACTGAAGGTGTCCGTCGAGGAAGGCACGGCGGTGGAAAGCATGGCGGTGCTGGCTCCGGCCATCATCGGCCAGGTCCTGCTGTTCCTGGCCAGTCTCTACTTCTTCGTCGCGACGCGGCACCAGACCCGCCATGCGGTGCTGCGCGTCTGCACCACGCGCAAGATCCGCTGGCGGGTCGCGCACATCTTCCGCGACGTCGAGCAGAGCGTTTCGCGCTACCTGCTGTCGATCGCGGTCATCAACGCGGGCCTCGGCGTCGCCGTGGGGCTGGCGATGCTCGCCATCGGCATGCCATCGGCGGCGCTGTGGGGCGCGCTTGCCGCGATCCTCAACTTCGTCGTCTACCTCGGTCCCGCGGTCATGGCCGCAATCCTGTTCGCCGTCGGTCTCACGCAATATGATTCGCTCGGCGGCAGCCTGCTGCCGCCCTTGGTCTATCTCGCCGTGAACCTGATCGAGGCGCAGTTCGTGACGCCGCAGGTGATCGGCCGGACGATGATGATGAACCCCTTCGTGGTGATCCTGGCGATCGCCTTCTGGATCTGGCTGTGGGGTCCGATCGGCGGCTTCGTCGCCATCCCGATGTTGCTGATCATCTATGCCATCGCCGCCAACATCATTCCCGGCATGGACTGGAGCGACGGCCGATAGCGCCCAACTTGCCAAACGGGCCGCGCATGCTAAGCGTGGCGCCTACCCGTCGACACGAGGCAGGCTCGGTCGCGGATGCCCGGGACACAGCCATGACGCGACCGCTCGATGGCCTGCTGGTCATCTCCATCGAACAGGCGATCGCGGCGCCCTACTGCACGCGCCAGCTGGCGGACCTCGGTGCCCGGGTGATCAAGGTGGAGCGGCCGGACGGCGGCGATTTCGCACGCGCCTACGATACGCGCGCACGCGGCCTGTCCAGCCATTTCGTCTGGACGAACCGCTCCAAGGAAAGCCTGACCCTCGACTTGAAGCAGGAGGCCGATCGCGCCATCCTGCATCGGCTGCTGGCGAAGGCCGACGTGTTCGTGCAGAACCTGGCGCCCGGCGCGGCCGAGCGAATGGGGCTCGGCGCAGACGCCTTGCGAAGCAGGCAGCCACGGCTGATCACCTGCTCCATCTCGGGCTATGGCAAGGGTGGTCCCTACGAGGCCCGCAAGGCCTACGACCTGCTGATCCAGGCCGAGGCGGGATTCCTGTCGGTGACCGGAACGCCCGGCCAAGTGGCGAAGGCCGGCATCTCGGTGGCCGACATCGCGGCCGGCACCATGGCCTTCCAGGGCATCCTGGCCGCGCTTCTGCAACGCGGGCGCACCGGCGCCGGCGATCACGTCGAGATCTCGATGCTGGAAGCGATGGCCGAGTGGATGGGCTTCCCGATGTATTTTTCGACCGACGGCGCGCCGCCGCCGCCCCGGGCCGGGGCCGGGCATGCCACGATTTTCCCCTACGGCCCGTTCGCGACCGCCGATGGCACGGTGCTGTTCGGCCTGCAGAACTACCGCGAGTGGAGCGCGTTCGCCACGATCGTGCTCGAACGCGCCGATCTCGCGGTCGATCCGCGCTTCGCCGGCAATGACGGCCGCGCCGCGCACCGCGAGGAACTGCAGGCCGCGATCGATGCGGTGCTGTCGGGATTGGCGACCGCCGAGGCGATCGACCGGCTGGAACGCGCCGGCATCGGCATGGCCCGCGTCAACGACATGGCGGGCCTCTGGAACCACCCCCAGCTCGCCGCGCGCGGCCGCTGGACGACGGTCGAGACCCCGACCGGGCCGATACCCGCCCTGAAGCCGATCGGCGGCGGTTGGGAGCCGCGCATGGATGCCGTGCCGGCCCTGGGCGAGCACACGGCCGCGATCCTGGCGGAACTCGACCGGGACGGCGCGGATGGCTCCGAAACCTGACGCAGGGTCACCCGGAAAACACGTCATATTTAAATGACACCGCGACCGGGAGAGTGCAACAAATGGCAACCGCCCCCGCAACCGGAGACAATCCATTGGCTGAGAGCCGCCTTGACGGTCGTTCGATTCTGATCCTCGAGGACGAGTATCTCATCGCCCTGGACGTGGAGCAGACGTGCCTCGAATGGGGCGCGCGCCAGGTTGCGATCGTGCGCAGCCTCGACGCCATCGGGGGCATGTCGCTCGACCAGCCGGACTTCGACGCCGCGATCCTTGACCTGCGCCTTGGCGGCCAGTCGACGGCCATGTTCGCGCGCGAACTGGCGAAACGCCGGATTCCCTTCGTCTTCGCGACCGGGATGACCGATGCCGGGGAAATCGCGGACGGTTTCCCCGACGTCCCCGTCATCGGCAAGCCCTATGCCGGGGATGAACTCGCGCGGGTCCTGGCCGATACCATCCAGGCCCGCCGATCAAGCTGCAGCGCCTGACCCCATGACCTGCGCGGCGATGGCGTCCGGGCCGAATTCGCCCTCGCCTTCGATCGACAGCAGCTCCTGGAGCCTGGTCCGGGCCCGGCTGACGCGGCTCTTGATCGTTCCGACGGCGCAGCCGCAGATTTCGGCGGCTTCCTCATAGGAGAAGCCGGACGCGCCGATGAGGATGACCGCCTCCCGCTGGTCTTCCGGCAGGCGCTCCAGCGCGACGCGGAAATCCTTGAGGTCGAGCGATCCGTGCTGGCTCGGGTGCACCGCGAGCCGGGCCGTCATCGTGCCCTCGCTGTCCTGCACCTCGCGACCGCGCTTGCGCATCTGCGAGTAGAACTCATTGCGCAGGATGGTGAAGAGCCAGGCCTTCAGGTTGGTCCCGGGCTGGAAGCTCGACTGCTTGTCCCAGGCCTTGACCAGCGTCTCCTGGACGAGATCGTCCGCCTTGTCGCTGTTGTGCGACAGCGAGACGGCGAAGGCGCGCAAGCTGGGAATGGCCCCCAGCAGTCCGGTCTTGAAGTCGGCGCCATGGCTCATTCGGCGTCTCCAGCCTTCTTGCGCTGGCTTTCGGCGGTTTCGAGCTGGCTGAGGAGTTCGGTGAAGCGGTCGGGCACCTCCGGCGACATCAATTCGTCATAATACTCCCGCAGCTTGCGGCCGATCTCGGAATTCACACCGAGCGGATCGTCGCGACGAGGCTTTCGGCTCGCTGTGCGCGTTTCATGTTCGTTCATATTGTTGTCAGACCCCTGCCATTGCCCGCCACAAGCCATGAAGCGCGGCTTTAACTCATAAACACGAGGGTCCCCGCATCGCGGCAAACCCTGCTTCCGGCACCAAATGCAATACGTGCAAAAAAGTTCCGCGTGCTCTCGGAACTTTTTTTACGAGCCCCCGTTTACCGGCATCGTTTGCGCGGACAATCGCGCATCCATCCATGAGGGAGACACCAACATCATGAGCCTTTCCGCCAGTATCGCGCCTCATCTACCCTATCTGCGTCGTTTTTCGCGCGCGGTTTCGGGGTCGCAGGCAAGCGGTGACGCGCTGGTAGCCGCCGTCCTGGAGGCGATTATCGCCGATATCGGCATCTTCCCGGATGCGTCGAGTCCAAAGGTCGGGCTCTACAAGATCTTCGCCAAGCTGTTTTCCTCCATCGCCGTGAAGGTTCCTGGCGGGACACCCTCCTCCCCCTGGGAAGCCCGCGCCGCGGCCAGCCTGTCCTCGATTGCCCCGCGACCGCGCCAAGCCTTCGTACTCGTCGCGGTCGAAGGCTTCAGCGACCGCGAAGGCGCGGAGATCCTCGACGTGACCGAGGACGAATTCTCCGAACTGCTCAACGAAGCATCGGCGGAAATCTCGCGCCAGGTGGCCACCGACATCCTCATCATCGAGGACGAGCCGCTGATCGCCATGGATATCGAGGAGATGGTGGAGAGCCTTGGCCACCGCGTGGTGGGCACCGCCCGCACCCATTCGGAAGCCACCGCCCTGTTCCGCAAGACGCAGCCGCGCATGGTGCTTGCCGATATCCAACTGGCCGACGGCAGTTCCGGCATCGACGCGGTGAACGAAATCCTGGCGAACACGTCCGTTCCCGTCATTTTCATCACCGCCTTCCCCGAGCGCCTGCTGACCGGCGAACGGCCGGAACCGGCCTTCCTGGTGACCAAGCCCTTCAATCCGGACATGGTGAAGGCGCTGATCAGCCAGGCGTTGTTTTTCGACCGGCAGGCCAAGGCAGCCGCCTGAGGGGTTTTTTCGAAATGACGATGAAAGCCGCCGGCCCCGGCGGCTTTTTCTGGAACCACCCCCGATGGCTCGGCGTTTCCATGGCATCCTGACCAGATGCAGATAGAAACGGGAGCCGACCATGCTCTATTGGACCTTGATCTTCCTCGTTCTCGCCCTGGTGGCAGGGGCGCTCGGGTTCGGCGGTATCGCGAGCGCCGCCGCCGGCATCGCACAGGTTCTGTTCTTCGTGTTCCTGGCGCTGCTCGCCTGGTCGCTCGTCGCAGGAATGCGACGCTCGGCGCGATAGTCGCCACAGTCTACGGGCTCCGGTTCTCCCCCTCAGCCGGACCCGAAAGCGCCGGTCCGTGGATCCGTCCGCGGGCCGGCATTTCATATGGCGCGGAACTCCAGGCCATCTGTTTCGTTGGAAAAGGAAAACAAGACGCAGGGCGATGATGGGCATGCAACCACCCGACGAGGACGAGAAGGGGATGACGCCCGACGGCGATCGGACGCCGCCGACGCTCGCCGGGTTCGACCGCGGGTTGCTGCAGGCGCTTCACAACACCTCCGTTTCCGTCCTCTATCTCGACC
>JBKBRJ010000091.1:0-11077 GCA_046292285.1 Mesorhizobium sp. | reverse complement strand
GTTGTTGGGGAACTGGTCGGTGTCCCAGCCCGACTGGTAGTCGTTGCGGTTCATGTCGATCGAGCCGAAGATGCCGAGCGAGGCGGCGAGCGCCAGTTCGTGCTCGAAGGAATGGCCGGCGAGGATGGCGTGGCCCTGCTCGATGTTGACCTTGACCTCGTTCTCCAGCCCGTACTCCTTGAGGAAGCCGTAGACGGTGGCGACGTCGAAATCATACTGGTGCTTGGTCGGCTCCTGCGGCTTCGGCTCGATCAGGATCGTGCCGGAAAAGCCGATGCGGTGCTTGTAGTCGACGACCATCGACAGGAAGCGGCCGGCCTGCGCGCGCTCGCGTTTGAGATCGGTGTTGAGCAGGGTCTCGTAGCCCTCGCGGCCGCCCCACAGCACGTAGTTGGCGCCGCCGAGCCGTTTGGTCACGTCGACGCAGCTCTTCACCGTCGCCGCCGCGTAGGCGAACACGTCCGGGTCGGGGTTGGTCGCCGCACCCGCCATGTAGCGGCGGTGCGAGAACAGGTTGGCCGTGCCCCAGAGCAGCCTGACCCCGGTCTTCTCCATCTTGGCGGCGAAGTAGTCGCCGATCTCGTCGAGGCGCGAGATGCTCTCCCTCAGCGTGTCGCCCTCGGGCCGCACGTCGGCGTCGTGGAAGCAGAAGAACGGAGTGCCGAGCGCCGAGAACATCTCGAAGGCGACGTCGGCCTTGAGCCGCGCGAGATCCATCGTGTCTGCGCCGCCCGCCTTCGGGAACCAGGGGCGCTCGAAGGTCTGTCCACCGAACGGGTCGCCGCCCGGCCAGGCGAAGGAGTGCCAGTAGGCGATGGCGAAGCGCAGATGGTCCTCCATCCGCTTGCCCATCACCACCTCGTCCTTGTCGTAGAAGCGGTAGGCGAGCGGATTGGTGCTCTCGGGGCCTTCGTACTGTATTTTGGCGATGTCGCCGAAGAAACCGGTGCTCATGTCAGATCCTCCTGATCGGTGTCGGTCTGGACACCCATACCCCTCATCCCTCCCCACGAGGGGGAGGGAGACGCGAACGTCGGCGCCCTGCCTCTCCACATCATGGCGAGGCGCGCGGGGGTTAGGGTGGGAGTATGGAAACTATTGCCCGGCATTCTTCACCGCCGGGTAGAGCGCGCGGAAGCGGCCGTAGGCATCGGCATAGGCGGCGGCGAGGCCAGCCTCCGGCTCGATGGTCTCGGCCGTCGCCGGCGCGGTGAAGACGGCCATCGGATCGGCGCCGGTCGCCGCGACGAGGCCCAGCCGGGCCGCGCCGAAGGCCGCGCCGAAATCGCCGTCGGCGGGCAGGTCGACCGGCAGAGCGAGCGCGGTCGCGATCGCCTTCAGCCACAGGCGCGACCGCGAGCCGCCGCCGATCGCCGTGACGCGGTCGAGCGTGGTGCCGGCGGCCTTCAGCGCTGCGAGATTGTCGGCAAGCGCGAAGGCGACGCCTTCGAGCACCGCCTGCGCCAGCGCGGCCGTTCCCGATTCATGGCCGAGGCCGATGAAGGCGCCGCGGATCGTCGCGTCATTGTGGGGTGTGCGCTCGCCCGAGAGATAGGGCAGGAAGGTCACCCCGGATGGCGCCTTCAGGCTGTCGCCCAGCATGCCGGTAAGGTCGGCCGCCGTCTGGCCCGTGACGCCCGACAACCAGTTCAGGCAGTCGGTCGCCGAGAGGATCACGCCCATCTGGTGCCAGGTGGCGGGCAGCGCGTGGCAGAAGGTGTGGACTGCGCTTTCCGGGTTCGGCAGGTAGCTGTCGGTCGCGGCAAACAGGACGCCCGAGGTTCCGAGCGAGACGAAGGCATGGCCGTGGCCGACCGTGCCCATGCCGCAGGCCGAGGCCGCGTTGTCGCCGGCCCCGCCGGCCACCACCACGTTTCCGGACAGGCCCCAGGCCGAGGCGAGGTCGCGCCGAAGCGACCCGCCGGGCGCGGTGCCCTCGACCAGGGAGGGCATGTGCTCCTCGCCGAGATCGGTGGCCGCGAGCAGTTCCGGCGACCAGCGCCGGCCCGCCACGTCGAGCCAGGAGGTGCCGGCCGAGTCCGACATCTCCGAGATGTGCTCGCCGGTGAGCCAAAGCCGCAGGAAATCCTTCGGCAGCAGCACCTTCGCCACCTTGCCGAACAGGTCCGGTTCGCTTGCCTTGACCCAGGCGAGCTTCGGCGCGGTAAAGCCCGGAAAGACGATGTTGCCGGTAATCGAACGGAAGCGCGGATCGGCGTCGAGCAGCGCCGCTTCCCGGTGGCTGCGGGTGTCGTTCCACAGGATGCACGGGCGCAGCACCCTGTCCGACGCGTCGAGCAGCGTCGCGCCATGCATCTGGCCGGAGAGGCCAATGCCGCGCACGGCCGCGAAGGCGACGGGATGCGCGGCCTTGAGTGCCGAGATCGCCTCTTCGGTCGCGCGGATCCAGTCGGCGGGATCCTGTTCGGACCAGCCCGCATGCGGTCGCGAGACGTCGAGATGCCCGTTGGCCGAGCCGATGACGGCCTGCGCGCCGTCCATGAGCAGCGCTTTGACCCCCGACGTCCCGAGGTCGAGCCCGAGATACATCGCTTCGTTTCCTCCCGTCCGGCTTGGCCGGCTTCACATTCTCGTCGGCGTCCGCGGATGCCGCCGACAAGTGTTAGCAGAAGAAACGACGGCTTGTCGTCAATTATTTCGAGCCTCGGATTAATTCCCGCAATGCAGCATTTGCGCCGGTCCGCCGGATCGGGGCGGCGGATGCGGGATCACGCGCCGGCGGTCGATAGTGCCCCGGCGCGATCGCTGAAAAGCCGCGACAGGGGGCTTTCCGGCCTGAGTTCCCGCCGCTCGGCCGCCAGCGCGGTGGCGAGCGCCGCCTGCCTGCCGCGCAACGCCGCCTCGATCAGCGTCAGGTCGAGCACGTCGCGCTGGGCGTGGCTGCCGCCGAAGCGATGGGCAAGCGCCCGCAGCGGCTTGAGCAGCCGCACGGTCGTGGCGAAGTCGCCCTCGCCAAAAGCCTTGATCGCCAGCGTCGCCGGCAGTCCGACATCGCGCGTGAAGGCCGCGTTGTCGTCGCCGCGCGCCACCGCCTCGTGCTGGGTCGCGATCAGCGTCTCGGCGAGACGGGGCCGGCCAGCCGCCACGAACGCCATCATGGCGTGCGCATCGTTGAACGCATAATTTCCGGCGGAGGCGTGCGGCGCCCACAGGTCGGCGAGCCGCTGCCAGCGGGCGCCCGCGTCGACGCCGCGAAGATGGAGCCGCCACAGCAAGGCCGAGGCATCGACGAGATTCAGGACGAAATCGGAGCGTCCGCCGTCCACCGGTCCGTCGTAGAGCGCCAGCACTTCGCCGTAGTCGCCGAGGTCATGGTAGAAGAGGCCGAGGTGCCACCAGTTGTGCACCCGCATCAGGCTGTCGGTCGACCACCGATCGGGATCGGCGCGCATCCAGGCGATGCCGTCGCGCTGCCGGCTCTGCATCTCCATGACATGCGCCACCGCGTGCTGGCCCCAGCCGTCGCGCGGCTCGAGGTCGACGGCGCGCCGGCCGACCGCCTCGGCGCGGGCATAGTCGCCGGTTTCCTCCAGCCCGAAGGCATAGGCCGACAGGACGGCGTGGCAGCCGGGGACAGACGCGTCCCATTGCGGGACCGCCCGCGCGATGCGGTCGCGCAGCATGCGGGCATTGCCGGTGAAGAAATCGATCTGGTGCCCGGCCTGAAGGGCGAGCGCGTCGCGCGGATGGGCGATCGTCAGGTCCTCGAGCAGTTCGCCGGCCCGATGCCAGCCGCCCTCGACCAGCGCACCGAGCGCCGCGACGTGTCCGCGCTCCCGGTCGTTGGCGGGCAGCGCCGCGGCCGTCGCGTGGATGTCCTTTGCCGCGGCGGTGGCGGCCGGATCGGTCGCCAGCGCGAAGAGCCAGCCCTTCAGCACATGCGCCATGACAAAGTCCGGACTCGCCTCGATCGCCCGGTCGGCGTGGGCGACCGGATCGCCGAGAAAGGCCTGGAGACCGGCGAGACCGGCCTCGTAGTGATCGAGGCTGGCGCCGTCGGCACCCGAGAGGACAAAACCGAGGCGGTCGCGGATCATGGCCAGGTCCTCACTGTCCCGAACGCATGGCGACGGTCGCCACGCCCGCGCCGACGAGCAGCGTCCCGCCCGTCCGGTTGACGATCGACAGCAGGCGCGGGTTGGCCACGGCCTGCCTGGCGCGCGATGCGGCGAGCGCGTAGCCGAGGGCGTTCAGGAAGGCGAGCGCAAGGAAGGTCGCCTCGAAGATCGCCATCTGCATCCAGAAATCACCGTGTTTGTCGAGAAACTGCGGCAGGAACGCCACGAAGAAGGTGATGCTCTTTGGATTGAGCGCGGTGACCAGCCAGGCGTGTCCGAGCATGCGCAGCGACGAGGCGGCCGACTTGCGCGGTTCGGCCTGCAAACTCCCGCCTGCCCTGAAAAGCTTGACGCCGAGCCAGACCAGATACGCCGCGCCGATCCACTTGAGGATCGTGAACACCGTCGCGGAGGCCGCGAGCAGCGCCCCGATGCCCAGCATCGACAGCGTCATGGCGGTGAAGTCGCCGAGCGCGGCGCCCACAGCCATCGGCAGAGCGGTGCGCCAGCCCTGCCCGAGCACGTAGGAGACGACGAGCAGGATCGTCGGGCCGGGGATGATCAGAAGCACGGCGGATGCCGCGGCGAAGGCGAGCCAGGTTTCGAACGACATGGAAATCTCCTTGAGACCGGGAGCAAGTCACAGGCGCGGCCATCTGTCCAGACGCCAGGACGACGCGCTTCTGGTCCAATGGCGGGCGCGCGGAGGCGCGGGTTTCTCAGTGCCGCGCCACGTGTCGATCGAGGAACGGCAGCAGGGCCGACAGCGTCGCCTGCGGGTTCTCCTCGGCCACGAAGTGCCCGGAATCGACGCCGTGCCCGACGACGTTGTCGCACCACTCCCGCCAGGCGTCGAGCGGGCTCGTGGCGGCGCTCGGGATGCCGGCATCGCCCCACAAGGCGAGCGTCGGACAGGCGACGTGCCGGCCGGCGGCAAGATCGGCCTCGTCGAGTTCGCGGTCGATCGTGGCGCCGGCGCGGTAGTCGTCGCAGGCGGCGCGGCGGCGTTCGGCCTGCAACCAGCTGGCGCGATAGTCGGCGAGCGCGCGCGGGTCGAAGGCGTGAAGGTCGCGCGCCTTGGTCCAGCTGGCGATGGTGAAGTCGAGGAAGCCGGACGGATCGCCCGACAGAAGCAGCTCCGGCAGCGGGCTCGGCTGCGCCAGCATCATCCAGTGATAGGTCTTCATGGCCATCGCCGCGCCCATGGTCCGCCACATGACCGCGGTGGGCACGATGTCGAGCACGGCGATCGCGACGACGGCGTCCGGATGGTCGAGCGCCATGCGGTAGGTCACCCGCGCGCCGCGGTCGTGCCCCACCACGAGGAAGCGCGGGAAGCCGAGTTGGGTCATGACCGCGACGGCGTCGACCGCCATGGTCCGCTTCGAATAGGCCATATTGCCGTCGTCGTTGGGCGGGCAGGACGAGCGGCCATAGCCGCGCAGATCGGGCATGACGCAGGTGAAGCGCTGCGAGAGTTCCGGGTAGACCGCATGCCACATGGCATGGGTCTGCGGAAAACCGTGCAGCAGCAGAAGCGGCGGCCCTTCTCCGCCGACCCGGGTGAAGACCGAAACCCCGTTCGCCTCGACGCGGATTTCGCGGCTGCCTGGAAAGAGGTGGGACATGGTCGGTTGCTCCTTCTTCCCGATGTTCATCCCCGGCGATCGGTGGCGTGGAGATAGTCCTCGGCAATCATCCGGACGGTTCCCGGATCCATGACGTCGCCGTGGCCGCCGCAGGCCAGCCGGATCGGCAGCGAGAGTATCAGCCTCATCGTGGCGCGATAGGCTTCGCGGTTCGAATCCGGCAGGTCGTCAATCAGGCCGCCCGGATAGATCGCGTCGCCGCAGAGGAAGAGGCCATCGGTCTCGTCGAGGAGACCGATGGAATCCGGGGAATGGCCGGGCAGCGAAAGTACGGTGAAACGGCGATCGCCGAGATCCAGCACGTCGCCGGCGGCGAGCGCTCGGGCAAGCGGCGCCGGCGTCAGGCGGTAGTCCTCGGACCTCCATCCCGGAAACGGCGCCCGCTCGACCGCGCCGGGAAAGCCGCGGAACATGTGGGCGTAGGTGACCGCGTCGGGCATCGCCGCGAAGGCATCCGCCGACACCGCCGGACCGGCCCGGTCGTCGAATTCGTGCAGTCCGCCGACATGATCGAGGTGGATATGGGTTGCCATCGCGACCACCGGCCTGCCCGGCGAAAGCGGCAGCGCCGGACGCAGCGGGACGAGCCCCATGCCCGCATCGACGACGAGATCGCGATCGCGCCCCGTCAAAACGAACATGTTCGCCCGGAAGTAGTCGTGGACGGCCGGTTCCGTCACCAGCGTCAGCCCCGGTTCGACGATCCTGCCCGCATACCATGCCGCCGCCATTGCCCTGTCCTTCCGCTCCCGCGCCGCTGGACCAGTCGATCGCGCGATGATGCACTTGTTGGGCGGGGAAGGAAGACCCACATCCGCACCACTCGAGGCCAGCCCTCCTCCCATTGGCCCCGCGGGTCTTCCCCTCTGGAGGCCATGACATCGTTGCTCGTCCAAACCTGGCCGGATCCTCGGATCCGGCCATTTTTCGTTTGGCGCCTTGCAGAAAACGCCACAATGGCTTCACACAACTTTACATCCTCCCGCAATGGGCGAAACGATGGGCGCCTAGGTTTCGACCATCGCAGCGACGGTCGCTGCGGATCGAAAGGACGATCCAGATGGACAAGAACATCTTCGACCAAGACCAGACCCCCGTCCGGGATGCCGCCTCCGTTCCGGGCTGGCGCCGTCCCCTGACGATCGGCGCCGCCGTCGTCGCGGTGGTGGCCGGCATCGGCCTGGCCAGCGCCCAGGGACAGGAATTCGGCAGCCGCTTCTCCTGGGATGACGCGGGACCGGGAATGCACCACGGCGCCGGACCCGGCATGGTCCACAAGGCGGGCTGGGGCTGGGGCGGCGACGACGGCGAGCGCGGCGGAATGGGCCGTCACGGCGGTGGCGGAATGCACGGGATCGGGCGCATGATGGACGAGCTCGACGTCACCTCCGAACAGGAGAAGAAGCTCTTCGCGATCTTCGACGGCGTGCGCGGCCAGATGCGCGACACCATGATCGACTTCCGCGCCGCCCGAGGCGAGGTGCTCACCATCCTCGGCGCCGAGACGATCGATCGCGATGCGGTCGAGAAGCTGCGCGCCGAGCGCGTCGCCGCCATGGACGCGGCGTCCAAGACCATGACCGCCGCGCTCGTCGAGGCGGCCGAGGTGCTCACCCCCGAGCAGCGCGCCAAGCTGGCCAAGCTGGTCGAGGAACGTGGCGAAGGCGGCCGTCGCGGCGGCTGGGGCCGCTGGTAGCGGCCTGACACGAGGGGAGAGAACGGCATGGCGGACCAGGTGCTGATCGTCGACGACGACACGCGGCTCTCCGCCATGCTGAGCGAATACCTCTCCGACAACGGCTTCCGGGTCGCCACCGCGGCCGCCGCCCTTGAAGGCATCGCCGAGATCACGAAGCGACCTCCCGACGTCGTGATCCTCGACGTGATGCTTCCAGACATCGACGGCTTCGAGGCCTGCCGGCGCATCCGGCAGGTTTCGGACGTCCCGGTGCTGATGCTGACGGCCAAGGGCGAGGAGACCGACCGGATCGTCGGGCTGGAACTCGGCGCAGACGACTATCTGCCCAAGCCGTTCAACCCGCGCGAACTGCTGGCGCGCCTGAAGGCGATCCTGCGCCGTCGCGGCGCCGGAAACGGCGCCGCCTCCGCCGTGCTGCGCTTCGGGCGGCTGGAGATCGATCCGGGGTCGCGGACGGTGCGCCTCGACGGACGGCCCTGCGACATGACCAGCTACCAGTTCGACCTGCTGGTCGCGCTGGCGCGCAACGCCGGGCGCACGCTGTCGCGCGACCAGCTCATGGACATGGTGAAGGGGCAGGAACTCGAGGCCTTCGACCGGTCCATCGACGTCCATGTCTCGCGCATCCGGGCGGCCATCGAGACCGATCCGAAGCACCCCCGCCGCATCGTCACCGTGCGCGGGATCGGCTACGTCTTCGCCCGCTTCCAGGACGAGGACGCCTGAGACATGATCCGCAACAGCCTGTTCCTGAAGATCTACGCCACGCTGCTGGCGGCGCTGGCGATCGTCGCCTTTGCCAGCGCCGCCTTCTGGTGGGTGGGGCAGAACCGCGAAGAGGAAGGCTGGCGCGGCCGCCGCGACCGCTTCATCGCCGCCATGCTGCCGCCCGCCGACGGACCCGCTCTGCTGCGCCCGACGCTGGAGCGGCTCGGCCGCGCCTTCGATGCCGAGATCGCCGTCTATGCCCCCGATGGAACGCTGCTGGCCGCCAGCGGGCGCGGCTTCCCCCCGCGCCTGCGGGGACGCGACTTCGAGGACGGGGACGATCGCCGCATGCGGCGGTCGAAGGGCATGCACGCCATGCTGGTCCCGCTCGAGGACGGACGCAGCGTCGCCGTCCGGATGGCGCGGACGGACGGACCCGGCGGCGGGCTGGCCTATCTCGCCATGATCGCGGCGGTGACGGGGTTGGCCTCCTACCCCGTCGTTCGCCACCTGACGCGCCGCCTGGAGACGCTGCGCCGCGGCGTCGACGCCTGGGGAGAAGGGGCGCTGGTGACGCGTGTTCCGGACAAGGGATCGGACGAGGTCGCAGCGGTGGCCAAGAGCTTCAATCGCGCCGCCGACCACATCGAGCGCATGATCGTCGCGCATCGGGCCCTGCTCGCCAACGCGAGCCACGAGCTTCGCTCGCCGCTGGCGCGGCTGCGCATGGCGATCGACCTCTACGAGGCCAGCCCGGGGGAAGCGCGCAAGGCCGAGATCGTCCGCAATCTCGGCGAGCTCGACGACCTCGTCGAGGAGATCCTGCTCGCCAGCCGCCTCGATCACGCCGAAGGGCTCGATCGGACCGAGCCGGTGGACCTGCTGGCGCTGGCCAGCGAGGAAGGCGCCCGCAACGGCATCGAGGTTTCCGGCGCCCCGGCGCTGGTCGCGGGAGACCCGAAGCTTCTCACGCGGCTGGTGCGCAACCTGATGCAGAACGCGCTGCGCCACGGCGCCCCGCCGGTCGACGTCGAGATCGGGCACGCCGGCGCCACCGTCACGCTGTCGGTGCGCGACCACGGACCCGGAATCCCAGCGGCCGAGGGAGACCGCGTCTTCGAGGCGTTCTACCGCCCGACAGGCCGCAGCGAGCGGGGCGGCGGCTGGGGCCTCGGCCTGTCGCTGGTGCGCCAGATCGCCGGGCATCATGGCGGCGCCGTGCGCCACGAGACGCCGTCCGACGGCGGCGCCCGCTTCGTCGTCAGCCTGCCGGCGGCCGGCCGGTCCCGCACCCCCACGGGCTGAGACGCTCGACACGTCGTTTCGATCCAAGCCGTCGTCGATCGCGTGGGAGGGTGCGATCGAACCGCTCTGGCGCCGTGGCCGACGGTCCCCGTCGTCTCCGGTTATGCCCGACAGCGCCAGCCGAAAACCCATCATCCCGGCGACCTTGCCCGAGATCGGGGCGACGAGATCTTTCGCGGCCGGCGATTTCCCGCGCGACGCCTTGCGCACGCATCGGCGCGGGACCGGGAAACGGGATTTCCACAACGCCCGACGGCTGGACGGCTACCGCCGCAGCCTGCTCGGACACGAACTGCGCGCGGCTTGACGCACTGAGGCATGCATTCACCCTCCCTGCCGGGGCTTCGCTCGCCGGGCCGCCGCGCTGAAGGTCTCGCCCGCGTCGTCGCTCTCCGGCACGATCCGCGCATCCGCCCGCGGGAGCCATTCGCGCCGCCGGGCGGACCCGTGAACGCCTCGAGGCGTCCCGCGGGATCGGGATCGGCGAATCCGAGCGGAAGCGCTGAAATCGCCCGTCAAAACCCGGAACGGATTCAAACGTCGTGGCTCACCGCCACGCGCGAGAGGCGGCGTCGCCACGGCGACGACGCCGGGGCTGTGTATCCCGCCCGGGAAAGCCGGCGTGCGGGCTGATAACGAACGTCGGAAGCCCTAGGGGTATTCCTAGGAGGAGCCCTAGGACGATGCCGCGGGTGGAGGTGATCACGTTGGTTGAGAGACGCCGGCGGTGGTCCCGCGAAGAGAAGGAGCGGCACGCAATAGCGTCGTTCGAACCTCGCGCGTCGCCGTTGCGATTACGCCGGCGCAACTCGGCTATCTGTTCGAAGGCATCGACTGGCGCATGCCGCAGGAGACCTGGCGGACGACGGCGACGGGCTGACGATTTTGGTCTTGAACAGGGCGGCGGATGTGATTCCATCGCACCATGTCCGTCGCTGAATCGCTCCCTTCCGACCTCGCCGCCGCGCACGCCATGATCCTGGCGGAACGCGCTGCACGCGTTGAGGCCGAAGCTCTTGCCGCCCGCGTGGCGGCGGTCATACCTACGGCTCTTTGGGCTGACTCTCCCCTGATTCCGTCCTGCTCCGTTTCGTGATTCCCTGTCGCGAAAGGAGCTTCGACATGGGATCAGCGGTGAAGATGAGGTCGGACTATACGGCCGGCGAGTTGCGGCGGTTGGCGACGCGGACGAAGGACGTACGGCAGAGCCGGCGGCTCCTGTCGCTGACGGCGGTGGCGGACGGAATGAGCTGCGAGGAGGCCGCCCGGATCGGCGGGATGGACCGCCAGACGCTGCGGGACTGGGTGCATCGCTTCAACGAGCAAGGTCCCGACGGGCTGACCGACGTCCGCAACGGCGGCCCCAGGGAGCGGCTCTCGGCCGAGCAGAAGGCGGAACTGGCAGGGATCGTGGAGCGAGGTCCCGACCCTGCGGTCGACGGCGCTGTGCGTGGCTGTTCGGGGCCCGAACGCGAACGCCGCCCCGGAGGGCGGCGTTCGCGCTGTTGATATTGCGTGTGAATGACCTGAGACATAGGTGACGTTTTGTACCGGACACATGGGTAACACTTTTCGCTTTGCGGGAGGTGTTGATGCCGTGGAAGGAGAGTTCGGTAATGGACGAGCGGGTTCGTTTT
>JBKBRJ010000090.1:0-11222 GCA_046292285.1 Mesorhizobium sp. | reverse complement strand
CCCATCCTGGCCCTCGCCGCCGTCATGCGAAAGATCGTCGTCACCCTCAATGCAAGGCTGAGAGACGCTCAACTACAGCAGAGTTGATGACGCCTCGGAGGAAGGCGTATCGCAGCGTGTCGAGGGACGTTTCGACCTGCCGCGATGCTGTGCATCCTCCGAGGTTCGCCCCGCGAGGTTTTCGGTTTCACCGTGAAGGCCGTGCGGGGTTTTCGGAGCGAGTCACTTGTCTCGCCCGTCCTCCGGACCCCCCTCAAGGGGGGAGATCACTCCATGCGCGGGCTTCGCCAATCGCCGATGGCGCGGAACGGGTGTCGAGGCAGACCCCGCCTCAGAGAACCTGGCTGAGCGCCATCGCCGCCGACATGTCGCCGGCCACTTTCATCTTGCCCATCATGAAGGCGGCGGTCGGGTTCAGGTCGCCGGCGATGAGGGCCTCGAAGTTGTCCATGCTCATCGAGATCGTGCAGTCGGCGTCGCCGTCGCCGACCGTGGCGGTCTGGCCATCGATCAGGATCGCGCCATCGGCGCCGAGGTCGATCTTGACGGAACGGTCGAAACCGCTGGCCGACAGGCGTTCGCCGATCTTCGCGGCAATATGGTCGAGGCTCATTTCAGTCTCCCTTGTGCGGCGAACGTCGCGTTCGCCCGTTGATGTCGCGTGCCGGCGCGAAGCCGTTCGACGATGGCCTCCCATATCAGTCGATTGACGTTTACGTCAACGTTGTCTAGCCTTGAACCGTACGGGAGGAGGAGCCGGCATTGACCAGTCGAAGCATCTTGCGCGCCGATCGTTGCACCGGTGCGACGCCTTGTCCCGCCGGGACGGGACGGCGCTGATGCCTGTGCTGGCGTCGTCGCTCGACACGCGCTCGGATGCCTTCCGCGTCAATGCCGAGGCGATGGCGGCCAAGCTGTCGGAGGTGCGCGATCTCGAGGCCAGGATCCGCGCCAACTCCGCCTCGCGCGCCGACCGTTTCGCCGAGCGCGGCCAGATCCTGCCGCGCGAACGCGTCGAGCGCCTGCTCGATCGGGGGCAGCCCTTCCTGGAGCTGATGACGCTTGCCGGATTGCGCATGCACGACGACGACGGCGGGAAGAACATCATGGGCGGCGGTACGATCGCCGGCATCGGCGTCGTCGCCGGCCGGCGCTGCATCGTCTCGGCGTCCGACAGCGGCATCAAGGGCGGCACTGTGCCGCCGATCGGGCTGAAAAAGGCGCTCAGGCTGCACGAACTCGCCTTCGAGAACCGCCTGCCGCTGATCTATCTCGTCGAGAGCGGCGGGGCAAACCTGCTCCACCAGGCGGAGATGTTCGTCGAAGGCGGCCGCTCGTTCGCCAACCAGGCGCGGCTGTCGGCGGCCGGCATTCCGCAGGTCGCGATCGTGCACGGCTCGTCGACGGCGGGCGGGGCCTACCTGCCCGGCCTGTCCGACCATGTCGTGCTGGTGCGCGGACGCTCGAAGATCTTCCTCGCCGGCCCGCCGCTGGTGAAGGCGGCGATCGGGGAGGACGCCGACGACGAGGCGCTCGGCGGAGCGGACCTGCACGGCCGCGTCACCGGCCTTGGCGAATATGTCGCCGACGACGATGTGCAGGCGCTCACCATCGGCCGCGAGATCATGCGCAACCTCGCCTGGGACACGGTCGAGCCCGCCGCCGCCGCCGCGCCGCCGCTGTTCGACGCGGAGGATCTGATGGGAATCGTGCCGGCGGACGGCCGCCAGCCCTTCGACATGAAGGAGGTGATCGCCCGCATCGTCGACGGCTCGGACTTTTTCGAGTTCAAGGCGGAGTACTCCCCCGACACGCTCTGCGGACATGCCGCGATCGACGGACATCGGATCGGCGTCGTCGCCAACAACGGCCCGATCATGCCGACCGGATCGCTGAAGGCGGCGCAGTTCATCCAGCTCTGCGACCAGTCCGGCACGCCGCTGGTCTTCCTGCAGAACACCACCGGCTACATGGTGGGATCGGCGGCCGAGCGCGACGGCGCCATCAAGCACGGGTCGAAGATGATCCAGGCAGTGGCCAACGCCCGGGTGCCGAAGTTCACGATCGTCATTGGCGGCTCCTACGGCGCGGGCAACTACGGCATGTGCGGGCGGGGATTTTCGCCGCGCTTCATCTTCTCCTGGCCGTCGGCGCGCACCGCCGTGATGGGCGGCGAGCAGGCGGCGAAGGTGATGGAGATCGTCACGCGCGGGAAGGGCGGCTCGGTAGACGAAGCGGCGCTTTCGAAGATGACGGCCGGCATCCGCGCGGGCGTGGAGGCCCAGTCCACGGCGCTGTTCGCGACGGCCCGGCTCTGGGACGACGGCATCATCGACCCGAGGGATACGCGCGCGGTGCTGGCGCTCTGCCTGCGGATCGCGGTGGAGGGCGACGCGCGACGGTTGCGGGCGAATACGTTTGGCGTGGCGCGGGGGTGAGGGATCGAGGTCCCTTCGTTGCGCTTCGCTCCGCCCCCTCCACCACGCTTCGCGCGGTCCCCCTCCCCCGTGAACGGGGGAGGATCAGGCGCCAAATCCTCCCCCGCATGCGGGGGAGGGGGACCGCCGAAGGCGGTGGAGGGGGCGGAGCAAAGCGTGCTGGAGGGCGCGCGGTCGGACAGAAATGGGAGGAAACCACATGCACTTCACGGCCGAACATGAATCCCTTCGCCGCACCGTGGCGAAGTTCGTGGAGACCGAACTCAACCCGCATGTCGACGCGTGGGAGGCGGCGGAGGAATTTCCCTCGCACGACGTGCTGAAGAAGATGGGCGATCTCGGCCTGCTCGGCGTCAAGTACGATCCGGCCCATGGCGGGCTCGGGCTCGACTTCTCCTATTCCATGGTGATGGCGGAGGAACTGGGGGCGTGCCATTGCGGCGGCGTGCCGATGGCGATCGGCGTCCACACCGACATGTGCACGCCCGCCCTCAACCGCTTCGGCTCCGACCACGTGAAGCGGAATTTCCTCGCCCCGTCGATCGCCGGCGACGTGGTCGGCTGCCTCGGCGTCTCGGAGCCGGGCGGCGGCTCCGACGTCGCGGCGGTGAGGACCACGGCGCGCAGGGACGGCGGCGACTTCGTCATCTCCGGCACCAAGATGTGGATCACCAACGGGCTGAAGGCCGACTGGTGCTGCCTGCTCGCCAACACGTCGGACGGGCCGCCGCACAGGAACAAGTCGCTGATCTGCGTGCCGATGGACGCGAAGGGCATCACGCGCCAGCAGATCCGCAAGATCGGCATGCATTCCTCCGACACCGCGCAGCTGTTCTTCGACGAGGTGCGGGTGCCGCAGGCCAACCTCATCGGCCAGGAGGGCATGGGCTTCACCTACCAGATGCTGCAGTTCCAGGAGGAACGGCTCTATTCGGCGGCCAGTTCGCTGAAAGGTTTCGACCGGCTGATCGACCTGACGATCGACTATACCGGGCAGCGGCAGGCCTTCGGCAAGCCGATCCTCGACAACCAGGTGGTGCATTTCCGGCTGGCCGAACTGAGGACGGAGGTGGAAGCGCTGCGCGCGCTGACCTGGAGCGCGATCGAGCAGTATGTCGCGGGCGCCGACGTGACGCGGCTGGCCTCGATGGCCAAGCTGAAGACCGGACGGCTGGCGCGCGAACTGACCGACGCCTGCCTGCAATACTGGGGCGGCATGGGCTACACCGCCGACAATCCCGTCAGCCGGGCGTATCGCGACACGCGGCTGGTGTCGATCGGGGCCGGCGCCGACGAGATCATGCTCGGCATCATCGCCAAGCTGGAGGGCACGCTGCCGGGGACCGGCAACCGGGCGCGGGGGTGAGGGTGGGCCATTTTCGCGCGTCGGAGTTCTGCGAGCGCAAATCTTGGTCGAGGCGCCCATGATCCGCAGCCTCCTCATCGCCAATCGCGGCGAGATCGCCTGCCGGATCATGCGGACGGCGCGGCGGATGGGGACCGCGACGGTGGCGGTTCACAGCGACGCCGATGCCGGCGCGCCGCATGTGAAGATGGCCGACCGCGCGGTGCGGATCGGGCCGGCGGAGGTTTCGGCGTCCTATCTCGACGCCGGGGCCATCCTCGCCGCCGCCCGGGCGAGCGGGGCGGACGCGGTGCATCCGGGCTACGGCTTCCTGTCGGAGAACGCGGATTTCGCCGATGCCTGCGCGGCGGCGGGGCTCGTCTTCGTCGGCCCGCCGGCCTCCGCGATCCGCGCCATGGCCGACAAGGCGCGCGCGCGCATCCTGATGGCGAAGGCCGGCGTGCCGGTGGTGCCGGGCTACGACGGCGAGGATCAGTCGGCCGCGAGGCTGCGGGCGGAAGCGGATCGCATCGGCTACCCGCTGCTCGTCAAGGCCTCGGCCGGCGGCGGCGGGAGGGGGATGCGTCGCGTGCGATCTCCCGACGACCTCGCGGCGGCGCTCGAAAGCGCCCGGCGCGAGGCCGAGAACGCCTTCGGCAGCGGCGACGTGATCCTCGAGCGGCTGGTGGAGGAGGCCCGCCACGTCGAGGTGCAGGTCTTCGGCGACGGACAGGGCAACGTCGTCCACCTCGGCGAGCGCGACTGCTCGGCGCAGCGGCGGCACCAGAAGATCGTCGAGGAGAGCCCGTCGCCTGCCGCCGATCCGGACCGCGCCGCCGCGATGGCGCGCGACGCGGTCGCCTGCGCGCGGGCGGTCGCCTATGTCGGGGCGGGAACGGTGGAGTTCATCGTCGGGGCGGATGGCGGCTACCACTTCCTGGAGATGAACACGCGGCTGCAGGTGGAGCATCCGGTCACCGAGATGGTCACCGGGCTCGACCTCGTCGAGTGGCAGCTGCGCGTGGCGGCCGGCGAGCCGCTGCCGCTGGCGCAGGACGACATCCGCTTCGACGGCCATGCGATCGAGGCGCGACTCTATGCCGAGGATCCTTCGTCGGGCTTCCGGCCGCAGACGGGGATCGTGCGCGGCTGGCGGCCGACCGTCGATGCCGACGAGCCGGGCGTCCGCATCGACACCGGCGTGGAGGACGGCTCGGCGGTGACGCCCTTCTACGACCCGATGATCGCCAAGGTGATCGCGCATGGGCGAGACCGGCCCGAGGCGATCCGCAGGCTCATGCGGGCGCTGGAGAAACGGCCGCTGTTCGGGTTGAAGAGCAACCGCGGCTTCCTCATCGACCTGCTCGCGACGCCGGAGTTCCGGGGCGGGTCGATGACGACCGACCTGATCGACCGGTGGATTGCGGCCGACGCCGCGATGCTGCGCCCGTCGCCGCCACCGCGCGAGACGGTCGCGCTCGCCGCCGCCTGGCTGGCGCTGTCTTCGCCCGGCGGCTGGTTCCGCTCGACCGGGATCGCCGCCTGCCCGATCACGCTCGATGGCGAGGGCATCCGGTTCGAGGCGGTCGTGCGCTTCGAACGCGGCCGTTATGCCGGCGTGTCGGTCGACAGCGTGGAGGCCGGTCCGGCGCGGGCGCGGGTCGACGGCGCGCGGCTCCATGCCGAATGGGAGGATGGCAGGACGATGGGCAGCGGCCTCGCCGTCGCCACCGTGTTCGCGCAGGGGCGCGACGTCTGGCTCGACCTCGACGGCCGCACCTGGCGGTTTTCCGAGCCCGACCGGCTGGCGAGCCGCGCCGCCCTGGCCGACCCGGCTCTCATCCTGTCGCCGGTGGCGGGCGCGCTGCGCGCGCTTTCGGTCTCGGTCGGCGAGCGGGTCGGGGCCGGGCAGGCGGTCGGCATGGTGGAGGCGATGAAGATGGAGACGGTGCTTTCCGCCACCGCGGCCGGAATCGTGACCTTCGTGCGCGCCCGCGCCGGAGACCAGGTGCGCGCCGGCGACGTGATCGTGGAACTGGCGCTGGACGGCTGAATCCGGTCGTCCGATCCTTGAGAGGAACGTCGCGTTCGCGTTTGCCCTGCCGGCCGCGCTCGGCTACGACTTGGCCCGCGCGCGCCGGGGAGGGGCCGCACACGACCCCGCAACGGAGACGCCTCGTCCGCCCATGAGTTCACCCGCCCCCGTTCCGGTCTTCGACGGCCACAACGACACGCTGCTGAGGCTCCACGCCGCCAGGGTGGTCGAACCCGAGCGCCTGTTCCTCGACGGCACGCGCAAGGGCCACATCGACCTGCCGCGCGCGCGCCAGGGCGGCTTCGCGGGCGGGTTCTTCGCCGTCTTCCCGCCGCCGCTCGGGCCGATCGACTTCACCACGCCGGCGGCGGCGCCGGGCAATGACACACGGTTGCCACCCGATCTGGCGCAGGCCGACGCGGCCGCGGCCACCTTCGCCATGGCGTCGATCCTGTTTCGGCTGGAGCGCGCCTCCGAGGGCGCGCTGACGGTGTGCCGGAGCGCGGCCGACATTCGCGGAGCGATGGAGCGCGGGTCGATCGCCGCGCTGTTCCACATCGAGGGCGCGGAGGCGATCGGACCGGACCTCGCCCTGCTCGACGTGCTGCATGCCGCCGGCCTGCGCTCGCTGGGTCCCGTCTGGAGCCGGCGCAACGTCTTCGGCGAGGGCGTGCCGTTCCGCTTCCCGTCCTCGCCCGACACCGGGCCGGGGCTGACGGACGCCGGCAAGGATCTCGTGCGCGCCTGCAACCGGCTGAGGATCCTGGTCGACCTGTCGCATCTCAACGAGAAGGGGTTCCGCGACGTCGCGGCGATCTCGGACGCGCCGCTGGTGGCTACGCACTCCAACGTCCATGCGCTCTGCCCCTCGGCGCGCAACCTGACCGCCTGGCAGCTTTCCGCGATCCGCGAGACGGGCGGTCTGGTGGGGCTGAACTTCGCCACCGGCTTCCTGCGTTCCGACGGGCGCATGGCGGGCGACACCGCGCTCGACGTCATGATCGCCCACCTCGACGCGCTGGTCGAGGCGCTGGGCGAGGACGGCGTCGGCTTCGGGTCGGATTTCGACGGCGCGCCGATGCCGGCCGCCATCCGCGACGTCGCCGGCCTGCCGCGCCTGATCGAGGCGATGGAGGCGCGCGGCTACGGCCGCGACCTGATCGAGAAGATCGCGTGGAAGAACTGGATCGGGCTCCTGGAGCGGACGATCGGCTAGCGGTCGCCGCCGGCGGAAATCCCGTGCATCCGCTCGATGCGCTCCGCCGTCAGGTGCTGCAGGCGCCAGAGGTGGCGGTCGTGGATGCCCATTTCCTCGAGGTGTTCCACAGTGGCGTGCAGATACTCCGCCATCGAGCCGCGAAAACCGCAGGCGGTGGCGAGCATGTCGGCGGTCTGCTCCTCGGTCAGGTGGCCGATGTAGCGTCCGCTCTTGCGGTTCATGGCGAAGGTCAGCGCGGTCAGCGGCCCGTCCGGCGTCTCCACCTTGATCCAGCGCGGCGGGAAGGAGGTCGGCACCATCGACATCTCGCGCCGCACCAGCTTGCCGAGGCTGTCGGACAGCGTCGCCGGGTCGAGCCGGAATGCGACGCCCTTGCACTGGCCTCCGCGGTCGAGCGCCAGCATGAGGCCGGGATTGTCCTTATTGCCGCGAAAGCGGTAGTCCCAGCCGAGGCAGAAGATGCGCCGCCAGCCATGCGCCCGCGCGACCCGCCGTTCGGCGACGTCGAAACACGGGTTCCAGATCAGCGAGCCATAGGCGAAAACCCAGAAGGCCTCGGCGGGCGCTTCGGCCGCAAGGCGCGCCGCCAGCTCGTCGAAGTCCTCGTCCGTCGCGGGCCGAACGCCGGGGAAGGGCTGGAAGCCGGGATCCGAGATCTCGCGCGCCAGCCGAGCCACGTGGTCCTTCGTCAGTCGCATGCGCCTTGGCGGCCTGCGGGCGGTCATGTCGGGCCTCGTGCTGGTGGTTCCGCCAGTTAGCCCGACGCTGGCGTGCCGTTCAAGCGTCTACACGACCCTCGCGAACGACGGCCGCGGCGAGGGGGCGACCGGTTCGGGGACGCCGCCGCCTGGAATATGATTCGCGGCGAGGCCGTCGCCGGGTGTATGATGGACACAGTCTTTCCGGCGGCACGTTGCCGGGGGAGCCGGTCATGAGCGAAGCGAGCGACCTCTTTGCCCTGCTGCGGCAGTCCGCCGATGCCCGCGTCGTGGACGCAATCGAGCGGCTGGTCGGCGAGGGCAAGGATCACCAGCTCTGCCGCATCAACCCGCTCGCCTTCGCGGGCCGGAACGGACTCGACGAGGAAAGGACGGTCGCCGCCTTCCTGCACGCCTCCCGCATCGGCATGTTCGACATCGCCTGGAACGTGCTCTGCCCGGGCTGCGGCGGCGTGCTGGACACCAACGCCACGCTGAAGACGGTCCAGAGGGACGAATATACCTGTGCGCTCTGCGCCGCCGACTATTCGCCGACGCTCGACGAAATGGTCGACGTGACCTTCACCGTCAGTCCGCGCCTGCGCCGGATCGCGGCCCATGATCCTCATGATCTGCCCCTGCCGGAATATTACCGGCAGATGTACTGGGGTTCCGGCGTCGACGTTCCCGAGGATGGATACGAGGCGCTCACGGACCAGTTCCTCATCGACCATGTCGAACTCGCCCCCGGCGAGAAGGGGGTGCTGTCGATCCAGCTTCCCGCGGCGTTCATCATCGTCTTCGAGCCGGTCACGCATTCGGCCCAGTTCATCGACGTCAAGGGCGAGCCGACGCGGGAGCGCCGGAACCTGTCGCTGGCGTTCGACAAGGAGCACATGCGCAACCAGACGCTGGAGATGCAGCCGGGACCGCTGCGCATCGCGCTTGAAAACCGTACCGACACCCGCGTGCTGCCCAGCGTCTTCATCGCCGGGGAGGCGCTGCATGGCCTGCTCGACAGGCGCCGCCCGTTCCTGACGGCCAAGCATCTGCTCTCGAACCAGACGTTCCGCGATCTCTACCGCACCGACACGCTCGACGTGGACCAGCGGCTGAAGATCACCAGCCTGACGTTCCTGTTCACCGACCTGCGCGGCTCGACCGAGCTCTACGAGCGCGTCGGCGACCTCGTCGCCTTCGACCTCGTGAAAGCCCATTTCGAGGTCCTGCACGGGATCGTCGCGTCCGAGGCCGGAGCCGTCGTCAAGACAATCGGCGACGCCGTGATGGCGACCTTCCCGACGCCGGACCGTGCCGTCGCGGCCGCCTTGCGCATGCAGGAGGCGATGCGCGACCTGAACGACCGGCAGGGGCGCGAGGACCTGGTGCTGAAGATCGGCGTGCATGAAGGCCCCTGCATCGCGGTGACGCTCAACGAGCGGCAGGACTATTTCGGCCAGACGGTGAACATCGCGTCTCGCGTGCAGGCTCTCGCCGACTCGCAGTCGATCTTCGTGACCGGGCCGGTGGTCCAGGATGGCAAGACGATCGCCCTCCTGAACAGCCACGCCCTGACGCCGGTGTCCGACGATGTCTCGCTGCGGGGGATCGAGCGAAACGTCCGGGTCTACGCCATTCCCCAGCCGGCGAGACCTTGAATTCCGGCACCCTTGCTAGGCGGGCACCTATTGGATATGGAAGCCGCGCATCCGCGCGGCGGCTCAGGTCGCCGCGCCATCATTCATTTTGCGCGGCCGGAGAGGCCGCGACCCCCGCAAAGGCATATCGCTTCCATGGCGCGCATCGTGATGAAATTCGGCGGGACTTCCGTTGCCGATATCGGTCGCATCCGCAACGTGGCCCGTCACGTCAAGCGCGAGGTCGACGCGGGTCACGAGGTGGCGGTGGTCGTCTCGGCCATGGCGGGCAAGACCAACGAGCTGGTCGGCTGGGTTCGCGACGCGTCGAAGGCGGAAGGGGCGAACTTCAACATCTACGACGCACGCGAGTACGACGCGGTGGTGGCCTCCGGCGAGCAGGTCACGTCGGGCCTGCTGGCGCTGGTGCTGCAGTCGATGGGCATCCATGCCCGGTCCTGGCAGGGCTGGCAGATCCCGATCCGGACCGACAACGCCCATGGCGCGGCGCGCATCACCGACATCGACGGTTCCTTCCTGATCAAGCGCTTCGGCGAGGGGCAGGTGGCGGTGATCGCGGGGTTCCAGGGCATCGGCCCGGACAACCGCATCGCCACGCTCGGGCGCGGCGGCTCCGACACCAGCGCGGTGGCGATCGCGGCGGCGGTGAAGGCCGACCGCTGCGACATCTATACCGACGTCGACGGCGTCTACACCACCGACCCGCGCATCGAGCCCAAGGCGCGGCGCCTGTCGAAGATCAGCTTCGAGGAAATGCTCGAAATGGCCTCGCTCGGCGCCAAGGTGCTGCAGGTGCGCTCGGTCGAACTCGCCATGGTGCACAAGGTGCGCACCTTCGTGCGGTCCTCCTTCGAGGACCCGGACGCACCGGGCATGGGCGATCTACTCAATCCCCCCGGCACCCTCATATGCGACGAGGACGAAATCGTGGAACAGCAGGTTGTTACCGGCATCGCCTATGCCAAGGACGAGGCCCAGATATCGCTCCGGCGCGTCGCCGACCGGCCGGGCGTGGCCGGCGGCATCTTCGGGCCGCTGGCGGAGGCCAACATCAACGTCGACATGATCGTCCAGAACATTTCCGAGGACGGATCGCGCACCGACATGACCTTCACGGTCCCCTCCAGCGACCTCGACAAGGCGCTCGCCGTGCTCGACCGCTCGCGCGAGGCCATCGGCTTCGACGTGGTGCAGCACGACACCGGCATGGCCAAGATCTCGGTCATCGGCATCGGCATGCGCAGCCATGCCGGCGTCGCGGCCACGGCCTTCAAGGCGCTGGCGGAGAAGGGGATCAACATCCGCGCCATCACGACGTCGGAAATCAAGATCTCGATCCTGATCGACGGCGCCTACACCGAGCTTGCAGTGCGGACTTTGCATTCCGTCTACGGTCTGGATAAGCAATAGTCGCACCAAACGTTGCTCGGCCTGCCGCGTCCGCGATTCGCGCGGAGGCGGCCGAAGGCCGTGGGAGAAACGCCCGATGCGTGAATTCGCCGGCAGCCCGCGGGTATTGCTGAGACGGCTGCGCGAGCTGATGGCCGAGCCGGCGGAGCCGCAGGCCCGGCTCGACCGAATCGTGCGCGAAATCGCCTCCAACATGGTGGCCGAGGTCTGCTCGCTCTATGTGCTGCGGGCGGATTCGGTGCTGGAACTCTACGCCACCGAGGGCCTGAACCCGAGCTCGGTGCACCTGGCGCAGCTCAGGCTCGGGCAGGGGCTCGTCGGCACCATCGCGGCGAGCGCGCGCGCGCTCAACCTGCAGGACGCGCAGAACCATCCCGCCTTCACCTACCTGCCGGAGACCGGCGAAGAGATCTATCACT
>JBKBRJ010000089.1:0-11470 GCA_046292285.1 Mesorhizobium sp. | reverse complement strand
CGCAGCGCATGCACCGACTGGATGATCTGGACATACTGGAGGTAGACATCGTTGCGCGTGCCGATCGACACCGTCTCGCCGGTGGCGGCATGCACGTCGCGCAGCGCATCGAGCACGCGCCCGGTCCCGAAAAGCGCGCGGGGAATCCAGTCGCCCAGCGACGTCACCTTCGGCGTGGGGAAGTACAATCGCTCGCTGCGTTCGAAGTTCAGGTAGCCCAGCGTGACCAGCGTCTTGAGCAGCACGGTCGTGCTCGACTGCGGATAGCCGAGGGCGAACGCGATCTCCGACATCGCGCGAGGCTGCCTGAAACGCTTGAAATACTCGAGGATTTCGATGGCGCGCGTGGCCGACTTGACTTGCGAATTCTGCATCGGACAGCCCTCCCGGCTAAGCTGAGATTCAGAGATGTGAAACTGCGCGCCACGTACGAGTTTGTCTGGTCCGTCAGCACTGCGCATGACAAGGTGTCTCTCGTCAAGGCCGCACGCGCCTTGGGGCTGGGAGGAGACGAATAGGTCGTCCTTTGGGACGTCCGGAGGAGGATGAACCATGCTCGAGCGGTCGCCGGGCAAGGATCATGCGAACGTCGGCGGCAGCCATGCCGATCCGGCGCGCGGTGGCGCCCGTCCGATGGCGTTGCGCTGGACCTTCGCCAGGGGCGCGAGGGTCGATTGAATGGATAACCACGTGCATACGCGGGAAGGAGCGACGATGGCAGGCAGGCTCGAAGGGCGTGTTGCGCTGGTGACGGGGGGCGGCCGTGGCATCGGCCGGGCGATCTCGGACGCCTTCGCGCGCGAAGGGACCGCGGTCGGCGTGCTCGACCTGAAGCCGGAGATCGCGGGCGCCGCCGCCGACGAGATCAACGCGTCCGGGGGCAGGGCGATCCCACTCGTCGGCAACGTGGCGCGCCGCGCGGATGTCTTCGACGCGGCCGCGAAGCTCGAGCAGGCGTTCGGGCCGGTCACGGTGCTCGTCAACAACGCGATGTGGAACCGCTACGGATCGCTGTTGGAGCAGACCGAGGAGACCATCGACCGGATGATCGACGTCGGCTTCAAGGGCGTGATCTGGGGCTACCAGGCCGTCGTGCCGCAGATGGAGAAGGCCGGCGGCGGCTCCATCATCAACATCGCGTCGCCCGCCGCGCTGATCGCTCTCAGGCACGGCGTCATGTACAGCGCCGTCAAGGCGGCCGTGCAGGCATCGACGCGCTCGGCGGCCGCCGAGTTCGGGCCGCTCAACATCCGCGTCAACGCCATCGCGCCTGGTTCGACCCGCACGGACGGCGCCAACCTCGTCGTCGACGAGGCCGGCTGGGAGCGTCGGCGCCAGAAGGTGCCGCTCGGTCGGCTCGGCGAACCGGAGGACATCGCCAACGCCGCCGTCTTCCTGGCGGGATCGGAATCCAGCTGGGTCAGCGGCGACATGATGCTCGTCGACGGCGCCATGACATTCGCATTCTCGTAATCCATCGCGGCAGAAGCCGCCGATGCAACCATCTTCGAACGGAGGTTTCCCTCTGGGAAATTCGAAGATCTCAAGTGGAGGAAGTGACATGAAGAAGCATACGATCAAGTACGCGGTGGCCGGGCTTCTCGCCTCGACCATTCTCGTCCCGTCGGCTTTCGCCGAAGGCATTTCGGGCGACGTGGTGAAGATCGGCGTCATGAACGACCAGTCCGGCCCCTACGCCGACAATGGCGGCCCGGGCACCGTCGAGGCGGCGCGCATGGCCATCGAGGACTTCGGCGGCGAGGTGAACGGCAAGAAGATCGAGCTGGTCATCGCCGACGACCAGAACAAGCCCGACATCGGCGCCGCGATCGCGCAGAAGTGGGTCGACGACGAAGGCGTCGACGCCATCGTCGGCGGCTCGGCCTCGTCGATCGCCATCGCGATCCAGTCCATGATGGCCGAGAAGAAGAAGCCCTACATGCTGGCCGGCACCGCGTCCTCGGGCCTGACCAACGACGCCTGCTCGCCGATGGGCACGCAATGGGTGCTCGACACCTATTCGCTCGCCAAGGGCGTCATCAAGTCGATGCTGGGTGCCGGCAACGAGACCTTCTACTTCATCACCGTCGACTATACCTTCGGCAAGACCTGGCAGGCCGACGCCACCAAGTTCATCGAGGAGGGCGGCGGCAAGGTGCTCGGATCCGTCCTGCATCCGCTGAACACCAACGACTTCTCGTCCTACATCCTGCAGGCGCAGGCGAGCGGCGCCGACGTGATCGTGCTCGCCAACTCCGGCGCGGACTTCGCCAATGCGGTCAAGCAGTCGCAGGAGTTCGGCATCCAGGCCGGCGGCCAGCAGGTCGTGGCGCTCGGGCTGCAGATCAACCAGGTCCACGGTATCGGCCTCGACGCCGTCAAGGGCATGTCGATCGTCA
Organism: Mesorhizobium sp.; assembly: GCA_046292285.1. Classification (GTDB taxonomy): domain Bacteria; phylum Pseudomonadota; class Alphaproteobacteria; order Rhizobiales; family Rhizobiaceae; genus Aquibium. The sequence goes on along the minus strand of JBKBRJ010000089.1, from coordinate 9,071 downwards.
CGCCCGGCTACTGGGACCTGACCGACGAGACCCGCGCCTTCGCCGACCGCTTCAAGAAGCGTTTCCGCGACCGGATCCCGAACGAGACCATGTCGGGCACCTACAGCGCGATCACGCACTACCTGAAGGCGGTGAAGGAAGCCGGAACGGACGAGGGCGAGGCCGTCGTCGCCAAGATGCACGAGATGCCGATCAACGACTTCCAGATGAAGGACGTCAAGATCCGCGCAGACGGGCAGGTGATGCGGCCGATGTATGCCGTCACCATCAAGAGTCCCGACGAGGTGAAGCAGCCCTACGACTACTACACCGTGACGGCGACGATCCCCGCCGAGGACGTGTGGCGGCCGGCATCCGAAAGCAGCTGCCCGCTGCTGAAGACCCAATAAGCCTCCCAAGGCTCCGGCGAAGGGGCTCTTGCCCCTTCGCCACCCCATGATCGGCGAAGGCAATTCAATGAATCCGACGTTTCATCTCGTCTCGCGGGAGGCTGATCTTCTCGGCGAAAGCCCAGTTTGGGACGGTCGTAACCGTACGCTCTATTGGGTCGACGGCGTTTCCCGACTGATCCGCGCGTACGATCTGGCGACTGGCGCGTTCTCCTCGTGGAAGACGCCGTCGATGGTCGGATCGGTGGCCCTGGGCGAGGGCAGGACGTTGATTGCCGGGCTCGCCGACGGCATCTACCAACTCGACCTCGACACGGGCGCGTTCACCCCGCTCTTCATTCCCGACCCCGATCCGGAGGTTCGGTTCAACGATGGCAAGAACGACCGCTTCGGTCGTTTCCTGTGCGGGACGATGGGCGTGCATGCCGATCCGCTCGGCAAGCTGTGGCGCGTCGATCGCGACGGCCGCTCGGAGGTCTTCGCCACCGGCATTCGTATCTTCAATTCGCTCTGTTTCAGCCCCGACGGCCGGACGATGTATTTCGCCGACAGCCTCGACCGGACGATCCGGGCCTTTTCCTACGGACCGGGCGACACGCCGGTCGGCGACCCGCGCATCCTGGTCGACACCAATCCCTGGGACTCCGGGCCGGATGGCGCGACGGTCGACGCCGATGGCTGCATCTGGGTCTGCCTGGTCCAGGTCGGCAAGATCGCCCGCTTCACGCCCGCCGGAAAGCTCGACCGCCTGATCGAGGCGCCGACGGACATGCCGTCCTGCGTCGCCTTCGGTGGCGACGACCTCTCGACGCTCTACGTCACTTCGATCAAGGATTCCGGCTCCGGCCGCGCCATCTCACGCCATCCCCAGGGCGGCTGCCTCTTTGCGATCGAAGGGCTCGGCGTGAAGGGCCTGCCCGAGACGTGCTTCGGCGCGTCGACGACCGAACCTATGTCGAAGGCCTCCTGATGCTCACCCGCATGAATTCGATCTCCGCCCTGCTGGCGCCGTCGTCGATCGCGCTGGTCGGGGCGTCCGACGATGCCCAGCGCATCGGCGGGCGGCCGCTCCGCTACCTGCGGGAAGGCGGGTATCGTGGCGCGATCTATCCGGTGAATCCGAAGCGGGAAACGGTGCAAGGCCTGCGCGCCTATGCCTCCGTCGCCGACCTGCCAGAGACCCCGGATGTCGCGATCCTGGCCGTCCCGGCGTCGGGAACGCTCGATGCCGTGCGCGCCTGCGCCGACCGGAATGTGAAGGCGGCGATCATCTTCTCGGCCGGCTTCGCGGAGACCGACGAGGCGGGCAGGGCGATCCAGGACGAAATGACCGGCATCGCCCGCGAAAGCGGCATGCGGCTGCTCGGCCCGAACTGCCTCGGTGTCTTCAGTTCGGCGACGGGCTACTACGGCACGTTCTCCGCGATCCTCGATGGCGACTTCATCAAGCCCGGCCCGGTCGGCGTCGTCTCGCAGAGCGGCGCCTACGGTTCCCACATCGCTCACCTGGCGCGCCAGCGCGGCCTTGGCATCGGCCACTGGATCACCACCGGCAACGAATGCGACGTCGACGTCGCCGAGGCGCTGCGCTGGATGGTCGAGCAACCCGACGTCAACGTGGTGATGGCCTATGCGGAAGGCATCCGCAACCGCGACGCCTTTGTCGACGCGCTCGAGGTTGCGCGCGAACGCGAGAAGGCAATCGTCTTCATGAAGGTCGGCCGCTCCGAGGTCGGCGCCCATGCCGTGAGTTCGCACACGGCGGCGCTCGCGGGCTCGGACGCGGTCTTCGACGCCGTGTTCCGGCAGTATGGCGTCTGGCGGGCGAAAACGACCGCCGAGCAGCTCGATGTTGCCTACGCCTGCTCGCGCGGCGTCTACCCGGCCGGCAATACGCTCGGAATCTTCACCCTGTCGGGCGGTTTCGGCATCCAGATGGCCGACGACGCGGAAGCCGCCGGCCTCGACGTCGCGCCGATGCCGGAGGAGGCGCAGGCCGAACTCAAGGCGATGCTGCCCTACGCCTCGCCGCGCAATCCCGTCGACGCGACCGCGCAGGCGCTGACCGACCTGCCGCTGATGACGAAATACGTCGCAGCCATGCTGGAGAAGGGCGGCTACGATTTCTTCGCCGGCATCTTCGGCAGCGGCCCAGCCAGCCCGACCTTCGCCGGCAGGCTGCGCGAAGTCCTGGAGACGGCATCGGCGGCCTCGCGCGGCACGATCATGGCGCTGACCATGTCGGCGCCGCCCGAAGTCGTCCGCTCCTACGAGGAGAAGGGCTTTCTCGTCCACGAGGACGGCACGGCGTTGATGAACGCGCTCGGGGCGCTCGTTCATTTCCGCCGCAGTTTCGACCGTGCGAAGGTCGGCCGCGACGCGATGCCGGCCGCCGAGGCCGTCGATCTCGGCAAGGGCGCGATCGGCGAGCACGAGGCCAAGCGCATCCTGTCGGCCGCCGGCATACCGTTTCCGAAGGAAGCGCTGGTCAAGCCGGGCGAGGATGTTGGCAAGGCGGCGGCGGAAATCGGCTTCCCGGTCGTGATCAAGATCGCGTCCCCCGACATCGCCCACAAGACCGAGATCGGCGGTGTGATCGTTGGCCTTAAAGACGAGGAAGCGGCTCGCGCCGCGGCCGCCGAAATCCTCGACCGGGCGGCCAGGCACCGGCCTGACGCCAGAATCGATGGGCTCCTCGTCTCGCCGATGATTTCTGGCGGTGTCGAGGTGATCGCGGGCGTGACGATCGATCCGGCCTTCGGACCGGTGGTTCTGTTCGGCCTCGGCGGCGTCTTCGTCGAGGTGCTGAAGGACGTGACCTTCCGCGCCGCGCCCTTCGACGCGGCCGAGGCGCAGCGCATGATCCGCGAGATCCGCGGCTTCTCGATGCTCGAAGGCGTCCGCGGCGCATCGCCCGCCGACATCGACGCGCTGGCGACGATGCTGTCGGCGCTGTCCAGGTTCGCCGCCGCCAACGCGGCGGGCATCGAGAGTATCGATCTAAACCCGGTGCGGGTGCTGGAGAGGGGCAAGGGGCTTGTCGCGCTCGATGCGCTGATCGTGCCCCGCGCCTGACGGTTTGTTGGAGTAAAGCGTATGGACGACGCGAAGCTGACGGAACTTCTCGATCGCGAGGCGATCCGCGACTGTATCTTCCGCTACTGCCGCGGAATCGACCGGGCGGACGAGTCGGCGCTGCGGTCATCCTACTGGGAGGACGCGCATGACTGCCACGGCGCCTACAACGGCTCGGCCGAGGGTTTCATCCGCATGGCGCTAGAGGTCTTCAAGACCGGTCCGCGCAACGTGCACCAGGTCTCGAACGTCCTGATCGAGTTCGCCGGCCCCAACGTCGCGGTCGTGGAGAGCTATTTCAACGCGTTGCAGCGCGGTCCCGACCGTCAGGGCGTGGTCCGTCAGTACCTGCTCGCCGGCCGCTACTGCGACCGTTTCGAGAAGCGGGGCGGGGAATGGCGCGTCGCGGACCGGGTCGTCGCCTACGACTGGGTCGAGGAACAGACCCCGCCGCCCGAGGACGAGGCCGAGCGCTTCGGCGTCCGCAAGCCCATCGGCGCGGCCTTTCCGGACGATCCGATCTACGCCGCGCTCCGCGAGGCCGGAACTTCACAGGTCTGAATTTGTCCTGCTGCTTTTTGAAGGTGTTGCATGCGTCCGGCTCTTCACGAAAATCGCTCGCAGGTTGCGTCGCGTGAAGCGAATGCAACCGCTTCGGCGCAAGGATACGATCGCAATGACACAGCCTGAGCGCGCGATGCAATCGGGCGGCAGCACGCGGCCGGCCGATGTCGGCGAAACCGACTTCAAGACCGCCATGCGCCAGGTCGCAAGTTCGGTCGCCGTCATCACCTCTCGCTCCGGCCAGCTCGCGAACGGGTTGACGGCTACCGCCGTCTGCTCGGTTTCGGCCAGCCCTCCGGTGCTGCTCGTCTGCGTGAACAAGGGAGCGTCCGCGGAGGCGATCATCGCCGAGAGCGGCTCCTTCGCGGTGAACTTCCTCACAGAGGAGCAGCACCGCATCGCGCGTCTGTTCTCGACCGCCAAGCTGAGCCCGCAGGAGCGCTTCGGCGAAGGTCTCTGGGAGGAGCAGGTCACGGGCGCGCCGGTGCTCGACGGAGCGCTGGCGAGCTTCGACTGCGTCGTCGAGGACTGCGTCTCATCGGGAACGCACAACATCTACCTTGGCCGGGTGGTGGCGGCGGCGTCGCTCGACCAGGAAGGCCTGATCTATCGCGACGGCTTGTTCCGTCGCCTCGCGCCCGTCGCCTGACGCGCGCCGCCCGGGGAGGAGTCTGGATATGCGGAACACTGGCAGGATCGTCGTGGTGACGGGCGCGGCGGGCGGCATCGGACGCGCCCTTGCGGGGCTGTTTTCGGCCGATGGCGACACGGTGGTCGCGGTCGACCTGCCCGGCACGGATGTCGTTGCACTGGCCGGGACGCTCGGACCCGGTCATGTCGGACTGACCTGCGACGTCTCGTCGGAGGCCGACATCCTGGCGCTCTACGACGAGATCGACGCGCGGTTCGGCCGCGTCGACGCTTTGGTCAACAATGCCGCGATGGGGCCGACCATGGCCGCGACCGTGGACACGGGCCTCGACGCCTTCCGCAAGGCGATCGGCGTCAACCTGGTCGGACCCTTCGTCATGGCGCGGGAAGCCGCGCGGCGCATGAAGCCCGGCGGCGCCATCGTCAACATCGCCTCTCTCGCCGGCGTGCTCGGCAATCCCCGGCGTAACGCCTACGCGGCCTCCAAGGCGGGCCTGATCTCGTTTACGAAATCGCTCGCCTGCGAATGGGCCGCGCGCGGCATCCGCGTCAGCGCGGTGGCGCCGGGCTACGTCCGCACGCCGATGGTCGCGGAGCTCGAGAGGACGGGAAAGGCCGATCTCGCCGCCGTCCGCCGTCGCGTACCGATCGGTCGCATGGGACGTCCCGACGAGATCGCCGAGGCGGCGCGGTTCCTCGCATCGGCCCGCGCCCGATACGTGACCGGCGCCGTCCTGGCGGTCGATGGCGGCTGGGCCTCGTTCAACCAGCCTGGCGAGGCGCATCCGCCCGTGGACGGCACGCCGGCGGCCGAACTGACGCGGCCAGAGATGCCCTCGGCCGGACGCGTCGTCGTCGTGACGGGCGCTGCGCGCGGCATCGGGGAAGCCATCGCGCGGGCCTTCGCGGCCAATGGCGACACGGTGGTTGCCGTCGATCGCGACGGGGAGGGGGCGGCGGCCGTCGCGCGTTCCCTTGGCGCTACGCATGCCGGGTATGCGCTCGATGTCACGTCGGAGGAGCAGGTGGTCGGCGTCTTCGCCGCCATCGCCGCCCGGTTCGGCCGTGTCGACCTGCTCGTCAACGACGCGGCCATCGCCGATGGCTTCAAGCCGGCCCTCGACCAGGGCCCCGCCGATCTCGAGGCGGTGCTAGACGTCAACCTTGCCGGCGCCTTCCTCTGCTCGCGCGAGGCGCTGAGGACGATGCGGCCGGGCTCGATGATCCTCAACATCGGCTCGATCAATACCTTCCTGCCGTTCGCCCCGCGCCATGCCTACGGCGCGTCCAAGGCCGGCATCGACATCCTGACGCGCTGCATGGCCGCCGAACTCGGCCCGCAGGGCGTCCGCACCGCCACCATCGCGCCGGGCTACATCCGGACCCCCGGCGTCGCCGCGCTTGAAGCCGCCGGCCGCATCGACGCGACGGCAATCCGCCGCCGCATTCCGCTGGGCGACATGGGTCGTCCGGACGACATTGCCGACGCGGCCCTGTTCATGGCCTCCCCGGCGGCATCCTACGTCAACGGGTCGATCCTCTACGTCGATGGCGGCTGGACCGCCTTCGGCAATGCCGGCTTCGCGAGCGATCTCCCCGGCGAGGCGGCGGAATGATCGTCGACCACTCGCCCGCGACCGGCCTGCGCCTGCTCGAGGCCGAGAATTTCAAAGGCTTCAGGCTGCGTCTCTCCGGCTCCGTCGAAAGCCGCCCCCTTATCGCGGGCGTCCGCTTCGTCGACGACGGCAACGTGCTGATCGGCGTCGATCTGGTCCCGCACCTGCCGGGGGCTCCCGACACCGCCGAATGGCGCAAGGGGTACGAGGCGATGGTGGCCTATGCCGCCGGCAAGGGATGGATCGACGACGCGAGCAACGCCATCCGCGCCCACGTGGAGCGTCTGCCCTGACGGGCGCGCGACCGGGGACCAGACACAATCAAGAAAAGTCCGAGGAGACACCATGGAATTCGGAACATTCATTCTCGCCGCCCAGCGTGGTTACCACCAGTCGTCGGACGTGGTGCTGCGGAATTCCATCGAACAGGCAATCACCTCGGAGAAGGCGGGTTTCGACGCGGCCTGGTTCGCCGAGCACCACTTCAACAACTACAGCCTCGTGCCGTCGCCGCTGATGATGGTGTCCCACCTTGCCGGGTTGACCAAGACGATCCGTCTCGGCACGGCGGTCTGCGTCCTGCCGCTCTACCAGCCGCAGCGCCTGCTGTCGGAAATCGGCTTCGCCGACATCGTCTCCAACGGCCGCCTCGAACTCGGGGTCGGCTCGGGCTACCAGCAGTTCGAGTTCGAGCGCTTCGGCGTCGACGTCGACGAAGCGCCGGCGGTGTTCTCCGAATATCTCGACATCATCCTGAAGGGTCTCAACCAGACGATCTTCGAGCATGACGGGACCCACATCAGGATTCCGCCGACCGCGATCTCGGTGCGCACCGTCCAGAAGCCGACCCCGCCCATCTGGATCGCCGCCGGTTCGGCCCGGAGCATGGGCCGCGCCTACCGCGAGGGGCACAATCTCTTCGTCACGGCCCTGCACGGCGGGCTCGAGGCCGTGGCCGGGCTGCGCCAGACGCTGGAGCAGGCCGCAGCCGCGGAGGGGAAGCAGGTCACCGACGCCAGGATCGCGCTGCTGCGCTGCTGCTACGCCAGCGACGACCAGGCCGAGATCGACAGCTACCTGGAGAACGCGCGGTTCCAGCGCCGGCTCTCCGAGGCGCTGCACCAGCGCCGCCAGCAGAGCGAGGACGGCTACATGCTGAAGGAAACGCCGACCCAGCAGGATTTGTCCTTCGAGACCATGAGGAAGAACCTGCCCGTCGGCAGCGTCAACCGCGTCATCGACCGGCTGCTGGAGGAGATCGAAATCCTCAAGCCGAACCAGATCGCCGTCCAGACGCAACTCGGGGACTTCGACCAGAAGACGATGCTGCGGCAGATCGAGACCTGGGGCGAGAAGATCATCCCCGCCGTTAACAAGGCGCTCGGAGCGTCCGCGTCGCCGAAGCGCGTGGCGGTGAACGCCTGACGAGCCCGCGCCGGGCCACCGTCGGGACCCGGCGCGACCTCCTGCCCAGCCCGATTCCGTGTTCGCCGTCTCGCTCTCGCGGGATCGAAACTCATTGGGACCGAAGGAATCGCTTGCGACTTCCGGTCCGCGCTCTACCCGAACACGGACCACCCCATGCGCGTGGTGAGCTGTTCCAGCGCCAGCGTGCCCAGCAGCGAGTTGCCGTTCTTGTCGAGCGTCGGCGACCAGACCGCGATGGAAGCGGTGTCCGGCGCGATCGCCAGGATGCCGCCGCCCACCCCGCTCTTGGCCGGCAGGCCGACCCGATAGGCGAATTCGCCCGAACCGTCATACTGGCCGCAGGTCATCATCAGGGCGTTCACGCTGCGCGAAAGCCTGGCGTCGAGCTTGGGGTCCTCGCCCTTGCCGTCGACGCCGTCATGCATCAGGTAGCGGCCGGCAAGCGCAAGCTGGCGGCAGGAAAGCTCGATGGCGCATTGCTCCACATAGGCTTTCATTACGGCCGCCACGTCGTGATGGAGATTGTCGAAGGCCTTCGCGAGATTGGCCATCGCCCGGTTCTGGAAACCGGAGGCCTTGCCGTCCTCGGCCACGATCTCCTCCAGCCGGCCGAGTTTCTTCTCTCCCACGTGATGTTCCAGGAAGGCGCGCACGTCCTCGTGTCCGCCATGATCCTTGGGGCGGCCGAGCACGATGTCGCACACGACGAGGGCGCCGGGATTGATGAAGGGGTTGCGCGGAATGCCCTTGTGGCGTTCGAGGTCCACGATCGAGTTGAAGGGGTCTCCGGAGGGCTCCCGGCCGACGCGCTTCCACACCTCGTCGCCAAAGGCGCGCAGGGCGAGCGTCAGCGCGAACACCTTCGATATGCTCTGGATCGGAAACGGCAACTCGCTGTCTCCGCCCTGCACCAGGTCTCCATCGGCCGTGGTCACGGCGATGCCGAAGCGGTCGGTCTCGATTTTGCCAAGGCCCTCCACGTGATCTGCGGCCTTGCCGAAATCCTCGATGATGCCCATCCGGCTCACGATCTCCTCGACCACGTGCTTGAGATGGTCGAGATCGACCCTGCGTTCCTTCTTGGCCATGCGAATGCTCCCTGCCGGGGGCGGGAACGCGGGAAGAACGGAATCGATCCGCCGCCCGGACGAGGGGCGGCGCGCCCGACAGCCTCTTGTGTTTTTCGCCCGTTGCCGCTAATCGCGCGGCAACCGCAACAGGCCGGCAACGGGCGTCCAGGGAAAGAGACATGGCAAAAGGTAAATTCGAGCGCACCAAGCCTCATGTGAACATCGGCACGATCGGTCACGTGGACCACGGCAAGACGTCGCTGACGGCGGCGATCACG
>JBKBRJ010000088.1:0-12231 GCA_046292285.1 Mesorhizobium sp. | reverse complement strand
CTTCGCCGGTGCAGGGGCAGCGCCGACGCCGAAGCTGCCGATCTCCCCCCTTGAGGGGGAGATGCCCGGCAGGGCAGAGGGGGGTGCCTCCCTCCCACGGTCGTGGTCCGTTGACGAGCAGGCGAGACGACGGCGACAGCCGATCTCGGGGGGTGCCTCCCTCCCGCGGTCGCGGTCAGGTGACGAGCGGGCGATACGACGGCGACAGCCGATCTCCCCCCTTGAGGGGGAGATGCCCGGCAGGGCAGAGGGGGGTGCCTCGCGCAGTCAGTTCAGTTTGACGATTGACGAAAACGGTCGTGACACTCGATTTCCCCCCTTCTTCAAGGGTGCCTCGCGCCAAGCTCGCCACCGCCGGTGCCCGTCATGACGCACCACCCGGTCCCGCCGCCAAACCGTCGCAACGCGAAGAAGATGCGCCGCGCCATGACCGACGCGGAGCTGAAGTTCTGGAACGCGGTCCGCGCGCACCGTCTGATGGGCCTGTCGTTCCGCCGCCAGATGCCGATCGCCGGCTACATCGTCGATTTCGCCTGTCCGTCGCACAAGATCATCGTGGAGATCGACGGATCCGGACATACGCACGATGACGCCGCCCGGCGGGACGCCGTGCGTGATCGGGTGCTTGAAAATCTCGGCTGGACCGTGCTCCGCTTCGCCAACGCCGACGCCCTCCGCGACCTCGACGCCGTCTGCCTGCACGTCATCACCGTCGCCGGCCTCGCCGCGCCCCCGCCGCGCATGATGGAGACCCGCCGATGAGCCTCGACAACGTCCCCCGCTATTCCGGCGGCTGCCAGTGCGGCGCGGTGCGGTTCCGCGTCACCGGCGCGCTCGGCGACGCCTCGGTCTGCCATTGCCGCATGTGCCAGAAGGCGGCGGGCAACTTCTACCTGCCGCTGGTCTCGGTGCGGAACGCCCGGCTCGACTGGACGCGCGGCGAGCCGAAGCGCTTCCGGTCCTCGAACGAGGTCTTGCGCGGCTTCTGCGGCGAGTGCGGCACGCCGCTGACCTTCGAGGCGCCAGACGGCGTGGCGCTGGCCATCGGCGCTTTCGACGAGCCGGAGGAGATCGCGCCGACGATCCAGTGGGGCACCGAGGCCAAGCTGCCCTATGTCGACGACATCCACGCCCTGCCGGGGCAGGAGACGATGGCCGACGTGTCTTCGGCCTCCTACCTGACCCGGCTGGTCTCCTTCCAGCATCCCGACCACGACACCGACGACTGGCCGCCGGCGGGAGGCCTGTCGTGAGCGGGGCGGTGACCGGCGGCTGCCAGTGCGGCGCGGTGCGGTTTTCGGCGCAAGGGCTCGGGCGCGCCTCGATCTGCCATTGCCGCATGTGCCAGAAGGCCTTCGGCGGCTTCTACGGCCCGCTGGTCACCGGCCTCGGCGTCGAGTGGACGCGCGGCGCGCCGGCCCGCTTCGCCAGCTCCAACCTCGTCGCGCGCGGCTTTTGCGCCGCCTGCGGCACGCCGCTTACCTACGAATACGACGGCGGCATCGAACTCGCCATCGGCGCGCTCGACGATCCCGAGCTTGCCGCGCCGGCGATCCAGGTCAACCCGGCCGACAGGCTCTCCTTCGTCGATCGCCTGCACGCCCTGCCATGGCGCCAGCCCGGCGAAAGCCCCGCCGCCGAGGCCTTCCTGGCCGCGGTGGAAAACCACCAGCACCCCGACCACGACACGCCAATCTGGCCGCCGGCAAAAGGCATGCACCCATGACGCGCACCCTCTATCCCGAGATCGAGCCCTTCGAGACCGGCATGCTCGAGGTCGGCGACGGCCACACGCTCTACTGGGAGCGCGTCGGCACCAGGGGCGCCAAGCCCGCCGTCTTCCTGCATGGCGGCCCCGGCGGCGGCATCTCGCCGGTCCACCGGCGTCTGTTCGATCCCGCGCTCTACGACGTCATCCTGTTCGACCAGCGCGGCTGCGGCCGCTCCACCCCGCACGCCGGTCTGGAGGCCAACACCACCTGGCGGCTGGTCGCCGACATCGAGCGCCTGCGCGAACTGGCCGGCTTCGAGAAATGGCTCGTCTTTGGCGGTTCCTGGGGCTCCACGCTGGCGCTCGCCTATGCGCAGACCTATCCGGAAGCGGTGAGCGAACTCGTGCTGCGCGGCATCTACACGCTCACCCGCGCCGAGCTCTCCTGGTACTATCAGTTCGGCGTCTCCGAGATGTTCCCTGACAAGTGGGAGCGTTTTCAGGCCCCGATCCCGCAAGACGAGCGCCACGACATGATGGCCGCCTACCGCAAGCGCCTCACCGCCGACGACCGCGCCGTCCAGCTCGAGGCCGCCCGCGCCTGGAGCATCTGGGAGGGCGAGACCATCACCCTCCTGCCCGAGCCCGCCACCAGCGACAAGTTCGGCCAGGACGACTTCGCGCTCGCCTTTGCCCGGATCGAAAACCACTTCTTTGTGCATTCCGGCTGGCTGGAGGAAGGCCAGTTGGTGCGCGACGCCTACCGCATCGCCGACATCCCCGGCGTCATCATCCACGGCCGCTACGACATGCCGTGCCCGCTGCGCTACGCCTGGCAACTGCACAAGGCCTGGCCGAAGGCCGAGTTCCACATCGTCGAGGGGGCAGGACATGCGTTTTCGGAGCCGGGCATCCTGGACCGGCTGATCGCGGCGACGGACCAGTTCGCGGGGAAGGTGTGATGATGCTTTTGCTTTGCCGTCGCATTCCTTCGCGCCCCCCTCTGGGCTGCCGCCCATCTCCCCCACACGGGGGGAGATCGGCAGTGTCGGCGACGCGCTTGTTCTCCCCCCGTGTGGGGGAGATGCCGGCAGGCAGAGGGGGGCGCCGTAGAGCGAAAAGGCAGTCGGAAGGCGCGCCCCTTGGAACACCGCCCTCGAAGGCATCCGCATGACAAAATCCCGCATCCACCTCTTCGACACCACCCTCCGCGATGGCCAGCAGACGCCCGGCGTCGACTTCTCCGTGGAGGACAAGATCGCCATCGCGGCCATGCTCGACGCCTTCGGCATCGACTATGTCGAGGGCGGCTATCCGGGCGCCAACCCGACCGACACCGCCTTCTTCGAGAAGAAGCGCACAGCGCGGTCGAAATTCGTCGCCTTCGGCATGACCAAGCGCGTCGGCGTTTCGGCCTCCAACGATCCCGGCCTCGCCGCGCTGCTCCAGTCCGCCTCCGACGCGATCTGCTTCGTCGCCAAGAGCTGGGACTATCACGTCCGCGTCGCGCTCGGCTGCACCGAGGACGAGAACCTCGACGCCATCCGCGCCTCCGTCGAGGCGGCAGCCGCCGCCTCCAAGGAGCCGATGGTCGATTGCGAGCACTTCTTCGACGGCTTCAAGGCCAATCCGGCCTATGCGCTGGCCTGCGCCAGGGCCGCCCACGAAGCCGGCGCCCGCTGGGTCGTGCTGTGCGACACCAATGGCGGCACGCAGCCGTCCGAGGTGCGCGAGATCGTGGCCGCCGTCATCGCCGCCGGCATCCCCGGCGAGGCGCTCGGCATCCATGCCCATGACGACACCGGCCAGGCGGTGGCCAATTCGCTCGCCGCCGTCGAGGCCGGCGTTCGCCAGGTCCAGGGCACGCTGAACGGCATCGGCGAGCGCTGCGGCAACGCCAACCTCATCACGCTGATCCCGACCCTGATGCTGAAGCCGGCCTATGCCGGCCGCTTCGTCACCGGCATCCCGCGCGACGGGCTGAAGGGGCTTGCGCGCCTGTCGCGGTCCTTCGACGAACTGCTGAACCGCGCGCCGAACGCCCAGGCGCCCTATGTCGGCTCCTCGGCCTTCGCCACCAAGGCCGGCATCCACGCCTCGGCGCTTCTCAAGGAGCCGCAGACCTACGAGCACGTGCCGCCGGAGACGGTGGGCAATCGCCGCCGCGTCATGGTTTCGGACCAGGGCGGCAAGGCCAATTTCGTCGCCGAGCTCAAGCGCCGCGGCATCGAGGTCGCCCGCGCCGACCACCGCCTCGACACGCTGATTGCGCTCGTCAAGGAGCGCGAGGCGCAGGGCTACGCCTACGAGGGCGCCGACGCCTCCTTCGAACTGCTCGCGCGGCGCACGCTCGGCGCCGTGCCCAGCTTCTTCGAGGTCACCTCGTTCCGCTGCATGATCGAGCGCCGCTTCGACGCCAACGGCAACCTGAAGACGGTGTCCGAGGCCATCGTCAAGGTCTCGATCGACGGCGAGGAGCGCATGTCGGTCGCCGAGGGGCAGGGGCCGGTCAACGCCCTCGACATCGCCCTGCGCAAGGATCTCGGCAAGTTCCAGACCGAGATCGGGGACATGGAGCTGGTCGACTTCAAGGTGCGCATCCTCAACGGCGGCACCGAGGCGGTCACCCGCGTCCTGATCGAATCGCGCGACGCCACCGGCGCCCGCTGGTGGACAGTCGGCGTCTCCGACAACATCATCGACGCCTCCTTCCAGGCGCTGATGGATTCGATCGTCTACAAGCTGATGAAGAACCGCGAACTCGCGGGCCTGGTGGCGGCGGAGTAGGGGGGCGGTAAGCGGACTTCTCAAAGGGGCGGGCAAATGTTGGACGCCGAGTAGAGAAGGATGCTCATTTGCTATGAGAGCGCAAGACATTGACCTCTCTTCTGATCGCGCAATAGTTGAAGGATGGCGATACGGGAACATCCATTGCAGGGCAGCCTGGTGACTGTCGACTACTCGGCTGGGGGCTTTAAGGAGCCCGAGATGGTGAAGCGGCGACTTGCGGTGGTGCTATCTCCAAGAATCGTTGCGCGTCCGCATCTCTGCACGGTGGTACCGCTCAGTCTGAGCCCGCCGGATAAGGTGATGCCCTATCACAAGCAACTGATCGTGCCATTCGAACTCCCACGGGAGTGGGGAAACCAGGAAAAGTGGATCAAGGGGGATATGGTAAATGCCGTGGGATTCCACCGGTTGGATCTCTTGCGTCTTGGAAAGGATCGTACGGGAAAGCGCATCTACCAGATGGCGGCACTGCCGGAAGAACTGATGAAGTTGGTCAGACAGTGTGTTCTGCACGGACTTGGAATGTCGAAATTGACAAGCCACCTCTAGCCTCCCATATTCGAACAGTTAGCGGCTCTGCTCACGTCATCCGCGTCTAAGACCCCACCAGGGGCCACTGGCCATCGGAGCGACGCAAGCTCCTGGCCAGTGTCGATTTCAAGGCCTTGCTTCGGCGGGGCCTTTTTCCGTGCTCGTCGACTGTTGGAGACGGTGGATGCGCGTCACTCATTTCCCACTGCGGGTTCCCAACGACATTTTGGAACAAGCGCGGCTCGCGGCCGACGAGGAGCGCGTCACGCTCAACCAACTGATGCTCTCCTACATCGCCGACGGGCTCGGACAGCGGAAAGCTGTCAAGATGATGCGCGCGCGCGCGGCGCGCCGATCCGGAGCGAGCGCTGGCGATCCTGGACGGGATCGAAGGCTTGCCTCCGGAAAGAGGCGACGAGATGCCGAGCTGACGGCTCTACTGGTCCGGATGCCATACATTTGGCAAATCCGGTCATTCGTGCCCCTCCCACTTCACCGTCCCTTCATCCACCCATCAACAAAATCCATTGGCCTTTGGGCTCCGCGCACCGCATAGGTCGCGCATGACACCCGATGCCCTTCCCGAAGGCGGCGCCCGGCGCGGCTTCGTCTATGCGCTCCTCGCTTACGGCCTGTGGGGCCTGCTGCCGCTCTTCCTCAAGGCGGTGTCGCATCTGCCGGCGCTGGAGGTGGTGGCCCATCGCGTCCTCTGGTCGGTGCCGATCGCCGGCGCGGTGCTGGTCGCATCCGGACGCACGGCCGACCTCAAGGCCGCGCTGCGCTCGCCGCGCACCATCGCGCTGGCCAGCCTTACCGCCGGGCTCATCACCATCAACTGGGGGCTCTACGTCTGGGCGATCGCGGTCGAGCGCACGGTGGAAACCTCGCTCGGCTACTACATCAACCCGCTGATGAGCGTGGTCATGGGTGCCGTGCTGCTCGGCGAGCGGCTGAGCCGGGCGCAGGTCGCCGCGCTCGGCCTCGCCGCGGTCGCCGTCGTGCTCCTGACCGTCGAGGCGGGCATCCTGCCCTGGGTCTCGCTGGTGCTGGCCGGCTCCTTCGCCATCTACGGCTTCCTGCGCAAGACGCTGCCGATCGGCCCGAGCCAGGGCTTCTTCCTCGAGGTGCTGATCCTCTCGGTCCCGGCGCTGGCCTACGTCGTCTGGCTCCAGGCCACCGGTGTCTCCCACTTCGTGCCGTCGCAGCCGGGCAACGTGCTGCTGCTGCTCGCCTGCGGGCCCGCCACGGCCGTGCCGCTGCTGCTCTACGGCTTCGGCGCCAAGCTGCTCAAGCTCTCCACCATCGGCATCATGCAGTACATCGCCCCCACGGGCATCTTCCTGATCGCCGTCTTCGTCTTCGGCGAGCCGTTCGGCATGGTTCGCGCCGCCGCCTTCGCGCTCATCTGGGTGGCGCTCGCCATCTACACCTGGTCCATGTTTTCCCAGGCGCGCGACCGTCGCGCCGCCGATGCCGCATCGCACGGAGGCTGAGTTGTTCGAACTCGTCATCGCCAACCGGAACTATTCGTCCTGGTCGCTCCGGCCCTGGGTGCTGATGCGGGCGCTCGCCATCCCCTTTTCCGAGACGCTGGTGCCGTTCCCCGGGGGCGATTCCCATTCCACCTACAAGCCCTACTCGCCCAGCGGCCGCGTGCCCTGCCTCGTCGACGGCGATCTGCGCGTCTGGGATTCGCTGGCGATCGTCGAATACCTCGCCGAGCGCCATCCTGGTGTCTGGCCGGCCGACGCGGTTGCCCGCGCCTTCGCGCGCTCGGCCGCCGCCGAGATGCACTCGTCCTTCGGCACGCTGCGCGACATCTGCACCATGAACTGCGGCCTGCGCATCCGCCTTCATGCCCGCCCCGCCGCGCTGGAACGCGACATCGCCCGCGTCGGCGAGCTCTGGACCGAGGGTCTGGCCCGCTTCGGCGGCCCTTTCCTCGCCGGCGCCGCCTTCACCGCCGCCGACGCCTTCTACGCCCCCGTCGCCTTCCGCGCCCAGACCTACGGTCTCGAATTCGGCGGCGAGGCCGACGCCTACGCCGCCCGTCTCCTCGCCCTCCCGGCGATGCGGGAATGGTACGAAGCGGCGCTCGCCGAGCCCTGGCGCGAGGAAGGCCACGAAGCCGAGGCCCGCGCGGTGGGCGAGTGGACCCAGGATTTTCGCGCCACTCCCTGAGGCGCGACGGCGGAGTGCGACAATCCTCCCCCGTGAACGGGGGAGGGGGACCATGCGAAGCATGGTGGAGGGGGCGCGACGGACCGAACGCCCGTCCCCGCCCCCTACTTCAACCCGAAACAGTTCGCATAATACGTCGTCGTCGCCGGCCAGTCGGAAAACAGCCCGACGATGCCCACCTGCTCGTGCAGCACGTTCATCAGGGTGAACACGTCGCCGTCATTGTCGATCGCGTCCTTCACCGACTTGAAGTACCAGCCGCCGCCGGCCGCCAGCGGGCCCGAGCGCTCCGCCGTCCAGGCGATGATCGAAAGTCCGGCGGCCTTCGCCTCCTTCGCGTAGGTCGAGGGCGCGATCGCGCCGTTCTCCAGCGTCACCAGCATCCACATCGGCGGCGCGATGTAGTTCACGCCGAGCGCCTTCAGGTCGGCCATCGAGCGGTCCCATGTCGCGGCGTTCATCGGGTCGAAGCCGGGCAGGGCGCCGTCGCGGCCGTCGAGATAGACCGCCTGCCGGCCGAACGCCGGTTCGTTCCTGATCCAGTACAGCACGTCCTCGAGGTTGAACGACTGGGGAAACACGTCCGCCGGGTCCACCCCCGCCGCCTTGTACTCGTCGATCATCTGCTGCGCGTACATCGCCTGCGTGTAGTCGCCCTCATGGGGCATCGCCACGGCGGGCGCCTTCAGCTCCGGCGTGAACTTCACGCCCAGTTCCTTGAACAGCGCGATCGACTCGGCATGCGTCATCAGCGTGCCCTTGGTGGCGTAGAGGTCGGTGCGCCACTTCGCCGTGCCGTCCATGTAGGCCTCGACCGTCGTCGCCGCCGGATTGGCCGCGTCCATCTTGCCGTTCAGCGTACGAAACTCCGCCAGCGTCACGTCCGAGGCGCGGCACTCGGCCGAGGCCTTCTGCCCCGCCGCAGCCGGCACGAAGGGCGCGGTGCATTTTTCCGCGAGGTCGGTGGCCAGGATGTTCGTCGTCGTGTGCAGGTCGTCCTGCGCGTGGCGGCAGACGAGCTGGCGATCCTTGGTGAAGGTCACGTCGCATTCCATGATGCCCGCGCCCATCCGCGCCGCCGCGACATAGCCTTCGCGCGTGTGCTCGGGAAACTGCAGCGGCGCGCCGCGATGGCCGATCGACCAGGCCGTCTTTTCGAACGGCCCCTCCTGGCAGGCCAGCAGCGTCTCCTTCAGCCGCCCCTCGTCCATGTCCTGGACGAGATGGAACGGTCGCGGCCCGAGTTGCACGGAACTGGCCGTCGGCTCGTGCGCCGGCGATCCGGTGGTGGCGCCTGCGAGCAGCAGCGCGGCGGCGAGGAGACGGTTCATCGGCATCGGGTCCTTTCCTGTCGAAAGGTCCATCCAAACATCGTTCCGTGACGCTCATGTCACGTGCCCGCCGCGGCCTGTGGACAAGCCGATTACGCTTGCGCGATGCTGTCCTCCTTGCCGCCGATCCGCGCATGGCGCGGCCGGCGATGCTATGATCCCCTCGAATGGCGCTACAGGGAGCGGACGAATGCGGCACGAACTCGAGGCGCGCGCGACGCCGGTTGCCCCGGCCGCCATGATCGCCGTCGTGACGACCGGCGCCGGCGGATACGACCGGCTCGAAGTCAGGCGGGTCCCGATGCCCGTGCCGGGACCGGGCGAGGTCCTGCTCGCCGTGCTCGCCGCCGGGGTCAACAACACCGACATCAACACAAGGCTCGGCTGGTATGCCGGATCGGTGACGGAGGGCACCGACGCCATGGCCGTCGATGCCGATCGCCCGGACGGCGGCTGGAACGGCGCGACGCCGTTTCCGCTGATCCAGGGCGCCGATTGCAGCGGCCGGGTCGTCGCGGTAGGGCCGGGCGGCGACGGCGGCCGCGTCGGCGAGCGGGTTCTCGTCCGGCCCTGCATGCGCAGGGCGGGGTTCGAGCGGATGGACACCGTCTGGCTCGGCACCGACTTCGACGGCGCCTTCGCGCAATATGTCAAGGTTCCGGAGGGCGAGATCTTCACCGTCGACTGCGACTGGAGCGATGCCGAACTCGCCACCATCCCCTGCGCCTACGGCACGGCGGAGAACATGGTGCGGCGCGCCTGCGTCTCGCGGGGAGACCGCGTGCTGGTGCCGGGCGCCTCGGGCGGCGTCGGGTCCGCGCTGGTCCAGCTGCTCAAGCGCCGGGGGGCCGAGGTGATCGCGGTCACAAGCCCCGCGAAACTCCAGGCGATGGCCGAACTCGGCGCGGCCCGCGTGCTCACCCGCGACGACGATCCGCTGGCCGTCCTTGGGGCCGACGGCGTCGACGTCGTCATCGACAATGTCGGCGGGCCGGGCTTCGGGACGATGCTGAAGCTCTTGAAGCGCGGCGGCCGCTACGCCACCTCGGGCGCCATCGCTGGCCCGGTCGTCGCGCTCGACCTGCGCGACCTCTATCTCAAGGACATCACCCTGCTTGGCTGCACCGCCTGGGACGCCCCGGTCTTCCCCGATCTCGTTTCGTACATCGAGAAGGGTGAGATCAAGCCGCTCCTCGCCGCCACCTACCCGCTCGCCCGGATCGCCGACGCCCAGCGCGCCTTCCAGGAAAAGCACCACATCGGCAAGATCGTCCTCATCCCGCCGACGTGACGCTGCGAAACCGGCGAAGCGAATGATCTCCCCCCTTGAGGGGGGTGAGGTGCGGTCCGCGCAGCGGACGGAAAGCCAACGATATGGCTTTCCGAGCGCCGAACGCCCGGAGCGCGAGCGAAGGGCAGGCCGGCAGGCTAGAGGGGGGGGCGTGACGGAGTGCGGGCGTCGTCGGGAGGCAAGAAGATCGATGGACTGCGCTCGGAGACGGAATCCTAGCCTCAGCGACGATCAGCCTGGATGACGAAGCTCACGACTGCGGTTCTGTTAAGGATTAGAATGTCCGCGATGGGGTTGGGAGGGGACGGGCGGCATCTGGGAGGCGCAGTTGCAGAAGCGGAGGCTCAGGCAGCCGTCGTTCGTTCTATTCGGCGAGAGTGCGCGCCCGAAATTCAGAAGGGATCAGGCTTTGTTGGCAGCGGCCAGCCTCTCGCCAACGATGCGGTGCATCTCGCTTCCTATTTTCATTGCGAGTATCTGATAAAAGAAGATGATCTCTGACAAGTCGGTTTGAGAAAGAAATATGCGATCCCCTTCTGCGTATTGATACTCCCTTACCACGTCTTCAACGCTGAGCTGCGATCCAATATCTTCTGCACGCATTCGGTACTGGCGATCTCTCTGAAGCACTATGCGGCCGCCGTACTGATCCATTTTAAAGATGTCCCGACCCGGCCAACGGACGACCATTGTTGAGTTCCGATCGACCAATCGTCGCTTGGCTACCACGCCGCTATCGTGCGCGAGACAGTTTCGCGCGTTGACCAGACTCCGCAGGTAGCCTGATTCAGCCACATGCTCGGGTGAGTGCTGGCCGAACATCACGTAAAATTGCTCGTGGACCTTCCATGTGTTGGCCATATTCGGCTTTCGCGGCCCGGGCAGACTTCGGTTCATCAGAAAATCATCAATATCGGCGAGCGCATCGATCGCCGATACCACGTAGCGATTGTAGCACTGGTCGATTTCGATTAGTCCCTGGCCGATTGCCCATTGCTTGAACTCAGTTTGATAGCCCTTTTGGTCGGCAGGCGGAATCGGGTCTGGCACGCCGACGTCCAGAACGATTGGGGCCTTAAGGCTGACGGATTTGAGAGGTGCGATCTCCGAAGCATGAAAGGCATAACCGAGGAAGATTGCCGCGCGGCGCAGTGCCTCGATCATTGGAGCCTCGAAAGCGCCGAGGTCGATTTGGAGGCCAGGTTTTCCATCAGGGCCGGTCGTCTGCGTCAAGATCGATGGCACGCAACATCTCCGTGCGCCGCTTTGCTTCACCTGAAGTCGCCTTGCCCGACACACTTCCTGCGGATTAGCTTTTACTACGCTGCGGCGCCCGTCAAAAATTCAGGTTTGCCAATACCAATGTGGCGCGAAATTGAACGTTGGCGACAAGCGTTTCTCGTGTGTGAGTGGACTGACAGCAATTGGCATCCACGTTGCCGGCTGGTGACACCCGAATGAATGGCAGCCTTCGGGAGATGACGTATCCTCCCGGAACGACCGCAACGGCGTCGCAAGCGGACCTCTCAATCCCCCCTCACAACCTCTCGATAACGCCCCGGTCCCCCTCCGCCTCGGCCGCCGCCCGTGCCGCCTCCACGATCGCCGGCACGATATCCTCGATCGCATCGATCACCAGCGGCCGCACCAGGTGCCCTGTATGCACGAAGCCCTCGGCGCGCATGTGGTCGAGCAGCGCCGTCATCGGGTTCCAGAAGCCATCGATGTTGGCGAAGACGATCGGCTTGCGGTGCCGGCCGAGCTGCGCCCAGGTCATGATCTCGACGATCTCCTCCAACGTGCCGATGCCGCCCGGCAGGGCCACGAAAGCGTCCGATTTCTCGAACATCATGTGCTTGCGCTCGTGCATGTCCTCGGTGATCACGAGTTCGTCGAGCCGGTCGAGGTCGGAGGCGGTGCGTTCCTTGGTCATCAGGAAGCGCGGGATGATGCCGGTCACCGGCCCGCCCGCCGCCATCGCGCCCTCGGCCACCGCGCCCATGATGCCCTTGGTGCCGCCGCCATAGACCAGCCGGAGCCCGGCCGTCGCGATCGATCGCCCGAGCGCGCGCCCGGTTTCGACATAGAGGGACTGGCGGCCCGGCGAGGAGCCGCAATAGACGCAGATGGATCGAATCGTGCTCATGGCGTGCAATGGGCCCGGGGCTGGCGGAGTGGTCAAGTCCGGCCCCGGCGTTTTTCTTGTCGCACTGCGAAAAACGCGCTAGAGCGAGGATAATCGGCAAAGGAACGGGGCTTTATGGCGATTAGTCCAGTAAAGGTGCTGCTCTTCATCATCGGTGGGCTCGGTGCGGTCGGGGCCGGCGCCTGGTATGCCGGCGACCTGGGGAACCGATCGGCGACCGACGCGCCCATGGTGGCCGCGCTTCCCGACG
>JBKBRJ010000087.1:0-12988 GCA_046292285.1 Mesorhizobium sp. | reverse complement strand
GACCCACCCCACGCCGAAAAAGCTCGGCCTTGTCATCGATCTCGACGTCTGCGTGGGCTGCCATGCCTGCGTGGTCAACTGCAAGGAATGGAACACCGGCGGCCATGGCGCCGCGCTCTCCGACCAGCAGCCCTACGGCGCCGACGTGTCGGGCGCATGGCTGAACCGCATCCACACTTTCGAGGTGGTGCCGGCCGGCGCCGAGGTGGTCGGAGAGGCTGGCGATGCGCGCATCGTGCATTTCCCGAAGAGCTGCCTGCATTGCGAGGATGCGCCCTGCGTCACCGTCTGCCCGACCGGCGCGTCCTACAAGCGCGCCGACGACGGCATCGTGCTCGTCGACGAGGACAAGTGCATCGGCTGCGGGCTCTGCGCCTGGGCCTGCCCCTACGGCGCGCGCGAGATGGACGTGGCCGCCGGCGTGATGAAGAAATGCACGCTCTGCATCGACCGCATCTACAACGAGACCTTCGAGGAGGTTGACCGCGTGCCGGCCTGCGTGCGGACGTGTCCGGCAAACGCGAGGCACTTCGGCGACTTCGCCGATCCGACGTCCGACGTCTCGCGAATGGTGGTGGCGCGCGGCGGCATCGACCTGATGCCCGAGCAGGGCACGCGCCCCGTCAACAAATACCTGCCGCCGCGACCGCGCCAGTCGCTCGCCGACATGGCGGCCCTGCCGCTGGCGGAGAACACCGACGGCGCGAAAGGCTTCTTCGCCTGGCTCGACGGCATGCTGGACAGGATCTGACGTGACCCGCCGCGCCGCTCGCCTTTCCCGCCCGTCTCCATTCGCCTGAGCAGCGCCGCCCGATGCATCCAGCGCCTTCGATCATCATCTTCACGGTCGCATCCGGCCTCGGCTATGGCCTCGCGGTGATGCTGGGGCTGGGCCTGCTCGACCCTGCCACGGCGGCGACCAAGGTTGCGCACCTTCTGGCGCTGGCGCTGATCGGCGGCGGGCTCCTGTCGTCCACGCTGCATCTCGGCAACCCGCAACGCGCCTGGCGGGCCCTGTCGCAATGGCGATCGAGCTGGTTGTCCCGCGAGGGCGTCATGGCGCTCGCGACCTTCGTGCCCCTAACGATCTCGGCCGGGATGGCGCTGTTCGCCGACAGCCATTCGCTGCCGCTGGGTCTCGTCGGGGCATCTATGTCGGTCGCGACCGTCTATTGCACCGCGATGATCTATGCCTCGTTGAAGACCGTCGAGGCCTGGCATACGCCGCTGACGCCTGCCTGCTACATCGCATTGTCGCTCGCGGGCGGCGCAATGCTGGCGACCCTGTTCGCCGTGCTGGGGGGCGCGGACGCGCGTATGCTGGCTGGAGCTTCCCTGGTCCTGCTCGCGATGGCATGGATGACGAAGCGACGCTGGAAGCGCCGCATGTCCGGGCTCGTTTCCTCCTCGAAGCCGGAGACAGCGACCGGTCTCGGAGCGATCGGCAAGGTGCGGTTGCTCGAGCGTCCGCACATGACGGAGAACTACCTGACCCGCGAGATGGGCTTCAAGGTCGCCCGCAGGCATGCCGCCAAGCTGTGGCGGATCGCCGTCCTGTCCGGCGGGCTGGTTCCGGCCGTGGCGCTCGCTGTTCTGCTGTTCGGGCAACAGGGACCGTTGGCCGTCGCCGCGGCGGCCCTGGCCTGCGGGGGATACGTTCTGGGCTTGCTGGTGGAACGCTGGCTCTTCTTCGCCGAGGCGCGGCACGCGTTGATGAACTACTACGGCGGGTAGCGGCGGCTCTACGCGCTCGCGGTCGCCGGTTTCCTGCGGCGCTTGTGGCGCGGCCGGCCGCGCATCTCCCACCGCCGGTGGAACCACATCCATTGGCCGGGATCCTCGCGGATCCAGCCTTCCACGACGTCGTTGAGAAGCTGTGCCGTCGCGTTCACGTCGACCGTTCCGGTCTCCGTGCGCGGCAGGTCGAGCTTCTCATGCAGTTCGAGCCGGAACCGGTTGCCCGGCAGCCGGATGCAGCGCGCCGGGTGCACCGGGCAATCGTAGTGACGCGCCAGCTTGGCCAGCAGCGGATTGGTCTGGCAGGGGCGCCCGAAGAACGTTGTCTCGATGCCGCCGGAGAATTTCTGGTCGACCAGCAGGCCGATATTGCCGCCATTGTCCAGGATGCGCGCCAGCGTGAAGGCGGAGCCGCGCCCGGAGGCGACGAGGTCGCCCATGCTCTCGCTGCGGGTTTCCATGAGTTCGGCGGCGAGGAACGGATTGTTCGGCGCCCGGAACAGCGCGCTCATCTGCAAGCCATAGGCGGCCGCAACCGTCGGCAGGATCTCGAAATTGCCGAGGTGGCCGGTGAAGAAGATGTGCGGTCCCTTCTCCTCGCGCAGGCGCAGGAAGAGGTCTTCGCCGACGATCTCGATGTTGGCCGGAAGTCCCGTGGCGGGATCGGCGCGCGTCAGCTGCGCCATGTAGATGTATTCGCCGACCAGCCGCGCCATGTTGCTCCACATGTCGAGCGCGATCGCCCTGATCTCGGCCTCGTCCTTCTCCGGATAGGCGGCGCGCAGATTGGCCAACGCCGCGCGATGTCGCCCCATCAGCGGACCGATGCGACGGGCGGTTCTGTCGAGGAAATTGAGCGACCATGTCGCCGGCAGCAGGCGAAGGATCCGCAGCACCGTCAGGGCGAGTTGCGCGATGATCCAGTAGTTGACGTGCCGCAGCAGGCGCAACGCGCGCGCAGCGAGAGTCCTCAATATTCTGGCGCTCCGGGATGGCATCAGGAGGAGACGCGAAGCACGATCTTGCCGAAGACCGAGCGCCCCTCCATCCGTTCGAGCGCGGTGCCGATCCCGTCGAAGCCGATCTCGGTGTCGATCACCGGATGGACGATGCCGCGGGCCATCTTCTGCATGGCGTTCGCCATGTTCTCCATACGGCAACCGAAGGAGCCGAGGATTTTCAGTTGCTGCTGGAAGAGCTGCATCAGGTTCATCGAGGTGGAAACGCCGGAGGTCGAGCCGCAGGTGACCAGCCGCCCGCCGCGCTTCAGGCACAGCATCGAGCCGGCCCAGGTGTCCGCGCCGACATGCTCGAAGACGACGTCAACGCCCTTCTTCTTCGTCAGCTTGCGCACCACGCCCTCGAAACGGTCGGTGCGGTAGTTGATCACGTGGTCCGCGCCGAGCGCCTTGGCCTTCTCGATCTTGTCGTCGGAGCCCACCGTCGTGATGACGGTGCAGCCCATGCGCCTGGCGAGCTGGATGGCCGCCGTGCCAATGCCCGAGCCGCCGGCATGGACGAGAATCGTCTCGCCCGGTTCGAGCCGGGCATTGTCGAACAGCATGTGTTCGACGGTGCCGAAGGTGACGGGCGCCAGCGCCGCGCCGACATCGTCGACGCCCGGAGGGGCGGGGACCAACAGGCGCGCGGGAATGTTCATGCGCTCCTGGGCGAAGCCGTCCAGGTGAAAACCATGCACGCCGGAAACGTGCTCGCAGAGATTGTCGCGACCCTCGCGGCAGTGGCGGCACAGCCCGCAGGTACGGGCGCCGTAGATCGAGACGAGTTGGCCCGGCAGGAGACCGGAGACCCCCGGTCCCACGGCATCGACCACGCCCGAAGCCTCCGCGCCGACGGTCAGCGGCATCTTGCGCTTGGCGAAGGCCATGCCGCGCCAGCCCCAGACGTCGATATGGTTCAATGCCACCACCCGGATCGCGACCGTCACCTCACCCAGGCCGGGCGGCGGCGGTGGCGGCAGGTCGACGGTCTCGAGGCGGCGTTCCTCGACGAGTTGCAATGCGCGCATGGGAAAGGCGAACCCCGTTGGAAGGCTGGTCCGATTAGACCGGTTCGCGGGTCATGACAAGGCAGGCGTTCTGGCCGCCGAAGCCGAAGGAGTTGGAGAGCACGCTCGTCACCGCTCGTTCGCGCTTCACGTTCGGCACCACGTCGAGGTCGATCGCCGGGTCGGGATTGTCGTAGTTGATCGTCGGCGGAATGACGCCTTCCCGCATTGTCATCAGCGAGAAGGCCGCCTCGATCGCGCCCGCGGCGGAAAGCGTGTGGCCGATCATCGACTTGTTCGACGATACCGGAATGGAACGAATGCGCTCGCCGAAGACGGTCGCCAGCGAAAGGTGCTCCATCTTGTCGTTTTCCGGCGTCGAGGTGCCGTGCGCGTTGACGTAGTCGATCTCGTCCTCCGACATCCCGGCATCGGCAAGCGCGGCACGCACGGCGGCGATCGCGGGCGAACCATCGGGCTTCGAGCGCGTCCGATGAAAATCGTCCGCCTTCTCGCCGCATCCGCGCATGACGCCGAGGATCGTCGCGCCGCGCGCCATGGCCGCTTCGAGCGATTCCAGCACGAGGGCGGCCGACCCCTCGGCCAGAACGAACCCGTCGCGATCCTTGGAGAAAGGCTTCGATGCCTTTTCCGGCGGCTCATTCTGGGTCGACAGCGCCGACAGCAAGGCGAAGCGGATCAGCGCCTCGGCGGTCGCTGATCCATCCGCGCCGATCGACAGCGCACGGTCGCACTCGCCGCGGCGGATCGCTTCCACGCCGAGCTGGATCGCGGTCGCGCCCGAGGCGCAAGCCGTGGACGTGGTGATCGGCAGTCCCCTCGTGCCGAAGGCGTCGGCCAGCCGGTCGGCCACCGCTCCGAACTGCGTGTCCTCTTCGTAGGTTTCGCCGGCATCGGCTCGGGCCGCGGCCAGCAGGCGATCGTAGCCGGTTCCCGCGACACCGGCGCGGCCGTAGAGTTCCAGGCGCTGGTTCCATCCGAGCTCGACCGGAGGCGCGGCGAGAAACAGCGGTCCGCCGAGTTGGCGCCCGATGCCGGCCTGTTCCGTCGCCTCGCGACCGGCGAGTTCGGCCATTTCGTAGGTGAGCGCGCCGGCGCCGCGGCCGCTCGAAGCCAGGAAATCCACCATGCCGGAAATTCGGGTGTTGAGATGGTCGGTCGGAAAGCGGGTGATCGGGTGAATACCGGACTTGCCCGCCGTCAGCGCGGCCCAGTTCTCATCCTTCCCGACGCCGAGCGACGTGACGACGCCGATGCCGGTGACCACCACGATGGGCCGTCCGAAACTGTCCGTCATGTTGCGCATGACATTCTCCTTGTCGGTTCCGACACCCGGGCTCAGGCGGCCGAAACGAGGGCCGCGCCCTCGAAACGCCGCGAGCCGACGGTGGTGACCAGAACGCCGTCCTCAACCTGCCCCGAGGCTTCGAAAGCCTGATCGAAGGGCGCAAGCGTGACGCCGTGGCGGATCGCGATCGCCGCGAGCGCCACGGCGAAGGGAAACTGCGCCTCCTTGAGGTGGCCCGTGAGCGAGGCGAAGCCGCGCACCGTTCCCAGGCCGCGGCTCTCAAGCGCGGACTTCTCCGCGGCCGTCGCCCGGTGCGCGCCCGATGCGCCGGAGATCACCGGCAGGTCCGAACCGCCGACGGCGTCGATCATCGTGCCGATCGCCACGGCGAGATCCTCGCTGCCCCGCCGGACGCGGCCGGAGGCCACCCTTCTGATCGACGCATAGGCGGCCCGATCGCGGCTCGCCGCATGGGCGCGCGACTCAATCACGAGGAAGGCCGCGCCGGAGCCCGTTACCACGCCGCCGCCCTGCGAGCCGCCCCGAGACCAGACCGGCGCCCAGGCGTCCCGATGCAACGCGCCGCCCACTTCGTAGCCCAGCAAATGGTCGGGATGCTCGGTGTTGAAGGCGGCTCCCACGAGGAGATGGCTCGACTGGCCGGCATGGATGCGCGCGATCGCGGTTTCGATCGCCGATATGCCGGCGCCCTCCTCGCCCATGAAGGTGCGTGAGGAACCGGTGACCTTGTGGACGATGGAGATGTTGCCCGCGAGGAGGTTCGAGAGCTGCGCGAGAAACAGCGTCGGGCGCAATTCGGTGGTGAGTTTCTCGTTGATGAGCACGTCTCGGTCGTTGCGCTGCAACGAGGCTTCGAGGATGTCGCTGTCTACCGCCACGTCGCGTTCGCCGCCACCGGCCGCGACGATCATGTCCATCGAAGACGACAGGGCCTCGTCACCCTTGAGGCCGGCGTCGTCCAGCGCCAGGCCGGCCGCGTATGTTCCGAGCCGCTGCCAGGCTTCCATCTGGCGCAGGTCGCCGCGTTTCGCGATCTGACTGCTCCAGTCGATCTCGGGCAGGGGATGGACCGTATAGGGCGCGAACCGCTCGGCATCGAGATTCGGTCGCAGGGGCGGCGCGGTCAGGGCGGAACGGTGCGCCTCGGGGCCTTCGCCGAGCGAAGAGACGATCCCGACTCCGGTGATGATTGCGTCATGCTGGTTCATGCGCGGATCATGTGACGGCGCGGATCGCGCGCGTCAAGCCCGTCGAACGCAATCCGTAGAGCACCGGCGCAACCCGCGTTCCGCCGGTGTTTGCCGAACCTGTCAGGCCGACTTGGCTGCCACGAGGGCGTCGATCTTGGCGCAGAGGTTCTTCATGACGAAGTATTCCTCGGTCGACGCCTTGCCGTCGTTGACTTCCTGGGTCCACTTCTCGAGCGGGATCTTGATGCCGAACTCCTTGTCGATCGCGAACACGATGTCGAGGAAGTCGAGGCTGTCGATGCCGAGGTCGTCGATCGTATGGCTTTCCGGCGTGATGGTGTCGCGGTCCATCTCGCTCGTATCGGCGATGATGTCGGCCACCTTTTCGAATGTCGTGGACACGTTCTGGATACCTCTGGAGTCTTGGGGGACTAACGGCGTCTCTAATCCGTTTTCTCGCGGAGTCAAAGACCCATTTGGCCCGCCATTCTCATTCCGCTGCCGCAAGTTGCCATCCGGCCATCGTTCGGGAAGGCGTCTCAATGCGTGGAATCGAGTCTTGTAACTTATATAAGACTTGGTATCCTGATCTCGTCCGTCGAGTGGCGGACCAAGCTTCCACCGACCGGCGACATGACCACCATCCTGACCGTCGGGGTCGCCGTGATCGACATCGTGATGTCGGTCGACGCGTTGCCTCGCAAGCCCGAAAAGTACCGCGCCCGAGACGCCGCGATCGTCGGCGGCGGCTGCGCGGCCAATGCCGCCGTTGCGGTGGCGCGCCTCGGTGGACGATCCCTGATCGCCGCGCGGACAGGGCAGGACCAGATCGGCGACATGATCGTGGCCGGGCTGGAAGCCGAGGGCGTCGACTGCGCGCTGGTGCGCCGCATCAAGGGCGGTCGCTCGTCCTTCTCATCGATCTATGTCGATGCGGCTGGCGATCGCCAGATCGTCAATTTCCGCGACATGGCCTTGAGCTTCGACGCCTCCTGGCTGGCGGAGCGCATCCCCGACAACATCGACGCGATCCTCGCCGACACGCGTTGGCCGCAGGGGGCTGCGGTTGCGATGGAGGTTGCGCGCGACCGCGGCATTCCAGGCATCCTCGACGCCGAGGCGCCCGTGCGGGAGGCGGAACACGCGCTGCGATTGGCCTCGCACGTCGCCTTCTCGGCGCAGGGCCTGCGCGACTTCGCCGGCGTGGAGGGCCTAGGCGCCGCCCTCGATCTCGCCCGCGGAGAAACCGGTGCCTGGCTTTGCGTGACCGACGGGGCCGCCGGCGTGACCTTCTTCGAAGACGGGCAACGTGCCCACGAACCGGCATTTCCCGTCGACGTCGTCGACACGCTTGGCGCCGGCGACGTCTGGCATGGCGCCTTCGCGCTTGCGCTAGGCGAGGGACAGCGGGCGCGTACCGCCATCCGTTTCGCCAACGCGGTCGCGGCGCTCAAATGCACCCGCTTCGGCGGCCGGAGCGGCACGCCGACCCGCGCCGAGGCCGAAGCCTTCCTGAGGAGCAGGACATGATCGAACTTACGCCCGGCAAACTCTGGGGCATGCGCCGCATGGCCGACGCCGCCGGCCGATTCAAGATGACGGCCGTCGACCAGCGACCGCCGATCAAGAACCCGATCGCCCGCCACTACGGGCTCACGGAAGCGCCGTGGGAGGACGTCGCCGGCTTCAAGGCGCTGCTGATCGAGACGCTGCAGGACGAATCCTCGGCCATGCTGCTCGACCCGCATTATGCCATCCCGCGCGGCATCGGCATGCTTTCTCCCCAGAAGGGACTGATCGTCACGCTCGAAGACTCCGTCTTCACGGAGACGCCGGAGGGTCGGCTGTCGTCGGAGATCGACGACTGGTCGGTGGAGAAGATCCGGCGCATGGGCGGCGACGCGGTCAAGGTGCTGGCCTGGTATCGCCCCGACGCCGGCGAAAGGGTGAATCAACATCAGAAGGACTTCGTCAAGCGCATCGGCGAGGCCTGCCATCGCTTTGACATTCCTTTCCTTTTCGAACTCCTCGTCTATCCGCTGGAGAAGGGTGCTCACCAGATCACCGACTATGTCGAGATGAAGGGCAAGAAGGCCGACGACGTGCTTGCCTCCGTCGAGGAGTTCGCGAAGGCCGACTATGGCGTCGACGTCTTCAAGCTCGAAAGCCCCGTCAACGCGGGTGACGCACCCGGCGTCGGGGGCGAGGGCTGGGAGGAGGTCCAGGCGGTCTTCGACGAGTTGGGGCGGCTGGCCGGACGGCCATGGGTGATGCTGTCGGCCGGCGCGGGCAAGGCCGATTTCCGCAACATCCTGACGCATGCCTATAAGGCGGGCGCTTCGGGCTATCTTGCCGGCCGCGCCATCTGGCTGGAGGCCTTCGGTCATTTTCCGGACTGGCCGGCGATGCGCACCGGACTCGAAGGAGGGGCGGTCGCCTACATGCGCGACCTGAACGCGCTGACGGACGCGGAGGCGGCGCCGTGGTTCCGCCACCCTGCCTACGGGCCGGAGGGCGCCCGTTTCACGCCGGCCGACGCCTCGTTCCGGCATGTCTATGGCGGGATGGGTCTCTAGTCCGATGCAGCGGGGAGGCGGATCGGATCGGGGAAGGCGGCGCGGCCGGTTGCCGCGTCGCCGGTCGTCTCCGTCAGTTGAAGATGATTCGGGCCTGGATCGGCAGCAACTCGTCGCCAGGCCGTACGACCAGCGCCTCGCCCTCGCGCGCGCCGCGACCCGTCAGGGCCTGGATGGTGTCGAGGTCGGTGACCAGCACGATATTGTCCGAGCCGCGGTAGTGGCGCACGAGCTCGAGAACCGCCGCCCGCGAATCCGCGTCGTACTCCGCTTCGCCGCGAGGCGGATCGAGCGGCGGGAATTCCTCCAGCGGAATCCTCTGGAAGGCGAGTTGCGCCGTATCGAGCGCGCGGCAGAGCCGGCTCGAATAGACGCGATGCACCGGCGCGCCGCGCGCGGCAAACAGCGCTCCGATCCTGCGCGCCTGCTGCCTGCCGCGTTCCGACAGGTTTCGCTGGGTGGCGCAATCTTCGATGTCGAAGGCCTCGGCGTCGGTGGTGCCGAGCGTGTAGGCGTGGCGCATGAGCACGACCTGTCCGCCTTCGCGCAGGAGCGCCCAGCCGGCCTCGGTGGCCTGGGCAGGCAGGGCGAACAGCATCAGCGCTGCGGCAAGGATGATGCGGATCATGAATCCTCCGGTTGGAGCCTCTGGATACAGGCAAAGCGCCGCCGACGCAAAGCGCCCGTGCCCGCGCTCCCCTCGGGAAGACGACCGGAGCTAGTCAAAGCGGATTCGCCCGACGACCGCGATTCCGTTGCCGGCCGGCTCCACCACCACCGCCTCGCCCTGGGGCGGGACGATGCCCGTCAGCGCCGTGATGTTGACCTGGTGCGTGACCATGACGAGCACGCCCTTGCCCCGGAATGCGGCGATCCGCGCCTTGGCGGCCGCCGTCTGCCCGTGCTCGTTCGATCGTTCTCCGAAGAAGGAATCGATCGCCTCGAACGGCTGCACGCGATCCGCGCCGAAGGCGAGCCGGGCGGTCTCCAGCGAACGGCACCAGCGGCTCGACAGGACTGCGTCGACCGCGACGCCCCATTCGATGAAGCGCGCGCCGATGCGCCGCGCCTGCGCGCGCCCTTCGTCCGAAAGGTTGCGCTGGGTCGAGCAATCGTCGAGGACGAAGCCGGTGGGATCTCCGGTGCCGGGCGCGGTCGCGTGCCGGATCAGGACGGTGCGCCCGCCTTCCGCAAGCAACGCGCGGGCAGCCGCGTCGGCCAGCGCCGGCGCCGGGGAAAGCAGTCCGATCAGGACCGCGCAGAACAACCGGATCATCGTCGCCTCCAAGCCTCGATGACGAGCCAGATAGGAGGGTGCGATGCCCGGTAAAGGGAGCGCGACGATCGGGCGCGTCGGGTTGCTGCCGCTGGGGCGGCCGACCTTCGACGTGCCGTTCGCCGAGGAAAACCTGGCGGCGATGCTGGCCGCGCTCGACCGCGCCGGCATCGAGACGGCGGGGCCTCGCGAACTGCTGTTCGACGCCGACGCCACGCGCGCCGCCATCAGTGCGCTGAAGGGCGAGGGCATCGACCGGCTGCTCGTCCTCCAGGTCACCTTCACGGACGCCGGCATGGTGGCCGAGGCGGCGAACGCGTTTTCCCAGCCGCTGGCGATCTGGTCTATCCCGGAACCGCGCATCGGCGGACGGCTGCGGTTGAACTCGTTCTGCGGGCTGAACCTCGCCGCCCATGCACTGGGACTTTCGGAACGTGCCTTCGGATATCTGCTCGCCGCCCCGGACGCGCCGGACATCGAGGCGACGCTGGTCGACCTGCTGTCCGGCCGCCGGCAGTCCGCGCCCGTCGAGATCCATGCCGCGACCGGCGACGACGCGGCCGGCATTGCCGCCGCGCAGGCCATTCGCGGCGCCCGGATCGCTCGCATCGGCAGGCACCCCGACGGCTTTCCGACCTGTGCGTACGACAAGGACGAGATCGCGGCGCTGGCCGGCGCGACCGTCGACGAACTCGACCTCGCCGACCTGTTTCGCCGTGCCGGAAGCGTTTCCGCCGAGGCGCTCGCGCGGACCCGCGCGGAAGCCTCCGCCGAACTGGGGGGGCTCGACGATGTCGACCAGGTCCAGCTCGACAGGTCGCTCAGGCTGAAGCCGGCCATCGAGGCGCTTCGCGCCGAAGGGAGATACGACGCCCTGGCCATCCGCTGCTGGCCCGAGACCTTCACCGAATATGGCGGCGCGGTCTGCGGACCGGTGTCGATGATGGGCGAGGCGCGGGTGCCCTGCGCCTGCGAGGCGGACGTGTACGGCGCGCTGACGACGCTGCTGCTGCAGAAGGTCGCCGACGCGCCCGCCTTCCTGACCGACCTCGTCGACCTCGACGCCGACGACGATACGGGCGTGGTCTGGCACTGCGGCCAGGCGCCGATCTCGATGGCCGATCGCGACGCCGTGGCGCGGGCGACGATCCACACCAACCGCAAGATGCCGCTGCTGTTCGAGTTTCCGCTGAGGCCCGGCCGCGTCACCTTCTTCCGCATCAGCCAGGCGCGCGGCCGGCCCACCGCCGTGATCGGCGGCGGCGAGGTGCTGAAGCGGCCGATGGCGTTTACCGGAACCTCGGGGGTCGTGCGTTTCGACACCCCCGCCAAACACCTGCTCGACCGCATCATGGGCGCGGCGCTCGAGCATCACATGGCGCTCGCCTATGGAGACCACCGGAATGCTCTCGACGCCGCGGCCAGATCGCTCGGCCTTCCCGTCCTCGACCTCTGACGTGCGGCCGATGACCGTCCGCTACGGCATCATCGGCTCGGGCATGATGGGGCGCGAGCACATGCGCAACATCGCCCTGCTGGAGGGAACGGAGATCGCCGCCGTCTCCGACCCGCATCCCGAAAGCCGCGAACTGGCCGCCGGTCCGGGCGGCGAGCGCTGCCGCGCCTTCGCCGACCACCGCGACCTGCTGGCGGCCGACCTGTGCGACGCGCTGGTGATCGCCAGCCCCAACGACACCCACGCCGACATCCTGCGCGACGTGCTGGCGACGACCAAGCCGGTCCTGGTCGAAAAGCCGCTCTGCGCCACCGTCGAGGATTGCCGCGCCATCGAGACGCTGGCGCGGGGGCGCACCGCCCCGGTCTGGGTGGCGATGGAGTATCGCTACATGCCGCCGGTGGAGCGGCTGCGGGCCGAACTCGCCGCCGGCGCCGCCGGCCGGCCGCGGATGATCTCGATCCGCGAGCACCGGTTCCCGTTCCTGTCCAAGGTGGACGACTGGAACCGCTTTTCCGCCCGAACCGGCGGAACGCTGGTGGAAAAATGCTGCCACTTCTTCGACCTGATGCGGCTGCTCTCGGGCTCCGAGGCCGTGCGCGTCTATGCGTCGGGGGCGATGGACGTGAACTTTCTCGACGAGCGCTACGACGGGCGCAGGCCCGACATTCTCGACAACGCCTTCGTGGTGGTGGATTTCGCAAACGGCGTCCGCGCGATGCTCGACCTGTGCATGTTCGCCGAGGGCTCCTGGTGGCAGGAGCAGGTGGCGGTGACCGGCGACAGGGCCCGCATCGAGGCCTTCGTGCCGGGGCCGGCGCGCTTCTCGCCCGACGGGCGCGAACGGGCGTCGGAAGTGGTGATCTCGCCGCGCGCCACCAAGCAGCCGATCCGCGAGGAGATCCATGTCGACGCGGCGATCCTCGCGGCCGGCGACCACCACGGCTCGACCTTCTTCCAGCACCAGAAATTCCTCGACCTCGTCCGCCATGGCGGCACGCCGGAGGTGACGATCGAGGACGGGCTGAAATCCGTGCTGATCGGCGCCGCCGCCGAGGAGAGCGCCCGCACGGGCCGGGCGGTGGAGCTGGGGTGAGGGCCCATCCTTCGCCTCCTCCAGTATTGGCGGGTGGATTGTCGGAGACGATCGCGGGGCGCGGACGGACTTTTCTCGTGAGAGGCGATGGCACGCTGGTTGCTCGGCTGGACGAGCGCCAACCTCTTCGCCTCGTCATCCTTGGGCTTGTCCCAAGGATCTACAGCGCGGCAAGGCGGGCACGGATCGCGAAATTCAGGCGTGGAGCACGGCCGCCCGGGGTGGCGGATCCTCGGGCCAAGCCCGAGGATGACGCCCCATCCCGCCGCGCGCGTTCCTCTACACCCAACGGGGGGAGAGGTGGCCCCGGCGCAGCCCC
>JBKBRJ010000086.1:0-13002 GCA_046292285.1 Mesorhizobium sp. | reverse complement strand
CGCCCTTGAGCCCGCCGGTGCGGGCGGCGAGCACGTAGACCGCCGCCTCGTCGCGCGCGGGCGTGGCCGGCAGGATGCCGCTCGACGACCAGTCGGCCGAGCGCCACGAGCCGGGGCGATCGACCAGCGACCACCAGCCGGCGGTGGCCATGGCCGGCGCGACGAACAGGATGGCGACCAGCATGGCCAGGAGCTTCAGCGGTCGCAGGATCGGAAAGCCTTTGCGTCTCATCATCGAACGGAATAGGTGCGGGCGCAGGTTAGAGACAGTGAAATCTTGGTGAAGCCATGGCCAACCCCGTCCTCGTCGAAGTCACGCGCGGCAACCGCGTCGAGAGCCGTCATCGCGGATCCGTCGTCGTGGTCGACGCCGAGGGCGGTACTGTGATGCAGATCGGCGACGCCGACCGCCCGGTCTTCCCGCGCTCCTGCATCAAGGCGATCCAGGCCCTGCCGCTGGTGGAGAGCGGCGCGGCCGATGCCTTGGGTTTCGGAGACCGCGAACTGGCGCTCGCCTGCGCCTCCCACTCGGGCGAGCCGGCGCATGTGGCGGCCGCGGCCGACATGCTTTCCCGAGCCGGCCTCGACGAGAGCGCGCTGGAATGCGGCACGCACTGGCCGGGCAGCCAGGAGGCGACGCTCGACCTCGCCCGCGCGGGCGGCGCGCCGTCGCAGCTTCACAACAACTGCTCGGGCAAGCATGCGGGCTTCCTGTGCGCGTGCAACCACCTCGGTCTCGCCCACCGCGGCTATGTCGACTACAGCCACCGCTACCAGGCGCTGCTGCGCGGGACGATGGAGGAGGTGACGGGCGCGATCCACGACGAGGCGAACGCCGGCGTCGACGGCTGCTCCATCCCGACCTACGCCATCCCGTTGCGGGCGCTGGCCCTGGGCTTCGCGCGCATGGGCAGCGGCATCGGCATGGGTGTCGAGCGCATGAAGGCGGCGCGGCGGCTGCTGTCGGCCTGCATGGCGCAGCCCTTCATGATGTCGGGCGCCGGGACGATGGACCTGGCGCTGACCGAAGCCGGCGAGGGGCGCATCTTCGTCAAGACCGGCGCGGAGGCCGTGTACGTCGCGGCGCTGCCGACGCTGGGGCTCGGCGTGACGGTGAAGTGCGACGACGGCGGCACGCGGGCCTCCGAGGCGATCGTGGCCGAGGTGCTGGCCGGCCTGTTTGCCGGCGACGAGGCGCTGTCGGCCCGGCTGCGCGAACTGGCCCGGCCGGCGGTGAGGAACCGCAAAGGGGCGACGGTCGGACAGGTGCGGCCGACCGAGGCGCTGGCCGCCGCCACGGCCTGATTTCCGGCAGTCAGGTAGCCCGGCGCGTCAGCCGACGTGGTTGCGCTCGACCGTCAGGTGCGGAAAGCCGCCATTGCCGATCCTTGCCAAGTCACCCGTGGCCGGTTTTGCCCAGCGATGACCGACGATCGCGCCGTTCGTCGTTTCGGAAATCACGTTGTCGGCGATGATCGTGGCGCCCGCCCCCTCCACGACGCTGACCGCGATGCCGGTGCCGGCCTTGCGGATGACGTTGCCCGTGGCGGCGACGTTGCGCAGGAACGGCCCCCAGCCGAGTTGCATGCCGTAGCGCGGTGCGCCCTCGATCACGTTGCCGGTGACGGCGGCGTCCGCCTCCACCGTGATGCCGATGCCGAAGCCCGCGCCCGACGATTCATAGGGGCCGGTCTCGACGAGATTGCGGACGAGATTGCCCGAGCAGACGCCGAGCCGGCCGCCTTCGTTGAAGTTGACGATGGAGATGCCCTTGGCCGCGCCGTCGACGATGTTGTTGGCGATCACCGCGCCCTCGAAGGCAAACTCGGAATAGATCGCCGTCTCGCCCGAGCGCAGGCAGGTGTTGGCGGTGACCTGGATGTTGCTGCCGCCATTCGACCGGATGGCCGAGAAGGCGCAGTCCGAGACGTGGTTGCCGGAGACCATGACGCTGCCGGCGCGGAACACGTTGATGCCGTTGCCGACCTGGCCGGTGCCGCCGTTGCGGGCCGCGATCCGCTGGACGCGGTTGCCGGTGACCATGGTGCCGTCCTCGCCGGGCGTCCAGCGGTGGATGAGGATGCCGCCATTGCCGCAGTCAAAGACCGTGTTGCCGGAAATCTCGAGCCCGTTCGCGTCGACGCTGTAGAGGCCGAAGATCGCCGCGCCGGAGATCGTCGACCGCGACACGTGGCCGCCGCAGCGTTCCAGGGCCAGCGCGCTCTTGCCGCCGCCGACGAAGGCGCAGTCGTCGACGACGAGCCGGGCAACCCCGCGCAGGTCGAGCGTCGCCCGCACGCGGTCGGCCAGCCGGCGGTTGGCGCCGTCGAACACCAGGCCGGACAACTCGATGTGCTCGCCGCCGTCGCAGGCGAGGAGATAGCCGTCGCCGCCAAGGACGAGCCGGGTCGCCCCCGGCACGCCCGACAGAACCAGCCGGCGCGGCAGCGCGATGTTGGAGACGACGAAGGCGCCGGCCGGCAGCGCCACCGGCATGTCGCGCTCGGCCGCCGCCCTCAGCAGGCGCGCAAATGCCTTGCTCTGGTCTTCGAAGCCGCCCGGCCGCACGCCGAACTCGGTCGCGTCGATCGCGCCGCGCATGGCGGCCGTCTCGAAACCGGCCAGCACCTGGCCGCGCGCGGCGCCGGCGCCGGCTGCGATTGCCGCGCCCGCGCCCGTCAGTCCCGCCATGAAACGCCGCCTGTCCATCATCGGCACGTCCTCGTGGTGCAAAGGCCGGGCGTTGCAGGAAGCGTGCCAGAGGGGACCATGGACCCGCGCGGGTTGTTTCCTTCGCGCCGAAACCCTAGCTTCGATCGATGAGCAGGGCATTCACCAGCAACGACGACAGCGATTCCGGGCTGAACGACATCGGCGAGCGGCCGGTCAGCCCGCACCGCAACCTCGTGACGCGCGAAGGGCTGGCTGCGATCGACGCGCAATTGGCCGGGCTGCACGAAGACTTCGCGAAGGCCGAAGCCGAGGCCGACCGTGAAAGGATCGCGCTCGTCTCGCGCGACCTGCGCTACTGGACGGCGCGGCGCGAGAATGCCGAACTTTCCGAGCCCGATCCCGACAGCGACGTGGTGCGGTTCGGCATGACGGTGACGATCGAGGACGAAGGCGGTGCGCGCAAGACATGGCGCATCGTCGGCGAGGACGAGGCCGACGCCGCCAGCGGCACCATCAGCCACGTCTCGCCGATGGCGCAGGCGCTGTTCGGCAAGGGCGTCGGCGCGCAGGTCGCGGTCGGCGGCAGGGAATGGGAGATCGTCGCGCTGGGCTGACGGCGCGGCTACAGCCAGCCCTTCTTGCGGAAGAAGAGCAGCGGCACCACGGCGGCCACGATCATCAGCACGATGGCGAACGGATAGCCGAGCAGCCATTCCAGTTCCGGCATGTGCTTGAAGTTCATTCCGTAGATCGACGCGACCAGGGTCGGCGGCATGAAGACGACGGCCGCCACCGAGAAGATCTTGATGATCGCGTTCTGCTCCACCGAGACGAGGCCGACCACGGTGTCGAGCAGGAAGATCGTGCGCTCCGACAGGTAGGTCACGTGCTCGGTGAGCGACTGGGTGTCGCGCTGGAGCGATTTCAGCCAGGCGCGGGTTTGCGACTTCGCCTTGTCGACCTTGCCGTTGGCCTGCACGTAGAGGAGCAGCCGCGCGATGCCGCCCAGGCTCTCGCGCACCTTGGACAGGAACTCGCCCTCCTTGCCGATCAGCTTCAGGCCGTCGCGGAACTCGTCCG
Source organism: Mesorhizobium sp. (assembly GCA_046292285.1). Taxonomy (GTDB): domain Bacteria; phylum Pseudomonadota; class Alphaproteobacteria; order Rhizobiales; family Rhizobiaceae; genus Aquibium. The sequence goes on along the minus strand of JBKBRJ010000086.1, from coordinate 9,249 downwards.
TCGACATCGGCCTTCCCTTCGAGGCGCCGGCGATCAGGCGATCGGATTCGGCATCGAGGCGCTGCGAGGCGCTTTCAAGCATGTCCGCCAGGCGATCGGTGATCGCTTCGATCAGGCCGAGCAGGATCGTCATCGGCCCGCAGGCATCGGTGACGAGGTTGTTTCCCGGCTTGCCGGCGTTCGAGGCGAACAGCCCAAAGGGCTTCGGCGCTGTGTAGCGGACGGTCAGCAGAACCCCGTTGGCGAGAATGAACGTCACCGGCGCGATGCCGGGGGTGCCGGTGTCGGAGGCATGGATGACCGGCGCGGTCAGGTAGAGCGCGCCGCCCTCGGCGTAGAAGCGGCTCGATTCCTCGATTTCGACCATTTCGTCCCGCGTCGGGATCGGCGCGCCGATCAACGCCTCGACGCGCCGGTCCTCCTCCGGCGTCGGCTCGATCATGTCGATCCAGACCAGGCCGGCCGGCAGAGAGCCACCGTCGAGAGGCTCGCGCGGCACCAGAACGTTGTTGGCGACGGCGTAGGCTTTGAGCATGGGTGCGATCCGTTCCGGTTCAAGCGGCGCTGGGTATCACGGAAGGGGTGGCGCGTCACCGGTCGCGTGGCGGCTGTGTGTCGACGGATGGGAGGGGCTGCGCGAGCGGCCTGATCATCGGGCGGCGCTCGCTTCGGCGTGATCACGAAGGAACGCGACCGCGCCGGCCAATCCCGCCATCAAACGCCGCCTGTCTATCATCGGCACGCCTCCGTGGTGCAAAGGTCTGGCGTCGCAGGAAGCATGCCAGCAGGCGGGTCGTCGAGTTCGGGTCAGGTCCAGCCGGTGCTCGAGGCGATATGGTTTCTGGCCATGGGTGGGCGGACGTCGGCCAAGCTGGAACTTCGCTCGTCAGGCCACACCCTTGCGTAAATTACAAGTTTTGCATATTTTTTGCCCGAACCCAATCGGAGCGTAACATGGCAGAAAAGGCATCGGTCCGGGCTTCCGATTTCGCTCGCAACTTCGCCAGATACCAGGATGAAGCGATCTCGGCGAAGGTCATCAGCGTCACCAGTCATGGCCGCGTCGTCGGGGCCTTTTTGTCCGCGCAGGAACTGGCGAACTACGAGGCCCTGAAGCGTAGGGCGAGCGAAGTCCTGCGGGTCGGCGAACTGGATGACGACACGGTGGCCGCGATCGAGGCGGCTGAATACGGCGTCGAGCCGCAGTGAGTCTGCCGAAGCCGCGTCCGGGCCTCGTCATCCGCTACAGCTTTCTGTGGAGCGCGGAGGCGGACAGGGGCTCGGTCGAAGGCAGGAAGGACAGGCCCTGCGCCATCGTCGTCGCCGCGCGCATGGATGCGACGGGTCAGATACGGACCATCGTCGCGCCGATCACGCACAGTCCGCCGGTCGATCCATCGACATCGCTCGAGATTCCCCCGCAGACCTGCAGGACCCTCGGTCTGGACGAAGGACGGCACTGGCTGCGTTTCGACGAACTCAACCGTTTCGACTGGCCGGGTTTCGACCTGCGTCCGGGACCGGACGGCCGGTATGACTATGGCATGCTGCCACCGGGACTGTTCGAGGAATTGCGGCGCGGTATACTGGATTTGCGGCGGGCGAGGCGAGGACGGGTGGTCGGAAGAGACGAATAGCAGCGCGGCGCGGGAGCTTGTCCCGGAGGCGCGCAGCGGCAGTCGCAGAAAACGAGCGAGGCCGTCGTGCGTCGACCGCGGACGAGCGTCGTCGCGAATGTGATTTGGCGAGGGCGGAATGAAACCGAAGCGGCAATTCTCGTCCAAATGGGCGAGTTATCCCCCGCAGTTGAGACGGAGCTGGGCCGTGAACTCAAAACCGTCGAGGCTCCCCTAACGGTCGCTGACACGCGAATGTAAAGCGACATAGTCCAGACATGCGCTGCGAGCGGCGGTGCGTGAACAACTCTGGAGGGGAATAGCGGCTATCTGGGTGGTCGCGCGCGTCCTTACGACCGAAGGTAATAAGCCCTCCAGAGACCGCTCTTTCTCGTCTATAGTAACAGGCGGCGGGCGCTAAGGACGGCGACGTTTGAAACACCTTTACCGTATCCCGTTTCAAGCCTTGGCGCTCTCCGCATGGTCCCGGAAGAACGCCGCGGCGCCGGCCTCGTCGATCTCGCCCGCGGCCAGCGCCATCGTGAACACGTAGATCTGGCCGTTGTCGGCCGTCATGCGATAGCCGTTCAAGGCGAGGAACAGCATCGCGGTGACGATCGCCGTGCGCTTGTTTCCGTCGACGAAAGCGTGGTTGCGGGCAAGACCGAAGGCATGGGCGGCCGCGAGGTCGAAAACGTCCGGCTCGCCGTAAGCCGTCTTGTTCCCGGCGCGAAACAGAGCGGATTCCAGGGCATTTTCGTCGCGCAAGCCTTGCGCTCCGCCATGCCGGCGCAATTGTTCGGCATGGAGCGCTTCGACGACCTGCCGGGTCGGAAAGCGCCAGTTCATTCCGCGAGTTTCTGGAGCGCGACCTTGTAGCGGTCCATGATCTCGCGCGCGGCGACCATCTGCTCCTCGAACTCGTCGCCCGCCTTCTTGAGCACGATTTCGCCCTTGTCTTCGGAAATGACGACCGAGTCCCCAGCCTTGAGATTGAGGCTCTGGAGCAGTTCCTTCGGCAGGATGACACCTTCGGAGTTCCCGATCTTGCGAATGACGGTGTTCATGGCGGAGCATCCTGTTGCAACACTAATTATAACGCCAACGATCGAGGATGACAATCGCGATTGCCGCCATTCAGCCGGGGCCGTCTCGAAGGAGGGGCGGTTATACCGGCAGCGTCTCGATGTCGGTCTCGCGCAGCAGCCGGTCGAGCGTCAGCATCGGTGCGCCTGCCGCCCTGGCATGGGCATAGTGAAAGCAGTCGAAACTACTTAAATACCGCTTGCCGACACCATGTTTCCCGGCAACAGCGACGGCGTGGGACAAGACATCGAATGGGAAGGTCGGCTCGCGCAGTTCGATCTGACGCTCGGCCAGCCATTCGACGACGAGGGCTTCCGCCTCCTTGTAGGAGCAGGCGAGATGATCGGGCCTAGAAAGCACGATGACCGCTTCGAAGGCAGCCAGAGGAGAGGTGAACGTGGCATCCGAGACCACCATCGCCTTTTCGTAGGCCGGTGCCGTTTCCTCGCCGGTAATGATCGAGACGATGACGCACGCGTCGATGAACATCAGTCCTCGCCGGTCAGGTCGTGGTCGAGCTCGTGGTAGACCTCTGGCGGCGCGGGGCGGTGTACAGGTTGAACGCGCAGCCCATGCTTGTCGAGCAGCCGCCTTGCCGTCTCGCTCGGCGTCTCGTTCCGGAGCCGGTTGCGGATGGTCTCGCGCAACGCGACGATGACCGCGTCCGTGATGCTGGTATCGTCGATGCGGGCAAGCTGGCGCGCGAGCCGATCGGCTTCGGGATTGCGGATGTTCAGCGTCATGCGTGTAGCCTCGTCTGTGTAGCCAAGATTACTACATAGGCTGCCGAGGCGCAAATCACCCCTCCAGCAACCGGTCCATCAGCTTCTCCGCCGCCTCCGGGATCACCGTGCCGGGCGGGAAGATGGCGGTGGCGCCGGCGGCGAGCACGGCGTCGAAATCGTCGGGCGGGATGACGCCGCCGGCGACGATCATGATGTCCTCGCGGCCGAGGCGAGAGAGGGCCTCCTTGAGTTCCGGGATCAGGGTCAGGTGGCCGGCGGCGAGCGAGGAGGCGCCGACGATGTGGACGTCGTGCTCGGCGGCGAGTTTGGCGATCTCCTCGGGCGTCTGGAACATGGCGCCGACGGTGACGTCGAAGCCGAGGTCGGCGAAAGCGGTGGCGATGACCTTCTGGCCGCGATCGTGGCCGTCCTGGCCCATCTTGGCCACCAGGATGCGCGGGGCCGAGCCCGTCTTCTGGCGGAAGGCCTCGACCTTCTCCTGCACGCGCGGGATGGCGGGGATGTCGCCGGCCTCGGAGCGGTAGACGCCGCTGATCGTCTGCACCGTGGCGACGTGGCGGCCGAAGACCTTCTCCAGCGCCAGGGAGATCTCGCCGACGGTGGCCTTGGCGCGGGCGGCGCGGATGGCGAACTCGAGCAGGTTGCCGTCGCCGGCGGCGGCCTGCGTCAGCGCGGCGAGCGCGCCCTCGACGGCGGCGACGTCGCGCGTGCCCTTCAGTTGCTGCAGCTTGGAGAGCTGGCGCGCCCGCACCTGCGCGTTGTCGACCTTCAGCACGTCGATCGCGATCTCGCTTGCCGGCTGGAAGGCGTTGACGCCGATCAGCGCCTGACGGCCGGCGTCGATGCGCGCCTGGGTGCGGGCGGCCGCTTCCTCGATGCGAAGCTTGGGAATGCCCTTCTCGATGGCCGCCGCCATGCCGCCGAGCGCCTCGACCTCCTCGATGTGGGCGAGGGCCCGCGCCGCGAGGTCGTGGGTCAGGCGCTCGACGAAAGCCGAGCCGCCCCACGGGTCGATGATGCGGGTGGTGCCCGATTCCTGCTGCAGGATGATCTGCGTGTTGCGGGCGATGCGGGCGGAGTGGTCGGTCGGCAGCGCCAGCGCCTCGTCGAAGGCATTGGTGTGCAGCGACTGGGTGCCGCCCTGCGTGGCCGCCATCGCCTCGATCATGGTGCGGGTGATGTTGTTGTAGGGGTCCTGCGCGGTGAGCGACCAGCCGGAGGTCTGAGTGTGGGCGCGCAGCGCCAGCGACTTGTCGCTTTTCGGCGAGAAGTTCTTCTTCATCAGCGCCGCCCAGAGCAGGCGGCCGGCGCGCTGCTTGGCGAGTTCCATGAAGAAGTTCATGCCGGCGTTCCAGAAGAAGGAGAGGCGCGGCGCGAACGCGTCGACGTCGAGGCCCGCGGCGATGCCGGCGCGGACATATTCGATGCCGTCGGCGATGGTGTAGGCGAGCTCGAGGTCGACCGTCGCCCCGGCCTCCTGGATGTGGTAGCCGGAGATCGAGATGGAGTTGAACTTCGGCATCTCGCGCGAGGTGTAGGCGAAGATGTCGGAGATGATCCGCATCGAGGGCTTCGGCGGGTAGATGTAGGTGTTGCGGACCATGAACTCCTTGAGGATGTCGTTCTGGATGGTCCCGGCGAGATCCTTCTGCGAAACGCCCTGTTCCTCGGCCGCCACGACGTAGAGCGCCATGATCGGCAGCACCGCGCCGTTCATGGTCATCGAAACGGTCATCTCGCCGAGCGGGATGCCGTCGAAGAGCTGGCGCATGTCGAGGATGGAATCGATCGCCACGCCCGCCATGCCGACGTCGCCGGCCACGCGCGGATGGTCCGAATCATAGCCGCGATGGGTGGCGAGGTCGAAGGCGACCGACAGGCCCTTCTGGCCGGCCGCCAGGTTGCGCCGGTAGAAGGCGTTGGATTCCTCGGCCGTCGAGAAGCCGGCATACTGGCGGATCGTCCAGGGCTGCTGGACGTACATGGTGGGGTAGGGGCCGCGCAGGAACGGGGCGGCGCCCGGCACGCTGTCGAGGAAGGGCAGGCCGGCGATGTCGGCCTCGCCATAGACGCGCTTGATGTCGATGCCCTCGGGCGTCTCCCACACATCGTCGCGGGTCCTGGCGCCGCGCGCGGGCTTCGACCAGTCGATGGCGGAAAAATCGGGAATCATGCCGGCTCTCCCAGGCTCTCGTCGATGCGGGCGGCGGCGAGCTTCTCGCAGAACGCGCCGCCCTCCTTCGGTCCCTCGCGCCGTTCGGCCGGCAGCGTCGCCACCGGGCGCTCCTGCGCCAGCGGGAAGACGGTGGTGCCGACGATGCGGCGCTCGCCGGCGCGGTAGCGGGCGATCCGCGCGTTCCGAGCCTCGACCACGCGCGCCTGGTAGCGCCCGTCGGCGAGGCTCGTCAGGATGCCGCCTTCCTGCTCGATGGTCTTGAACTCCTCCCAGGCCGCCTCGCACAGCGCCTCGGTGAGATAGGCGATAGCGCCCGCGCCGGCGGCGGGATCGTTGACGAAGCCGACATTGGCCTCGCGCGCCAGCACCAGCTGCGTGTTGCGGGCGACGCGGCGCGCGAAATCGTCGGGCAGGCCGTGCGTCAGCGTGTGCGGCAGCACCGAGATCGAATCCGCGCCCCCGACGGCGGCGGAAAAGACCGCGATGGCTGAGCGCAGGATGTTGGTCTCGGGATCCTTGCGGGTCATCATCCGCCAGGAGGTCTCGGCATGGATCATGGCGAGCGAGGGCTCGACAGAGCAGACCTCCTGCACGCGCGACCAGAGCCGGCGCAGCGCGCGCATCTTGGCGATGGTGACGAACTGGTCCTGGTTGGCGGCGGTGGCGAAGCCGATGTGCGGCGCGGCATAGACCAGCGGCTGGCGCGCCGCCTGGAACATGCGCAGGTGGGAGACCGCGGAGGACAGCATGAAGGCGAGTTCCTGCGCCTCGGTGGCGCCGGCATTGTGGCAGACCCGGCCGTCGGCCTCGAGCAGCACGCCCGGCACGCCAAGCGCGAAGAAATGCGCCAGCGACTGCGGCAGCGACGCCTTCAGCGCCTCGATCGACATGCGCATGCGGCCGGTGCCGGCGAAGATCGCCGAGGGATCGATGCCGAAGGACAGGTGCATCCGGGCCGGATCTGCGCGGCGCGCGGCCAGGTAGGCGACCAGCCATTCGGCGGTGATGCGGCTCGTCGGATGCGTGTCGACCCTCAGATCCAGCCGCCCCAGCGGCACGTCGTCGAGCGTGGCGGCCAGCGCTTCCTGCGTGGCCGGCAGGCCGTAGCCGAAGGAGTTGGGCGCGCCCTCGAACACGATCGACAGGCCATCGGCGCCGTTGCCCACGTCCTCCAGCGCCTGCGCCCGCGCGCGGGCGGGATCGGGATCGTCGACACGCTGGAGGATCCGCCAGCCGGCGTGCTTGTCGACCCGCGAGATCGGCTGCGGCTCCTGCGAGCGGGCGTGCAGCGGCTCGACGCGGATGCCGTCGTCGGTGCGCGACACCAGCGTCGCCTCGAAATCGGCGCCGCGCAGCGCCTTTGCCGCCAGGTCCCGCCACAGCGCCTCGTCGACCGGCGGAAAATCCGCTTGCATGAGAAGGTCAGGTGTCATCGCATGTCCGCATCCGCGCGGCCCGGGCAGGACCGCTCTCCGTCAAGAGTAGAGGGCAATGCGGGGCGTCGCAACAAAACGGACGCGCGGCATCGTGCATCGCACCGCGTCCGAAGCATCCGCGCCACACCCGCCCCGGCAAGATCGCCCTCCCGCCCATCGACCCGACGGATAAGGGGACGGGCCGGCGACTGCAACAGCGACTTTCGCCATGGTTGCGGCAGCGTGAAGGAACCGTACGGGTGACGGGTGTCGGCGTGGGCGTCTCCCTCCCCCTTGTGGGGAGGGTAGGGGTGGGGGTTCTTGCAGGGAAGCGGGTCGTCTTTGCCCGGCTTGCAAGCATTCCCATGCGCGAGGGTCCGGCGGCCGACGGGACCGGACTAGGGTCTTTGGGGGCCCTTCGGGCCAACCCCCACCCTTACCCTCCCCACAAGGGGGAGGGGACGCCGGCGGCGGATGCCGCGCCGTTGTGGGGCGGCAGCCGTGCCATTATACCTGACCGGGACGACTCGCCGCGGGCGGGGGCCAGGGAGTGGAGCGCCAGATGAGCGACGACAGTCTTTTTCTCGGTGCGAGCCGCACGCCCGACGATGCCTACCAGAAGGCCGAGACGCTGCTCCTGAAGTACGGCAACCGGCACGGCCTGGTGACCGGTGCGACCGGCACGGGCAAGACGGTGACGCTGCAGATCCTGGCGGAGGCCTTTTCGAACGCCGGCGTTCCGGTGTTCTGCGCCGACGTCAAGGGCGACCTGTCGGGCATCGCGGCGATCGGCGAGCCGAAGGACTTCCTCGTCAAGCGCGCGGAGCAGGTGCGGCTCGAACCCTACGATTTCCAGGAATTCCCGGTGATCTTCTGGGACCTGTTCGGCGAGAAGGGCCATCCGATCCGCGCCACGGTCTCCGAGATGGGGCCGCTGCTGCTCTCGCGGCTGATGAACCTGTCGGAAGCGCAGGAGGGCGTGCTCAACATCGCCTTCCGCATCGCCGACGAGGAGGGGCTTCTGCTGCTCGACCTGAAGGACCTGCAGGCGATGCTGGCGCACGTGGCCGACCGCGCCGCCGAGATCTCCAAGCTCTACGGCAACGTCTCGAAGACCTCGGTCGGCGCGATCCAGCGATCGCTGCTGATCCTCGAACAGCAAGGGGGCGCGAACTTCTTCGGCGAGCCGGCGCTCCAGATCGCCGACCTGATGCGCACCACGCGCGACGGCCGCGGCGCCATCAGCGTGCTCGCCGCCGACAGGCTGATGATGAATCCGCGCCTCTACGCCACCTTCCTGCTCTGGCTGATGTCGGAGCTGTTCGAGGCGCTGCCGGAGGTGGGCGACCCGGAGCGGCCGCGGCTGGTGTTCTTCTTCGACGAGGCGCACCTGCTGTTCGATGACGCGCCGAAGATCCTGGTCGACCGGGTCGAGCAGGTGGTGCGGCTGATCCGCTCCAAGGGCGTCGGCGTCTATTTCGTCACGCAGAATCCGCTCGACGTGCCCGACACCGTGCTGGCGCAGCTCGGCAACCGCATCCAGCACGCGCTGCGCGCCTATACGCCGCGCGAGCAGAAGGCGGTGAAGGCCTCGGCATCGACATTCCGCCCCAACCCGGACTTCGATTGCGCCACCGCCATCACCCAGCTCGGCGTCGGCGAGGCGCTGGTCTCGACGCTGGAGGCCAAGGGCGTCCCGTCGATCGTGCAGCGCACGCTGATCCGGCCGCCGTCCTCGCGTCTGGGGCCGATCACCGATGCCGAGCGCGCGCAGATCCAGGCGCTGAGCCCGGTGGCCGGCCAGTACGACAAGACCGTGGATCGCGAATCGGCCTTCGAGATCCTGCAGAAGCGCGGCGCGGAAGCCGCCGATGCCGCCGAGCGCGAGGCCGCGGGCGATGGCGGCCGCCCGCGCGGGCCATGGGGCGAGCCCCGGGACGATGCCCGCGAGGGCGACCGCTGGACTCTGCCCGATTTCGGCGGCACGGGCCGACGCGACGAGGAGTTCGAGGAAGAGTACCGGAGGCGGCGCTCGGGCGGCGCGACCCCCGCGCCGCGCGCGCCGACCACTCGCACCCCCTCGCGCACCACCACCCAGCGCGCCCCCTCCGCCCCGCGCCCCTCCAACCGCCAGACCGTCACCGAAGCCGCCGTCAAGTCGGTGGTGCGCTCGGTCGGCACCTCGCTCGGCCGGGCGCTGGTGCGGGGGA
>JBKBRJ010000085.1:0-13024 GCA_046292285.1 Mesorhizobium sp. | reverse complement strand
CCGAACCTGCCGATCTCCCCACCCGTGGGGGAGCGGGGCGGCAGCCCAGAGGGGGGCGCGACGGAGCGCAGACGGTTCTCATCCCGAGACGAAAATCGCAGAGCCGCCGCAACCGCCGCAACGTCATCCCGGGGCCGCGCAGCGGAACCCGGGATCCAGAGCGCCGCCGTTCGCGACTGCGCCTCGCCGGTCGTAGGGTAGCGTTCGACCGCCGACGTCCAGTGCTGGATTCCGGGTCCCGCTGCGCGGTCCCGGAATGACGTAGCGCGCGAAAACGCCTACCGTTTCAGAGGAAATCCCGCACCACCATATCCAGCAAAATCAACCCCTTCCACGAAATCCGGCCGCCCGTTGTCCACGCCCCGACCCACCCGCCCCACAATGGCCGCTGGTTTTGGAGAGGATGGACATGGACGGGGAGGCACTGGACGAACGGCGGCTTCGGCGCATCATCGCGCTGCTCGTTTCGCTCGCCGGCCTCGCCGAGCGCGCCGCCGGCCGCTCGCTTCCCGTCCGCTGGCTGGTGCTCGCCTTCCTGCGCCATGCCGAGGCCGCGGCGCGGGGCTACGTCGTCGAGACCGCGCCCTGGGCATGGCCGTATCTGGAGATCGATCCGGAAGCGGGCAGCAGCCCGATGGACGCTATCCTGCTCGGGCAGCGCCTGCGCATGCTCGCCGCCATTCTTGGCGCGCTGCTGCCGGCTGAAGACCAGATCGACGGCTGGAAAACCGGCCACGACGCCAATCGGCATCGTCTCGCGGCGGGCGTCCTTCTGGTCATCGTCATGCCCATCGGCCGGCGGGCCGCGTTCCACGACACCTCCTGAGTCTCGATCCGGGCGGAACCTTGCTAATCCCATCCCCCTAACCGCCGTGCGGCCGACCAGCCGCGCGGGCGTCGGTGCTGGCGCCGCGCGGCCGGCCTCGGCGGCGCCTCGGCAAACGCATGGCGGTTGCCGGTTTCCAGCCAAGGGGAATCCCGCTACGCTCTCTCTCGCGCACCCATGGGGAACGGATCATGTCGGAAGGATTCCTGTCGCGGATCAGGCAACTCTTCGAGGGCGATCCCGGCATCCGCCGCGTTGCCGACGATCCGGTGCTGACCGCCGAGCTGCTGCTGCTCTTCCGCATGATCCTCGCCAACGGCTCCGTCGAGGAAAAGGAACTCGCGACCTTCAAGCGGATCTGCATCGAGTCCTTCGGCATCCCGAAGGAGAGCCTCGTCGGCGTCATCCGCTACCTGCAGGACTATGGCTACGAGACCACCGGTTCGCAGGCCCTGGCGCTGTTCCAGACACTCGACCGCGACCGCCGCGTCCAGCTCGGCCGCCATCTGGCCGAGATCGCGAAGGCCGACGAGAACCTCTCCGAGCATGAGGTGCGGCTCTTGAAACGGACGCTGGAAGTGCTCGACATCGATGCGAAGGAAATCCTGGCCAGCCACGGCTAGGCGCCGCGCTACCCCTGCTCGACCAGTCGCCGCCGGATCGCGCGGCCGAGATCCGGCGCGGCGGCGACGAGGTCCTTGGCCGCATCCGAGCGAGGGTTGTCGAGCACCTCGTCGGTGCGGCCTTCCTCGACGATTTTTCCGTCATGCATGACCATCACCTCGTCGGTGATCGCGCGGGCGACCGTCAGGTCGTGGGTGATGAAAAGGTAGGCGACGCCGAGCTTCTGGTTCAGTTCGGCGAAGAGGTCGAGCACCTGCGCGCGGATCGAAACGTCGAGCGCCGAGACCGGCTCGTCGGCAACGACCAGCTTCGGCCGCGTGATGATCGCCCGCGCGATCGAGATGCGCTGGCGCTGCCCGCCGGAGAATTCGTGCGGATACTTGTCCATGTCCGGCTTGCGCAGCCCGACCTCGTGCAGCGCATCGGCCACCATCTCCCTCCGCTCGGCGGGGGAGGGCTGCCTGTCGAGCAGGTAGAGCGGCTCGGACACCAGCCGCTCGACCTTGTGGCGCGGGTTGAAGGAACCGTAGGGGTCCTGGAACACCACCTGCATGTTGCGCCGGAACGGTTTCAGTTGCTCCTCGCTCTTCGACGTCAGCGACTCGCCCATGAAGCGGATGTCGCCGTCGGTCGGCCTGTCGAGCGCCAGGATCATGCGCGCCAGCGTGGACTTGCCGCAGCCCGAGCGGCCGACCAGCGCCACCGACTGGCCAGGCTTCATGGAAAACGAGACGTGGTCGACCGCCCGGAACTTCTCCGTGGCGGCGAACAGCGACCGCCGCCGCCCGGGATAGTCGCGCACGACCGCGTCGACCTCGAGCAGGTTGTCGCCCGTCGCATGGGCGGCATGGCGGTTCGGCCGCGCCGGCACGTGCATGGAGGCTTCGGCGAGCTGGCGGGTGTAGGGATGCACCTGTGCCGACAGCGTTTGCGCCGTCTCGCCTTCCTCCATCACCTCGCCATGCCGCATGACGGTGATGCGGTCGGCCATGTCGGTAACGACGGCGAGGTCGTGGCTGATCAGCAGCAGCCCCATCCGGTCCTCCGCCACCAGGCCTCGCAGCAGGTCGAGGATCTGCTTCTGCAGCACCACGTCGAGCGCGGTCGTCGGTTCGTCGGCGACGAGCAGCTTCGGCTTCAGCGCGCAGGCGATCGCGATGACGACGCGCTGGCGCTGGCCGCCGGACAGCTGGTGCGGATAGCGCGTCAGCGGGAACTTCGCCTCCGGCAGTCCGACGCGGTCGAGCATGCGCCGGGCCGAGGCCTCAGCGTCGGCCCGGTTGGCGCCCGTGTGCCAGCGGATGCCTTCGGCCACCTGCTCGCCGATCGTCTTGACCGGATTGAGCGCCGTCATCGGCTCCTGGAACACCATGCCGATATCGTTGCCGCGCAGCCGGCACATCGCGGCTTCGGGCGCGGCGAGGATGTCGATGCCGTCGAAGGTGACGCGGCCGGTGGCCTTCGCCGCGTTCGGCAGGAGCTGCATCACCGTCAGCGCCGTCATCGACTTGCCGGAGCCCGACTCGCCGACGAGCCCCATGGTCTCGCCCGCCCCGATCGTCAGGTCTACATTCTTCAGGATCGGCACCCGTCCGATCGACAGCGACAGTTTCTCGATTTCCAGGAGCGCCATCAGCGTTCGCGCCTCAGCCTGGGGTCGAGCACGTCGCGCAGCCCGTCGCCGAGCAGGTTGAGCCCGAGCACGGTGACGACGATGGCGAAGCCCGGAAAGAGCGCCAGGTGCGGCGCGACCATCATCCGCGTCTGCGCGTCGAACAGCATCCGCCCCCAGGACGGCGCCGGCGGCTGCGCGCCGAGCCCGACATATGACAGGCCGGCCTCGGCCAGGATGCCGAGCGCGAACTGGATCGTGCCCTGGACGAGCAGCATGGACGCGACGTTGGGAAGGATGTGCTCGATGGTGATGCGCGCCTTGCCCTTGCCGGAGGCGCGCGCCGCCAGGATGAACTCGCGCGGCCAGATGGCCAGCGCGCCCGCGCGGGCGACGCGGGCGAAGACCGGGATGTTGAAGATGCCGATGGCGATGATGGCGTTGATGGCGCCCGGCCCGAAGATCGCCGTGATCAGCACCGCCGAGAGCAGCGCCGGGAAGGCGAAGACGAGGTCGTTGAAGCGCATCAGCGCCTCGTCGACCAGTCCGCCGCGCGCCGCTGCCCAGGCGCCGAGCGGAACGCCGATGCCCATGCCGATGCCCACCGCCACGATCGCCACGGCGATCGAGTTCCGGGCGCCGATCATGATCATGGTCAGGATGTCGCGGCCGAAATGGTCGGTCCCGAACGGGTGCTCCCAGGAGAGCCCCTGCATGCGGTTCGCAACTTCGAGGCGGGTGATGTCATAGGGCGTCCATGCGAAGGAGATGAGCGCCATCGCCACGATCAGGCCGGTGATGATCAGGCCCGCGACGAATGAGCGGTTGGCGAGAGCGGCGGCCAGGAACGAGCCTTCGGACGACGCGGGGGATATCGGTTCGGCGCTCACGCGTTCGACCTCAGGCGGGGATCGACCAGCGCGTAGCAGATGTCGACCACGATGTTGACCAGGATGACCGAGGCGACGAGCAGCATGACGACGCCCTCGACCACGATCAGGTCGCGCTGCGTGATCGCCTGGAAGACGAGGCGGCCGAGGCCCGGCAGGTAGAAGACGTTTTCGATGATGATCGTGCCGGCGAGAAGGAAGGCGAATTGCAGGCCGAGGATCGTCAGCACGGGGATCATGGCGTTGCGCAACGCGTGCCGCCACAGGACGTGGCGCCGCGGCATGCCCTTGGCGCGGGCGGTGCGGATGTAGTCCTCGCCGAGGACTTCCAGCAGCGCCGAACGCGTCACCCTCGACAGGATCGCCGCCTGCGGCAGCGCAAGCGCAATAGCCGGCATCAGCAGCGACTTGACGCCGGGCCACAGGCCCGCGTTCCAACCGGGAAAGCCGCCGGAGGGAACCAGCCGCAGCCAGACCGCGAAGATGTAGATCAGGATCAGCGCGAACCAGAAGTTCGGCACGGCGACGCCGATCTGCGCGGCCCCCATGGTGACGGTGTCGGCCGCCTTGCCGCGGCGCGCGGCGGCGAACAGGCCGACGGGAATGGCGATGATGGTCGAAAGCAGGAGCGCTATCAGCGCGAGCGGCAAAGATACCACCGCGCGTTCCGCGATGAGGTCGCGGACGGGCGAGGAATAGGTGAAGGAGCGGCCGAAATCGCCGGTGAGGAGTCCGCCGATCCAGCTGGCGTAGCGCGCCAGCAGGGGCTGATCGAGGCCCATCTGCTCGCGCAACGCCGCGATGGCCTCGGCCGTCGCGTTCATGCCGAGCATCAGCTGCGCGGGATCGCCCGGCAGGACTTCCAGCACGGCGAAGACGACGACGGACGCGACGATGAGCGTCACGAAGCCGACCGAGAGGCGTTTGGCGAGAAAGGCGATCATGTCATTTCAAGTGGTCTCCGTCTCCCATGGTACGAGGAGACGGATGTCGCAAGGAGCAATCGGCCGTCGGACCGAAGAAGGGCGGCGCACTGCCGCCCTCCGTGGCTGTAGGGTATCGGCCCGCCGATAAGCGGCGGGAGACGCCTGGCCTCAATCCGCCCACTTAACCCCGGTCAGGTCCGTGGCCTGGATCGGCGCGTTCTCCCACATGCCTTCCAGCTTGGCGTCCCAGACGCCGATCTTCGGCAACTGGAACAGGAAGCCGTTGACGGCGTCCTTGGCGAGGATTTCCTGCGCCTGCTTGAAAAGTTCGTTGCGCTTGGCCTGGTCGGACGCGACGTCGAGCTCGGCGATCACCTTGTCGAAGTCCGGATTGTCGTAGTTGAAGTAGTAGTCCTTGCGGGCATAGATCCCGATGTCGTTGGGCTCGGTGTGCGAGACGATCGTCAGGTCGTAATCCTTGCCCTTGAAGGCCTGCTCCAGCCACTGCGCCCATTCCACCGGAATGATCTCAAGTTCGATGCCGATCTCGCGCAGCTGCGAGGCGATGACCTGGCCGCCGTCGCGGGCATAGGCCGGGGGCGGCAGTTTCAGCGTCGCCTTGAAGCCGCCTTCGAGCCCGGCTTCCTTCAGGAGCGCCTTGGCCTTCTCGACGTCGTGCGGATAGGTGCCGGTCAGGTCGACATAGGCCTCGTTCGCCGGCGAGAAATGCGAGCCGATCGGCGTGCCGAGGCCCGACGAGCCGGCGGCGATGATCGCCTCGCGGTCGAGCGCGTGGGCGATCGCCTGGCGGACCTCAAGCTTGTCGAACGGCGCCTTCTTGTTGTTCGTCGCAAGCACCGTCTCGCCTTCCGTCGCGCCGATCACGACCTTGAAGCGCGGATCGGACTGGATCTGCGGCAGGGCGTCGCCGGCCGGCATGTTCGGGAAGGCCTGCACGTCGCCCGACAACAGTGCCGGAACGGCAGCGGCCGCGTCCGGAATGATGCGGAACTCGGCCTTGTCGAGCGCCACCGCCTCGCCCCAGTAGTCGGGGTTCTTGACGATGGTGATGGACGACCCCTTGGCCCAGTTGTCGAACTTGAACGGACCGGTGCCGATCGGCTTTTCCTTGTTGCCCTCGGCGCTCTCGGGCGCGACGATGACGGCGTCGCCCCAACCCATGTTGTAGAGGAAGGAGCCCTGCGGCTGCTTCAGCGTCACCTTGACGGTGGTGGCGTCGACGGCGTCGACCGAATCGATCTGCGCGAAGAGCCCCTTCTGCGCGTTGGTGGAATCCTCGGCGCGGGCGCGGTCGAGCGAGAACTTGACATCCTCGGCTGTCAGGTCGGTGCCGTCGTGGAATTTCACACCATCATGGAGTTTGAAGGTATAGACCTTGCCGTCGTCCGAGATCTCCCAGCTCGCGGCGAGCGCGGGCAGGACCTCGCCGGCCGGGCCAATGCGCGTCAGGCCTTCGAACACGTTGGCGTAGACGACTTCGTCGATCGCGGCGGCGGCGCCGGCGGTCGGGTCGAGATGCGGCGGTTCGAGTACGACGCCGATGACCACGTCGGTGCGAGCGGCGAAGACCGCGGTCGACGAGGCCAGCGCCAGCGCCGTCGCGGCCAGTATGCTTTTCCAGGCAGTCATTGTTTTTGCTCCCATTGTTGCCGGATCGGTACCCGATCAAAGCGCGATTTTTAGCGGGAGTAAATCGCGTTTCGCTTGGACCAGCCCTCCATGGGTGATTTTTCGGAAAGGTGCACGGTAGCCTGCCGCAATTCGGGGCAGATGCCCGCGGCGTGTCGGAACCGTATCGATTGGATCGCCGCTATTTGATCCTGTAGACAGGTTTTGACCTTCAACCGCTGTGAGCCTGCCCCCATGATCGTCGTCCACTACCTCGAAAAGTCGCGTGCCCACCGCGTCCTGTGGCTGCTTGAGGAACTCGGCCTTGACTACGAAGTCAGAACCTATCGCCGGACCAAGGAGTTCCGTGCTCCCGAAAGCCTGAAGATGGTCCATCCGCTTGGTAAGTCCCCGGTAATCGAGGACGATGGGAGGATCATCGCCGAGAGCGGCGCGATCACCGAGTATCTCGTGGACAAGTACTGCGGAGAAAGCCTTCGTCCGGCGGCGGGAACCGACGAGCGCCTGCGCTACACCTACTGGATGCACTATGCCGAGGGTTCCGCGATGCCGCTCCTCGTCATGAAACTCATCTTCTCGCGGCTTCCCGCGCAGATGCCGTTTTTCCTGCGTCCCGTCGCCAGGATGATATCGGCCGGCGTGAGCACGAAGCTGATCGATCCGCAACTCGCCGACCATCTGGCGCTCTGGAAGGCTGAGCTCCTCCGTGACGGCTACTTCGCGGGAAAGGCATTCTCCGCCGCGGACATTGCCATGAGTTTCCCGGTCGAAGCGGGCCTCACGCGAATCGCCGACGGACAGGACGTGACGGAACTGCGCCGCTGGATGGACGCGATCCGTGCCCGCCCGGCCTACCAGCGGGCGATCGAACGCGGCGGCGACACCTACGGCTATTCGAAGACCTGACAGTCCGATCGTCTTCGGTGTTCAGGGCTCGACGACGATCATCACGTTGTCGAGGCCTTCGCGCCTGGCCATGTCGAACAGGATGGCGGCATTGTCGGGATGCAGCCGTACGCAGCCGGCGGACGCCGGCTGGCCGAGCTTGGCGATGCTCGTGGTGCCATGGACGGCGTAGTTGCCGTTGTAGAAGATCGAATAGGGCATCGGCGCGTTGTCGTAGAGGCTCGACTTGTGGTTCCTTGAAAGCCACTTCGCCTTCCAGCTGCCGACCGGGGTCACCTTGCCGCGACGGGCGGTCGAGACCGGCCAGGTGTGCATCTCCTGGCCATTGTAGGTCACCGTCATCTGTTGCTGCGATATCTTGACCCGCGCGATGACGGTGGCGGCCTCGGCCGGGGCGAGCCAGACGAGACTGCAGAGAGCGAGCGCGGTGGCGAGTGTACTGCGTTTCATGAAGACCCCCACGTTTGCCGGTATGAGCTTCTGTTCAAACGACAAACAGGTTTCGGTCCAGTCAACACGACTTCACATCTTCGTCAGTGGCAGGCGGTCAGGCTCCGCGCAGCAGAGAGTCGAGGCTCCTTGCCATGACCTTGGCCGATTCGATCATGTCGGCGATGCCGACCCACTCGTCCGGCGTGTGGGCGAGGTCGAGGATGCCTGGCCCGTAGGCGACGCAGTCGTGCAGGTGGCCGATCCGGGCGATGTGCTTCTGGTCGTAGGTGCCGGGCGAGATCACGTAGTCCGGCTCCTTGCCGAGCACTTCGCGGATGCCCTCCGCGATCGCCGCCGCCACCGGCGCGTCGCGCTCGGTCATCAGCGGCAGGACCTCCATGAGGTCCCTTACGGCATAATCGAACCGAGGCCGGTCCTTCTTCAGCCGCTCCAGGATCGACAGCACTTCGCCCTTCACCGTCTGGATGTCCTCCTCCAGCAGGAAGCGCCGGTCGATGACGATGCGGCACGAATCCGGGACGTTGGGGGAGGGAAGGCCCGGGAAGAAGTCCTCCGTCTGGCCGCCATGGATCGAGTTGATGTTCATGGTCGAGCGCCGCGCGCCCTCCGGCACGACGGGCGTGCGCGTCTGCTTCTGGTCGAGCGCCGGAAACAGCTCCTCCTCGAAGGCATGCAGCACGGCGCCCATGTGGCGCACCGCCGAATCGCCGAGGAAGGGCATGGAGCCGTGGGCGATCGTCCCCTTGGTCTCGATCTCGGCCCACCAGACGCCGCGATGGCCAAGGCAGATACGGTCCTTGTTCAGCGGCTCGGGAATGATGACGTGATCGACGCGCGGCTTCGAGAAGTAGCCGAGCTTCGCCAGGTAGGCGACGCCGCCAAAACCGCCGGACTCCTCGTCCACGGTGCCCGACACCTCGATCGCGCCAGGGTAGTCGGGATGGATCTCGAGGAAGGCCTCGACCGCGATGATCGAGGCGGCGAGCCCGCCCTTCATGTCGCAGGCGCCGCGCCCGTAGACCCTGCCATCCTTCACGACGCCACCAAAAGGATCCATGGTCCAGCCTTCGCCGGCCTCCACCACGTCGATATGGGAATTGAAGTGAACGGTCGGCCCCGGCCGGCCGCCTTCGCGCCGCGCGACCACGTTGGTTCGCGGGTAGCGATCCGAATCACCCGGCGCGCCTTCGCCGCGGATGAGCTTGGTCTCGAAGCCTGACCGGCGCATGCGCTCGCCGATGAACTCGGCGCACGGCGTATACGCATCGCCCGGCGGGTTCACGGTCGGGAAACGGATCAGGTCGGCGGTGAGGGTGACGAGGTCGTCGGTGCGGGCCTCGATGGCACGAAAAAGCTGTTCTGTCATGATCGCCAATTTGAACAGGGGGAGCGGTCGGTATGCAAGCGCAAGCGCATGAAAACGAATGGCCCAGCGGCAGCGGCATGGTGGCGCAGAGCGAGAGCCCGCCGAAACCGTTTGGTAACGCTCTGTTGCGGCAGTGTAAAACTGTTCACTGACGGTTTATGACGGTCCGCCTATCGTCGCGTCATCTGCAACATTCGAGGGTTACGTGATGAGGAAGTTTGTACTGATGGCGCTGACCGCCGCCGGCATGCTGATTTCCGTCGCGACCGCCAGTTACGCAGGAGCGCTGGTCGCGCGGATCGATGTCTCGAGCCAGACAATGACGGTCTCGAAGCATGGCCGGGTGCTCTACACCTGGCCTGTGTCGACGGCGCGCAGCGGATACGTCACGCCGCGGGGCCAGTACAAGCCGACCCGGATGCACAGGATGTGGTATTCGCGCAAGTACGACATGTCGCCGATGCCTTACTCGATCTTCTTCCGCGGCGGCTATGCCATCCACGGCACCAACTACGTCAAGCAACTCGGGCGTCCGGCGTCGCATGGCTGCGTCCGCCTGCACACGGCAAATGCCGCCAGGCTCTATTCGCTCGTGCGGGAAGTAGGCCCCGGCAACACGCGGATCGTCGTGACGAACTGATCGTTCCCACCGCGTCGGATCGACGCCCGCGCGCCGCCTCCACGCGGGCCGCCTTTTCGTTGGTCCAGAGGCGCTATCCGGATATGGCGAGGGCCGATTCGCCGATGCGACCAATTCCCATGCGGCGTAGTCTTGTATAAGACTCATTCGCATGAGGGCCCTGAATGACCGCTGATCCGCAACTGGCGCTGTCCGAACCCGTCGGCGACACGGTGCGGAAAACCACCTGCTACATGTGCGCCTGCCGGTGCGGCATCAACGTCCATCTGAAGGACGGCAAGATCCGTTACATCGAAGGCAACCGCGATCACCCGGTCAATCGCGGCGTGCTCTGCGCCAAGGGATCGGCCGGCATCATGCAGCACTACGCGCCGGCGCGGCTCGACGGACCGATGCTCCGCACGGGACCGCGCGGGTTGGGCGAGTTCAGGCGAATCGGCTGGGACGAGGCCCTGGAGATCGCCACCGGATGGCTGGGCAACGTGCGCCGGACCGATCCGAAGAAGCTCGCCTTCTTCACCGGACGCGACCAGAGCCAGGCGCTGACCAGCTTCTGGGCGCAGCAGTTCGGAACGCCGAACTATGCCGCCCATGGTGGCTTCTGCTCGGTGAACATGGCGGCTGCCGGCATCATGACCATTGGCGGCGCGTTCTGGGAGTTCGGAGCGCCGGACTGGGACCGGACCAAGCTCTTCGTGCTGTTCGGCGTGGCGGAAGACCATGATTCCAACCCGCTGAAGCTCGGCATCTCGAAGCTGAAGAGCCGGGGCGCCCGCTTCGTCTCGGTCAATCCTGTGCGCACCGGCTATTCGGCCATTGCCGACAACTGGATCGGCATTCGGCCCGGCACGGATGGACTGCTGATCCTCTCCCTGGTGCACGAACTGCTGAAGGCGCGCCGCATCGACGTCGACTATCTGGTCCGTTACTCCAACGCCGCCTGGCTGGTGGTCGATGCGCCCGGCACGGCGGAGCACGGGCTCTTCGCCCGCGACGGCGAGGGCAGGGCGCAGGTCTGGGACACGGCGACCGGAACGGCCATCGCCGACGGGCAAGGCGTGCGGCCCGCGTTGTCGGGCCGGTTCACCCTCGCCGACGGGCGCCAGGCGGTTCCCTCGTTCCAGTTGCTCGCCGAAAAATATCTCGACGAGAGATATGCGCCGGACGCGGTGTCCGCCGAAACCGGCGTGGCGGCCGACACAATTCGCAGACTGGCCGCCGAGATCGGACGCGTCGCCTTCGAGGAGGCGATCGAGGTCGAGCAGGCCTGGACCGACATGCGCGGCGAAGCGCACGCGCGCTTCGTCGGCCGGCCTGTCTCCTTCCACGCCATGCGTGGAATTTCGGCCCATTCCAACGGCTTCCAGACCGCGCGGGCGCTGCACATGCTGCAGGTGCTGATCGGGGCGATCGATTGTCCGGGCGGTTTCCGCTTCGAGCCGCCTTATCCCAAGCCGGTCGAGGCGCATCCACGCCCGCACGGCCGGGCCGAGCATTTCGGCTCGTCGCAGCCGCTTGCCGGCCCGCATCTCGGCTTCCCGCGTGGACCGGAGGATCTGCTGGTCGATGCGCAAGGCCGGCCGACTCGCATCGACAAGGCCTTCTCGTGGGACGCGCCGATCTCCGCCCATGGGCTGATGCACATGGTCATCTCCAACGCCCATGCCGGCGATCCGTACCCGATCGACGTCCTGTTTCTCTACATGGCCAACATGGCCTGGAACTCGTCGATGAACACCGGCGGCGTCATCCGCATGCTGGAGGACAAGGATCCCGAAACGGGCGAGTACCGAATTCCGAAGATCATCGTGTCGGATGCCTATTCGTCCGAGATGGTCGCCTATGCCGATCTGGTTCTGCCGGACACGACCTATCTCGAACGGCATGACTGCATCTCCATGCTCGATCGGCCGATCTCGGAGCCGGACGCCGTGCAGGACGCGATCCGCTGGCCGGTGCTGGAGCCCGACCGGGACGTGCGCGGCTTCCAGTCGGTGCTGCTCGACCTCGGCGCACGGCTGCGGCTGCCGGGCTTCGCCGACAATCGTGGAACGCCGCTTTACCGCGATTATGCCGACTACATCGTGCGCCACGAGCGTCGGCCGGGCATCGGGCCGCTCGCCGGATTTCGCGGCGTCGATGGCGACCGCGCGGGGAGGGGTGCGGCCAATCCCGACCAGTTGCGCCGCTATGTCGAGAACGGTTCGTTCTTCGTCCATCACGTGCCGGCCGAGGCTCATTTCTTCAAGCACGCCAACCGCGCCTACCAGGATTTCGCGGTGAAGATGGGCTTCTTCGACACGCCTCAACCAGTGACCTTCCAGCTCTATCAGGAGACGCTGCAGAAGTTCCGCCTGTCGGCGGAGGGACTTCGCGAGCCCGTGGCGCCCGAAACCCATCGCGAGCGCATCCTCGCCGCCTTCGATCCGCTGCCGGCCTGGTATCGTCCGCTCGAGGAGGCCGCGATCGACCGCGGCGCCTTCCCGCTGCACGCGATCACGCAGCGCCCGGCGGCGATGTATCACTCCTGGGGCTCGATGAACGCCTGGCTGCGCCAGATCCATACGAGGAACCCACTCTATGTGCCTGGGGCGGTTTGCGATGCGGCCGGACTGCGGGACGGCGACTGGGCCTGGGTGATCTCGCCGCACGGCCGGATCAAGGTGGAGATCGCCCGCATGGAGGCGGTCAACGGCTCGACGCTGTGGACGTGGAACGCGATCGGCAAGCGCAAGGGTGCCTGGGGGCTCAGCCAGAACGCACCCGAGGCCAGGAAGGGTTTCCTGCTCAACCACCTCATCAACGAACTGCTGCCGCCGAAGGCCGACGGCCTGCGTTGGTCGAATTCCGATCCGATCACCGGCCAGGCGGCCTGGTACGACCTGCGGGTGCGGATCGAGAAGGCCGAACCGGGCGAGGAGGCCCAGCCCCAGTTCGCGGCGGTGGCGGTCGACGGCGCGGCGCCGGGCGAGCTGCGCTATGGGCAGGAGTGGAGCAAGTGAACGGAAAGTCCTCGCGCGGCGTACCCCCACCCCGTACCCCTCCCCACACGGGGGAGGGGGATTGCCAGCGTCTCGCGACCCCCTCCCCCTTGTGGGGAGGGGTAAGGGGTGGGGGTATCTCTTGCACCG
>JBKBRJ010000084.1:0-13190 GCA_046292285.1 Mesorhizobium sp. | reverse complement strand
GGACCGGAAGCTCTGCGACCATCGCCGCACCATGAGTCGCCAGAATTCCGGTCCTCCGCTTCTCTTCGAAATGCCGACCGCACCCGACTTCTCGATCGAGAGGCGCCTGATGGCGCGCGGCGCGGGGCCGGTCTGCGGCATCGACGAGGCCGGCCGCGGGCCGCTGGCCGGGCCCGTGGTCGCGGCCGCCGTCATCCTCGATCCGAAACGGATTCCGTCGGGGCTCGACGATTCGAAAAGGCTGAAGGCAACCGATCGGGACCGGCTTTGCGAGGAGATCGTGACGACGGCGATCGCGGTTTCGGTGGCTTCGGTCGCGGCAGACGGCATCGACACGATCAACATCCTGCGGGCGAGCCTGGAAGCGATGCGCCGCGCCGCGACCTTGCTGTGCGTGACGCCGGGGCACGCGCTGATCGACGGCCGCGACGTGCCGCCCGGCCTGCCCTGCGAGGCGCAGGCGCTGGTCAAGGGCGACCAGCGCTCGCAGTCGATCGCGGCTGCCTCGATCGTCGCCAAGGTGACGCGCGACCGCATGATGATGCGCTGCGCGACGGTTCATCCTGCCTATGGCTTCGAGTTGCACATGGGCTACGCGACCGTGCGCCACCGCAGCGCGATCGTCGAGGCAGGCGCCGTTACGCGCATCCACCGCATGAGCTTCGCGCCTCTGAAGGCCGAAAGCGCCAGCGTGGAACTCGAGGTGGTCGAGACGGGAGTCCTGACGGCGCAGATCGGCTGACTGCCGAAGGCGGAGCCTGCCCCAGCTTTTCCCCATCGAAACACTGGGAACGAAAAATGCCGCCCGAAGGCGGCATCGATCTCGTGACTGGCGTTGACGGTCCGGCTTGCGGCGGACGCTTGCGCGAAGTTCAGTTGAGCCTGGACTTGACGTCCTGGACGGACGACTTGAAGAGCTTCTCGGCGACGGTCGCGTCGACCTTGTCGGCGAGCAGTTTGCGCGCCGCCGCGACGGCGATGTCGACGGCATTGGAGCGAACCTCGTTCACCGCGTCGCGCTCGGCCTGGCCGATCTTCTGCTCGGCAAGCGCAGTGCGGCGGGCGACGTATTCCTCGGTCTTCTGCTTGGCTTCGCGCACGAGCATCTCGGCCTCGTGCCTGGCGGATTCGACGATCTCCTCCGCCTCGCGCTCGGCTTCCTTGCGCTTGCGCTGATACTCCGCGAGGAGCTGCTGGGCTTCCTCACGCAGCCTGCGCGCCTGCTCGAGTTCGTCGCGGATCCTGGTGGCACGGTCGTCGAGCGACTTGCCGATCATCTTCGGCACCTTCACGTAGACCATGAGGCCAAGGAAGATGACGAGGCCGACGAGTGCCCAGAATGTGGCGTCCATACCCGCTCTCCTATTCCGAAGCCGCGCGCACGGCGGCCGAAACGTCACCCTGGGCGACCGTATCGCCGATCAGGGCCTGAACGATGGCGCCCGCGGTCTCCTCGGCGATCGCACCGACATCCTGCATGGCCGAAGCCTTGATGTCGGAAATGCGCGCCTCGGCGGCGGCGAGTTTCGAATCCAGCGCGGCCTCGATCCGCTTGCGCTCGGCATCGGCTTCCGCCTTGGCGCCGTCGCGAGCCTTCTGGCCGATCTGGCCGGCCTTCTTGCGCGCCTCGGCCAGTCCCTGCTCGTAGGCGGCGATCGCCTCGTCCGCCTCCTGCTTGAGACGCGCGGCCTGGTCGAGATCGCCGGCGATGCGGTCGCGCCGCACCTCGAGGATGCCCGCCAGGCGCGGCAACGCCACGCGCTTCAGGAAAACATAGAACAGACCGAACGTGATCGCCAGCCAGAGAATCTGGGAAGGGAACGTGTGGGTCTCGAACGGCGGGAAGGGTGCTTTCGCATGGCCATCATGGGCCACCTCCGTTCCGTGCATGACCTCGCCCCCTGCCTGACCGGCCGGGACTTCTTCGGCGAATGCCGGTGAAACAAACATCAGCGCGTCCTGTCAAATCCAGCCGGCCGCGACTGTCGCGGCCGGACGATCCCGCTCGTGCAAGACGCTTGCTCTTACGTGAAGAGCAGCAGCAGCGCGATGAGAAGGGAGAAGATGCCGAGCGCTTCCGTCACCGCGAAGCCGAACACCAGACGACCGAACTGGCTGTCGGCGGCCGACGGGTTGCGCAGCGCGCCCGACAGGTAGCTGCCGAAGATGTTGCCGAGGCCGAGCGCGGTGCCCGCCATGCCAAGGCAGGCGATGCCGGCGCCGATCGCCTTTGCTGCTTCTACTTCCATGAGAGATCTCCTTTTTGAAGACTTGAGAAGGGTTCGTGGTTGCCGCGACGGCGAAGCCGCCGGAACTCAGTGTCCGTCCGGATGGAGGGCGTCGTTCAGGTACATGCAGGTCAGGACGGCGAAGACGTAGGCCTGCAGGAACGCGACGAGGAACTCGAGGCCGGTCAGCGCCACCGTCATGGCGAGCGGCAGGACCGCGCCGGCAATGCCGAGCGCGCCCATCGAACTCATCGAGACGATGAAGCCGGCGAAGACCTTGAGCGTGATGTGACCGGCCAGCATGTTGGCGAAGAGGCGGACCGAGAGGCTGATCGGACGCGAGAGGAAGGACACGACCTCGATCGCGACGATCAAAGGCACCAGCATTCCCGGTACGCCGCTCGGCACGAAGAGCTTGAGGAAGCCCAGGCCGTGCTTCATGAAGCCGTAGACCAGCACGGTCCCGATGACGAGCATCGCCAGCGCGAAGGTGACGATGATGTGGCTCGTCACCGTGAAGAAGTAGGGAAACATGCCGAGCAGGTTGGCAAACAGCACGAACATGAAGAGCGAGAAGACGAAGGGGAAGAACTTCATCCCGTGCGAACCGGCGGCGTCGCGCAGCATGTTGGCGACGAACTCGTAGGACATCTCCGCGACCGACTGCATGCGGCTCGGCACGAGCCCGCGGTTGGCGGTGGACAGGAACAGGAAGGCGCCGGCCGCGACCGCGGAGGCGACCATGAAGGCCGAGGAATTGGTGAAAGAGAAATCGAGGCCGCCGATCTCGATCGGCACCCACTTCTGAATCTGGAACTGGTGGATAGGATCGTTTGCCACCGTTTACCCCGCCTTGCCGTTCAGGCGCCGCAGCGCCGTTCAATTCTTGCCGGACCCCCGGTCGTCCCCTTCGGACTTCCGGGCGCCGAATTCCGCCATCATGCCGGCCGAACGCAACGCGTTCACCACACCGGCGGCAAATCCGATCAGCAGGAACACGATCAGCCCGAAGGGCGAGGTTCCCGCATAGTAGTCAATGGCCCATCCCAGAGCCGCGCCCACCACGATGCCCGCGATGAACTCGCTGGACAGACGCAGCGCGTTGCCGACGCCCGCCATGCCACCGGTCCTGGACGGTTCCTTTTCGCTCGCCGCCGGGCGGCGGGCCGTCAAGGCCGCCTCGAGTTCCCTGCGCCTGCGATCGAGATCGTCCGCGCGGGCGCTTCCTCCGCCGTCCTTCCCGGGCATTTCGTCGCCGGTTTCGCCTGGCCGTTCCGACATGGCGAGCCAACCTCCTGCCCGGGCGATCCAGCCTGGAAAGCCCGCTTCAAAGTCGGGCGCACCATAGTGAGGGGCGTTCGGGCAGTCAAGCCGATGAAGGCCCCTGCCCGGCATGTCATTTCATCATTTATATCAATGATTTAAGAGGCTGCGACAGAACGTCCGCCCGCTTCTCCCCAGGATGATCGGCGAATCCCAGCGAAACGGCGGGGTGTCCGCGCCTCAGTTCCAGCCGCCGCCATGGGTGCGGTAGAAGACGTGCAGGCCGATCTTCTTCATCTTTTCCATGGTGCCGGCCCAGCGCGGATTGACGTAGGTCGCGTGGTAGTGGGTCGAAGAGCCGACCTCGGGGATGAAGATCTTGCCGGCGGTCACCGCCATGGCGACATCGCGCGCCATCGCCCAGTGGGCGGGGCTCGCCACGCGGTCGCGGATGCCGTCGCAGGCGAAGGAGAACTGGCAGCGGTTGCGCCAGTGATCGTTCTGGTAGACCACCCCACAGATGGTGTCGGGATAGGCGGGATTGCGAACGCGGTTCAGGATCACCTGCGCCACGGCGGCCTGGCCCTTCAGGTTCTCGCCGCGCGCTTCGAAATAGACGCCGGCGGTGAGGCATTTCTGCTCGGCCTGGGAGAATACTTCCGGCGGCAGCGGCTTCTTAATCCAGGCGTGGTCGCCCTCGCCCATCGGCGGGATGAAGCGGCCCTCGTTGGGGTCGGCCTCGCCCTTGAGAAGGGTCGCGAAGGGCGACAGTTCGGCATAGTCGGGCGTGGCCGGCGCATAGGCCGTGGCGAGGATGTCGGGCTTGTTGTTGGTGACGAGGCTGGCCAGCATCGCCGGGACCGCGGGGTCCACCTTCCTGCCGGCGCGCGGGTGGAACGCGGCGGCGATCTCGATCTCCTTCCCCAGGATCCGGGGGCGGTCGAAAGCCATGACGACTTCCTCGCCGCCGATCGTCGGATGCGTCAGCATCGAGGTGCGCTTGAAGACGGAGCCGGCATTGAAGGACCTCGGCGGAGCGACGGGAGCGACGTTGACGACGCGGCCGCGCTTCTCGCTGCGATTGACGCGATCCTCGTCGGGCGTGTCGGTGGTGGACCCGTTCTTGGCGCGGAACGCGACCGGTCCGACGCCCGGCGCGACCATCCCCGAGCCCGAGATCGCGCCGGTGACGGTGGAATCGACGAAGGGCATCTCGGCTGCGTGCGTGGAACCGGCGACGGCCCTCTCGATGACCGCGCCCCAGCGCACCTCGGCCGAATCCCTGCCCGAGACGTAGCTCGCCACGTCCTGATAGGCGGTGACCGTGGGGAAACCCAGGAGGAAACCTGCGCCGACGACGATGATGGACAGCAGGGAGGACTTGCGGGGCGTGGCGATGCCTCGCCGCGCAACGGATACTGGTTTCACCGGGTTACTCTCCAGGACGCCACTCGAACGACACTGGGAGTGACAATGATGCATTAACCTTGAAGGACGGTTAACGGCGGCAATGTGGCCGGCCGGGCGTTGTCCACGGATCGCTTGCGGCCCGTTCAGCGAGCGTGCTTCGCCCTGCCGGCATAGGGATTTTCGGGCGCGCGCAGCATGATGCGGATCGGAACGCCGGGCATGTCGAAGCTCTCGCGCAGGCCGTTGGTCAGGTAGCGGATGTAGGACTGCGGCATGGCGTCTGGGCGCGAGCAGGAGATGACGAAGCCCGGCGGACGTGCCTTCACCTGGGTGAGATACTTGATCTTGAGGCGGCGGCCGGCGACGGCCGGCGGCGGATGGTGGGCGAGCACCCCCTCGAGCCAGCGGTTGAGCCGGCCCGTGGAGATGCGCCTGTTCCAGACCTCGTGGGTGGAGGCTACGGCCTCCATGAGCCGGTCGAGGCCGCGACCGGTCTCGGCCGAGACGGTGACCGCCCGGATGCCGCGCACCTGGGGCAGCAGGCGGTCGGTCTTTTCGCGCAGTTCGGCCAGAAGCTCCTGCGGGTTGTCGATCAGGTCCCACTTGTTGAAGGCGATGACCGCCGCCCTGCCCTCGCGGATGACGAGGTCGGCGAGCTGCAGGTCCTGCTTCTCGAAGGGGATGGTGGCGTCGAGCACGATGATGACGACCTCGGCGAAGCGGATGGCGCGAATGCCGTCGGCGACGGAAAGGCGCTCCAGCTTTTCCTGCACCCGCGACTTGCGGCGCATGCCGGCGGTGTCGAACAGCTTCATCTTGCGGCCGCGCCATTCCCAGTCGACCGAGATGGAATCGCGGGTGATGCCGGCTTCCGGCCCGGTTAGCAGGCGCTCCTCGCCAACGAGCGCGTTGATCAGCGTCGACTTGCCGGCGTTCGGGCGGCCGATGACGGCGATCCGCATCGGCTTGGTGGGATCGTAGGAAGGAACCTCCTCGGCGTCGGGATCGGCAATGTCCTCGCCGACCAGCGCCTCGGCTGCGTCGGAGACGGGTTCATCCTCCTCGTCCGGCGGGAAGACGCGTTCCTCGCCCAGCGCGGCGATGATCGCCTCGCGCAGGTCCGGCATGCCCTGGCCATGCTCCGACGAGATCGGAATCGGCTCGCCGAGGCCGAGTTCCCAGCCCTCCAGCATGCCTCCCTGCGCGCCGCGCGCCTCGGCCTTGTTGGCGACGAGGACCACGGGCTTGCCCGAACGGCGCACGATGTCGGCGAAGGCCCGGTCGTTCGGCGTCAGCCCGGCCTTGGCGTCGATCATGAAGAGGATCAGGTCGGCCTCGGCGACCGCGAGTTCGGTCTGGGCGCGCATGCGCCCCTCGAGCGTCGCGGCGGCGGCATCCTCGAAACCGGCGGTGTCGATGACCTCGAAGCGCAGGTCGTAGAGCTTGGCGTCATGGATGCGGCGATCGCGCGTGACGCCCGGCGTGTCGTCGACCAGCGCCAGCTTCTTTCCGGCAAGCCGATTGAACAGCGTGGACTTGCCGACGTTGGGCCGGCCGACGATCGCGATCTTGAAGGTCATCGGGGCGGGCTACGACGCATCGCCCGAACCGCGGATCAGTTCGGACATGAGGGTTGCGCGTTCGCGCAGGTTGCGCGGCGCGAAGTTGTCGGCGGAAATCTGTTCGAACAGCGCCAGGGCATCCGCGGCGCGGCCTTCCTTCCAGGCGGCGAGGCCCAGGGCCTCGCGCGCGGAGTGGCGAAGCGCGTTGGTGTCGACCGCGAGGGTTTCGACGCGGGACGACACGTCGGCATAGGAGCCGCTGTCGACCAGGATCAAACCGGCGCGAAGGCGCGCCATGTCGCGGACGGGAACGTCGATGGAGCGGTCGGCCGCAACCGCGTCGAAGGCGGCGACGGCGCCGGCCTTGTCGCCCTTGGCGTCCAGCACGGTGGCCGCGCGCATGCGGGCGAGCACCGGATAGGCGCCGTAGCCGTCGGCTTCGAGCGCCTGCAATGCGGCGAGCGCCTCGTCCTGCTTGTCTTCCGAAGCGAGCACGAGGGCCTGCGAGTAACGGTCGCCGGAGGCATTTGCCCGGCTGGTCGACCAGTACTCCCAAGCGACCCAGGCGGCGGTGGCGAGGACGACGGCCACGGCGACGACGAGGGCGAGCGGACCGAAGCGGTTCCACAGCGCGGTCGCCTGGTCACGGCGCAGTTCCTCGTTGACCTCGCGGATGAAACTGTCGTCCGACATCTATACCCGTACCGTCATTACGTGCCCCGTCCGGCCGGCGGGGCTCCCTTGCATCGGCCTTTTATCCGAAAATGGGGCTTATGGAAGGCCAACCGGCAAAATAGCCGCTCAACCGCGCGCCAGCGGATCGGCCCCGAACAGCCACAGATGCAGGCCGAACACGAAGAGCAGGTAGAGGACGATCCCGACCGCGACGGCCACGGCGTCCCAGACGATCGGGCCGGCAACCTTCGGCCCCGTGTCGCCGCGCCGCTTGAGCGAGATGCGGTCGGCGACCGCCCAGGCGAGGAAGCTTCCGAACAGCAGGAGCGAGGCAAGCTCGCCATTGGCCAGCAGGTGGGCGAAGGCCCAGATCTTGACCGACAGCAGCATCGGGTGCTTCAGCATCTTCTTCAGCTTGCCGCCGGGCAGCTGGCTCACTGCGAGCGCGATCAGGGCGAACAGCATCAGCAGCGCGGCGACATGCTTCGTCCACAGCGGCGGATCGTAGAGAACGGGGCCTGCCGGCCAGGCGAGGGAATAGCCCCAGACGATGAGGACGAGGCCGACGGCCGAGACCAGCGAATAGAGGCCCCGCCAGCCATTGCCCATCGCAGCCAGCTTCGCATCGCGCCAGCCGGGCGCGACGATGCGAACGGAATGAATGCCGAGGAAGAGGATCAGTCCAAGAACGAGAACGAACATTCGGTGCCCCCTGGGTGCCAGGCCGGGAACCTATCCTGCCCTCCGATGGTTTGGAACCGCAATTCGATCCACATCGCATGCTCGCCACATTTTCGCATCACCCTTTGCCTCCCCCCAGCAACCGCCGAGTCGCCCGTCCAGCATGAAAGTCGCACGCAGCCTTCTCGCGGCCGTCCCGTTCCTCGCCTCGGCGGCGCCTTCGCCCGCCGCCGACATGTCCGAACCGCGCCAGGTCGTGGCGATTTCCTTCGACGGCGCGCAGCATGTGGCGCAGTGGAAGCGCAGCCGGGCCCTGGCGGAACGGAGCGGCGCGCGCTTCACCTATTTCCTGTCCTGCGTATACCTGCTGGCGCCCGAGCACCGGACGCTCTACCAGAGCCCCGAGCATCGCCCCGGGCGCTCCAACGTCGGTTTCGGCGCGTCGAAGGAAGAGGTGGCGGAGCGGCTAGCCGAAATCTGGACCGCAAGGCAGGAGGGTCACGAGATCGCCAGCCACGGCTGCGGGCATTTCGACGGCAAGGACTGGTCGAAGGCGGACTGGGCGACGGAATTTTCCGCCTTCACGCGGATCGTACGGGACGCCTTCACGATCAACGGCATCGAAGGCGAGCCCGACGGCTGGCGACGATTTGTGGAGAACGACATCCGCGGCTTCCGCGCGCCGTATCTGTCGACCTCCGAGGCGCTGTTCGAGGCGCTGACCGACGCCGGCATGGACTATGACGCGAGCGGCGTCTCCAGGGGGCCGGCGGAACCCGGAACGCGGCGGGGATTGCGGCTGTTTTCGCTGCCGATGGTGCCCGAGGGGCCGGCCGCGCGGCCCGTCATCGCCATGGACTACAACCTGTTTGCCCGCCACACCAACGCCGAGGAGACCGAGGACCGGGAGGGCCGCTTCGAGGAGCGGGCCTACCGCGCCTTCATGGCCGCCTTCGACGAGCAGCATGGCGGCGCGCGCATCCCGCTGCAGATCGGCTACCACTTCACGCTGATGAACGGCGGCGCCTACTGGCGCGCGCTGGAGCGTTTCGTCGACAAGGTCTGCATCAAGCCCGACGTCGACTGCATCAGCTACGAGGATCTTCACGCCCGTCTCGGCCAGGCCGCCGACGGCTGAAGCCGGGTCCCTCCCTTCGTCACGCCGCCGGCTGGTCCTGCGGCGGGACGCCGGCCTCCTCCCGCTCCAGATAGCGGCGGTCGATGTCGGGCAGTTCCTCGCCGCCGAGGACGGCCTCGAAGGCGCGCAGGCGCTTGTAGATGGACAGCAGTTCGACGATCGTCGGCCAGGCATTGACGAGATACTGGAAGGATGAACTCACCTGGTTGAACGCGGTGAGGATCTGCTGCAGCACGCCGAAGGTGATGCGGCCGGCCGCAATCGTCGGGATCAGGATGAAATAGGCGAAGATGTTGTCGGCCTGGATGTAGAACGAGCGAGCGACATTGAAATACATGTAGTGGAAATAGAGCGTGAAATAGTTCCTGCGGACGTTGTCGAACAATTCGCGCACCGTCGGCGGCTGGGCGCGGTCGGCGTTGTCCTCGCCATAGACGAGTTCCTTGCGGTAGGCCGCCTCGACCCGCTGGTTCCTGAATTCCAGTCCCGGCAGCCTGATGCCGACGACCGCCAGCAGCACGGTGCCGAACAGCGACCAGAAGATCGCGGCGTTCATCAGCGGCGCGGGGATCTCGCCGATGATCGGCAGTTCGGTGACGTTGGACGACAGGGCGTAGAGGATCGGCAGGAAGGCGATCAGCGTCATCACCGAATCGACCATCGAGACGCCGAGCCCCTCCACCGTGGAGGCGAAGCGCATCGTGTCTTCCTGGACGCGCTGCGAGGCGCCCTCGATCTTCCGCAGTTGGGGCCAGTTGGCCATGTAGTAGTCGTTCATCGCCGTGCGCCAGCGGAAGATGTAGTGGCTGACGACGAAACGCGTGACCACGAAGAGCGCGATCCACAGGAAGGCGATCTGGGTGAAGATCAGGATCAGGGCATAGAGGTCGGCCGCGGGCACCGAGGCCGGCGGCGTCAGCGCCTGCTGGACCGAATCGAAGAAAGGCCTGCGCCAGTTGTTGATGGCGACGCTGACCTGCACCGAGAAATAGGTCGAGAACAGGATGAAGGCCGACCCCAGGATCGACCAGTGCGCCCACGGATGCGGCGAGAAGACGTACCAGAAGGCGGCGAAGAGGCCCGTGCAGACCACGAAGTAGATGTAGAACCAGAGGAATTCCGGCGACCAGAAATAGTGCACGCCGACGATCGGATCGGCATCGGCGGCCGCCGGCGGCATGCCGAAACTGGCGCCGAAGTCGCGGCCGACGGTGTACCAGACGATCATGACGAAGGCCGACCACCCGACGACGGACAGGAAGAACAGCTTCGGCCTTGGGAAGAAGGAGACGAACACGGCTGGGAACCTCGGATGGGAAGGCGGCGGGCTCGGGAACGGTGCGGCGTCACCGGCCGGACGGACGGTGGCCGTCCATCGATAGCGGTCTTTCGGCGGTGCGCAAGTTACAGTTTGGTGTGGATGGACGGGCGGGCGGTCAGCCGCCCCGCCGGCCGGCCGACCAGCCGATCGCGGCGGCGGCAAGAAGCGCCAGAGCCGCGCCGGCGGAGGGCGCCGCGAAGCTGCCTGTCCAGTCGGCGCCGTAGCCGGCGAGGATCGGGCCGAGGATCTGGCCCGCGCCGAAGGAGGCGGTCATGAGGGCGAAGACCCGGCGCGGCGCATCGGGGGCGAGTTGGCGGCCGGCCTGCAGGCCATAGGCGGTGATCGCGATGAAGGTGCCGCCGAGCAGGACGCCGCCCAAAAGCGGCCCGAACGCGCCCGGAACGGCGACGCTGGCCAGCACGCCGACGGCCTCGACCACGCAGCCGACCGCGAAGGTGGCGGTGAGGCCGATGCGCCGCACGACCTTGCCCCAGAGCCAGACCGACGGCGCGCCGGCGAGCCCCGTGACCAGCCAGACGGCGGATTCGAACAGCGGCCCCTGCCCGCCCTGGCGGACGATCGCCACGAGGAACGTCGCGGTGACGATGTAGCCGGCGCCGAAGATGCCGTAGGCGAGGATGACGCGGGCCAGCGCCGGGCTTTTCGGCAGGCCGGGCTCGCGCGCGGCCGCGCCGCCGGGACTGGCCGGCCCGCCGGTGGCCATGAAATACACCACGAAGAAGCCGATCAGCGAGATCACGGCGGCGCCGAGCCAGCCGGCGCGCCAGCCGGCATCGGCGAGGACCAGCCCGCCGGTGAGCAGCGCCGAGACGGCAATGCCGCCGCCCACGCCGCCGAAATGCGCCGCCTGCAGATCCGACCGGCCCGCCAGCGCGAGGCGGGAGAAGACGATTGCGCCCATGAAGACCATGACGAAGGCGCTGGCCACGCCGGCGAGGAAGCGCACGGCGAGGAACACCGTCAGCGTGTCGGCCATGCCCATCCAGGCGAGCAGCAGGGCATTGGCGCCCAGCCCCGCCAGCATCAGCCGCCGGTCCATGCCGTGCGCCCAGCCGCCGGCCGCGAGCAGCGCGCCGACGAGATAGCCGAGATAGTTGGCCGAGGCGACCAGCCCGGCGTCGGAGGCGCTCATCGGGAGCCCCTCCATCATGCCGGGCAGGATCGGCGTATAGACGAAGCGGCCGATGCCCATGGCCGCCGCCATGGCGATCAGTCCGGCGATGGCATAGCGCTGCGGCGCGGCGGTTTCGGGCGTCATGGGCGGACCATAGGAGGCCGCCCCGGCCTTGGGAATGCGGCGGCGACGCCAAACCGGTGGACCAGCGCCCCCCGGTGGAAAGCGGCGCGCGGCGGGTCTATGTAACGGGGCGAACCGCATCGACTTGCACCAGACCGGAGCCCCTTCATGACATCGCATCCGCGCGCCATTTCCGCCTCGATCGACCCGGTCAGGCTCGACCGGCTGGCCGAGGTGGCCGTCAAGGTGGGCCTGCAACTGCAGCCGGGGCAGGACCTGGTGATGACGGCGCCGGTGGCGGCGCTGCCGCTGGTGCGCAGGATCGTCGAGCATGCCTACAAGGCCGGCGCCGGGCTGGTGACGCCGTTCCTGTCGGACGAGGAGGTGACGCTCGCCCGCTTCCGCCACGGCCGCGACGAGAGCTTCGACCGCGCCGCCGGCTGGCTCTACGAGGGCATGGGCAAGGCGTTTTCGGCCAATGCCGCGCGGCTGGCGATTTCGGGCGACAACCCGCTGCTGCTGGCCGGCGAGGATCCGGCCAAGGTGTCGCGCGCCAACAGGGCGAACTCGATGGCCTACCAGCCGGCGCTGGAAAAGATCGCCGGCTTCGACATCAACTGGAACATCGTCTCCTTCCCCAATCCGTCCTGGGCGAAGGTGATGTTTCCGGGCGACGAGGAGGACGTCGCCGTGGCGAAGCTCGCCGAGGCGATCTTTGCCGCCTCGCGCGTCAACGGCGACGACCCGGTCAAGGCCTGGGCCGAGCACAACGCGGCGCTGCGCCAGCGCACCGTGTGGCTGAACGGCAAGGCGTTTTCGGCGCTGCGCTTCACCGGGCCGGGCACCGACCTGACGGTGGGGCTGGCCGACGGGCACGAATGGCATGGCGGCGCCTCGACGGCCAAGAACGGCATCACCTGCAATCCCAACATCCCGACCGAGGAGGTGTTCACGACGCCGCACGCGCTGCGCGTCGACGGCCACGTGTCGAGCACCAAGCCGCTGTCCTACCAGGGCACGCTGATCGACGAGATCTCCGTGCGCTTCGAGGCCGGGCGCATCGTCGAGGCGCAGGCGTCGAAGGGGCTCGACGTGCTTCAAAAGGTGCTCGACACCGACGAGGGCGCGCGGCGGCTAGGCGAAGTGGCGCTGGTGCCGCACTCCTCGCCGATCTCGCAGAGCGGGCTCCTGTTCT
Source organism: Mesorhizobium sp. (assembly GCA_046292285.1). GTDB lineage: Bacteria > Pseudomonadota > Alphaproteobacteria > Rhizobiales > Rhizobiaceae > Aquibium. The sequence continues at coordinate 459 of JBKBRJ010000084.1, read as the reverse complement.
ACAACACCCTGTTCGACGAGAACGCGGCCAGCCACATCGCGCTCGGCCAGTGCTACTCGAAATGCTTCCGCGACGGCGCGACGATGACGCCCGACCAGATCGCGGCCGCCGGCGGCAACAAGAGCTTCATCCACATCGACTGGATGATCGGCTCCGGGAAGATCGACGTCGACGGCATGCACGCGGACGGGACAGCCGAGCCGGTGATGCGCAAGGGCGAGTGGGTGTGAGGCGCGCGTAGCGTCTCGCCACGCCCCCTCCACCACTTCTTGGTCCCCAGCCAGCGCCCCCTCCACCACTCCGTGGTCCCCCTCCCCCGCATGCGGGGGAGGATCAGAGGGCCGCGTGACGCCCGAACGAAATCCTCCCCCGTTTACGGGGGAGGGGGACCGCCGAAGGCGGTGGAGGGGGCGCGCGACGCCCCGGTGTCGTGCGAGCGCCCACCATGCTCACCGCCAC
>JBKBRJ010000083.1:0-13337 GCA_046292285.1 Mesorhizobium sp. | reverse complement strand
GTCAAAATCTCGAATGTTCGATGATGGCTCATACTGTCGCTCACAGGATTCTCCGCATGATTCATGCTGAAAATGAGCGATCAACCGCCTGCACGCTACGTGGGGATGCCTACGCGCTTACGCTGCAACGAGTCTGGGGGATCCACTCCCCGAGAATTCGGTGGTACCTTCGCCATGCGGTGCCGCCTTGCAAGGTCGCCGAGGATATCATCGGGGATGCCTGAGGACATTGCCGAATATCGACACCACGTCGGCATAAGGCTATCACCCATGCCTTAGTATCTGCTCCAAAAAGAAGTGAGTGATTTCAGCGGGTTGAACCGGCCCGGATTTGCCGGAGGCTCCAACTCCTGAGTAGGATGGAGCCATCATGAGCAAGACGACGAACAAGTTTTCCCCGGAGGTGCGCCAGCGAGCCGTGCGGCTGGTGCTGGATCACGAACATGAGCATCCCTCCCGCTGGGCGGCGATCATGTCGATCGCGTCCAAGATCGGCTGCACGGGCCAGACGCCGAACGAGTGGGTGAAGAAGCCCGAGATTGATGCCGGCAAGCGGGCCGGTGTGCCGACGGACATGGCGGCGAAGCTGAAGGCCCTGGAGCGGGAGAACCGGGAGCTCCGGCAGGCCAACGAGATCCTGCGCAAGGCGAGCGCTTATTTTGCTCAGGCGGAGCTCGACCGCCCATTCAAACGATGATCGCGTTCATCGACGATCACCGCGAGGTCCACGGGGTCGAGCCGATCTGCAAGGTTCTGCCGATCGCCCCTTCGACCTACCACGATCATGTCGCCAAGCGCGCCGACCCGGAGAAGCTGTCGGCGCGGGCGAAGCGGGATATGGCGCTGAAGCCGGAGATCGAGCGCGTCTTCGCCGAGAACTTCGAGGTGTATGGCGCACGCAAGGTCTGGCGGCAGATGCTGCGCGAGGGTTTTGGCGTCGCGCGCTGCACGGTCGAGCGGCTGATGGCCGACCTCGGCCTTCACGGCGTCATCCGGGGCAAACCGGTTCGCACCACCGTGCAGGACAAGGCCGCCCCGTGCCCGCTCGACCATGTGAACCGGGTCTTCCATGCCCCCGCGCCAAACAGGCTCTGGCTCTCGGACTTCACCTACGTCAGCACCTGGTCCGGCTTCGTCTACGTCGCCTTCGTCATCGACGCCTATGCGCGTCGTATCGTCGGCTGGCGGGTGAGCAGGACGGCCCACGCGAGCTTCGTCCTCGATGCTCTCGAACAGGCCCTGCACGAACGGCGGCCTGTTCATCGCGGCGGCCTGGTGCACCATTCCGACAGAGGGTCCCAATATGTCAGCATCCGCTACACCGAGCGCCTGGCCGAGGCCGGCATCGAGCCCTCCGTCGGCAGCGTCGGCGACTCCTAGGACAACGCTCTCGCCGAAACGATCAACGGCCTCTACAAGGCCGAGGTCATCCATCGGCGCGGGTCATGGAGAAGCTTCAAGGCCGTCGAGTTCGCCACACTGACCTGGGTCGACTGGTTCAACAAACGACGGCTGCTGGAGCCCATCGGCAACATCCCGCCGGCCGAAGCCGAGGAACGCTACTACGCCATGCTGGTAGAACCAGCCATGGCCGCGTGACTCAAACGAAACGGCCTCCGGCAAATCCGGGGCGGTTCAGGTTGTGATTCAGTCGGATTGCTGAGATTCGACGGAGATCATGATGCCCTGGACCGAAACCACTCGCCCCCACTATGGCCGGCGCTGCCGGCGCTATGCAAGCGACCTCACGGACGCGGAGTGGATGCTGATCGAGCCGCTGATGCCGGCGCCGAACCGCATCGGCCGGCCCCGGAAGACGGACCTGCGCGAGGTCGTGAACGCGCTACTTTACATGGCTTCGTCGGGTGGGGCCTGGCGCCTGTTGCCGAAGGACTTCCCGCCATTCTCGACGGTGCAGAAATATTTCTGGCGCTGGCGCGACGAAGGCCTGCTGCGGGCCATCAACAATGAACTCGTCATGGCGGCGCGCGAGGCCCAAGGACGGGAGGCGAGCCCGTCCGCCGGTGTTATCGACAGCCAGTCGGTCAAGACCACCGAAAGCGGCGGTGTTCGAGGCTTCGACGCCGGCAAGAAGGTTAAGGGCCGAAAGCGCCACATCGTCGTCGACACGTCGGGCCTTCTGGTCGGCGTGGTCGTTCATGCCGCCGATCCAGGATCGCGACGGCGCGCCCGCCGTCCTGAAATCCATCCTCAAGCGCTGGCCATGGCTGCGCCATGTGTTTGCCGACGGCGGTTATGCCGGACCGAAACTGCGGGGCGCCCTGCAAAAGATCGGCAAGTTCACGATGCAGATCGTCAAGCGGTCGGACAGCGCCAAAGGCTTCGAGGTCCTGCCGCGTCGATGGGTCGTCGAGAGAACCTTTGCATGGCTCGGCAGGTGCCGAAGGCTGGCCAAGGACTTCGAGCGCACCATCGAATCCGCACAGGCCTGGGTTCACATCGCGAACATCCGCATGCTCACCCGACGGCTTGCAAGGGCCTAAGAACACCGCGGTCATTCTGATTCAGACACTTAGGTACGAACCGTTACCCATGTGTCCGGGTCGTACCATGAGCGCTTGGCTGGGGCGCCTGGATTCGAACCAGGGAATGGCGGTACCAAAAACCGCTGCCTTACCGCTTGGCTACGCCCCATGGCCGGCAAGCGCTGCCGCGCGTTATATTGATCCGGCAGGGTGGGCGCAATATGCGTTTGAGGGATTGAAGCCGCCACGGCCGGCCGGCATTGCCGCCCTCGGCGCTGGTCGTTTCCCGGCTGTCATTCCCCGGCGACCGGCGTCATCGCCTCCCGATCGCGTTCAAAGTGGCAGCGGCCGATCTTTTGCGATGGAAATGCGCATTGCGAGGCTCTAACAGGCTTCTTGTGCACCGCAACGGAGGGGCGACGATGGCGAAGTGGGTCTACGGCTTCGGAGGCGGCAGGGCCGAGGGCGGCGCCGCCGATCGCGACCTGCTCGGCGGCAAGGGCGCCAACCTGGCCGAGATGAGCGGCCTCGGCCTGCCGGTGCCGCCGGGCTTCACCATCACCACCGAGCTCTGCACCTGGTACTACGCCAACGGCCACGCCTATCCCGCCGACCTCGACGACCAGGTCGACGCCGCGCTCGACGAGATCGGCCGCCTGACCGGCAGGCGCTTCGGCGATCCCGAGCGCCTGCTGCTCGTCTCCGTGCGCTCCGGCGGGCGGGCTTCCATGCCGGGGATGATGGATACGGTGCTCAACCTCGGCCTCAACGACGAGACCGTCGAGGCGCTGGCGGCCGACGCCGGCGACCGGCGCTTCGCCTATGACAGCTACCGCCGCTTCATCCAGATGTATTGCGACGTGGTGCTCGGCCTCGACCACGAGGTCTTCGAGGAGATCCTGGAGGACCAGAAGGCGCGGCTCGGCGTCGACCTCGACACCGAGATCAAGGCCGACGACTGGGTGCGCATCGTCGAGCTCTACAAGGCCAAGGTGTTCGAGGAGCTGGAGCGGCCCTTCCCGCAGGACCCGCGCGAGCAGCTGTGGGGCGCGATCGGCGCCGTGTTCCAGTCGTGGATGAACCCGCGCGCCATCACCTATCGCCGCCTGCACGACATTCCCGAAAGCTGGGGCACGGCCGTCAACGTGCAGGCCATGGTGTTCGGCAACATGGGCGACACCTCGGCCACCGGCGTCGCCTTCACCCGCAACCCCTCGACGGGCGAAAACAGGCTCTACGGCGAGTTCCTGGTCAATGCGCAGGGCGAGGACGTGGTGGCCGGCATCCGCACGCCGCAGAACATCACCGAGGCCGCCCGCATCGCCGCCGGCTCCGACAAGCCCTCGCTCGAGAAGCTGATGCCCGACGCCTTCCGCGACTTCGTGGCGATCGCCGGCACGCTGGAGCGCCACTACCGCGACATGCAGGACCTGGAATTCACCATCGAGCGCGGCAAGCTGTGGATGCTGCAGACCCGCTCGGGCAAGCGCACCGCCAGGGCCGCGCTGCGCATCGCGGTGGAGATGGCGGCCGAGGGCCTGATCACGCGCGAGCAGGCGGTGTCGCGCATCGACCCCGCCTCGCTCGACCAGCTTCTGCACCCGACGATCGACCCGCGCGCCAGCCGCGACGTCATCGCCATCGGCCTGCCGGCCTCGCCGGGCGCGGCCACCGGCGAGATCGTGTTCTCGTCGGACGACGCCGAGGAGGCGCGCGCTGCCGGCCGCAAGGTGATCCTGGTGCGCGTCGAGACCAGCCCCGAGGACATCCACGGCATGCACGCCGCCGAGGGCATCCTGACGACGCGCGGCGGCATGACCAGCCACGCCGCCGTGGTGGCGCGCGGCATGGGCAAGCCCTGCGTCTCGGGCGCCGGCTCGCTGCGCGTCGACTACCGCAACCAGACCATGCTGGCGATGGGCCGCACCTTCAAGCGCGGCGACGTCGTCACCATCGACGGCGGCTCCGGCCAGGTGCTCGCCGGCCGCGTGCCGATGCTGCAGCCCGAGCTGTCGGGCGATTTCGCCGCCATCATGCACTGGGCCGACGGCATCCGCCGCATGACCGTGCGCGCCAATGCCGAGACGCCGGCAGACGCCCGCACCGCGCGCTCCTTCGGCGCCGAGGGCATCGGGCTCTGCCGCACCGAACACATGTTCTTCGAGGGCGGCCGCATCACCGCCATGCGCGAGATGATCCTGGCCGACACCGAGAGCGGCCGCCGCGCGGCCCTCGACAAGCTCCTGCCGATGCAGCGCTCGGATTTCGTCGAGCTGTTCGAGATCATGGCCGGCCTGCCGGTCACCATCCGCCTGCTCGACCCGCCGCTGCACGAGTTCCTGCCCAAGACCGAGGCGGAGGTGGCCGAGGTGGCGGCGGCGCTGGGCGTGTCGCCCGAAAAGCTGCTCCAGCGCACCGAGGCGCTGCACGAGTTCAACCCCATGCTCGGCCATCGCGGCTGCCGGCTCGCCGTCTCCTATCCCGAGATCGCCGAGATGCAGGCCCGCGCCATCTTCGAGGCCGCCGTCGAGGCCGGCCGCCGCACCGGCAGCCCGGTCGAGCCCGAGATCATGGTGCCGCTGGTCGGCATCATGAAGGAGCTCGACTTCGTCAAGGCGCGCATCGACGCCGTGGCGAGCGCGGTGATGGAAGAGGCGGGCGTGACGATCGCCTATCTCGTCGGCACCATGATCGAGCTGCCGCGCGCCGCCATCCGCGCCCATGTGATCGCGCAGGCGGCCGAGTTCTTCTCCTTCGGCACCAACGATTTGACGCAGACCACCTTCGGCATCTCGCGCGACGACGCCGCGTCCTTCCTCGAGACCTACCGCCAGAAGGGCATCATCGACGCCGACCCCTTCGTCACCCTCGACGTCGACGGCGTCGGCGAACTCGTCCGCATGGCCGCCGAGAAGGGTCGCGCCACCCGCCCCGGCATCAAGCTCGGCATCTGCGGCGAGCACGGCGGCGACCCGGCCTCGATCCGCTTCTGCGAGGAGGTCGGCCTCGACTACGTCTCCTGCTCCCCCTTCCGCGTGCCGATCGCGAGGCTCGCGGCGGCGCAGGCGGCGGTGAAGGGGTAGCGGCTTTCCTCGCCCCCCGGAGGGGGGAGAGGTGGCCCGGGCGCAGCCCGGGACGGTGAGGGGGGCTTGCGGCGCCTCTGCCCCGCAAACTTCGCAGGACCCCGTTATCCGAAAACTTCGATTTTCGGATAACTGGCATGAAATAGCTCGATCACGAAGCAACCCCCTCACCGTCTCGCTTCGCGAGCCACTGCCGGGGCGAGCCGCTTGTCTCGCCCGTCCTTCGGACCCCCCAACCGGGGGAGAGGAATCGCAGCTTCGGCGTTGCGCCAGTCCCATGGGCGCGGGCGAGGCCGGTGGCTTGCTTTTCCTCGCCCCCGAAAGGGGAGAGGTGGCCCGGGCAAGGCCCGGTACGGTGAGGGGGCCTTGCGCCAACGTGAAGTTGCGGGTTGATTGACCGACGAGCGGGGAGAACTGCGTTCGTGGGACAGACGGTACAGGAACTGGTTGCAGCCTACGGCCTGGCCACGAAGGCGAAGCTGTCGAACACGGCAATCGCCGGCGCGCCCGAAGACCAGCTTCGGTTGCCTCTCGAAATGCTCGTCAAGGGGTTGGCAAAGGCGCACGGACTGCCGGACGACGCGCTGAACCTTGTCGGCGAAACATCGCTGGCCGACATCAAGACGCGCCCCGATTTCGCCGTGACCGTCAACAAGGCGCTCGTTGGCTTCATCGAGGTCAAGGCGCCGGGCAAGGGCGCCGATCCCCGCGCTTTTTCCGACCCGCACGACAAGGCGCAGTGGCAGAAGCTGAAATCCCTGCCGAACCTGCTCTATACGGACGGCAACTCCTTCAGCCTCTGGCAGGACGGCGTCATCGTCGGAAAGGTGGTGACGCTCGACGGCGACGTGGCGGCGGCGGGCGCACGGCTCGCCGCGCCCGATACGCTCATGCCGCTGATCGTGGCATTCCTGTCATGGAACCCGATCGCTCCCAGGAACGCCAAACAACTCGCGCATGTGTCGGCGCGGCTGTGCCGTCTGCTGCGCGACGAGGTCGTCGAGCAACTGGCCCTGGAAAGCGAGGGACTGACGGCGCTGAAGCACGACTGGGGAAAGCAGTTGTTTCCCGACGCCGACGACAGGCAGTTTGCCGACGGCTACGCCCAGGCGGTGACGTTCGGCCTGCTTGTCGCCCGTGCGATGGATATTCCTCTGAAGGACGGCATTCACCAGGCCGCCTACGAACTGCGCAAGTCCAACTCGCTGATCGGCACGGCGCTGGGTCTGCTCACCGACGACGACGCCAACCAGAAGGCGTTGCAAACCTCGCTTGGCACGCTGAAGCGGGTGCTGAACGAGGTGAACTGGACGAACGTGAGCAAGGACAAGCCCGAGGCGTGGCTGTATTTCTACGAAGACTTCCTCGAGGTCTACGACAACCGGCTTCGCAAGCAGACGGGCTCCTACTACACGCCGCCGGAAGTCGTGTCGGCCATGGTGCGGCTTGTCGACGATGTCCTGAAAGGCGAGTTGTTCGGACGGTCCTCGGGGCTCGCTTCGAACGACGTGACCCTGGCCGACCCGGCGGTCGGAACGGGCACCTTCCTTCTCGGCGTCATGCGTCGGATCGCGCAAACGGTGGCGGACGATCAGGGCGAGGGGGCGGTCAAGGGTGCGATCCAGGCTGCCATGAACCGCCTGATCGGGTTCGAATTGCAGTTCGGACCTTTCGCGGTCGCGCAATTGCGCCTGATCGCCGAGATGCAGTCCCTGATCAGGGCGAACGACCCCAATCCGGCAACGATACCGGACCTGAAGCTCTTCATCACCAACACGCTGGGAAATCCCTTCATCGAGGACGAGGCGCTGCTGCAGGCCGGGGCGGTGGCCAAATCGCGGCGCGATGCCAACGCGATCAAGAAATCGCAGAAGATCACCGTCGTGCTGGGCAACCCGCCTTACAAGGAGAAGGCCAAAGGCAAGGGCGGCTGGATCGAGCAGGGCTCCGGCGGCGAACTCGCCGCGCCGATGGACTGGTGGACGCCGCCGCGCAAATGGGGCGTCGGCGCGCATGCCAAGCACCTGAAGAACCTCTATGTCTATTTCTGGCGCTGGGCGACGTGGAAGGTGTTCGCCTCCGGCTACGAGGATGCGACCGGGCTCGCCGCGCCGGACCAGGAAGGCATCGTCTGCTACATCACGGTGGCGGGCTTCCTGGGTGGGCCGGGCTTCCAGGCGATGCGCGACGATTTGCGCCGCAGCTGTTCCGACATCTGGGTCATCGACTGCTCGCCGGACGGCCACCAGCCCGAGGTGGCGACCCGCATCTTCCAGGGCGTGCAGCAGCCGGTCTGCATCGTGCTGGCGGCGAGGCCGCTCGGCAAGCACCGCGACACGCCGGCCCGCGTGCGCTTCCGCGCCCTGCCGAAGGGCCGGCGGGAGGAGAAGTTCAAGGCGCTAGAGACGCTGTCGCTCGACGGCGCGGAATGGCAGGCCGCGCCGTCCGGTTGGCGCGATCCGTTCTTCCCGGCCGCCAAGGGCGCCTGGGCGACGTTCCCGGCGCTGAAGGACTTCTTCGTCTACGACGGTTCAGGCGTCATGCCGGGACGCACATGGATCATAGCGCCCGACGCGCAATCGTTGAACGCGCGCTGGGCGAGGCTGATCGCCGAAAAGGACCCGGCGAAGAAGGAGACGCTGTTTCATCCGCATCTGCGAGGCGGGCAACCGGGCGACAAGCACGTCCGCAAGACAGTGGCAAAGGGGTTGGCGGGTCATGAGGTGCGGCTCGGCGCGGTGATCGACGACTCTGGGGATGCGATTCGCCCGGTGCGCTACAGCTTTCGATCCTTCGACCGGCAATGGATTCTGCCCGACGCGCGGATCATCAATCAATCCAATCCCGCGCTTTGGGACCACTATTCGACCAGGCAGGTCTTTCTAACCGCGCTCGATGCGCACGCGCCTACGGTCGGACCGGCGATCAGTTTCGCTGGCTTGGTTCCGGATTTACATCATTACAAAGGCTCATTCGGCGGCCGCGCCTTCCCGCTCTGGGCGGACGCGGCGGCGAGAACGCCAAACATCCAGCCGAAGCTGCTGACGCTTCTGGCCGACGCGCACGGCGAGTCCTCGCCCGAGGACGTGATGGCCTATCTCGCGGCGGTGATGGCGCATCCGGCCTACACGGCGCGCTTCCAGCCCGACCTCGTGCAGCCCGGCCTGCGCGTGCCGCTGACGGCCGACCCGGCGCTGTTCGCGGACGCCGTGGCGCTGGGGCGCGAGGTCGTCTGGCTGCACACCTATGGCGAGCGCTTCGCCGACGCCGGGGCGGGACGGCCGAAGGGACCGCCGCGCATGGCGGCGGGCGCGCGGCCGACCATTCCCGCCGACGGAGCGATCCCCGGCGCGCCGGAACCGCTGCCGGAAACGATGACCTACGACCCGGCCAAGCGCCGCCTGCATGTCGGCAAGGGCTTCATCGACAATGTTCCGCCGGAGGTCTGGACCTACGAGGTGTCGGGCAAGCAGGTGGTCTGGCACTGGTTCAGCTATCGCAAGCGTGATCGCACCCGGCCGCAGATCGGCGACAAGCGCCCGCCCTCGCCGCTGGACGCGATGCAGCCGGATCACTGGCTGGCCGAATACACGACCGATCTGATCGATCTGTTGAACGTGCTCGGCCGGCTGGTCTTGCTGGAACCCCGACAGGCCGAACTGATGGACAGAATCCTGTCCGGCCGCAAGATCAGCGTCGATCAGGTCGACGCGGCGCTCGGGCGCGACAGGTCCGTGGATAACGCCAACTGAAGCGTGGATAAGGTTGGCGCCGCCATCGCCCCGCCGCAAGGCGTGGTGCATTGATCGGACTGTCCGAATCGCGGAAGCATGCACCGATGTCCCGGAACCAGCTCAGCCTCTTCGGCGACGACCAGCCCGAACTCTTCGACGCGGACGCCGCCCCGGTCGTCTATCGCGCCGACCCGGATCGCATCCGCATCCGTCTGGCGAACATCATCGCCGAGGCGCGCGCCGCCGAGCGCATGCCCTGGAGCCCCGACGACCTTGCCTCCTACCGGCAGCTCGTTCCCCAGATGGGCCGGTTTCTGCCCGAGGACGAGGCGGCGCAGTTCTGTTTCGCCTTCGAGCGGGAAGTGGAGCGGCTGAAGGCGGCGTAGCGCGCCGCGCCGCGAATCTCGTCCACCCCTCCCGCCGCCGCCTTATCCTTCGCGCCGGTGTGTTCGAGGCGAAGGAGAGCGGGATGGTCGAGGCGATCGGGGAGGAGCGGTGGGCGGCGATGCGGGCGCTGCTGGAGGGGGAGTTGCCGACGCACCAGCGCGTCGCCGACGCCGGCGGGGTCTATGTGAAGAGCCTGTCGCGGCGCGCCGGCGCGGAGGGGTGGAAGACGCTCGACTTCCGCTTCAAGCGCGTCATCGCCGCGCACGGGCACATGATCGCGCTCGCCGCCTCGCTGCGCGCCGGCGAGGAGATCGACCGCGTCGAGGAGGCCGAGCCGGAGGCGCCGGGCGGCCCCGACCTCGACGCCGAGCTGGACCGGCTGGACGGCTTGCCGCCCGCCCAGCGCATCGCGCGCATCGGCGCCATGCTGACGCGGCGCACCGGCGCGCTTCTGCTGCGCGCCGAGGCCGGCCTGCCGATCGAGGGCCGCCAGGTCGCGGCGCTGGGCGGGCTGGTGCAGCTTTCGGAGCGCATCGCGACGCTGGCGCGCGAGGAGGTGCGGCAGGAGGAGGAAAGGCGCGAGGAGGACATCCGCGAAGCGCTCGACCTGATCGACCGGCGCATCGTCCATCTGGCCATCTGCGCGACGCGCCGGCTGATGCGCGAGCGGTTCGGCGTGCCGGCGGACGAGATCGACCGGGCGCTGCCGGAGCCGGACGAGGACTGGCGCAAGGTCGTGCCCTGACGATCATCCGGCCGGGGCCAATCCGCTCAGGCCGTCTTGATCGTCACGCGGTCGGGATAGAACGCGCCGTGTCCGCGGAGCGCGTCCATCTCGTCATAGGGCGTCTCGTAGGCCCACATCACGTCGGGTCCGGCGTCGCCCGGCAGGCCGACCAGCCAGTAGGTCGCGTCGCCCTTGAACGGGCAGTGGGTCATCGTCGCGCTGCGCGCCAGGGGCGCGAAGTCGATGTCGGAAAAGGGGATGTAGAGCACCGGCGGGTAGCCCGCCTCGACGAGCTCCAGCGCCGCGTCGGTCGAGGCCAGCACGCGGTCGCCCGCGCGCACGACCACCCGTCCCGCATGCGGGGCGATGGTGATCTTATGCTCCGGTTTCCGGCGGAAGCCGGGGGCGGGGTTCGGCGCGGGGGCCAGCGGGTCGGGCGGTGTCATGGGCTTGAACCTAAGCCGCGATCGCGCCATGGCAACCCCTACTGCGCCCGCAGGCCTTCCCTCGACACCACCGCCTCGCCGTCGGCCAGGCCCTTGTCCAGCCGGTCGAACAGCTCGGCCAGCTCGCCCTCGGTGATCACCATCGGCGGGCACAGCGCGATCGTGTCGCCGATGGCGCGCAGGATCAGGCCGTGGCCCTCGAGGATCTTCGCCACCTGCGCGCCGACGCCCTTCTTCGGGTCGAAGGGGCGTTTCGTGGCCTTGTCGGCGACGAGCTCGACGCCGCCCACCAGCCCGCAATACCGCACCTCGCCGACCAGCGGGTGCTCCTTCAGCGCGTCGAGGCGCGCGGCGAAGAGCGGCGACAGCGCCCGCACATGGCCGAGGATGTCGCGCTTCTGGTAGATCTCGATCGCCTTGACGCCGAGCGCGCAGCCCAGCGGATGGCCGCCATAGGTGAAGCCGTGGCCGAAGGTGCCGATCTTGGCCGAATGGTCGACATAGGCCTGGTAGATGTCCTCCGGCACCATGACGGCGCCGAGCGGCGCATAGGCCGCCGTCATCTGCTTGGCCGCCGAGATCGTCGTCGGCGTCATGCCGAGCGACTGGCAGCCCCACCATTCGCCGGTGCGGCAAAAGCCGTTGATCACCTCGTCGTCGATCATGATGATGTCGTGCTCGTCGAGCACCTCCTTCACCGCCGGATAGTATCCCGCCGGCGGGACGATGACGCCGCCGGCGCCCATCACCGGCTCGGCGATCATCGCCGCGATCGTGTCCGGCCCCTCGCGCTCGATCAGGTCGGAGAGCGACTTGACGATGCGCGCGGTGAACTCCGCCTCGCTCTCGCCCGCGAGCCCGAAGCGATAGTGATGCGGGCAGTCGGTGTGCAGCACGCGGTCGACCGGCAGGTCCCAGCCCATGTGGTTGTAGGGCAGGCCGGTCAGCGACGCCGACATGATCGTCACCCCGTGATAGGCCTTCTGCCGCGAGATGATCTTCTTCTTGTTCGGCCGGCCCATCGCGTTGTTCATGTACCAGGCCAGCTTCACCTGGGTATCGTTGGCCTCCGAGCCCGACGAGGTGAAGAACACCTTGGAGATCGGCACCGGCGCGATCTCCTTCAGCTTCTCGGCGAGTTCCACGGCCGGCTCCATGCCCTTGGCGCCGAACAGATGGTAGTAGGGCAGGGTGCGCATCTGCTCGGCCGCCGCCTCGATCAGTTCCTCCTCGCCGAAGCCGAGACCGGCGCACCAGAGCCCGGACATGCCCTCGATGTATTCCTTGCCGCGCGTATCGTAGACGAACACGCCCTTGCCGCGCTCGATCACCAGCGGCCCGGTCTCGCGCAACTTGTGGATTGGCGTGTAGGGATGCAGCAGCGCCTCGACGTCGCGGGCCTGGATGTTCGACAGCGGCGGGTGGGTGTTCATGACGGGAGACTCCGCAAGACAGGCGCCAGCCGGCGGCGGCGCTCGGGTGAGATGGTCGCGAGGCTAGCCGTTCGACGCGGACAGGGAAACCCGGCCCCGGTGCTGGCCCAAGCGATTTGCGCCAGCGGGGCAAAGGGCGGCGGGCGAAGCCGTCGCTCGCGCGCGGCGAGCGCAGGGCGCGGCCTTACGTGAAGTGCGTCACGGTTCCGTCCCTCGCCCTGTGGTAGAAGAGCCTCCGGGGCGTCTCGTATCGGAGGAAGGACGTCATGGATCTGTTTTCACCCGTCAAGAAACGGGGCGGAACGACGACACTCTACATGAAGGCCACGCCCGCGCTGAGGGGCGAGCCGGCGGATGTGGTCTACGATGGCGACGGGCTTCGCGGCGTCTTCAGCGGCGGGCAGGCGATGCGCTTCCTCGGCTGCGACACGGCGGAAGTCGCCTATGCCGTGCCGACCGGGCCGGACGCCTTCAAGCGCCAGCAGAAGATCGGCGGTCCGCTGTGGCAGGCCTATCTCGACGATCCGCTCGCCGCCGGCCGCTGGCCCGCGTTCACGCAGCCGCTGCATCCGCTGGTCGAGGCGCGGCTTGCCGCCGCCACCGGTCCGGGCTCGGCCCTCAACCACGCCCATCATGCTGACAGGGCGCGGTCGGCGCTGATCGCCATGATCCTCGACGACAGGGTCCGGCTCGGCATCGCGCCGGCCGATTTCCGGCTGTTCGTGGCCGTCACGCACGAGGTCTTCGATGGCTACGGACGGTTGCTGGCCTTCCTCAACACGTCGGTCGCCGACGCCGCCTCGCGGCCGGCGCTGACCTACAACGAACGCATGATCGAGAACGGCATGGCGGCGCCGTTCTTCATCTGGCCCAACACCGATCCCTTCATCGGCCGGCCGGCCGTGACCGACGCGGCGCTGCCGCCGGCCCGACTGCGCAAGGCGGCGGCCGTCGGCAAGCACGGCAGGTCGCGCCAGGCGGCGGCGGCCGCGCGGGCGGCGGGGCTGGGTATCCACGATCCCGCCGGCCCGCTGCGGCTGC
>JBKBRJ010000082.1:0-13508 GCA_046292285.1 Mesorhizobium sp. | reverse complement strand
TATGATCTGGGATACATCGACCTGGAACAGAGGACTTTGCAGACCATCGACAACCCGTTCGGCACGAGGTTGTCACCCATGTCTTAGGTACAAACTGTTACCCATGTCTCCGGGTCGTACCTCGGGAAATCTGGTCGGAGTGGCAGGATTTGAACCTGCGACCCCATCGTCCCGAACGATGTGCGCTACCAGGCTGCGCTACACTCCGTGACCAGTCGGGGCGGTCTATAGCGCCCGCCCGTCATTCCTGCAAGCACGACGTCTCAGTTTTTCGCCGACTCTTCAACATGGATTGCCGGACAGGGCATCCCTCGGCAGGCCAGCCGAAGACGGGAGATGGTCTGGGCAACCGCCGCCGGAGCCTGCGGCGGCCTTTTCAGCGCGCCTTCAATAGGGGCTCTGGACGTCGCCCGTCTCGACGTAGACTGTCTTCAGTTGCGAATAATGGTGCAGCGCCGCAAGCGAGTTCTCGCGGCCAATGCCCGACTGCTTGACGCCGCCGAAGGGGATTTCGGCCGGCGAGAGGTTGTAGTGGTTGATCCAGCAGGTGCCCGCCTGCAACTCGGCGATGACGCGGTGGGCGCGCGGCAGGTCGCGGGTGAAGACGCCGGCCGAAAGCCCGAACTCGGTGTCGTTCGCGCGTTCGATCGCCTCCTCCTCGGACGAGAAGGCGAGCACGCTCATCACCGGGCCGAAGATCTCCTCGCGAGCGATGCGCATGTCGTCGGCAACGTCGGTGAAGATGGTGGGCTCGATGAAGAAACCACCCTCGAGCCCCTGAAGCCGCGGCACGCCGCCGCCGCAGGCGAGCGTCGCGCCCTCCGCCTTGCCGATCTCGATGTAGCCCAGCACCTTCTCGTGCTGCTGGCCGTTGATCAGCGGCCCCATCTGGGTGTCCGGATCGAGCGGATCGCCGATGCGGATGGCCTTCGTGCGCGTGACCAGCCGGTCGAGGAAGCGCTCGCGGATGCCGTCCTGGACGAAGACGCGGGTGCCGTTGGAGCAGACCTGGCCGGTGGAATAGAAGTTGGCGAGCAGGGCGCCGCCGACGGCATTCTCCACGTCGGCGTCGTCGAAGATGATGAGCGGCGACTTGCCGCCGAGCTCCATCGTGGCGTGCTTCATGTGCGAACCGGCGAGCGCCAGCACCTTGCGCCCGGTCGGCACGGAGCCCGTCAGCGACACCTTGGCCACGACGGGATGGGAGGCCAGCGCCGCGCCCACTTCGCCGAAACCCTGCACCACGTTGAACAGCCCGTCGGGCAGGCCCGCCTCGGAATAGATCTCGGCCAGCGCCAGCGCAGAGAGCGGCGTGTTCTCCGACGGCTTGAACACCATGGCGTTGCCCATGGCGAGCGCGGGCGCTGATTTCCACGCAGCGCCCTGGATGGGATAGTTCCAGGCGCCGATGCCGACGCAGACGCCGAGCGCCTCGCGGCGCGTGTAGGCGAAGGGGCCGCCGAGATCGACATAGTCGCCGGTGACCGACGCCACCGCGCCGCCGAAGAATTCGAGCGCGTCGGCGGCGGAGGCCGGGTCGGCCACCAGCGTCTCCTGGATCGCCTTGCCGGTGTCGAGCGTCTCGAGCCTCGCCAGCACCGCATTGCGCTCGCGCAGCAGGTCGGCGGCGCGGCGCAGGACGCGGCCGCGCTCGACCGGCTTCAGCCGCGCCCAGGCGCCCTGCGCGGCGCGCGCCGCCTCGACGGCAAGCTCGACGATGTTGGGCGTCGCGGCATGGATGCGCGCGATCACCTCGCCGGTGGCGGGATAGATGACCTCCATCGGCCGCCCGCCTTCGTCCTCGACGAAGCGGCCGTTGATGTAGTGCGAGGCTTTCGGCTGGGCGTTCATGGTCTGGGCTCCGGAGTGGGGCGAAGATGGCTTCGGCGTCCGTGGTACATCACGCCGCCCCGGAGCGAAACCGGGCTTGATGTCCTGTGTGAACGCCATGGCAGGGCGATCACGGGAGCGACGGTGTCTGCCTCAGGGACCGCCAGATCGATGCCGAAGGGCCGAACCGGCGATCCTGAGTGCGTCAAACCAAACAGCATTTCAAAGCGCGGCGAACAGGATTTCATTTCGCGGGGGCTACTATTTCATTTCGCGGACGTATAGACTTCAAACTGCGGAGATCGTTAGGGCCGAGGACCCCGCCTGCCTCATGTTTGTACGCCATGCCAGGGACAGGATAGAGGAGGCCCTCCAGGACACGCGTGTCGTTCTGGTCTCCGGCCCCCGGCAATCCGGAAAGACCACGCTGGCCAGAGAGATATCGACGCCGGACATGCGGTTTCTGACCCTCGATGATCCGACGACTCTCGATGCGGCCCGAGCAGATCCGGTGGGCTTCGTTCGCGACATCGACCGCGCCGTCATCGACGAGGTGCAGCGTGCTCCGGAGCTTCTGCTGGCCATCAAGGTCGATGTCGATCGCGACAGGCGGCCCGGCCGGTTCCTGCTCACCGGCTCCGCCAATCTGATGACGATCCCGACGGTCGCCGATTCCCTCGCCGGGCGCATGGAGACCGTTCCGCTTCTGCCCCTGGCCCAATGCGAGATCATGGGGCGGCGTTCGACCTTCGTCGACAAGCTGTTGTCCGGCGGCAAGCCCACCGTCGGCGACCTCCTGCTCGGAGGAGATCTGGTCGAAGCCGTGCTTCGTGGCGGCTATCCCGAGGCACTGACCCGCGGCCGGTGGTCTCGCCGGCAGAACTGGTACAGGAGTTACGTGGACGCAATCGTTCAACGCGATGTGAGGGAGGTCGCCCAAGTGGACATGCTCGGCGTCATGCCGAGGCTTCTTCGGATGATCGCGGAGCATTCGGGACAGCTCGTCAATTATTCGGCCATCGGGTCCGCCGCAGGTCTCAACCATGTGACGACGCAGAAGTACATGCACGTCTTCGAGAGCCTCTTTCTCGTCGAAACGGTCCAGCCCTGGTTCACGAACCGGCTGAAGCGTCTAACGAAGTCCCCCAAGCTGCATTTCCTCGATTCCGGGCTTCTTGCCGCGATGCGGGGCATTTCGGCCAAGCACGTCGAGCGCGACCGCGGCACGTTCGGCACCCTGCTCGAAACCTTCGTCTACAGCGAAATCCGCAAGATCGCTGGCTGGAGCGAGCAGCGCCCCGCGGTCCACCATTTCCGGGACCGGGAAGGGCTCGAAGTCGACATCGTCCTCGAAGGACCCGACGGAAACCTCGCCGCGATCGAGGTCAAGGCAGCCGCGTCGGTGTCGGCGAATGACTTCTTTGTCCTGCGCAAGCTTGCCGGAGTTCTTGCCGACCGATTCACGCAGGGTGTCGTGCTGTACGACGGTGATCAGGTCGTCCCGTTCGGCGACAAGCTCTATGCCGTCCCCGTCTCCAGTCTCTGGTCCGGGGAGTGAGCAGCAATCCGTCTCAGCTATGGCGGGTATCCATCACCGGTCGCTGACCTGCCAGCGCGGGTTGATCCAGGGCTCCTGGTTCGAGGGCGGCAGCGGCGCGCGGCCGAGGATGTGGTCGGCGGCCTTCTCGCCGGTCATGATCGAGGGGGCGTTGAGATTGCCGTTGGTGATGCGCGGGAAGATCGAGGAATCGGCAACGCGAAGCCCGTCGACGCCGATCACCCGGCATTCCGGATCGACGACGCTCATCGCATCGTCGGCGCGGCCCATCCGGCAGGTGCCGCAGGGGTGGTAGGCGCTTTCGACATGCTCGCGGATGAAGTCGTCGAGCTCGTCGTCGCTCTGGACATGCGCGCCGGGCGACAGTTCGCGCCCGCGATAGGGGTCGAAGGCCTTCTGGCCGAAGATCTCGCGCGTCAGCCGGATGCAGTGGCGGAAATCGGTCCAGTCGTCGGGGTGCGACATGTAGTTGAAGCGGATCTCGGCCTTGGCCGCGGGGTCGGGCGAGCGCAGCGTCACCGCCCCGCGCGACTTCGAGCGCATCGGCCCGACATGCGCCTGGAAGCCGTGCATCTTCGCCGCCGCCTTGCCGTCGTAGCGGATCGCGGCGGGCAGGAAATGGTACTGGATGTCGGGATAGTCGACGCCGGCCCTCGAGCGGACGAAGGCGGCGGCCTCGAAATGGTTGGTGGCGCCGAGGCCCGACTTGAAGAGCAGCCATTGCAGGCCGATCCGCGCCTTTGAGAGAGGGTTCAGCACCGAGTAGAGCGTGACCGGCTGGAGGGATTCCTGCTGGATGTAGAGTTCCAAATGGTCCTGCAGGTTCTGCCCCACTCCGCGCCTGTCGGCGACGACGCCGATGCCGCGCTCCCGCAGATGGTCGGCGGGGCCGATGCCCGACAGCATGAGCAGCTTCGGCGAGTTGATCGAGGAGGCGGCGACGATCACCTCGCGCCGCGCCCGCACCACCTGCTCGGGGCCGCGCGCCCCGATCTCGACGCCGACGGCGCGGCCGTTCTCGATCACCACGCGCCGCGCCAGCCCGTTGACCAGCCGAACGTTCGGCCGCTTGAGGGCAGGACGAAGATAGGCATTGGCGGCCGACCAGCGGCGCCCGTGATGGATGGTCTGCTCCATCGGGCCGAAGCCTTCCTGCTTGGAACCGTTATAGTCCTGCGTGACCTCGAAACCCGCTTCGCGGCCCGCCTCGACAAAGATCTGGTAGAGCGGGTTCTGGCGGGTGCCGCGCTTGACGTGCAGCGGGCCGTCGGCGCCGCGCCAGCCGTCCTCGCCGCCCTTGGCGTTCTCCATCCGCTTGAAGTAGGGCAAAACGTCGGCGTAAGCCCAACCGGTCGCGCCGGTTTCCGCCCAGTGGTCGAAATCGCGGGCATGGCCGCGGACGTAGACCATGCCGTTGATCGAGGACGAGCCGCCGATCACCTTGCCGCGCGGCGTGGCCAGTACCCGGCCGCCCAGATGCGGCTCGGGCTCCGTCGACAGGCCCCAGTCGTAGCGGCTCATGTTCATGGGGAAGGACAGCGCCGACGGCATCTGTATGAACGGGCCGATGTCGGTGCCGCCGAACTCGACGACGATGACCGTGTTCTTCCCATCCTCCGACAGGCGGTAGGCCAGCGCGCAGCCGGCGGAGCCCGCCCCGACGATGACGAAATCGGCTTCAAGCATGGCGAGGTCTCGGGAAGGCGTCACGCATCGGCGACATGTCTCAGGAAGTCGGCCAGCGCGATGTTGCCGCCGGTGGCGATGACCAGCACGGTCTTGCCGGCGACGTCGGCCTTGCCCGACAGCAGCGCGGCCAGCGAGGCGGCGCCGGACGGTTCCAGCACCAGCTTGAGGCGCTCGAAGGCGACGCGCATGGCCTTGCGGACCGCGGCGTCGGAGACGGCGATGCCGCCGACGCCGGCCGCGCGCACGGCCTCGAAGGGGGCTTCGCCCGGCCGCCGCGCCATCAGGCCGTCGCAGATTGTGCTGGGGCCGATCGGCGTCGGCTCGATGAAGCCCTGGGCGAGCGAACGCCCCATGCCATCGAAGCCCTCGGGCTCGACAGCGAGGATGCGGGTCGCGGGCGACAGATAGTGGAAGGCGAGCGCGACGCCGCCGATCAGCCCGCCGCCGCCGACCGAGCAGAAGACGATGTCGGCGGTCGCGCCCCTGGCGGCCAGCTGCTCGAGGGCCTCCAGCCCGGCCGCGGCCTGGCCCGCGACGATCTCGGGATCGTCGAAGGGATGCAGCAGCGTCAGGCCCTCGTCCTCGGCGATGGCGCGCGCCTTCTCCGATGCGACCTCCTCGCGGGCGCGCGTCCCGTGTTCGGTCAGCACCACGCGCGCGCCGTAGCCGGCGGTGGCTTCGCGCTTGGCGGCGGGCGCGTCGACCGGCATGACGATGGTGACCGGGATGCCGAGCGCCTCGCCGGCGGCCGCGAGCCCCTGCGCGAAATTGCCCGACGAATAGGCGACCACGCCGCGCGCCGCCGCTTCCGGCGTAAGCTGTTTCAACCGCCAGTAGGCGCCGCGCGCCTTGAACGAGCCGGCCCATTGCAGCGACTCCGGCTTGACGAAGACGCGCGCGGCGCCGGTCGTCTTCGCCAGCGCGGCGGATTCCAGCAGCGGCGTGACCTGCGTCGCCTGCCGGGTGACGGCATAGGCGCGCTGGAGATGGTCGAGCGTCGGGATCATGTCACTCGCCTCTCGGGAAGCGCTTGGATTCTTCCAGCACGTTCAGGTCCATGTGGTTGCGCATGTAGCGCTCGGAGGCCTTCTGCAACGGCTGGAAGTCCCACGGATAGTAGGAGCCGTTGCGAAGGGCCGGATAGACGACCCAGCGGCGGGCCTGGCTCTCGCGCACCTCGGCGTCGAAGCGCGCCATGTCCCAGCGGTCGCGCACCATCGCCATGTAGCGTGCCACCGTGTCGGCATGCGCCGGATCGGCGGCGAGGTTGGTCAGTTCGAGCGGGTCGGCGACCATGTCGAAGAGATGCGGCGGGTCGATCTCGCAGTGAACGAACTTGAAGCGCCCGTCGCGGATCGCCACCAGCGGCGCCTGCGAGCCTTCGGCCGCGTATTCCATCAGCACCGGCGTGGTCCGTTCCGCGCCGCGCAACTGCGGCACCAGCGACTGCCCGTCGGTCCAGGGCATGATCGCGCCCATGTCGATGCCGGCGAGGTCGCAGAGCGTGGGCAGGAGGTCGAGGTTGGAGACGGGCGCGTCGATCCGGCCGGCCGGGACGCCCTTGCCGGCGATCATCAGCGGCACCCGCGACGACCCTTCGAAAAAGCACATCTTGAACCACAGCCCGCGCTCGCCGAGCATGTCGCCATGGTCCGAGCAGAACAGGATCAGCGTGTCGTCGAGCATGCGCGTGCGGGCCAGCACGTCGATCAGCTCGCCGACCTTGTCGTCGAGATAGGAGATGTTGGCGAAGTAGCCGCGTCGCGAACGCCGCACCATCTCGGGCGTGATGTCGAAGGACGGGTAGTCGCTCGCCACGTAGAGGCGCTGGGAGTGCGGGTCCTGGTCCTCGTAGGGGATGAAGCCGACCTCGGGCTCCAGCGCCGGGCAGTCCTCGTAGAGGTCCCAGTACTTGCGCCGCGCCACGTAGGGGTCGTGCGGATGGGTGAAGGAGACGGTGAGGCACCAGGGGCGGCGCTCCTCGTCCGTAGAATGCCGCGCGTGTTCGTAGAGACGCTGCGACGCCAGGAACGCCACCTCGTCGTCGTATTCCATCTGGTTGGTGATCTCGGCCACGCCCGCGCCGGTGACCGAGCCGAGATTGTGGTACCACCAGTCGATGCGCTCGCCGGGCTTGCGGTAGTCCGGCGTCCAGCCGAAGTCGGCCGGGTAGATGTCGGTCGTCAACCGCTCCTCGAAGCCGTGCAACTGGTCGGGACCGACGAAATGCATCTTGCCGGACAGGCAGGTGTGGTAGCCCGCCGCACGCAGGTGGTGAGCGAAGGTCGGGATCGACGAGGGGAATTCGGCCGCGTTGTCGTAGACCCGCGTGCGCGACGGCAACTGCCCGCTCATGAAGGCCGCGCGGCCCGGCGCGCAGAGCGGCGAGGCGGTGTAGTTGTTGGCGAAGCGGGCCGAGCGCGCCGCCAGCGCCTTGAGATGCGGGGCATGCAGGAAGTCGGCCGGACCGTCCGGAAACAGCGTTCCGTTGAGCTGGTCCACCATGATGACGAGGATGTTTTGCCGGGTCATCGCGGCGCCTTCGCTGGGAGTTTCATGTCGAGATAGTCTTCCACCAGCGCGATCGCGGCCGCCGCGTCCGGCGGCTGGTCCTTCAGCGCGTGGCGGATGTAGAGCCCGTCGATCATCGCGGCGATGCCTTCGGCGGCCTGGATCGCCGCTGGCCGGTCGAGGAGGGCCGAAAGCCCGCTCATCAGGTTCGAATGCAGCCGTCGCGCGTAGATCCGGAGCAGGCGTCGCATCGCCGTCGAGCGCTGCGCCTCGACATAGAAGGCGAGCCACGCGGCGGTGATTTCGGGCCGGAACTGTTTTTCGGAGAAGTTGACGGCGATGACCGCCGAGACGCGTTCGCGCGGCGTGGACGCGCCCGACAGGGCGGCGCGGCAATCGGCGCCGAGTTCCGACAGGAGATGGCGCATCGTGGCCTGCAGGAGGTCCGCCTTGGCGCCAAAATAGTGATGGGCGAGCGCCGACGAGACGCCCGCGATGCCGGCGATCTCCGACATGGTGACATCGACGGAACCGCGCCCGCCGATCGCGGTGATAGTCGCGTCGATCAGCGCCTTGCGGCGCACCGGCTCCATCCCGACTTTCGGCATTCGTGTCTCCAGGCAAAGCGGAGACTAGATTTGATTGACGCGTCAATCAAGAAAAACATGGCGACGCGGGAAGGAGCATCCCCCGGTATGCGGTTCGACCGCGCGGCGTGCGTGCTTGGCCGGTTGGATCAGCCGCCGAGGGACAAAAGACGAAGGGGCCGCGCGAGGCGGCCCCTTGATGCGGAGCGGTGTGCCCGAACTCAGTCCAGGTCGCCGACCACGTCGCACAGGCGCTGCATCGAAGCGATGTTGACGCTGGCTCCGGCATCCATGCCGCCGGCGGCGCCGTCCTGGGTCGTGCTGGCCGTGGTGTCGGTGGACACGCCGGCCGTGGTCCCGCCCGGAAGGCTCGGGTCGACGGTCGTGCCGGCGGTGATGCCTGCGGTGGTGTCGGTGGTGGCCGCGCCGGATGCGGCGTCGCCCGACGGCATCGTGGAGCCGGCCGAGCCGGTCGCCGAAGCGGTGTCCATCGTGTCGCAGTAGCCGGTCACCTGAGCCTGCTGCTCGGCCGAAAGGCTGGCCCAGTTGGTGCTGATCTCTTCCTCGGTCCGCAGCGTGCCGAGTTCGGAATCGCTGAAGAAGGCGTTGCCGAGTTCGTCGTTCCATCCCTGCGGCATGGCGGACGACATGCTTGTGCTCGAGTTCGCGGTGTCCGTGGTTGCGGTCTGGGCGAAGGCGGGGGCGCACAGCATCAGTGCGACGGCGGTCGCCGTCATCATCCTGGTCTTCATGGCATTCATCCTTTCTTCTCGTTGATACTTGCCTGCGGTGGCAGACCCCCCTCCAACCTGCATCCGCGCCGGGTGTTCCCGAGATTGTGGATCTTTCTGATTGGGGCCCGCAGCAATGGCTGGTTGCAGGCCCGCCCGCGCGGAACTTCGGGACGGGAACCACCGTTGCGTTCCCGACGGACACGTCGCGACCCGATGCACCGGATGGAAGCGTAGCGAGGGCATGGCAAACCAAACGACAGTCAACACCGAGCCCGCGCCCCGGATCGTGGTCGTGGGCGCCGGATTTGCCGGCCTCGAGGTCGCCAAGCACCTCGGCCGCGCCGGCCATGCCGTGACCGTTGTCGATCGCGAGAACCACCATCTCTTCCAGCCCCTGCTCTACCAGGTGGCGACCGCCGGCCTGTCGGCCGCCGACATCGCCGAGCCGATCCGCAAGGTGTTGCGTGGCTGCGAGAGCGTCCAGATCCTGCTCGGCGAGGTGATCCAGATCGATACCGGCGCGCGCCGCATCGTCCTCGCCGACGGCGGCGATCTTCGCTACGACACCCTCGTCCTGGCGGCGGGGGCGGTCGACAGCTACTTCGGCCATGAGGAATGGGCCGTTCATGCGCGGGGGATGAAGACCCTGGCGGACGCGCAACAGATCCGCTCCAGCGTCCTGCTCGCATTCGAGCGCGCGGAGCGCATCTCCGACCCGGAGGAGCAGACGCGGCTGATGACGATCGCCATTGTCGGCGGCGGACCGACCGGGGTCGAACTCGCCGGCTCGCTCGCCGAACTCTGCCGCCACACGCTCGCCGAGGATTTCCGCAACATTGCCCCTTCGAATGCACGCATCATGCTCATCGAGGCTGGACCGCGCCTGCTGGCGGGCTTTTCGGAAGCGGCATCGCACTACGCAGCGGAGCGCCTGGGCAAGCTCGGCGTCGAGGTGCTGACCGAGACAGCGGTCGAGGACGTGGGCGCCGGATCGATCCGCATCTCCGGGCGCACCATTTCCGTCGGTCACACGCTCTGGGCGGCAGGCGTCAAGGCCTCGCCGCTCGCCGCGATGCTGGGCGCGGAAACGGACAAGGGTGGCAGGGTCCTGGTGGACGAGACGCTGGCCGTGCCAGGCTTGACGGGCGTCTTCGCGCTGGGCGACCTGGCCAGTTGCCCCGGGCCGGATGGCGAGCCCCTGCCGGGGCTGGCCCAGGTCGCCAAGCAGCAGGGGCGCCACCTCGGTCGAAGCCTTGCGCGCCACATCGGCGACGGGCGGCCCCTCGCGCCGTTCCGCTATCGCGGACGCGGCAACACCGCCATCGTCGGCCGCAACGCCGCCGTCTTCGAACAAGGCCGCTTCAAGCTCCGCGGCTGGATCGCCTGGCTCGCCTGGGTGATCATCCACGTCTATTTGCTCGTCGGCTTCCAGAACCGCGTCCAGGTCTCCATCCAATGGTTCTGGCGTTACCTGACCTATGAGCGGGGCGCCCGCCTGGTGACGGAAAAGGATAGTCCGAAAGGGTGACGTCGCGGCGAAGGCGACGCCCTAGGCAGGCTCATGCAGGCACAGGGAAGTGGGCCACGCGCACTTCAATCGGTTCAGCCTTGAACAATTCCTTGCCGCCCGCCACATTTCTTGTATCGTGGACGAAGAGGTTCCACCGGGAGTTATAAACATGACCGCTGCCATCGTTGGCTGGGCGCATTCGCGTTTCGGCAAGCTCGAGGACGAGACGCTCGAGAGCATGATCGTCAAGGTCGCGACCGAGGCGCTGGAGCATGCCGGCATCGGCCCCGACGACGTCGACGAGATCGTGCTCGGCCATTTCAACGCCGGCTTCTCGCCGCAGGATTTCACAGCGAGCCTCGTGTTGCAGGCCGACGACCGGCTGCGCTTCAAGCCCGCGACCCGCGTCGAGAACGCCTGTGCGACCGGTTCGGCGGCGGTGCGCCAGGGCATCCGCGCCATCGATGCCAACGCGGCCCGCATCGTGCTCGTCGTCGGCGCCGAGCCGATGACCAGGACGCCCGGCGCCGAGGTCGGCAAGAACCTGTTGCGCGCTTCCTACCTGCCCGAGGACGGCGACACGCCGGCCGGCTTCGCCGGTGTCTTCGGCAAGATCGCGGCGGCCTACTTCCAGCGCCATGGCGACCAGTCCGACGCGCTGGCCCGCATTGCCGCCAAGAACCACAAGAACGGCGTCGACAATCCCTACGCCCAGATGCGCAAGGATTTCGGCTACGAGTTCTGCCGCGCCGAGAGCGAGAAGAACCCCTACGTCGCCGGGCCGCTGAAGCGCACCGACTGCTCGCTCGTCTCCGACGGCGCGGCGGCCATCGTGCTCGCCGACATGTCGACCGCCCTGTCGATGCGCCGCGCCATTGCCTTCCGCGCCAACGAGCACGTGCAGGATTTCCTGCCGATGTCGAAGCGCGACATCCTCTTGTTCGAGGGCTGCTCCACCGCATGGGGCCGCGCGCTGGAGAAGGCGCGGCTGACGCTCGACGACCTTTCCTTCGTCGAGACGCATGACTGCTTCACCATCGCCGAACTGATCGAGTACGAGGCGATGGGGCTGGCGAAGCCGGGGCAGGGCGCCCGCGTCGTTGCCGAGGGCATCACCGACAAGGATGGCAGGCTGCCGGTCAATCCGTCGGGCGGGCTGAAGGCCAAGGGCCACCCGATCGGCGCGACCGGCGTGTCCATGCATGCGCTGACGGCGGCGCAGCTGACCGGCGAGGCCGGCGGCATCCAGGTGAAGGACGCCCGGATCGGCGGCATCTTCAACATGGGCGGTGCGGCGGTGGCAAACTACGTGTCGATCCTCGAACGCATCAAATGAAACCGGTGGCCGTCGTCACCGGCGGAGCGTCCGGCATCGGCCTTGCCGTTGTCGAACGCCTGCTGGACGACGGCTGGTCGGTGGCCGTGCTGGACGCAAATGCCGAGGCGCTTGGCGAGGCCGAGGATGAACTTGACGGCGAGGATGTCTTCTTCCTCCAGGCGGACATCGCCAGCGAGGACGACGTTAACGACGCGTTCGAGGCCGTGGTCGAGCGCTTCGGCCCGGTGGGCGGGCTGGTCAACTGCGCCGGCATCGCCCGGGACCTGCCGGCCCTGGAGACCAGCGCCGAACTCTTCCGCCGCATCCTCGACGTCAATCTCGTCGGCTCCTTCATCTGCGCGCGGGCGGCGATCGCGCATCGCGCCGAGGCGCTGGCGATCGTCAACATCGCCTCGGTGTCGGGCCTCAGGGCGAATGCCGGCCGCGTCGCCTATGGCAGTTCCAAGGCCGGCGTGAAGATGATGACGGAGGTGCTGGCGCTCGAACTCGGCGCCGAGGGCGTGCGGGTCAACTGCGTCGCGCCTGGCCCGATCGACACGCCGCTGGTGGCGCAACTCCACCGTGCGGAGGACCGCGCCGACTGGCTTGCGCGGGTGCCGCAGGCGCGATACGGCGGACCCGCGGAGGTTGCCGCGGCGGTGGCGTTCCTGCTGTCGCCGGAGGCGAGCTACGTCAACGGCCATACCCTGGCCGTCGATGGCGGTTTCCTCGCGGCGGGCATCATCCGCCGCGACCGCTGACGAAAACACGATCCCGGAGGAACGATCTCGATGCGCAATCTCGCCGCAACCCTTGCCCTCGGCCTCGCCATAACCGGCCCGGCAGCCGCCCAGGACGATCTCGGCACCCCCTATGTCCAGGCCTTCTGCGTGCTGGCCGACGCCGAGGGCGGCATGGGCAGGCTCTATCTCGTCACGCCCGACCTGAACGACACGATCATGGCGGCGCTGACCGAGAACGCCAGGCTGCAGGCCGAGACGCCGGACGAGAAGCCGCCGCTCGGCGACGGCGTGCCCTGGCAGAGCTTTCCGGATGTCGCCCCGGTCTGCGAGGCCGGCGTGACGACGGTGGACGGCGAGCGGCTCATCGCGCGGGTGCAATACCGCTTCCCCGACCAGCCGGGCGCCGACTGGATCGACCGCCTCGTGCTGGTGAAGGGCGCCGACGGGGCCTACACGATCGACGACGTGCTCTACGGCGAAGAGGGCGGAGAATCGCTTCGCGGCGTGCTGGCGGAAGCCTTCACGGAGTAGAGGACTACGATCCGGGCCACAGCGGCACGCGGCCATAGGCCGGGATCTTCAGCGCCGGGCGGGCGACGTCCAGCCCGGCCACCAGGCCCAGGAAATGCAGCTCGACGCCGCTGCGGGCGCCGAGCGCGAAGCCGGCCAGGCCGGCGAGGGTGACGTGCAGGTCGCGGCCATCCGGCGCGAGGTCGATCGAGGCCACGCCCGGCGCATAGTCGCGGCCGGTCGCGTTGGGCGGCAGCGTCGCGCCCAGCGCCGGCACCTCGCGCAGCACATGGGCCACGAAGCTGTTGGAATTCGGCCCCGGCCAGATGCGGTAGCCGCCATTGTGCGACCAGGGATAGGAGGCGATCGCCGCGTCCATCGCCGCCAGCAGGTCGCGGGCGCGCGCGCCGTCGGCCATCGCCACGATCTCGGGCGCGTTCGAGTACCAGCGGCCGTCCGCCGCCCATCCATCGCGGCGGATCGGCGAACCCCAGCCGACCTTGTCGTAGCGCTCGTAG
>JBKBRJ010000081.1:0-14173 GCA_046292285.1 Mesorhizobium sp. | reverse complement strand
CGGAGCCGCAGCCGGCAGCAGGCCCCGCGCTTCGCGGCGCGATCGCGGCCGAACCGGCGCCCGCCCCGGCGGCCCCCGCTCGCGAGTCCGGTCAACAGGACGGCTGGGTTCAGAACCTGCTGCGCCGCGCTTCGCAAGACGAGACGCCTGCGGCGGCGGCGACGACCGCCACTCCTGCCCAACCCAGGCGGCCGCAGTCCAACGTCATGGAATCGCTGAACTCGCTGTCCGGAGACATCGCCCGGGCGATCGACCACGAAGCGTCCGTCGAACTGTGGCAGCGCTATCGCCGCGGCGAGCGCAACGTCTTCTCCCGCCGGCTCTACACGCTGAAGGGCCAGCAGACCTTCGACGAGATCCGCCGCAAGTATCAGTCGGATGCCGACTTCCGGACGGCTGTCGACCGCTATTGCGCGGACTTCGAGAAGTTGCTCCAGGACGTGGCGCGCAGCGACCGCGACCAGACCGTCACGCAAACCTACCTGACGTCCGACACCGGCAAGGTCTACACCATGCTCGCGCATGCCAGTGGCCGCCTGCGTTGACATCTGGACGACGCGGGGCCGCGATGGCCCCGCGATGTCGGACAAAAAAACCCCGGGTGCGAAACGCCCGGGGTTTTGTCATTCCTGAGGAAAGGTTGCCGCGGCGGCAACGTCGAATGACGCGCCCTGGTCTGCGACGGCCGTAGCGGTCAGGCGAATTCCATGATGACGGCGTCGACCGCCAGGCTTTCGCCGGGCTTCGCGTTGATTTTCGACACCGTCAGGTCGCGGTCGGCGCGCAGTACGTTTTCCATCTTCATGGCTTCGACGACGGCCAGCGTCTCGCCGGCCTTGACCTCCTGGCCCTCGGCGACGGCGATCGACACGACCATGCCGGGCATGGGGCACAGCAGCAGTTTCGACGTATCGGGCGGCAGCTTCACCGGCATCAGGCGATCGAGCGCCGCCGTGTTGGGCAGCATGGCGCGGGCGGTCACCGACATGCCTTTCCAGGCGATCCTGATCGCGTTCGGAACCGGCCGGAGTTGCGCCGACACCTGCCGCCCGCCAACCGTGCCCTTCCAGACCGGTTCGCCGGGTCGCCAGTCGGAGGCGACGGTGATGGCCGGCGCCCCATCCACCACGACATCCATCTCGAGCGGGATCGAGATCATCCCATCGGTCACCCTCATGTGGAGGTAGTCGTCGCCGATCCGCACCACCCAATCCGGTTTCAACACGCCGGAATGCGGCGCCAGACGGCCCGGCAGGCGGTCCAGGCGATCCTTGCGCAGCAGCTCGACAGCAAGCGCCAGCGACGCCAGCACCTGCTTGTCCTCCCGCGACGGCACGATCGGCTCGAAGCCGTGCGGATACTCCTCGGCGATGAAGCCGGTCGACAACCGGCCCTCACGCCAGCGCGGGTGCTGCATCAGCGCGGCGAGGAAGGGAATGTTGTGCTCGATCCCATCGACGACGAAGCTGTCGAGCGCATCCGACATCGCATCGATCGCCTGGGTGCGCGTCGGCGCCCAGGTGCACAGCTTGGCGATCATCGGATCGTAGTACATGGAAATCTCGGCGCCCTCGGTCACGCCGGTGTCGTTTCGGATGACGATCTCGCCGAACCGACCTTCCATCGGCGGCCTGTATCGGGTCAGCCGGCCGATCGACGGCAGGAAGTTGCGGTACGGATCCTCGGCATAGAGGCGGCTCTCGACCGCCCAGCCGTCGAGCTTCACGTCATCCTGCCTGATCGAGAGCGGCTCGCCCGCCGCGACGCGGATCATCTGCTCGACGAGGTCGATGCCGGTGATCAGCTCCGTCACCGGATGTTCGACCTGCAGTCGCGTGTTCATTTCCAGGAAGTAGAAGTTCCGGTCCTTGTCGACGATGAACTCGACCGTGCCGGCGCTCTGGTAGTCGACGGCCCTGGCCAGCGCCACCGACTGTTCGCCCATCGCGCGTCGCGTCGCCTCGTCGAGGAAGGGCGACGGCGCCTCCTCGACGACCTTCTGGTTGCGCCGCTGGATCGAGCATTCGCGCTCGCCCAGATAGACGACGTTGCCATGCGCGTCGCCCAGCACCTGGATCTCGATGTGGCGCGGATCGACCACGAACTTCTCGATGAAGACGCGATCGTCGCCGAAGGAGGACTTCGCCTCGTTCTTCGACGACTGGAAGCCCTCGCGCGTCTCCGCCTCGTTCCAGGCGATCCGCATGCCCTTGCCGCCGCCGCCGGCCGACGCCTTGATCATCACCGGGTAGCCGATGTCCGAGGCGATGCGCACGGCATGCTCGGCGTCGTCGATCACGCCGAGATAGCCGGGCACGGTGGAGACCTTCGCGGCGTTGGCGAACTTCTTCGATTCGATCTTGTCGCCCATCGCCTCGATCGCCCTGGGCTTCGGGCCGATGAAGACGATGCCCTCCTTCTCGAGCGCCGCGCAGAAGGAGGCGCGCTCGGACAGGAACCCGTAGCCGGGATGAACCGCCTCGGCGCCGGTCGCCTTGCAGGCCGCGATGATGCGTTCGGCGACGAGATAGCTCTGGGCTGCCGCCGCCGGGCCGATGTGGACGGCTTCGTCCGCCATCTCCACATGCACCGCGTCGCGATCGGCGTCGGAATAGACGGCGACGGTGGCGATCCCCATCCTGCGGGCCGTCTTGATGACGCGGCAGGCGATCTCGCCACGATTGGCGATGAGGATCTTCTTGAACATGGACCGGCTTATCCCCCGAGACGAATGTCACTCTTCTTATGGTCATCCGCCGAAGGGCTCAAGGTGGCATCTGTCCACACATGCATGGACCGATGGCCGTACCGGCCACGATCGCCGCCGCGACAATCGGGGACAGCCGATGCCTCCGGCGATCTCAGGCCCGCGACGCGGCCGCGATGATCGACGCCGCCCAGAAGCCGAAGGCTGCGACCAGCCACCACAGCGCCTTCTGGGCGAGCTGTTCGCGCATGGCGTTGACGATCAGCGTGCGCGCGATCTGCTTCGTTGGGCGATCGGCCTCCGCGAGCATGATCCAGACCTCGGTCTCCTCGACGCGGCCACGGCGGTGATAGATCCTCGCATAGGTCGCCATCACCAGGGACAGGACGAAGAACCCGGCGGCTCCGAAGCGGAAACACAGCGCCAGATCGTGCGCGGTTCCCATCATGACCATGAGGATGGCGATGCCCGAAAAGCCGGATGCCCTCAGGACGGAGAATCGCGCGAGCCGCGTGATCTGTTCCACGAGCCTTCTCCCGCCTGCTCCAGCCTTTCAAGCATAGCATGGAACGGCGGGACGAACGCGTCGTGGATGTTCAAAACAGCGTGACGATCGACAGATAGATCGGAATGAAGAGCGGGGGCACGCCCAGGAAGGCGTCGCCGAACAGGAAGAGCTTCAGGAAGAAGAACAGGAAAGCCGCATAGAGCGAGACGGCGAACGGGAGCAGGAAGCCGGGCGTAATCGGCGCCGTGAGCGCCAGCAGCGGATCCGTCACGCGCCGCAGCACGACGAAGAAGACGATCTCCCGGTCGACGCCGACGAGGAACTCGAGGACGCCGCGCGAGAACAGGAAGGCCGCCAGCGCGGTCAGCGCATAGGTGCCCCCGAGATAGACGGCCACGACCTGCGGCGCGCCGCCAAGGATGAAGGTGACGACCGCGATGAGATAGGTCGCCACCAGGATGAGGAGGCCGGTCAGGGCCGAGGCCTGATTCATGTGTCGGTATCCGTGAACCAAAACGAAACGCAGGGCCCGGAGGCCCTGCGTTCATTCCATAGCGGAATTGTCAGTGGGTTTGTACCATCATCTGGCCGCCCTTCGGCAGGCGCAGGCGATCGACGAAGTCCTGCATCTCCGCGCTTGGCGCCGGTGTCATCATCGAAACCACGTAGGTCACGATGAAGGCGACCGGGACGCCGAAGATGCCCGACGAGATCGACTGGACGCCGAACCACGAGATCTCGTCGCCGGTACCCTTGACGAGGTCGAAGCCGTAGACGTTGCCGATCAGGTAGTACATCGTCACCAGGAAGCCCGCGGCCATGCCGGCGATGCCGCCGAGATTGGTCGTACGCTTCCACCAGACGCCGAGCACCAACGGCGCGAACAGGCCGGCCGCCGCGATCGAGAACGCCCAGGACACCATGGACAGGATGTCCGAAGGCTTGGTGCGCGCCAGGAACGCGGCCGCGAGGGCGACGGCCACCAGCAGGATCTTCGACACGAGGAGACGGCGCTTGGAGTCCGCCTTGGGGTCGATCATCTTGTAGTAAACGTCGTGCGACAGCGCATTGGCGATGGCCAGCAGGAGGCCGTCCGCCGTCGAGAGCGCCGCGGCGAAGCCGCCCGCGCCAACCAGACCCACGACCCAGATCGGCATGCCGGCGATCGACGGGGTCGAAAGCACGATCATGTCGTTGTTGAGCCGGAGTTCGGCGTAGGGGAAGCCACCGGCGAAGCCCTTGGCCTCGCACGCCGCCTGGATCGCGGCGACGGTTTCGGCCTTGACGCCGCAGATCGTCACCAGCTGGTGGCCGGCGATGGAGCCCCAGTTGATCATCCACTGCGGGATGGCGCTGTAGGCGAGCAGGTTGCCCTCCGAGCCGGCGAACAGGCTCATGAGGTTCATCTTCGAGAAGGCTGCATAGGCCGGAGCCGTGAAGTACAGCAGGAAGATGAAGAACAGCGACCAGCCGACGGACTTGCGTGCCTCACGGACCGTGGGGGTCGTGAAGAAGCGCATCAGGATGTGCGGCAGCGAAGCGGTGCCGACCATCAGGCAGAAGATCAGGAAGAAGTAGTCCATCGGGCTGTAGGTCTGGAACGGCACGACGTGGCTCTTCACCACACCGAGCAGCGCCTCGTACTCGGCGATCTGGGACAGCGCGCCGCCATAGGTCAGCTGCGGGATCGGAATGCCGAACTGCACCGTCGACATCCAGATGGCCGGCAGAAGATAGGCGACGATCAGGACGATGTACTGGGCGACCTGCGTCCAGGTCACCGCCTTCATGCCGCCAAGCATGGAGCAGACCAGGATGCCTGCGAGGCCCGCGAACACCGCCCATTCGAAGTCGATGCCGAGGAACTGCGAGGCAATGATGCCCGATGCGTAGACCTGCGCCGTGATGTAGGTGAAGGAGCAGGCGAACAGCACGATGATGCCGACGAGACGGGCCGCGTTGCCGCCGTAGCGGGTGCCGAGGAAGTCGGGCACCGTATAGGCGCCGAACTTGCGCAGGTAGGGCGCGAGGAGCACCGCGACGAGGACGTAGCCGCCCGTCCAGCCCAGCACGAAGGCGAGGCCGTCATAGCCGAGCACGAACAGCGTGCCGGCCATGCCGACGAAGCTCGCGCCCGACATCCAGTCGGCGCCCGTCGCCATGCCGTTGTAGACGGCGGGAACGGCGCGTCCCGCGACGTAGTATTCCGACACCTGCGCCGTGCGCGACATGATGCCGATGAAGGCGTAGATGGCGATCGTCGCCGCCATGTAGGACCACAGGATGAAGCGGTCCGGAACGCCGAGCTGGGCCAGGACGGCCATCAGCACGACGAAGGCGGCAAAGCCGCCGACGTAGATCCCGTAGATCTTCGCCAGATTGTCGGTGAAATCACCCTTCATTGTCAGTGCCATGGTGATCCTCCCCTCAATCCTCGGCCACGCCGAATTCTTCGTCGATGGCATTCTGGCGATGGGCGAACCAGAAGATCAGGACGACGAAGATGATGAGCGATCCTTGCGCGGCCATGTAGAAGCCAAGCGGAAAGCCCAGGATGACGACATTGTTCAATGCCGTCACGAACATGTGGATGAAGAAGCTGAAGATCGCCCAGATGACAAGCGTCACAATCATCAGATTGCGAGTCTTGCCCCAGTGCGCCTCCGCCACTTCTCGCGGCAGTTTGTCGGACACTTCCTTCCCTCCCAAATAAGCAAACCGAGATTCAAGAACTGATACCACCTGGTACAGGGCACCATACGGAACAGAATCCCCCTCGAGGCCAAGCTCATCAGCCCGGCCCCTCCCAACCTTGCCTGCAAAGGTGACTCGAGGAAATGCTCCAAAGGGATAGTTGCGCAGCGACCCTGTTTAGTCAAATGTCAATGGCGGCCTTAATCCTAAAGGCTAAGTCGGGGGTCGGCGGTCATAGTCGGCTATGGGAGTATGTGCGTTGCTTGACCTCATTGGATCGATCCTGCCGAAGCGGCGAACCACGGACTGGCCGTCGTCGGTCGAGGCCATACGTGCCGGAGCGGCCTTCCTGGCCCAGGGGGCGAGCTACTCCTACCTGCGCGCCCGCACGCTTCTCGCGGGTCCGAAGCTGTTCAGCGATCCTGATTTCGGGTTCGCCTTGCAGATCTGCAAATGGGAAGCCTTCGCGGTCGCCGCGCAGGACCTGATCCTGATCCTGGAAGCGGAGTTGCGCCCCGCCCTGCCCGCCGACGCCGCCGTGCGCGCCAAGGGACTTGCCGCGCTCTACCGCGAAGTCCTTGCAAGCGAGGAAATGCCCGAACACCGGGCCGCGAGGGGCTGGGATGATGTCATCGCGGGCTTCGACGCCCGCCTCGCCGTCTTCATGGACAAGCCGCCGCTGAAGCCGGATGCGATCTCGATCGCCACGGCCCTGGCAATCCTCCAGCATGCCCCGATCGACGACGGCGTGCGCGAAGCCGACAAGATGATGGTGGTCAACAACGTGGCATTCCGCTTCATCGACTGCCAGGCGTCGCTGCGCAAGCGAATCGATCTCGCCGCATTCGCGTCCGAACTGTCGAGGCGGATGACCGAAACCGGCTGACCGGCCAGACGCTCAAGCGAAGCCTGCGAGATTCATGCCTTGGGCGGCGACGCTTGTCGCCGCCAGTCAACTCGTCGGCGCGCGCACCTCGGCGGTTGCCTCGAGCGCCTTCATAAGCCGCGAATCACGATCATAGACGTCGTCGAAATACTCGACCTTTCCGTTCTGGTCGGGCCATGCCGTGAAATAGGCGACGTAGACCGGGATCTTGCGCGTCACCTTCTCCGACGAATGGCCCGCGCGGATTTTCGCCGCCACGTGCTCGACCGGCTTGCCGAGCACGGCCGCAGCCATCGCCCGCGGATCGGACAGGCGCACGCAACCATGGCTGAAGGCGCGGACATCACGCTGGAACAGGCTCTTGGACGGCGTGTCGTGCATGTAGATGGCGTGTTTGTTGGGGAACAGGATCTTCAGTTCTCCCAGGGCGTTCGCCTCGCTCGGCGTCTGGCGCACGCTGTAGGGCACCTTGCCGCCATACTGGTACCAGTTGATCGACGACGACGAAATGCGCTTGCCCTTCGCGTCGGTGACCTCGTAGCCGGATCGATCGAGATACCCAGGATCCTGGCGCAGCCGCGGCAGCATCTCGTTGACGAGGATGGACTGCGGCACGCCCCAGTAGGGATTGTAGTCGACCTGCTCGATCTCGTCGAAGAAGAAGCTGGTCTGGTTGGACACCTTTCCCACCACGACCCGCATCGACAGGCGGTCCTCGCCACCCTCGTTGTAGGTGGCGGTAAAGGCGGGCTGGTTGATGAAGACGCGCGGACTGCCGAGATCGGACGGGTGCCAGCGAAGCTGCTCCAGCGCGACTTCGACCTTGCGGATGCGGTCGGCCTTCGATGTCCCCGCGAAGGCGGCCACGGTGCGCGGGCCGATGACGCCGTCGGCGGACAGTCCCTTGAAGGCCTGCGCGGACTTCACCAGCGCCACCAGTTCCGGCGCGTAGGCCTCGCTATCGGCGTGGGCCGAAAGCTGTTCGGCATGTTCGGCGCGAAACGCATCGTCGGTCTCGCGAGCAAACAGTTGCAGGAGCTTGGGCAACTCCGGGCTGACGCCGCCCGGCTTGAGAAGCAGCGTCGCGTCGATGACGATATCGTTCTCGCGGCTGGCCCGGAGCACTTCGAGTTCGGCCCTCAGGGCTTGATAGCGTTCGTTTTGCGGGTGCCGCGATTCCAGGTAGGCGCGAACCTCCTGGGTTCGGGCCAGCGAACCGAGAACGGCCTCGAGGTCCAGGGGCTTCTCGGGAAAATCATAGTAGCCGGAGATGCGGTTGGGATCGATGCGGCCACCGAAGGCGTCCCGCACGTATCGAAGCACGCGCGCCGACAGGGTCATCTCGAAGCGGATCAGTTCGCGATGGCGCTTCGGCATGTCGGCCATGTCGAAACCGGGCGACGGCGGCGTCACGGCATAGTCGGCCGGATCGAGACCGTAGCTCGCCGCCTCGCCGAGCACCCGCATGACCTCGACCGCGCGCGCGTTGACGCTTGTGCCGTTCACCCAGACAAAGTCGTCATGGGCGGCGTAGTAGGCTTCGATGGCCCTGGCGACCTGCTTTTCCGCCGCCAGTTCGAAGCCCTCCAGCCCAGCCAGAGCCTCGGCGAACGAACCACCCGCCAGCGACGGTTCGAAGGAAATTGTCCTCGGCGCGTCCAGCAGGTCGCGGAATGAGACCCTGACCAGCGCATCCGCCTTGTAGGCGCGATAGCTCGGCGCGGAAATCGTGACCACCGGAGCTGGAACCGGCGCGGCCTGCGGGCGGCGCTCCTCGATGTCCCGGCGCTCACGCGCCTCGCGTTGCTGGATGCCGCCGCCAAACAGCATCTTGAAAAGGTTGTCGGCGTGGGCCGGTGTCGCCGCGCCCCCGATCAGCGTTCCCAGGACGAGCACCGGGACAATCGTCTTGCGAGATGTAAGGGTCATCGAATGTCCATCGTTTCCGCCCCTGCGCGACATTCCCTGTTCGGGCGTGCCATGCGGCAAAAGGTTGGTTGCGCCTCTCGTTCGCCGACACGAGGCTCTCTCTCGGCACTATATTGAAATGCTGCGTCGAGGTTAAGTTTTCATAAAGCCAAGACCGCCTGCGAGCAGCGCGCTCCGGCGCTCGTCGGCGACCCACATTCCGTTGTCATGAACCGCTGATTCGCCTTGCCAGTCCGCGAAAGCCATGGGACGATGATGTTAGCCGGGCAATACGGCCCGGCGCGCGACGGCCGGGAGGCCGGCCGCCGCTCACAAAAAAGTGTGAGGAGGAGGCCGTTCACCATGGGAAATCGCGCAGGAGGAAGACGCACGGGACCGAAATGCATCGCCATTGTCGGTCCCTTCGCCAGCGGCAAGACATCGCTTCTCGAGGCTCTGCTCGCCCGTACGGGAGCCATACAGCGCCAGGCCCCGGTCTCGTCGGGAGGCACCGTCGGTGACGCTTCCCCGGAGGCCCGCGCCCACCAGATGAGCGTGGAAGCGACCTTCGCCACCACCGATTTCATGGGCGAGAGCCTGACCTTCGTCGACTGTCCGGGCTCCATCGAATTCGCCTACGAGGCCGAGCCGGTGCTGGCGGCCTGCGATCTCGCGATCGTCGTCGCCGAGCCGGACGAAAAGAAGATTCCGGCGCTGCAGCTCATCATGCGGACGCTGGACGAGATCGGCGTGCCGCGCATGCTCTTTCTGAACAAGGTGGACAAGGCGACCGAGGGCGTGCGCGACACGCTGAAAATGCTTCAGCCCGCCAGTTCGGTGCCGCTGCTGCTGCGCCAGATTCCGCTGCGGAAGAACGGGATCGTGGTGGGATCGATCGACCTTGCCCTGGAGCGCGCCTACATCTGGCGCGAGCACGCCGAGAGCGAGATCGCGCCCATCCCCGACGACGACAGGGCGCGCGAGATCGAGGCCCGCTTCTCGATGCTGGAGCGTCTCGCCGACCACGACGACGTCCTGATGGAGCAACTGCTCGAGGAGATCGATCCTCCCCGCGACGAGATCTTCGACGACCTTGCCGCCGACCTGCGCGACGGCGCGGTCGTGCCGGTGCTGATCGGCTCGGCCGAGCTCGGACACGGTATCCAGCGCCTCCTGAAAGCGATCCGCCACGACGGTCCGGACATCGCGGTGACCCGCAAGCGTCTGGGCCTCGATGACGCGACGGGATCGATGCTCCAGGTGATGAAGACGATCTACACGCCGCATGGCGGCAAGCTGTCCGTCGCACGCGTGCTGGCGGGCGGGCTTGCCGACGGTTCCGACATCACCGCGTCGGACGGGAGGACGGGCCGTGTCTCCGGCCTGTACCGCCTGCTTGGACGAGAGCAGGCCAAGATCGCGTCGGCCGACGAGGGAATGACCGTCGCGCTGGGCAAGCTCGACGACCTGCGCACCGGCGACACGGCGGCGGTGGGCAAGGCGCCGCCGGCGATCAGCCTGCAGCCGCGTCCGGTGCCGGAGCCTGTCCATGCGCTGGCGCTGCGCCCGCGCGAACGCAAGGACGAGGTCAAGATGTCGGTGTCCCTGCATCGGATCGCCGAGGAGGACCCGTCGCTTTCGATCGATCACAAGGAAACTGGCGAGACCGTCATTTCCGGCCACGGCGAAATGCATCTGCGCGTCACGGTCGAAAGGCTCGACAGCAAGTACCAGATCGCCGCCGAGACCGGCCGTCCCGGCGTTCCCTACTTCGAAACCATCCGCAAGCCCGCCACGCAGCGCGGACGCCACAAGAAGCAATCGGGCGGCCATGGCCAGTTCGGCGACGTCGTTCTGGAAATCAGGCCCCTGCCCCGCGGCTCTGGCTTCGAATTCACCGATACCATTACCGGCGGCGTGGTGCCCAAGCAGTACATTCCATCGGTGGAAGCCGGCGTCCGCGATTTCCTGAAGTCGGGTTCCCTGGGCTTTCCGCTGGTCGACATCGCCG
Source organism: Mesorhizobium sp. (assembly GCA_046292285.1). GTDB lineage: Bacteria > Pseudomonadota > Alphaproteobacteria > Rhizobiales > Rhizobiaceae > Aquibium. The sequence continues at coordinate 3,459 of JBKBRJ010000081.1, read as the reverse complement.
TGAACCTCTCGGACGGCTCCTATCATGCAGTGGATTCCTCCGACATGGCCTTCCAGATGGCAGCCAAGCTCGCCATGCGCGAGGCGATCCCGTCCTGCTCGCCGGTAATCCTCGAGCCGATCATGAAGATCGAGGTCTTCACCCCCTCCGAATCTACGGCGCGGGTCACGGCCATCCTGCCGCAGCGGCGCGGCCAGATTCTCGGTTTCGACGCCCGCCCCGGCTGGGACGGGTGGGATGTCGTGGAGGCGATGATGCCGCTCGCCGAAATCGGCGACCTCATCGTCGAACTGCGCTCGGCCACGGCCGGAGTGGCGACCTACCGGTCGACCTTCGATCACATGGCCGAACTGACCGGACGGCAGGCCGACGAGGTGATGAGCGCCAGGGCGAGCAAGGCCGCGTGAAGACGCGCGCGGATGCCGCCGGCCAGGACTGGCTGGCCCGGCGGCGTTCGCGGCTGCACCCTTGCCGCAAGCCCGCCGCCCCACTACTGCGTCACGCGAACCGCATGGGAGCGCAAGCGTGCAGGATCGGATTCGCCTCGTCGGCGAGGAAGTGCTTTCGGACGACTGGGGCGTCCTGACGAAACATGTCTTCGACTACCGGCGCCGGGACGGCAGCTGGGAACGACAGTCGCGCGAGGTCTACGATCGCGGCCATGGCGCGGCGGTCCTTCCCTACGATCCGGCTCGCGGTACGGTGCTGCTCGTCCGGCAGTTTCGCCTGCCGGCCTGGGTGACGGGATATCGCGAACCGCTACTCGAAGTCTGCGCCGGACTGCTCGATGCCGACGACCCCGTGACCTGCATCCGCAAGGAAGCGGAGGAGGAACTCGGCTATCGGCTCGAGAAGGTTTCGCTGGCGTTCAATCCCTACATGAGTCCGGGGAGCGTCAGTGAGCGGCTATGGTGCTTCACCGCCGAGTATACTCCTCAGGACCGGATGTCCGACGGCGGCGGCGCGGCGGGCGAAGGCGAGGACATCGAAGTGCTCGAACTATCGCTTGAGGACGCCTTCGCCGCCATCGGGGACGGGCGCGTCATCGATGCCAAGACCATCATGCTGATCCAGCACCTCGTCCTTGAGAGAACCACGAAAAGCGATCGGCAGCGTTCGGCGCCGGCACGATGAACGACGCTCTCGTCGCTGAAATCGCGATCATCGTGCTCTGCCTCGCCGGCGGCGGCCTGTTGAAGGGCGCGACGGGCGCCGGCGCGCCCATCCTGGCGGTCCCGGCGCTCGCAGCCTTCTTCGACGTTCGGTTCGCCGTCGTGGTGATGCTGTTTCCCAACCTCTGCACCAATCTGTGGCAGGCGTTTCGGCTTCGCAGGCATGTGCTCGACCGGCAATTCATGTTGCCTTTGCTCGCCGGGGGGCTCGTCGGCGCGGGACTGGGGACGCTGGCGCTCAAGGCCTTCGACCCCGATCTCCTGTCGCTGTGCGTCGCGGTCGCGGTGCTTTTCTACGTGGTCCTGCGGCTGTCGCGACCGCACTGGAGCCTGCCGATGGGAACTGCCCGCTGGCTCTCGGCGCCAGCCGGGCTCCTGGCGGGTTTGATGCAGGGCGGCGCCGGCCTTTCGGCGCCGGTGAGCATCACCTTCCTCAACGCGCTTCGGCTGCCGCGCGAAAACTTCATCGCGACGATCTCGTCGCTGTTCGTCGCGTTCTCGGTCATCCAGATCGCCGTGGCTTCGACGAACGGACTGATCCGCGAGAACGAGATCTTCTACAGCCTGTTCGCGCTGGTGCCGGTGTCGCTGGCGATGCCGCTCGGAGCCATGCTCGCGGGCAAGGTTTCGCCAAGGGCGGTCGACCGGGTGATTCTCGCGATCCTGGCCGCGCTTTCGGGGAAGCTGCTGCTCGAAACCCTGTTCTGAAGGCCGGCAACCCTATTTCAGGCTGCCGCGCGCCTCGCCAAGCAGGGCCGCCGAGCCGGCCGCGATCACCCGAAGCTCCGAAGCGACCGCCTGGAAGCGGTAGCCCATCGCGGCAAAGCGGCCGGCCATGGCGACGTTGGTCAGGTAGATTGCCGCCACCTTGCCGGCCGCGAGGGTTCGGCGGGCGATGTCGGCGACGGCCTCCATCATGTCCTCCCGGACCGGATCGACGACGGCGCCGCTCGTCCAGGCGATGGAGAAATCCGCCGGACCCACGAAGATGCCGTCGATACCGGGCGTTTCCAGGATGCCGTCGAGGGCATCCAGCGCCGCCCGCGTCTCGACCATGGCGAAGGCGAGCGTCCGGGAATTGGAGGTGAGGAGCCATTCCTGCGCGTCGCGGGTCGCGCTGCGCGGCAGAGCGAAGGTCGGCCCCCAGGACCGCTCGCCGAGCGGCGGATATTTCATCGCCGCCCCGAAGGCGCGCGCGTCGGCGACCGAGTTGATCATCGGCGCGATCACCGCCTCCGCGCCGAAGTCGAGCGCGCGGCTGGCCATGTCGAAGCGGCCGACCGGAATGCGCACCACCGCATGCGCGCGCGCACTCAGGATGCCGGGGATGGATCGCAGCACGCTGTCCTCATGATGGCCGCCATGCTGCATGTCGAGCGTCACGGCATCGTAGCCCTGTCCCGCCATGGCCTCGACCGTCAGGGCGTCGGGAATGCCCGACCAGGCGGTGAAGAGCGTTTCACCGGCCGCGAGCCGCGAGATGAGCGTGGACATGTGTTTGTCTCCCCCGACCCCGGCATGTACGCGGGTCCTGCGTTGTATCGAAGGGTGGAGCCGCCGTCCGCGACCCCACCCGTCTGTCCTCGGCGAACCTAGGCTTTCGAGACCTGTTCGGCCGCGACGACCAGAAGCTCATCCATCGTCCGCCGAATCTGGTGGTCGGACTGCGCGACGCCGGCGGCGTCGAAATCCCTGCGGACCTTGCGGAACACATCGTTGTCGCCGGCTTCCTCGAAATCGGCGGCGATGACCTCCCTGGCATAGGCCTCAGCCGCCTCGCCCGTCTTGCCGAGTTTCTCGGCCGCCCAGAGGCCGAGCAGCTTGTTACGGCGCGCCGTCGCCTTGAACTTCAGTTCCTCGTCATGCGCGAACTTGTTCTCGAATGCATCCCTGCGCTCGTTCATGTTGGTCATGCGTCGCCTCCGGCAAAGTGGAATCCCGGTGGTTCAATATGGTGGCTCAGCGGTGAAATCAAAGGGAATCGGGCCGGGATGGCCTCGCGGGCGCAAACTGTCGCGCCCTGACCCGCGCAAAGCGTTGGAGCGCCCGCGATTGCACGTTGAGAAGATGACGCAGTTGCGATACAGACCGCGACAGAAACACCGTACTCGGCCGCTGCCATCGCTCCCGACCCGGTCCCCTCCTTTTGCAAGGACCTCCAATTCCAATGAATCGCCGCCGCCGCATCTATGAAGGAAAAGCAAAGATTCTCTATGAAGGCCCGGAACCCGGCACGCTCGTTCAGTTCTTCAAGGACGACGCAACCGCCTTCAACAAGAAAAAGCAC
>JBKBRJ010000080.1:0-15035 GCA_046292285.1 Mesorhizobium sp. | reverse complement strand
CCACACGGGGGGAGATCACGCTCTGCGCCGAAGCTGCCGATCTCCCCACCCGTGGGGGAGATGGCCGGCAGGCCAGAGGGGGGCGCGACGAAATGCGGGCCTTGCAGACCTAGGAACGGACAAAGACACGACATGCGCATTCTCATCACCAATGACGACGGCATCCACGCCGAGGGCATCCAGGTGCTGGAACGCATGGCGCGCGCCATTTCCGACGACGTCTGGGTCGTCGCGCCGGAAACCGACCAGTCGGGCTTCGCCCACTCGCTGTCGCTGTCGGAGCCGCTGCGCATGCGCAAGCTCGACGCCCGGCATTACGCCTTGCGCGGGACGCCGACCGACTGCGTCATCATGGGCGTGCGCAAGATCATGGATTCCCCGCCCGACCTGATCCTGTCGGGTGTCAATTCCGGCACCAACGTCGCCGACGACGTGACCTATTCGGGCACGGTGGCCGGCGCGATGGAAGGAACGCTGCTCGGCATCCGCTCGATCGCGCTCAGCCAGGCCTACAACTTCACCGACGAGGGGCGCATGGTGCCCTGGGAAGTGGCGGAGACCGTCGGCCCGGCGCTGCTGCAGAAGCTGATCAGGACCAACCTTCCGGCCGGCGCCTTCCTGAACGTCAATTTCCCCAATTGCGACCCGGCCGCCGTGGCGGGCGCCAAGGTCACCACCCAGGGCAAGCGCGTGCACGGTCTGTGGATCGACGAGCGTCGCGACGGCCGCAACTTTCCCTACTACTGGCTGCGCTTCGGCCGCGAGCCGTCCGAGGTGCGCGAGGGCACGGACCTCGCCGCGCTGCGCGACAATTACGTCTCGGTCACGCCGATGCATCTGGACCTGACCGCGCACGAGCTTCGCGATCCGCTGGAGCGTGCGATCGGATGAGCGCCGTCGCCGACGAACGCGAGGGCTTCGCGGCGTTCCTGCTTCGCATGCGCGGCAAGGGCATCGTGGCCAAGGATCTGATCTCAGCGATCGAGCAGGTGCCACGCCGCAACTTCATCGGCGCACAGTGGCAGTCCGCCGTCTGGTCGGACCGGCTCGTGCCCATCGCCTGCGGAGAGGTGATCGAGGGGATCGACCTGCAGGCGCAGGTGATCAACGCCCTGTCGCTCGACCCGCAACATCGCGTGCTCGAGATCGGCACCGGCTCGGGCTTCACCGCCGCCGTGATGGCCCGGCTTTGCGCCCGCGTCGTCAGCATCGACCGCTACCGCACGCTGGTCGAGCAAGCCCGCCACCGAATCGATGCGCTGGGCATCGGCAACGTCATCCTGCGGCAGGCCGACGCCAATGGCGGCATGGCCGGCGAGGGACCCTTCGACCGGATCGTCTCCTGGGCCGCCTTCGAAAGCATGCCGCGCAGCTATGTCGACCAGCTTGCCTCCGGTGGAATCATGATCGCGCCGATCGGTCCCGGCGATGGCGAACAGGCGGTCGCGCGGCTGACCAAGGTCGGCAGCCGCTTCGAGCGGCATGACATCGGCAAGGTGCGCTTGCAGCCGCTGCTGCCGGGGCTGGCGGCCAGGCTCTGACGCTTCCGCCGCAATCGTTTCACAATTCTCGCGCCGCTTAACCGCCCGGTAAGATTAACGCGCTCTAATCGCCTCGTACTGTAACGAGTATGCGCGAGTAAAAGCGATGCGGATGAGGGTTCTGGGGGCAAACGGGCGCGATCTTTCGCGCATTGCCGCGATACTGGCGACCACCACCTTTCTGGCGGGGTGCAGCTCCGGCGTGACCCGCTTCAACGAGGGGATTTTCACCGACGATCTCCTGACGGGCTCGACCGCCAACCAGCGGGCGATCATCAAGTCGGATGCGCAGCAGCCGTTCCCCGGCGATGGCCGGGTCGCGGCGGCGCCGGCGGCCGGTTCCTACGACAGTTCGGGCGGACGCTACGCGACCAGCGCGCCCGCCGGCGGCATCCAGCGCAGCTCGCTGCCGCCGATGGCGGCCAGCCAGCCGGCGCCGATGCAGCAGCCCGCGCCCGTCCAGATGGCGCGCACCGCGCCGGTCGAGGTCGACCGCACTGTCACCAACACTACCGCGCCATTCGCCACCGCGGCTTCATCGTCGCAGGACGGCTGGTCCAAGATCGGCGGAACGGTCGTTTCCGTGCGCCAGGGCGAAACGCTCTACAATCTGTCCAAGCGGTTCGGCGTGCCGGCCAACGAAATCCTGAAGGCCAATGACATGGCGTCGGCCAATCAGCTCGCCGCCGGGCAGAAGCTGATCATTCCCACCTATGTCTACTCGCGCCAGGCACCAGTCTCGGCCCCGGACAACGATCCCCGCGTCGCAGCCTCGAGCTCCACGCGCGGCCTGAAGAACGATGCGCCGAATACGCCGCGGCCGGCCCCGGCGCCAGCGCAAAACGTCGCCGTCCTGCCGCAGGCGCCGAAGCCGAGCGGGCAGGCGGCCTCCGCGCCGACGACCACCACCACGGCCACGACGGCTCGCCTCGCGACGTCGAACGCCGGCAATGTCTACACCGTCGTCTCCGGCGACACGCTCAACGCGGTCGCTCGAAAGACGGGCACCACCACCGCGCAGCTGAAGGCCGCCAACGGGCTTGGCGACGGCTACCTCCGCATCGGCCAGAAGCTGACGATTCCGGGAGCGGGCGCGGCCACCGTCGCGGCGGCCAAGCCGGCCGCGCCGTCGATCGACCCGATCAAGACCAGTTCCGCCAACGCCACCGCGCCCGCACCGAAGGCGGAGGCGCCGAGCCCGGTGACCGCCTACACGCCGCCGACGAAGGACGAGAAGGTCATCAAGGAGGCGGTGACGCAGACCGCGGCGATCGCCCCCGAGGCGACCGGCGTCGGCAAGATGCGCTGGCCGGTCCGCGGACGCGTGATCGAGGGCTATGGCCGCACCGCGGGCGGCCGCGTCAACGACGGCATCGACATCGCCGTGCCGGAAGGCACCTCGGTCAAGGCGGCCGAGAACGGCGTGGTGATCTATGCCGGGGACGGGCTGAAGGAATTCGGCAACACCGTTTTGGTGCGCCACGAAGACGGCCTCGTCTCCGTGTACGGCCACGCGTCCGAACTGACGGTCAAGCGCGGCGACAAGGTTCGTCGCGGCCAGGAGATCGCGCGCTCGGGCATGAGCGGATCGGCCGATACGCCGAAGCTGCATTTCGAGGTCCGCAAGGACTCCGCGCCGGTCGATCCGGTGAAGTACCTCGAATAGGAGAGGGGTCGCCGGACCGCCCCGGCGACGTCCAGACGTTCAACCGTCGAGGCGCTGGCCGAGCCGGCCGGCGAGGTCCTGCACGAATTGCCAGGCCACCCGGCCCGACCGCGCGCCGCGAGTGGTGGCCCATTCCAGCGCTTGAGCGCGCAGGTCGTCCGCGCCGATCTCCAGGCCGTAGTGGCCGACATAGCCTTCCACCATCGCCAGATAGTCGTCCTGCGAGCACTTGTGGAACCCCAGCCACAGGCCGAAGCGGTCCGACAGCGACACCTTCTCCTCGACCGCCTCCGACGGGTTGATCGCCGTCGACCGTTCGTTCTCGATCATGTCCCGCGGCAGCAGGTGGCGGCGGTTCGAGGTCGCGTAGAAGATGACGTTCGCGGGGCGGCCTTCCACGCCGCCCTCCAGAGCCGCCTTCAGCGACTTGTATGACGTGTCGTCATGGTCGAACGAAAGGTCGTCGCAGAACAGGACGAAGCGATGCGTCGACGCCTTGAGGATGGAAAGCAGCATGGGCAGGCTGTCGATGTCCTCGCGATGGATCTCGACCAGTTTCAGGCGAGGGGCCGCGGACGCCGCGTTGACCGCCGCATGCGCCGCCTTGACGAGCGACGACTTGCCCATGCCGCGTGCGCCCCACAGAAGCACGTTGTTGGCCGGGAGGCCCGCCGCGAAGCGCTCGGTGTTGTCGACGAGGATGTCGCGCACCCGGTCGACGCCCCGGATCAGCCCGATCTCGACGCGGTTGACGCGCTCCACCGGCTGGAGGACGCCTGTCCCGGCATCCCAGACGAAACAGTCCGCCGCATCGATGTCGGAGCGCGGCGCGGCGGCCGGCGCCAGGCGCTCGATGGCCGCGATCAGGCGGTCGATCTTCTCGTTCAGGCTTTCCTGGTTCCGGCTGTCCATCGCGCTCGCGCATCCCTTGCTGGTCCGCTGGCGCTCTAGCATGCGCCGAAGCCGCGCAAAAGCGCCGTGCCGGGACGGCTAATCGGTTGCAAAGGCGACGCGAGCGACTATATTCCGCGCACCTTCGAAGGGCCCCAGCCGGGGCCCCGATACCAGTTTTCAGGAGACCTAGATGTTCGTGACACCGGCTTATGCGCAAACGGCTGGGGGCGGCCCCGACATGCTGATCAGCATCCTGCCCTTCGTCCTCATCTTCGTCATCATGTATTTCCTGATCATCCGGCCGCAGCGCCAGCAGATGAAGAAGCGCCAGGAAATGCTGGCGGCCGTTAGGCGCGGCGATTCGGTCGTCACCGGCGGCGGACTTCTCGGCAAGGTCACCAAGGTCATCAACGACAGCGAACTCGAGATCGACCTCGGCAACGGCCTGAAGGTGACCGCGCTGCGGGCGACGATTGCCGACGTGCGCGTCAAGGGCGAGCCGGTCGCCAACGAGAACGCCAAGAAATAAACACGTTGCGGGTGGACGGTCGAAAGCCTCTGCCCGACGGATAGCGACATGCTCTACTTCTCGCGCTGGAAGACCATCCTCATCTGGCTGGCCGTCTTGGCCGGCGTCGTCTTCGCGGCGCCCAACCTCGTTTCGCAAGGCACGCTGGCCGGGCTTCCCGATTGGCTTCCCAAGCGCCAGATGACGCTCGGCCTCGACCTGCAGGGCGGGTCCCACATCCTCCTGCAGATCGACCAGCAGAACCTGATCGACGAACGGCTGGAGACGACGCGCGACGACATTCGCCGCCTCCTGCGCGACGGTCGCATCGGCTATACGGGGCTTTCGGGCACCGGGCGCACCGTGCAGGTCCGCATCCGCGAGGCTGCCGACCTCGAGCGCGCGAAGGAGGTGCTCGCCAGCCTGATCGAGCCGGTTTCAGCGGGTCTTTTCGCGGGAGGGTCGGTCACCGAACTCGCACTGTCCGAGCCCGAGCCCGGCCTGCTCCGCTACACCCTGACCGACAGCGGCATCGCCTACAGGCTATCGTCCGCGTTGTCGCAATCGATCGAGGTGGTCGGCCGACGCGTCAACGAACTCGGCACCACCGAGCCCATCATCCAGCGGCAGGGCGACGACCGCATCCTGGTGCAGGTTCCGGGCCTCGGCGACCCGCAGCGGCTCAAGGACATCCTCGGCCAGACGGCGAAGCTCACCTTCCAGATGGTCGACAGCAGCATGCCGGTGCAGGAGGCGATCGAAGGCCGTCCGCCGGCCGGCTCGACCGTGATGTTCTCGACCGACGATCCGCCGGTTCCCTACCTGATCGAAAACCGCGTCATCGTGTCGGGCGAGAATCTCGTCGATGCGCAGGCTGCCTTCGATCAGCGCACCAACGAACCCGTCGTCTCCTTCCGCTTCGATACCAAGGGCGCTACCCGATTCGGCCAGGCCACGCAGCAGAACGTCGGCCGGCTGTTCGCCATCATCCTCGACAACCAGGTGATTTCGGCCCCGCAGATTCGCGAGCCGATCCTCGGCGGCACGGGCCAGATCTCCGGCAGCTTCGACGTGCAGGGCGCCAACGACCTCGCCGTGCTGCTGCGGGCCGGTGCGCTGCCCGCCACGCTCGACATCATCGAGGAGCGGACGGTCGGTCCGGGCCTCGGCCAGGATTCCATCGATGCCGGCAAACTCGCCGGCATGATCGGCGCCGTCCTGGTGCTTGTCTTCATGATCGCGGCCTACGGACTGCTCGGCCTGATCGCCAACCTCGCGCTTGTCGCCAACGTGTCGATGATCGTTGCGCTGCTGTCGCTGCTTGGCGCCACGCTGACGCTGCCGGGCATCGCCGGCATCGTGCTGACCGTCGGCATGGCGGTCGATTCGAACGTCCTGATCTACGAACGTATCCGCGAGGAACGGCGCAATGGGCGCTCGCTGATCCAGGCGATCGATACAGGCTTCAGCCGCGCGATGGCGACGATCGTCGACGCCAACGTGACGACGCTGATCGCCGCCGTGGTGCTGTTCTATCTCGGAAGCGGCCCCGTGAAGGGGTTCGCGGTCACGCTCGCCATCGGCATCGTGACGACCGTCTTCACCGCCTTCACCCTGACCCGCTGGCTGGTGGCCGCCTGGGTGCGGCGCGCCAAGCCGAAGGAACTGCCGCGCGCGCCGGTGCGCCTGGTGCCCGAGAGGACCAGCATCCCCTTCATGGCCATGCGGCGCTGGACCTTCGGCCTGTCGTCGATCCTGTCCGTCGGCGCGGTCGTGCTGTTCATGACCGTAGGCATGAACTACGGCATCGACTTCAAGGGCGGTTCGCTGATCGAGGTTCAGTCGCGCAGCGGTCCGGCCAACATCGCGGACATCCGTGGCCGGCTGTCGGACCTGAACCTCGGCGAAATCCAGGTGCAGCAGTTCGGCGCCGATACGGACGTGCTGATCCGCGTGCAGGCGCAGGACGGCGGCGACAATGCCACCCAGAGCGCGGTCGCGCTGGTGCGCGGCGAACTGGAGCAGGATTTCGAGATTCGCCGCGTCGAGACGGTCGGTCCGACCGTCTCGGGCGAACTCGCCACGCAGGGCACGATCGGCGTCATCGTCGCGCTGATGCTGATCATGGTCTATGTCTGGTTCCGTTTCGAGTGGCAGTTCGCGGTCGGCGCCATCATCGCCACCATCCACGACGTGGTCATCACGGTCGGATTCTTCGTCATCTCGGGCATCGAGTTCAATCAGTCATCGATCGCAGCGATCCTGACCATCGTCGGCTACTCGCTGAACGACACCGTGGTCGTCTACGACCGCGTGCGCGAGGAGTTGCGACGATACAAGAAGATGCCGCTGCCGCAGGTGCTGAACATCGCCATCAACGAGACGCTGTCGCGAACCACGATGACCTCCGTGACGACGCTGATGGCGCTGTTCGCGCTGTTCCTGTTTGGCGGCGAGGTGATCCGGTCGTTCACGGCGGCGATGCTCTTCGGCGTGCTCTTCGGCACCTATTCGTCGATCTTCATCGCGGCGCCGCTGCTGATCCTGTTCAAGCTCAGGCCCGGCGCGCTTTCGCCGGAGGGCGGCGAGGCATCGACAGCGGGCGCGGTGACGGCCGGGACCTCGAAGGCCTGATCATGGCGGGCCGGCCGGCATGATCATCCGGGAGGCTCACTTCCCCGGTCGCGCACCGCTTGATGCCTATGGCAATGGCGGCTTCCGTTTCGCCGACATGTCGCATCGCGGCTCCCTGCTTTGCCTGCCGTCCGGCATCCATGGCTGGGAGCCGGCCGATCCGGAACGGCTTGTCCCGGATGACTTCGAGCGATTGCTGGCAGAGGCCGAAGGCATCGAAATCCTGATCGTCGGCATGGGGCGCGAACTGCGCCGCATCCCCCAACCGTTGCGCGAGGCCTTCCGCGCCGCCGGCATCTCGGCCGACCCGATGTCGACGGGATCGGCCGTGCGCACCTACAACGTGCTGCTCGCCGAGGACCGGGCCGTGGCCGCCGCGCTGATCGCCGTCGATTGACATGGCGGCGGGCGCCGATCACCTGACCGAGATCGTCCGCACGGGCGATCCGGAGCGATACCTGTCGGTGCTCTATGCGCCGGAGGACCGGCGCCAGGCACTGTCGTCGCTCTACGCCTTCAACATCGAGGTCGCGCGCGTCCGCGACGCCGTGCGCGAACCGCTGCCGGGCGAAATCCGCCTGCAATGGTGGCGCGACGCGCTCGCCGCGCCGGCCGGCGCCATGACCGGAAATCCGGTTGCCGATGCCCTGCGTGCCACGATCGCGGAACACAACCTGCCGCTTGCCGCCTTCGACAACATGATCGAGGCGCGGATCTTCGATCTCTACGACGATCCGATGCCCGACCGGACGACGCTGGAGGGCTATTGCGGCGAGACGGCCGGTGCGCTGATCCAGTTCGCCGCCCTGGTGCTCGACCGCGACGCGGCGATGGCGCATGGGGCACTGGCCGGCCATGCCGGCTGCGCGCAGGCCATCGCGGGCCTGTTGCGGCTTCTGCCCGTCCATCGCGCGCGTGGCCAGTGCTACGTGCCGGCGGACATCCTCGCGGCGGCGGGGATTGATCGCGACACGTTTCTGTCCGGCGGGGAGGGGGCCGCGCGCGCGGTGGCGGCGATGATTGCGCTTGGACGCGAACACGTCGCCGCATTCGAGCGTGGTGCGGCGATGATGCCTGCCGTGCTGCGGCCTGCCTATCTGCCTGCCGCCTTCGCCGCCCCCCATCTGGCGGGCGTCGAGGCCGCGCCGCTTGACGGCGGCCGGCCGCTTTCGGCCTTGCGCCGACACTGGATCGCGTTTCGAAAGGCCACTCGCGGCTGGTAGCGCTCGACCGGCGTGCCCACGCTTTTCCAACGCGGTCTTTGACGTTTACGTCAACTTGGTGCTAGATCCTCGCGCGCAGGGATCGGGGTCCTGCACGGGAGGAAAGACGTAGCAATGAGCCTGCCTGTCCTCGTGGTCCTGGTGGTCGTGGGCATCGCGGCGATTGTGCTGGCGGTGCACCTGACCGGCGGCACCCGCGACGCATCTCTCGCCGACGAGGCCGAAGCGCGCGAGCGCTTCGCCGTCGATCACCCGCGCGAGCATCCGACCGCGGTTCGCCTGACCATGGCGGGGGAGGCGGCCTTCCTGGAGCTCGACCGCGGCCGGACCGGAATCGTCCGCTCCTTCGGCGATCGTTTCCTGACCCGCATCGTGACGTCGGCGGACATCGAGCGCGTGGACCGCTCGGCGCCGGATCAGGTCGCCATCGCCTTTCGGGATTTCACGTGGCGCGGCGGACGCTTCGCCTTCGCCTCCGCCGAGGATGCTGGGCGGATCGCAGGGCGGCTTGCTCCCCCCGTGGCGGCGAAGAGGAGGTCCGCCTGATGGATGCGTACGAGTTTCCCAAGGTCACCGAACTGGCGATCCCGTTCTTCGTGGCGGCGATCCTGATCGAGCTGTGGCTGGTGCGGACCGGCCGGGCGAAGGGTGATTTCGAGACCCGCGACACGCTGACCAGCCTGCTGATGGGCACCGGCAACGTGGTCGCCGGCATCCTGCTCGGCTTCGTCGCCTATCGGGCGCTGACCTGGGTCTGGCAGTTCCGGCTGTTCGACCTCGGCCTGTCCTGGTGGGTGTTCCTCGCCGCCTTCCTGATCGACGACCTGCGCTATTACTGGTACCACCGCATCGCGCATCGCGTGCGCTGGGTCTGGGCCGAGCACGTCAACCATCATTCCAGCCAGCACTACAATCTCTCGACCGCGCTCAGGCAGTCGTGGACGGGCACCTTCACTGGCATGTTCGTCTTGCAGGCGCCGATCGTGCTGCTTGGCTTCCACCCGGCGGTGATTGCCTTCGTCTTCGGCTTCAACCTCGTCTGGCAGTTCTGGATCCATACGGAGGCGATCGGCCGGCTTCCGGCCTGGTTCGAGGCGGTGTTCAACACGCCCTCGCACCACCGCGTCCATCACGCCACCAACCCGCGCTATCTCGACGCCAACTACGCCGGCACGCTGATCGTCTGGGACAGGCTGTTCGGCACCTTCGTTCCGGAACTCGACGAGGACCGGCCGCGCTACGGCATCGTCAAGAACCTCGGTACCTTCAACCCGGTGAAGGTCGCCTTCCACGAATGGGTCGGCATGTTCCGCGACGCCGCGTCGCCCGGCCTGACCCTGCGCCAGCGCCTCGGCTACCTCTTCGCCCCGCCCGGCTGGAGCCACGACGGCTCACGCGAGACGTCGGAGAGCCTCAAGGCGGACTACGTGACGCGGAACCCGGGCGAAGCGGGCAGGCCGGGGCTGCCGGGGCGGGGGGCTAGCGAAGGTACGGTGCAAGCAGCCGAGTGATCAGCCTTCCTCGTCTTCGGCCCCTGCCTCGCTGCGAAAAACCGCCTCGTAGTCGCGTCCACGGCGGAACACGTTCGATATCAGGATCAGGACATGGTCCTCTTCCACGACATAGAAAATGATCGCGCTCCGTTCGAACGGGGTGCTGCGAAGACCGATTGCCAGTTCATCGCGCGGTCGCCCGGACAACGGGACCTCGCCGATGCGCAGACACCGCGCTTCGAGCCGGTCAGCATAGCGGATGGCTACGGCGATCGAACCGGTCGCATGTCCGATGTTCTCGATCAGATCGAGGAGGTCGCTCTTTGCGGATTTACTCCAGCGGACGCTGAGGCGCTTCATGAAAGCGTCCGGCCGACTTTGCCATCAATCGCGCGCGAACCTCAGCAAAAACCTCCTCATTGCTGTACCCCGGTCCCGGATCCTCGATCGACGCCCTGATGCGGGCCTTGATCGCCTCCAGCCGTTCGGCCCGCTCCTCCTCTTCGTACTGCAAAGCCCGCAGGCCGGCGCGGATCACTTCGCTCGCCGAGGCGTATTGGCCGCTCTCGACCTTTTCGCGGATCATCTGCGCCATCTGCGGCGTGACCGTTACCGAAAGCTTCTCCGCCTGATCCATGCTCATGACTCCTCGGGTAGGATTATATCCGACTTTACAACATCCAGCCGTCGGAAAGAAGCGCCGGATATGCCGCTGGACCGAGTTCGGTGGGGTCAGCCCTTCAACAGATCCGGGAACGCCGCCGCCTGCTTCGCCATCTTCGCCTGCACCGCCGCCATCAGGTCGCCGGCCCTGAGCATGCCCCCGTTCCAGGTGGCGATGTAGTCGAGCCCGTCGGCGACGGAATGGTCGCGCGCATAGGCGAGGTTGCGCTTGATGCCGGCGATGGCGAGCGGCGACTTCTCCGACACCGCGCGGGCGAGCTCGAACCCGGCGGCGAGCACCGCCTCCCGGTCGGCCTGGACGGCCGAGACGAGGCCGAAGCCCTTGGCCTCCTCGGCCGAGAAGCGCCGGCCGGTATAGGCGAGCTCGGCGGCGACCGCCGGCGCGATCAGCTTGGGCAGCCGCTGCAGCGTGCCGACGTCGGCCGCCATGCCGATGTGGATCTCCTCGATGGCGAAATAGGCGTCGGCGGCGGCGATCCGCATGTCGCAGGCGGTGATCAGGTCGACGCCCGCGCCGATGCAGGCGCCATGCACGGCGGCGATGACCGGGAAGGGGACGCGTTCGATGGCGTTGAATGCCTCCTGCAGTTCGAGGATCGTCTCGCGCATGGCGTAGGCAGCCCGGCCCGGCTCCTGCTCGAACAGTTTCGCGATGTCGGCGAAGGCCGAAAGGTCCATGCCGCCTGTGAAGTTGCGTCCCTCGCCGGAGATGATCGCGCAGCGCACGGACGGGTCGCGGCCGAGTTCGGCCATCAGTCGCGGCAGGTCGCGCCAGAAATCCGGCGACATGGCGTTCGACCGCTCCGGCCGGTTCATCGCCAGATGGACGACGGCGCCATGGCGTTTGATGTGAAAGAACGTGCTGTCGGTGCTGGTCATGAAAACGTCTCCGGTTCGGATCGTGTTTTCGACCGGCACGCCGGCGGACGCAAGCGCCGCGCGGACCCGTCGCGGGCGACGAGGATCAGGTTGCCGCCGTCCGATGTGCCGGATGCGCTCGCCCCGATTGGCCCCGAGGCTACTCAGCCGCCTGGGCGTCCCGTTCGACGCCGAGCCACGCCTTGCAGGCGGCAAGCGCCCGCGCAGTCGTCGCGCGCTTCTTGGCCGCCGTCTTGTCCTTGCCGCGGAACCGGCCCTCGAAGCCCTCGGGCTTGAGGTTGGTGCCTGGCTCGAGCGGCGGGAACAGGCCGAAATTGACGTTCATCGGCTGGAAGGAGCGCTTTCCCGGCTCGTCGTCGGAGACGATGTGGCCGCCGGTAATGTGGCCGAGCAGCGCGCCGAAGGCGGTGGTGGCCGGCGGCGGCGAGGGTGCGCGGCCGAGGCGCTCGGCGGCGGCAAAGCGCCCGGCGAGCAGGCCGATCGCGGCCGATTCGACATAGCCCTCGCAGCCGGTGATCTGGCCCGCGAAGCGCAGGCCGGGCCGCGACTTCAGTTGCAGCGATCCGTCGAGCAGGGTGGGCGAATTGATGTAGGTGTTGCGGTGCAGGCCGCCGAGCCGGGCGAACTCGGCATTTTCCAGCCCGGGGATCATCCTGAAGATGCGCGTCTGCTCGCCATGCCTGAGCTTGGTCTGGAAACCGACCATGTTGTAGAGGGTGCCGAGAGCGTTGTCCTGTCGGAGCTGGACGACGGCATAGGCCTTCACCGTCGGATTGTGCGCATTGGTCAGGCCCATCGGCTTCATCGGGCCGTGGCGCAGCGTCTCGGCGCCCCGCTCGGCCATCACCTCGATGGGCAGGCAGCCGTCGAAATAGGGCGTGCCCTCCCACTCCTTGAACTCGGTCTTGCCGCCGTCGAGCAGCGCCTGCACGAAGGCTTCGTATTGCGCCTTGTCCATAGGACAGTTGATGTAGTCCTTGCCGGTGCCGCCCGGGCCGACCTTGTCGTAGCGCGACTGGAACCAGGCGACATTCATGTCGATGGTGTCGTAGTGGACGATCGGCGCGATGGCGTCGAAGAAGGCCAGCGCATCGGCGCCCGTCTCCGCCCGGATCGCCTCGGCGAGCGCTGGCGCCGTCAGCGGACCGGTGGCGATGATCGCCTGATCCCATTCGCGCGGCGGCAGGCCGGTGATCTCTTCGCGCACCACCGTCACCAGCGGATGCGCCATGAGCCGTGCCGTCACTGCGTCCGAGAATCCGTCCCGGTCGACCGCCAGCGCTCCGCCGGCCGGCACCTGATGGGCGTCGCCGCAGGCCATGATCAGCGAGCCGGCGAGCCGCATCTCGGCATGCAGCAGGCCGACGGCGTTGTTCTCGGCATCGTCGGAACGGAACGAATTGGAGCAGACGAGCTCCGCCAGCCCGTCCGTCTTGTGCGCCTCGGTGCCGCGCACGCCGCGCATCTCGTGCAGGATGACGGGAACGCCGGCCGATGCGATCTGCCAGGCGGCTTCCGAACCGGCGAGCCCGCCGCCGATGACGTGGATGGGTGTGGTCATGGGCCACGAGATAGGCCGGCCCCGTCGCGAATGCAATCGGCCACGGCCATGGACGCGATCTCCGACGAAAGGCCAGACACAAAAGCTTTTGTTGCGATGCGGTTGCCTCCTGTCTAGTTTCCCGGTCCATGCGTGAGGGGTTCAAGCTTTCGGTGGTCCTGCTGTGCGGCGTCGTGGCCGGATGCACCTCGTCGTCGAGCAACTATCTCGGCGAGATCACCAGGACGGAGGAAAGCCGGCTGTTCGTCTGTCACGGCTTCGACTGCTCCTACAAGACGCGTGTCGACCTCGGCGCGCCGGACCACAGGCGGTTCGCCGCCTTCTTCGCCAAGGTTTCCTCGCCAGAAGCGGAACGCGCCGCGGTCGGCAAGGCGGTGCAGCATGCCGAGGAGCGGGCGGCCGGCGTCATTGGTGTCCGCGACCTGCAGAAGTCCGACTACACGCAGTCGCGCGTGAAGGGGCAGATGGACTGCATCGACGAGTCCACGAACACACGGTCTCTGCTGCTCTATCTCGAGAAGCGCGGCCTGCTCAGGCACCACGCCGTCGAGGTCAACCGGTCGCGCGGCTTTTTCGCCGATGGACGCTACCCGCACTCCACGGCGGTGCTGCGCGAGACCGGCTCGGGCCGGAAATGGGCGATCGACAGCTGGTACGAGCCGGCCGGCGGCCCGCCCGACGTCAAGCCGCTCGATGACTGGTTGAAGCGCGGCGTGCTCGGCGAGCGCTGAACCGGCGTCCACGCGCCGCTCAGGCCGGCGCGCTCGCCTTTTCCAGCAAAGCCCTGTCGTCAGTGTCTAGCACCAGACTGGCTGCGCGCATCAGGCTGTCGAGCTGCTCGACGGTCGTGGCGCTAGCGATCGGCGCCGTCACGTCCGGCCGCGCCATGATCCAGGCGAGCGCCACCTCGGCCGGCTTCGCGCCATGCCTGGCCGAGACCGAGTCGAGGGCGTCGAGGATCGCGAAGCCGCGCGGGTTGAGGTAGCCGCCGATGCCGCCGCCGCGCGGGCTTTTGCCGAGATCCGCCTCGCCGCGGTACTTGCCCGACAGGAACCCCTTGGCCAGGCTGAAATAGGTGATGACGCCGAGGCCCTCTTTCGTGGTCAGTTCGCTGAGCGGGCCGTCAAAGGACGAGCGGTCGTAGAGGTTGAGCTCGGGCTGCAGCACCTCGTAGCGCGGCAGTCCCTTGTCCCTTGCCACGTCGAGCGCGGCGTGCAGCTGCGCGGCGTCGAGATTCGAGCAGCCGACCGAGCGGACCTTGCCGGCCTTCAGGAGGTCGTCATAGGCCGACAGCGTCTCCTCGTAGGGCGTCCCGGCATCCGGCCAGTGCGAGAGGTAGAGGTCGATGACGTCGGTCTGGAGCCGCTTAAGCGAATCCTCGACCGCCTTGAGGATGTAGGGCTTCGACAGGTCGCGCTTGCCCGAGCCCATGTCCGAGCCGACCTTGGTGATGACCACGACCTTGTCGCGGGCATTCCGCGCCTTCATCCACTCGCCGATGACGCTTTCGGATTCGCCGCCGACATGGCCGGGCGCCCAACGCGAATAGACGTCCGCTGTATCAATGGCGTTGAAGCCGGCATCCACGAAGCGGTCGAGCAGGTCGAAGGAGGTGGCCTTGTCGGCCGTCCAGCCGAAGACGTTTCCGCCGAAGACGAGCGGCGCGATGGACAGGCCTGTCCGGCCGAGAGGACGCATCTGCATGGAGAACTCCGCGCTGGGGGATCTGACGATGTGTGGAAGATATAGCGCGGGGAAGCGGCTGGGACACCCGTCGCGATCGCGAACCGCTTGGTCCAGCATGCCCCGGAAACGACAACACCCGCCGGGGGAGGAGGTCCGGCGGGTGTCGTTTGGGTGGCGGGCACCGGGGAGGAGGTCGGTACCGGCCCATCCGTCGTTCACCGGGAGGAGGTGGATCCCGACGGAATTCGTCAATCTCGGTCCCCGCT
>JBKBRJ010000079.1:0-16009 GCA_046292285.1 Mesorhizobium sp. | reverse complement strand
GAAAGTGGTGAAAGCGGCGGCGCGAATGATCTCCCCCCTTGAGGGGGAGATGCCGGCAGGCAGAGGGGGGCGCCGTAGAGCTCTACCTCAACCCTCACCCCAGCGCCTTCGCGGCCTGGGCCAGGCTCTCGGCGCCGTCGATGACGCGCTCGCGCAGCGCCGCGGTTTCGCCGGCGAGGTTTTCGGCGTGGAAGCGGCACAGCGCGATGCGGTCGGCGTCCCTGGTCGCGACCGCGCCGCGGCCGAGCATGGCGGCCGACGCGGCGAGCGCGAAAAGGCGCAGGTAGGGCGTGGCGCCGGCGAGCGCGTCCTGCACGCGGCCGGCGGCGAGGCATTCCTGCATGAAGCGGGTGGTGGCTTCCAGGTCGTCGATGGCGGCGGCGATCTTCTCCGCCGAGCGGCCGAATTCGGGCAGGTTGGAGGCGCGCACGGCCTCAGCGTCGGCGCGCAGCTCGGCGATGAAGCCGTGCACGTGCTCGCCGCCCGCCAGCGGCAGTTTTCGCGTGACGAGGTCGATCGCCTGGATGCCGTTGGTGCCCTCGTAGATCGGGGCGATGCGGGCGTCTCGGTAGAGCACGGCCGCGCCCGTCTCCTCGATGAAGCCCATGCCGCCGTGGACCTGGACGCCGATCGAGGCAACGTCGACGCCGACGTCGGTGGCGAAGGCCTTGGCGACGGGGGTGAGCAGGTTGGCGCGGTCCTGCCAGTGGCGCGCCTCGTCGCCCGACTTGGCGCGGCCCATGTCGGTGGCGTGGGCGCAGGAATAGGCGATGGCGCGGGATGCCGCCGTCAGCGCCTTCATGGTGAGCAGGTTGCGCTGCACGTCGGGGTGGAGGACGATCGGGGACATGCCCTGGCCGGTGAAGCCCGGCGCCTTGCCCTGGCGGCGGTCGGTCGCGTAGGCCAGCGCCTTCTGCCAGGCGGCCTCGGCGATCGCCACGCCCTGCATGCCGACGGCGAGGCGGGCGTTGTTCATCATGGTGAACATGCAGGCCAGGCCCTTGTTCTCCTCGCCGATCAGCCAGCCGATGGCGCCCGGCGCGTCGCCGAACCTGCCGTCGCCATAGATCATGGTGCAGGTGGGCGAGCCGTGGATGCCGAGCTTGTGCTCGATGGAGGCGCAGAAGACGTCGTTGCGGGCGCCGGGATTGCCGTCGGCGTCGGGAATGAACTTCGGCACCAGGAAGAGCGAGATGCCGCGCGTGCCGGCCGGCGCGTCGGGCAGGCGCGCGAGCACGAGATGGACGATGTTGTCGGTGAAGTCGTGCTCGCCATAGGTGATGAAGATCTTCTGGCCGAAGACCCGGTAGGTGCCGTCGCCCACCGGCTCGGCGCGGGCGCGCAGCGCGGCGAGGTCGGAACCGGCCTGCGGCTCGGTCAGGTTCATGGTGCCCATCCACTCGCCCGAGACGAGTTTCGGCAGATAGATCTGCTGCAACTCGTGCGTCGCGTGCTTCTCCAGCGCGTCGACGGCGCCCATGGTGAGCGTCGGCCCCAGCGCGAAGGCCATGGAGCCGGCGTTCCACATCTCGAGCGCGGCGACGCCGAGCATCTGCGGCAGGCCCTGGCCGCCGAACTCCTCGGGCGCCGACAGCGCGTTCCAGCCGCCCTCGCGCCAGCGGGTGTAGAGCTCCTTCCAGCCGTCCGGCGTGGTGACGGCCGCGTCGTTCCAGGTCGCGCCCTGGGTGTCGCCGACCTTGCCGGCCGGCGCGACCTCGTCGCCCGCGAAGCGCCCGGCCTCGGCCAGGATGGCGTCGACGAGATCGGTGGAGAGTTCCGGGAAGACGCCGGCGTCGATGGCGGCGCGCAGGCCGGCAATCTCGTTCAGCGCGAAGGAAATGTCCTCGACGGGGGCACGGTACATGGGGCGATTCCTCCCGGATGCGGCCGCGCCCGGTCGGGCCGGCCCGTTGTCCTTGCGACGCCCGGTCCGCGATGGCCGGGCGGTCAGGTGTTCAAGATACAGCGGCGGGACGCCGCCGCAACGTCGGCCCGATGGCTAGTGATTTTTGACGTAAGCGTCAATCGGGAGAGAGCCGGACGGTCGCGTTTCCAGCCGGCTGATACGATCAGCCGCAAGGGATCGGTGCGGAGCCCGGGACGCGGACGGTTGGGGCGGCAGGGCTCAGGTCTTCGGGCGCTCCGCGTCGCGCCGTTCCTCGAAGCGGCGACGGGCCGCCTCGAGGTCGGCCGCCACGCCGGACTGGCGGCCTCGCGGCACGGACGGCAGCGACGCGCCGATGCCGCCCGACGCCAGCAAGGCCTCCTCCATGATCCCGAGGACGATCGGCCAGCCCTTGCCGTGCTCGCGCTCGGCCACGGCGTCCGGGAAGCCGGTCTGCACGAAATCCATGCGCGTGCCGTGGCTTTCGGGCGCGAGACGGACGGACACGGTGGAATGAAAGTCGGTGCCGGCGAAGAGGTAGGAAAAGACGAGCCGGCGCGCCGGACGGACCTCGTGGTAGACCCCCCAGGGATGTTCGATCTCGCCGCCCTTGCGGTTTTCCAGCCGCCACAACCCGCCGGGCCGGAGGTCGAGTTCCTGGACCGTGGCGCGAAAGCCGTGCGAGGAGGAGAACCAGACCGCCACGCAGGCAGGGTCCGTCCAGACGTGCCAGACCCGCTCGGGCGGGCCGGCGAAAAGCCGCGTCAGGCGAAGCAGATTGTCGCGGCGCGGGGCGGCCTCGGCGGCTGCGGTCATCGTTGGTCTCCTCCATCATCGGCCCGCGCCGGCATGGCGGCGAGCAGGGCGTCCATCCTGTCGAACGCGCCTTCCCAGTCGGCGCGGCAGCGGTCGATCCAGCGCCGCGCGACTTCCAGCCCCTCGGGCGCCAGGCGGCAGGGGCGCTTCTGCGCGTCGCGCCCGCGCTCGATCAGACCGGCTCGTTCCAGCACCTTGAGATGCTTGGAGATCGCGGGCTGGCTGAGCCCCCGCCCCTCGACGAGTTCGTTGACCGTGCGCTCGCCGAGCGCCAGCTGGGCCAGGATCCCGCGGCGGGTGGGATCGGCGAGAGCCGCGAAGGCGAGCGAGAGGGTGTCCGTCATTCAATTGCTTTCCGTTTATATTACTTGTTAGATATATATTTCTCCCCCGTCAAGCTGCGGCGCGGGCGGCGTCCTTCCCTTGACGCCTGCGCCCTGCCCTGCCACTCAACCAGCCATGGATAGCATTCAATCCCGCGAGGCCCAGGGACGGGTCGCCGACGCGCCGACCGGGCACTGGGTCTATCGCGCCCTGCCGCGCTGGCTGTGGCCCTATGCGCAGCTGGCCCGCTGGGACCGGCCGATCGGCTGGCAGCTCCTGATGTGGCCATGCTGGTGGTCGGCGGCGCTGGCGGCGATCGCCTATGCGCGGCCGGGCGAGCCGCTGATGACGCTGCTGCCCAACCCCTGGCATCTCGTGCTGTTCTTCCTCGGCGCGTTCGCCATGCGCGGGGCGGGCTGCACGTTCAACGACATCGTGGACGAGGACATCGACCAGGCGGTGGAGCGCACCCGCTCGCGGCCGCTGCCGGCCGGCAAGGTGACGCGCAAGCAGGCCTGGGTGTTCCTCGTACTGCAGTCGCTCGTCGGGCTCGCCGTGCTCGTCCAGTTCGAGAGCTTCGTCGTCCTGCTCGGCATCGCGTCGCTGGCGATCGTGGCGGTCTATCCCTTCATGAAGCGCATCACCAACTGGCCGCAGCTGGTGCTCGGCCTTGCCTTCTCGTGGGGCGCGCTGATGGGATGGGCGGCGGTGTTCGGCGACATCGATCCAGCGTCGCTGTTCCTCTACGCGGGATCGATCCTGTGGGTGATCGGCTACGACACGATCTATGCCCACCAGGACAAGGAGGACGACGCGATCGTGGGCGTGCGCTCCACGGCGCGGCTGTTCGGCGACCGAACCAAGCCGGCGCTGATCGTGCTCTATGGCGGCGCGCTGCTCCTGATGGGCGCGGCCTGCGCCTCGGCGATGGCGCCGTTTCCGGCGCTGGCCGGCCTGCTGGCGGCCGGCGCACACATGGTGCGCCAGGTGAAGGTGCTCGACATCGACGATCCGGACCAGTGCCTGGCGCTGTTCAAGTCGAACAACGTGGTGGGCTGGCTGATCTTCGCCGGGTTCGTCGGCGGCGGACTGTGGATGGCGATCAGCCCGCTGGTCTGAGCATCTGATCCAAATGTCGTCATGCCGGGCTGCAAATGGCGATTTCTGCGCTGCCGGTGCTCACGTACCCGAATGTACGCTCCGCTCCGGTTCTCGAAATCGCCATTTTCGCCTCGGCCTCGCGCCTTTTTGATTCAGACGCTGAGAGGCACCGGACGGACGCCTGGCGTCCCGCTCAGTTGCGGGCGATGATCTCCTCGCCCTTCACCACCAGGCGAAGGCCGAGATTGCCCTTGCGGCGGCGGGCGAGGAAGCGCGGCCGGCGCGGCTGCGACCCGACCCGCTTGCGCCGGTCGACCGGACGCACGGTGCTGAGCGAGGCTTCCAGCGAACGGGCGACGCCGTCGGCCTCGATCAGCAGCATCGGCAGTTTCAGCACGTCCGACCAGGCGCGCCAGTCGGCGGCCACGTCGTCGAGGTCGTCGGCGACGAGCAACGGCACGCACAGCATCGGGTCGGCGTGGTGGAGCTCGAGGGTGACAGTGACGTTGCCCTCGCCGTCCTCGATGGCGCGCGCGGCGACGCCCTGGAAGGTGCGCGCGGGCAAGAGCAGCGACACCGGCAGTCCCGACCGTTCGAGGATGCGGCGCATGACGGCGCCGCGCCGGTCGATGGTCACGACGACCTCGCCGAGGTCGTCGCGGGAAGCATAGCTCGTCATCTGGGGCAACCGGAACGGGTCGAGCCGCATGTTGCGGCCGGCCCAGCCGGGCTTGGTCACAGAGTTCATCTTCACGCCTTCCTGCATTCCCTGAGAGCCGACGTTGCGGTCCTCGCGGGCCGATTTGCTCGGCCTCGTATGGGTTGCAGACTAGCGCGGGGGCCTTACCGCCGGCCTTAGAAGTTCGGTTAAATTTTGCTAGCGCGGCCGATGGTTAGCGGAATGCCACCAGGACGCGAAGGATTGCGCGGAACCGGACACCAACCCCAAGGCCCTCCTTGAAAGTGTACACTTTCGGTGTATATTTAAACATCCAGCAAGCGCGCTTGCGCGGGATCTCCCATGACGAAAACCTTCATCGGAAGGAACACCCTGGATGGATTTCGAATGGGACGAGAACAAGCGTCGGCTGATCATCGAGCAGCGTGGGATCGACATGGTCTACGCGGCGCTGATTTTCGAGGGCGTGGTGCTCACCCGTCGCGACGACCGCGAGGACTACGGCGAGGAACGTCTGATTTCCCTCGGTATGATCGACGACGAGTGTTTCGTCGTGGTCCATACCGAGCGGCATGGTTCCACGAGGCTGATTACAGCATGGAAAGGAGGCCGCGATGAGCGAGCAGAATATCAAGCGGGCATCGCTCGCCGAGGTAAGGCGAATGAAGGAGGCGGGTGAACTCTTCCACGATCCGAAGGCGCCCGAAGGCGAAAGTCTGGGAGCCGAGTTCTGGGCCAAGGCGGCGATCGAGGAACCGAAACGACCCCGTTCGGTCCATCTGAAGCTCGATCCCGACGTGTTCGAGTTCTTTCGTCAGCAGGCCGGGGGCAAAGGGCACCTGACCAAGATGCAGGCCGTGCTGAAGGCCTACGCGAACGCGCATCGGCCGTGAGTACGGCAAGAGGAACCGACTACACGACCTTGCCGGGGTTCATGATGCCGGCCGGGTCGAAGCTCGCCTTGATGCGGCGCATCAGGTCGGTGGCGACCGGGGACTGGGTGGCGAGAAGCTCGTCGCGCTTCATGCGGCCGATGCCGTGCTCGGCGGAGATGGAACCGGAGAAGTCGCGCACCACGGCGTGGACGACGTCGTTGAGTTCGCGGTAGCGGGCGAGGAAGGCCGCCTTGTCGCCGCCCGCCGGCTGCGAGACGTTGTAGTGCAGGTTGCCGTCGCCCATGTGGCCGAAGGTGACGAGACGGGCGCCCGGCGCGGCGGCGAGCACAGCCTGCCCGGCCCTGTCGATGAAGGCCGGAATGCTTACGACCGGCACCGAGATGTCGTGCTTGATGGAGGCGCCTTCCGGCTTCTGGGCGTCGGACATGGCCTCGCGGATGGCCCAGAAGGCATGCGCCTGGGAGAGATTCTGGGCGATCACCGCATCGTCGGCGAGGCCGGCCTCGAAGCCTTCGGCAAGAATCTCCTCGATCAGGGCGCGGGCATCCCCGGCCGAGCGGCCGGACGAGATCTCCATCAGGACCAGCCAGGGATGGCGGCCGGTGAGCGGCGCGGCGAGACCCGGCGTGTGGCGGACGGAGAAATCGACCGCGATCGCGGCGCAAAGCTCGAAGGCGGTGAGGCCGGAGCCGGCGCGGTCGAGCGCCAGCGAGAACAGCGACAGGGCTTCATCCGGCGACCTCAGGCCCACCCAGGCCACTTCGCGGCCCTTGGGCCTCGGCACGAGCTTCAGCACGGCGGCGGTGATGACGCCGAGCGTGCCTTCGGCGCCGACGAAGAGGTCCTTCAGGTCGTAGCCGGTGTTGTCCTTCTTCAGCTTGCGCAGGTCGTCGAAGATCTCGCCCGTGGGCAGGACCACCTCGACGCCGAGGCAGAGCTCGCGGGCGTTGCCGTGGGCCAGCACGCCGGTGCCGCCGGCATTGGACGAGAGATTGCCGCCGACCTGGCAGGAACCCTGCGAGGCGAGCGACAGCGGGAACAGCCGGCCCGCCGCCTCGGCCGCCTCCCGCACGCGCTGGAGGACGACGCCGGCCTCGACGGTCACCGTGTTGGAGGCGGTGTCGACCTCGCGGATGCGGTCGAGCCGCGACAGCGACAGCACGATCTCGCGACCCGACATGTCGGGCGTGCCTCCGCCGACGAGGCCGGTGTTGCCGCCCTGCGGCACGATGGGCGTGCGCGTCTCGGTGGCCAGCGTCAGGATTTTCGAGACCTCCCCGACCGAGCCCGGCCTGAGCACGAGGCCGGTGCGGCCGGTCCACAAACCGCGCGGCTCGACGACATGCGGGGCGATGTCGACCTCGGCGGTGAGCGCGTGACGATCGCCGACGATGGCGGCGAAGCGGGCGAGGAGGTCGGGGGGGAGAAGCAAGTCAAA
The DNA here is from genome assembly GCA_046292285.1 of Mesorhizobium sp. Classification (GTDB taxonomy): domain Bacteria; phylum Pseudomonadota; class Alphaproteobacteria; order Rhizobiales; family Rhizobiaceae; genus Aquibium. Next base: position 8,870 of record JBKBRJ010000079.1, on the reverse strand, counting down.
AGCCATCGATTGTCCGGATGCTCCAAGATCGGAGCGGATCGCATTCCTTCGCGCCCCCCTCTGTCCTGCCGGACATCTCCCCCACAAGGGGGGAGATCGGCAGCTTCAGAGCCGGCGCAATCCGTGTAGCGTAGGCCCGCAACGCCGGGTCGACAAGCAGCCGACGCTTCAGCCCCGCGGGGCGGCGGCGCGGGCGAGGCGGTCGGCGATGGCTTCGCCGAGGCCTTGCGCCGGGATCGGTTCGACGGCGATGACGGCCGCGCCCGAGCGGTCGAGTTCCGACAGCATGGAGAAGAGATTGGCGGCGGCCTCGCGCAGGCTGCCGGTAGGCGACAGGTTGGCCATGGCGGCGGCGCCGGCCGCGCCCGGGACGCGGGTGGGGCCGAAGGCGAGCAGCGCCTCCCCTGCCCCGACCGACGTCGCGCCGAGCCGCACGGCGGCGCGCGGGGCGTAGTGCGAGGCGAGCATGCCCGGCGCCTCGACGGCGGCGGTCGGGGCTCCGCGCTGCGCGGCAAAGCCGCGCTGGACCGGCGCGCCGGCGACGGCCTCGATGTCGGACGCGGGAACGCCGCCCGGCCGGAGCAGGCGGATGCGACCATTCTCGACCTTGACGATGGTGGATTCGACGCCCACCGGCGTGGCGCCGCCATCGACGACGAGCGGGATGCGGTCGCCGAGATCGGCCGCCACGGCCTCGGCGCTGGTGGCGGAGACGCGGCCCGACGAATTGGCGCTGGGCGCGGCGAGCGGCCGGCCGGTGGCGGCAATGAGCTTCGCGGCGAAGCCGACCGGCATGCGCAGGCCGACGGTTTCGAGCCCGGCCGTGACCAGCGGGCTGATGCCGGCGCCTTCGCGCAAGGGCACGACGAGAGTGAGCGGGCCGGGCCAGAAGGCGTCGGCGAGCTTGCGCGACAGCGGATCGAGGACGCCGATGCGATCGGCCATCGCGCGATCCGCCACGTGGACGATCAGCGGGTTGAAGCGCGGGCGGCCCTTGGCCTCGTAGATGCGGGCGACCGCCTGGCCGCTGGTGGCGTCGGCGGCGAGGCCGTAGACCGTCTCGGTGGGTACGGCGATCGGCAGGCCGGCGAGGATCAGTTCGCCGGCTCGGTCCAGCGCCCGCGCCTCTGGGATGATGTCGGCCATGAAGCGTTTCCTTTCGCGGCGCTGCCTATCGCGCGCGGCCGGTCGCGACAAGTGACCCAGCGTCATCGTTTCATTAATCGTTCGGATGCTATCAATTTCGGGAACGGGATCGTCAAATCCGCGTGGCAGTGTGTGTTCGCATGTGTACCGCCAGGGACAGGGCGTGATTGTATGAAGCTTCCCAGAGCCGCCATGATGGCGACCGGGCTCCTGCTGGCGCAGCAGGCGCATGCATCGTCGTTCGTCGCACTCGGCGGCGAACCGGTGGCCAGCCCGCGTTCGGTGATCGTGCTCGGGGAGCCGGATTCGCCCGTCGTCGTTTCGGCGGCGAGCGCCGCTCCTCCTCCCGACCGCAGCATCGAGACGTCGGCGCTGGGGGATACGGACCGGACGGAGCCGAAGCCCGCCGCCGCGCCCGCCCCCGATCCGCGCTATGTCGTCGCCTGGCCGCCGCAATTGTCGCGCTCGATGGTGGCGTTCGGCGAACCGCTTCCCGTGGAGCCGCAAAGGGTCGTCATGGCGGCGCGCGCGCCGCTCAGCCTGCCGGCGGTGTTTCGCGGCGGGCTCGCGGGCGACGCCTTCCACTCCGCGCCGACGCCGGTGCGCGCGGCGGTGGAAGAGCCGGCGGGGAAGGCTAGACCAGCCGCCGGGCCGTCCTCGCCGTCGCGAGCCCCGGCTGTTACCGAGCGCAAGGACAGCGCGCCGCTGAAGCGGGACGAGGCGCCCGCACCCGCCGCCCCGCCATCGGTGCCGGCCACGCCGCCGCCGACGATGCGGCTGGAATAGGGACGCCCGTCAGCCGGCGATCTTCGAGAAATCCGCCACCTGGCCGGTCGCGCCGCGAATGCGGGCGAGCAGCGCCAGACGGTTGGCCCGCACCGCCTCGTCCTCGGCATTGACCAGCACCTTGTCGAAGAAGGCGTCGATGGGCGCGCGCAGGACCGAAAGCGCCCGCATGGCGGCGGCGAAATCCTCGATGGCGATGGCCGTCGCCGCCTCGCGCTCGGCTCTCTCGACGGCGGCGTGCAGCGCGATCTCGGCCGGGTCGGACAGGAGCAATGCGTCGACATGGCTGGCGACGCGGGTGCCCTTCTTCTCCTCGGCGGAAAGGATGTTGGCCGCGCGCCGGGTGCCGGCGACGAGGTTCCTGCCGTCCTCGGTGTCGAGCAGGTCCGACAGGGCTTCCACGCGGCGGACGATCATCAGGAGGTCGTCGTTATGCGAGCTCGCGGCCGCGCGCTCGCTGGCCTCCGCTGGGGCGGCCTGACCGGCCGACGCCCGGTCGGGCTTGCGGCCTTCGGCCGGTGAGGAGGTCGCGGCCGGCGACGAGCCGATCTCCCCCCCTGTGGGGGAGATGCCCGGCAGGGCAGAGGGGGGCGTCGTGGAGTGCCCATGGTCGACGTCATACGGAATTGCAGGGTTCGGCGTAAGTTCGGAGGGTTGGGTGGACGTGCTGACAGGTCGAGCCTGGGCGCCCCCCTCTGTCCTGCCGGACATCTCCCCCACACCGGGGGAGATCGGCGCTCCCCCGCTGGCGAGCACGGCGTCGATGAGATCGTGCCTTGCGCCCTTGTCGCGGAGATAGACCTTCAGGCGGTCGTGGAAGAAGGAGAGGAGGTCGGGCAAAGCGTCGTCGCTATGTGGCTGGCGTCTCACCTTCGAAAGTGAATCTGAGTACCGGCAAACCGCCTCGAAACGATCGACATCATTCAAATGATTTATCGTTTCCAGAAAGCTTTCGATCTTTCTTCGAACTTCACTTCGTTCGTTCAGAAGGTGAGCAATCCAGAGCTTCATGAATGGAGGCTTCAACTCCAGCCGCACCCTGTTCTCCACCAGAATCCGGATCACGCCCAGCGCCGCGCGGCGCAGTGCGTAGGGGTCCTTGCTGCCCGTCGGCTTTTCGTCGATGGCCCAGAAGCCGACGAGGGTGTCGAGTTTGTCGGCAAGCGCGACGGCGACGGCGACCGGGTCGGTGGGGACCGTGTCGGTCGGGCCTTGCGGCTTGTAGTGCGCCTCCAGCGCGGCGGCGACGGATGGGTGTTCGCCCTGCAGCAGCGCGTATTTGCGGCCCATGGCGCCCTGGAGTTCGGGAAACTCGCCGACGACCTCGGTCTGCAGGTCGGCCTTGGCGAGCACCGCGGCGCGGCGGGCGAGCGCGGGAAGGTCCCCCTCCCCCTTGTGGGGAGGGGTCAGGGGTGGGGGTGATGCGTCGGCGCGAGGCGTACCCCCACCCGCGCCTTCGGCGCGACCTCCCCACAAGGGGGAGGTAGAGAGGGTCGCGGCGATCTCCTCGGCCAGCCGGGCGATGCGCTCCACGCGCTCGCCCTGCGTGCCGAGTTTCGCGTGGAAGGTGACGCCGAGGTGGTCGAGGCGGGCCATGCGCTGGTCGAGCGGCTTGACCAGGTCGAGGCCGAACTTCTCGGCCGAGGGCTTCAGCGCGGCGAGGTCGGGCAGGTTGGACTGGTCGGTCTTCCAGAAATGCACGGCGTCGGACAGGCGCGCGCGCACCACCTTGCCGTTGCCGTGGGCGATCTCGACGCCGCCGTCGTTCGCCTCGATGTTGGCGGTGAGGATGAAGCGGTTGGCGAGGCCGGCCTCGGGGGCCGCGCCGTGGGGACGCGTCACGAAGCATTTCTGGTTGGCGCGGATGGTGAGGCGCACGATTTCGGGCGGGATGGCCAGGAACTCCTCCTCGAAGGAGCCCATCAGAACCACCGGCCACTCGACGAGGCCGGCGACCTCCTCGAGCAGCCCTTCGTCCTCGACGAGATCGAGGCCGCTGGCAAAGGCGAGGTTGCGGGCGTCGTGCAGGATGATCTGCTTGCGGCGCTCGGTGTCGAGCACGACTTTCGCGGCTTCCAGGCTCGCCACGTAGTCGTCGAAGCGGCGCACGGCGATGGCTTCCGGCGCGTGGAAGCGGTGGCCGAAGGTGACGTTGCCGGAGCGCAGGCCGTCGACCTCGAAATCCACCACCACCGGCTCGGCGGTCTCGGGGCCGAAGGTGCACAGGATCGACTGCAGCGGGCGAACCCAGCGCAGGCTTTCGGAGCCCTTCGCCACATCGCCGTAGAAGCGCGGGTCTCGCGGCGCCGACGCCACGCCCCAGCGCATCGACTTCGGCCAGGGGAAGTCGCGGATGACGGTGGGCATGACGGCGGCGATGATGTCTTCCGCCGCGCGGCCGGGTCTTTCGATCACCGCGACGTAGAAATCGCCCTTCTTCGGGTCGGACTGCACGGAAAGCTGGTCGGTGGAGGACAGCCCGGCCTTGCGCAGGAAGCCCTGCACGGCGGCCTCCGGCGCCTTGACGGGCGGGCCCTTGATTTCCTCGCGCACGTCCTTCGAGCGGGCGGTGACGCCGCGGATGTCGAGCGCCAGCCGGCGCGGCGTCCAGTATTCGCGCGCCGCCTCGTAGGTCAGTCCCGCCTCGACCAGGCCGTCCGTCACCATCTTCCTGAGGTCGCCCGCCGCCTTGCGCTGCATGCGGGCGGGAATCTCTTCCGAACGAAGTTCGAGCAATAGATCGGGCATCGGATGGGTTCTCTGGTGAAGAGGTTCGTCAGGCGTGCGCTCTAGCAACTCCGCCCGGCGATGTCACGAGCGGGAGGCGAGCCGCAGCCTCAGAACACGCCCGGCAGCAGGCGCGCGGTGCGGGCGGCGTAGGCGTCGTATTCGGCGCCGAAGGCGGAGCGCATCATCGCTTCCTCGCGGCCGGTGCGCAGCGCGTAGAGCAGCGCGACGGCGAACAGGCCGGCCAGACCCGCGAACCAGTTGGCGACGAGCAGCGCCTGCATGAGGCCCCACAGGAAGAAGGAGGCGTACATGGGGTGGCGGACATGGGCGTAGACGCCGCCGGTGACGAGCCTGTGGCCCTCGCGCAGTTCGAGGCTGACGGACCAGTTGCGGCCGAGATCCTTGTGGCTGCGGCGGAACAGCCACAGGAAGGCGACGCCGGCGACGATGCCCAGCGCCAGCGGCACGATCCCCTGCGACCGGTCGCCGAGGCCCTGGAACAGGCCGAGCCGCCAGGCGATGGGCAGGACGGCGAGCCCTATGGCGCAACCCGCGAGCAGCGCGATGTCGAGCGCGTCGCGCCGGTCGTCGCGGGTGCGCAGCCTGCGGGCGCGACGCATCGCCGGCCAGCGTAGCGCAACCCAGCCGATCAGAAAGGCGAGCCAGACCCAGAAGGAAACGTCGCGCATCAATCCCGATCCTTTCGGCCCTGCTTCGCCATCTTGGGAACGAGGCTGCCGCGCATCGTCGCGTGGAGCGGATGCGGCCCGCAGCACATCATCAGGAAGTCGTAGCGGTAGCGCTTGGTGTTGGCGGAGATGAACTGGTAGTGCAGCCGGAAGACGTTGAAGCGGATGCTCCTGTAGAACTTCTTGTCGAGCATCCGGTTGAAGCGGACCCGGCCGACGAAGGGAAAACGCTCGGGCCGGGGGTTCTTGATGCCGGCGAGCTTGAGAGGATTGCAGCGGTAGAAGTTGATGATGTCGGCCACCGCCTGGAAGTCGCCCCAGTCGACGCCGGGATGGGCGACGAGCGCGCGCAGCCGCTCGCGCGCGCCGCGGGCTGCGGGGTGCAGAGTGATCTTCGGGCCGGTGGAGCCGACGGTGAGAAGGGTGAAGGCCGGCGCCCCGCCGCGGGCGGCGACGAGCTCGGCATAGCGCGCGGCGACGTCGAGGATGATCGCGCCGCCGGTGGAATGGCCGACGAGGGCGACCTCGCCGTAGCCGCCCTGTCGGACGCGTTCGTCGATGGCGCGCGCCCAGACGGCGATGCGTTCGTCCATGCCAGGCCGCCGCCCGCGCAGCCATTCGCGGCTGAAGGACCACAGGTCCATGAGATGGAACAGGAAGGCGCGGCGCGCCAGCCGGCGGATCAGAAGGACGGCGAGGCCGGCGCCCGCCAGCGCGGAGACGAGGCCGGCGCCGGCCAGTGGCAAGGCCTGGCCGAAGCGCCACACGAGCCAGCCGAGGAGCATCGGACCGACGATGCCGAGCAGCGGATAGAGGAAATAGAGCGCGAAGCGCCAGTTGGCGGCGAAGAAGCGGAACATGGTACCGGTGGCGACATAGTCGCCAAAGGCGGCCAGCCAGCGGCCGAAGCGCACCGGCAGTGGCCGCGCGCCGTCGGTCAGCACGATGTCGTCGTAATCCAGCAGCACATAGTCGGTCGTCGTGGCGCGGGCGGCGTCGCGGACATCGATCCGGGCGGACGCGACGTGGCTTGCCTCGTTGAACGCGACGGGGCCGATCGAGGCCTCGACCGACCAGCATTGGGCGAAGCGCGCCAGTTCCTTGCCGAGCCGCGCGAAGAAGCGGTTGGCGTCGTTGCGCTCATAGCCGCCGACATGGAAGACGGCGCGGCGCGAGACGGTCGTTTCGATGGCGTCGGACATGGCTCGCGTGACACCCTTCCGTTCGAGCGGCCCGCAGGCGGGCTGCGTCCCCTGCCCCGCCTCAGGCCGCGAGGCCGCCCGCTTCCGTCTTCAAAAACGCCTCGCCGCAGGCCTTGGCGAGATTGCGCACGCGCAGGATGTAGCTCTGGCGTTCCGTCACCGATATGACGCCGCGCGCGTCGAGCAGGTTGAAGGCGTGGCTGGCCTTGATGCACTGGTCGTAAGCCGGCAGGACGACGCGGTGCAGGCCGCGATTGTCGTTGTCGGCCGGCGCGCCGGCGGCCAGCAGCGCCTTGCACTCCTTCTCCGCGTCCTCGAAATGGCGAAACAGGATCGACGTATCGGCATGCTCGAAATTGTGGCGCGAGTACTCCTGTTCCGCCTGCAGGAAGACGTCGCCATAGGTGACCTTCTCGTCGCCCTCGCGGCCGTTGAAGTTCAGGTCGTAGACGTTGTCGACGCCCTGGACGTACATCGCCAGGCGCTCGAGGCCATAGGTCAGTTCCCCGGCGACGGGCGCGCATTCGATGCCGCAGACCTGCTGGAAATAGGTGAACTGCGAGACCTCCATGCCGTCGCACCAGCACTCCCAGCCAAGCCCCCAGGCGCCGAGGGTGGGGCTCTCCCAGTCGTCCTCGACGAAGCGGATGTCGTGGCGCAGCGCGTCGATGCCGATCGCCTTCAGCGAGCCGAGGTAGAGTTCCTGGAGGTTGGGCGGGTTCGGCTTCAGGATCACCTGGTACTGGTAATAGTGCTGCAGGCGGTTGGGATTCTCGCCGTAGCGGCCGTCCTTGGGGCGGCGAGAGGGCTGCACGTAGGCCGCCTTCCACGGACGCGGCCCGAGGGCGCGCAGCGTGGTCGCCGGATGGAAGGTGCCGGCGCCGACCTCCATGTCGTAGGGCTGGAGGATCACGCAGCCATACTCCGCCCAGTAGTTGTGGAGCGTCAGGATCAGCCCCTGGAAGGAGCGTTTCGGGTCGAGATAGGGGCTCGGGTTCACGTCGCGCCTTTCGCGATGGGGACGGTGGTCAGCCGGTCCTATTCCGCGCCCATGTCAGCGTCAAGGTTGAGAAGACCGACGGCTTCGCCACTACGCCGACGCTTGGTCCATCCGTCGGCCGGACCGAGACCATTGCCGAGGCGCGCCCAGGCGACTACATCGATAGCGGGGCGGGGACCGCGAACCTGGAGCGCTTCGATGTCGAGACGATTTCACCACCTGGTTTTCGCAGGGCTGCTGGCGATGGTCGGCGCCATCGCCGCCGTCGCGCCCGCGGAAGCGCGCGATCGCTTCCCGAACTCGGCCGGCGGCCGCGACATGGTCTCCGGATACCTGTGCGTGGGCAACGACTGCGACACGCTGCGGCTGCCAGGCACCGATTGCCTCTGCACCAAGGACAATCCGGCCGAGATGGATTTCCGCAAGCTCAGGCTCACCTGCGTGACGAAGCAAAACCGCCAGTGGGTGGCCTGCCCGATCCAGCCGCGGCCAGGCGAAGTGATCCGCGGACGCTGAGGCATCCGACCACGAAAGAGCGCCTCGCGGCGAGAGCGAGGCGGATCAGCGCGCCGGCAGGATCAACTCCTGGCCCGGACGGATGGAATCGGCGTTGCCGCGCAGAGCCGGGTTGAGATCGAGGATCTCGCGGAAGCGCTCGCCGTCACCGAGTTTTTCCGCCGCGATCGACCACAGCGACTGGCCGGGCTGCACGACGAATCGCGCTGGTTCGGCCGGCGGCGCGGGCTTCGGCGCCACAGCCTTGGGCATGGCGACCTGCGGAATCTCCGCCTTCTGCTCTTCCTTGATCGGCGGTGCGTCGGCCGGCAGCCCTTCCACAAGCTTGCGCTGGACCGAGGCGAGCACGTCGGCGTCCGGTTCGAGATCGCGCGCGTGCGCCCACTGGAACGTGGCTTCGAGCCTGCGCCCGACGCGCCAGTAGGCATCGCCCAGATGGTCGTTCAGGACCGGATCGTCCGGCTTCAGCGACACGGCGCGCTCCAGCTCGGTGACGGCCTCGTCGAAGCGGCCGAGCCGGTAGTAGGCCCAGCCCAGCGAATCGACGATGTAGCCGTCGTTTGGCCGCAGTTCCACCGCGCGGCGGATCAGGTCGAGGCCTTCCTCGAGGTTCATGCCCATGTCGACCCAGGAATAGCCGAGATAGTTGAGCACCTGCGGCTGGTCGGGAAAGAGGTCGATCGCCTTGCGGAAGTTCGGTTCGGCCTTGTCCCATTCCTTCAGCCGCTCGTAGGCGATGCCGCGCTGGTAGAACAGGTTCCAGTCGGCGCGGGTTGGCTCGTCGATGCGCTGAAGCGCGCG
>JBKBRJ010000078.1:0-16511 GCA_046292285.1 Mesorhizobium sp. | reverse complement strand
CGCGCCCCCCCCCCGCCGCGCGGCAGGCGAGGCCGGCGCGATGAGACGTCGGCATGTCCTCGCGGTCGGCGCCGGGCTCTCAGGCGCGGTGATCGCCCGAAGCCTGGCGGAGGGCGGGTTCGACGTCACGGTCGCCGACCGGCGCAATCACGTGGCGGGCAACTGCCATACCGAGCGCGACGCCGGCACCGGGGTGATGGTCCACGTCTATGGCCCGCACATCTTCCATACCGACGACGCCGACGTCTGGAGCTATGTCAATCGCTTCGCCCGTATGATGCCCTTCAAGCACCGGGCGAAGACGACGGTTCGCGGCGAGGTCTATTCGCTGCCGGTCAACCTGCACACGATCAACCAGTTCTACCGGACCGCGTTCAGTCCCGACGAGGCGCGCCGCTTCATCGCGTCACGCGTCGTCGCCGGGGACGGCGAGCCGCTGTCCTTCGAGGATCAGGCGCTGCGCCATGTCGGCCGGGATCTCTACGAGGCCTTCTTCAAGGGCTACACGGCCAAGCAGTGGGGCTGCGACCCGCGCGATCTCCCGGCGTCCATCCTCAAGCGCCTGCCGCTGCGCTTCAACTACGAGGACGACTATTTCACCCATCGCTTCCAGGGCATTCCCCTGGAAGGCTACACGGCCATGGTCGAGGCCATCCTCGATCACCCCGCGATCCGCGTGCGCCTGAACACACGGATCGCGCGGGACGACGATCGCGACTATGACCATGTCTTCTGCTCGGCGCCACTCGACGAGTGGTTCGGCCACGCATTGGGCCGGCTCGGCTACCGGACCCTGGACTTCCGGCGCTTCACCCGCGCCGGCGACCATCAGGGCTGTGCCCAGATAAACTACGGCGACGCGGAGGTGCCCCATACCCGCGTGACCGAGCACAAGCACTTCGCGCCCTGGGAAAGCCACGCGGATACCGTGCTTTACGAGGAGACCCCGCGCGCATGCTGCCCGGATGACGAGCCGTATTATCCGATCCGGCTCGTGGAGGAAAAGCGTCTGCTGCGCGATTACGTGGCGCTTGCCGAACGGGAGGTGCGGACCACATTCGTCGGGCGTCTCGGCACCTATCGCTACATCGACATGGACGTGACGATCCGCGAGGCGCTGGATACAGCGCAAGCCTTCACGGAGGCGGCGCGCCGGGATGCCCGCATGCCGGTCTTCCTCAAGTCGCCCCTGTCCTGACGCCGGATCCGCTATGACCGCACAGATCGGCCGCCATCCGGATCGTCGTCCATGACCCGCCGAAACCTCGTTGTCGCCCGCGTCGGCATGACGTCGCTTCACCCGCGCTGGCTCGACCGCCCCTACCCGCGCCGGACCTTCGACCTTCTTCTCAGCTTCTATTCCGCCGAGGCCTTCGCCGCCTTCCTCCCTTCCGAAGGCGTCGCGGCGGTTCTCGTCCCGGGCGGAAAGTTCGACGGGCTTTTCACCACGTTCGCGGGCGTCGATCTCGATCGCTACGACTATGTCTGGCTTCCCGACGACGACATCGACACGAACTCCGAGACCATCGACGCCATCTTCGCGCTCTGCCGCTCGCACGGGCTGGCCGTCGCCCAGCCGTCCCTCACGCGCGATAGCTTCTATTCGTTCTTCCTGCTCCAACGATGCCCCGGCTTCCGGCTGCGCTACACGAACTTCGTCGAAGTCATGGTGCCCTGCCTGCGCACGGACCTGCTGCGCCGGGTCATGCCGCTCTTCGAGGACCACATGAGCGGCTGGGGGCTCGACTACGTCTGGTGCCGGATGCCCGAATCCGGCGCCGGCAAGTGCGCGATCCTCGACGCGGTGTCGGTCCATCATACGCGGCCGGTCGGCAAGGTGCTGAAGTCCGTGGTCGTCGCGCGCGGGGGACGGACGCCGGAGGAGGAGCAACAGCGCCTGTTCCGCCGTGTCGGCATGGTGGGAGCGCAAGGCCCGGTGGCCTTCGCCGGCCTGCGGCGGTGCGGCATTCGGGTCGCCGGACAGGGCCTCATGTCCCTGCTGATGGCCGCGTCGTGGATGCGTGATCTCTACCGCTTCCCCGATCCGCGGGCGGCGTTCAAGGCGATCAGGCACGAGTACCGGCGACACCGCCCCCAGACGTTCGACACGTCCCCGCTCACGATCGACGCGCCGGACCTCAGCCCGACCGACGTTTCCCGTCCTTGACCCGAACCCGGCGGAACACGGCGACGATCTCCTGGCGTGTCGCGCTCACCGCGCCAAGCCGCAGGGCCCGGTCTCGTTCGAAACCGGTGATGTCGTAATGCGGCGCCGACGTGCGCGGCGGCCCCTGGTAGGAGTGGATTGTCAGGCCGAGCCTGGCGGCGAAGCGGTGCAGTTCGGCTTCGTCGTCGGCCATGAGATGGCACCATTTCCGGCCGGCCCAGAACCAGATCGGACTGTCGACATAGACCGCCATGCGCTCAGTTGGCGCAGGACTTCGGCCGGTCGAGGATCGTCAGGTTGACCAGTTTTCCCTTCATGGAGAACTCGCCATAGTCCATCACGAGGTCGCGGGTGATGCCGTTCTCGTGCAGCTTGAAGTCGATCCGATAGTCGGGAACCTCCTCGCCTTCGACGTCCGTAAGGTCGAAATAGGCGATCGAGACCGGCCAGTAGGCCTGCGTGGCGATCGCCTTGGCGGCGGGAAGCTCTTCGTCCTGGCTCCGCGGCATCTCCTGACGTCCGATGATGACCGTGGTCGTCATGATGCGGTCGGCGCCTTCGGAGCCGTCGAACAGGCTGGTCTCGTAGAAGCTCTCCCCGGCCTTGGCCTTCTCGATGAGTTCGACGAGATGCTGTGTCGGGAAATGCGATTCGTCCAGTTCGATCGCGATCTCCTCCGGCTTCTGGACGTCGACGATCGTCGCTCCGTCGCGACGGCGCGCCGAGCCCTTGGTCTCCCGGTCGAGTTGCTGGTCGACATAGGACTTGGTGACGAAATCGAAGGTTTGGCCCTCGGCATCCTCGTAGGTGGTGGTCTGCTGGTCCGTGATTCGCGACAGGTCGGCTGTGTCGATCTGCGAAACGAACCGGAAGGTAACGGTGTAGCCGTCGCATTCCGACCCGTCGAACTCGTAGACCATGCGCCCGCTGATCGAGGTAATCCCCGAGCGGTCGGAAGCCCTTTCGAGCGCGATGTCGTAGACCGCGCGATGCGGGGTCAGGATCGGTTGCGCCAGGACCGGCGTGGCGACGATGGAAAACCCGCCGAGAAACGCGATCTCGATGAAGCGCTTGAGGCGCATGGACTACACTCCCTGATGGACCTGGCGCTTTCGCGGCATACGCGATCCGTATCACGCACGATAGAGAAAAACCCGTGGCGTTTGCGAGGCGAAAAATGCAGATTGCGCCCCAAACTCACCGTATCATTACCGAACGGAGCCCTCCGATGACCGAAACGGTCGAAACCCGTCTCCTGGCCATGGGCGTGACCCTGCCGCCCGCGGCCGCGCCCGCGGCGAACTACGTACCCTACTGCCTGAGCGGAAAGCTGCTTTTCACCGCCGGTCAGTTGCCGCTGGAAAACGGCAAGCTCGCGGCGACGGGGCTGCTCGGGCGCGATCTCCACACCGCTTCCGGCAAGGCGGCCGCGCGGCTCTGCGCCATCAACGTGCTCGCCCAGGCGAAAGCGGCGACAGGCGACCTGGAGACGGTCGCCAAACTCGTCAAGATCACCGTCTTCGTCGCCTCCACGCCGGAGTTCACCGAGCAGCACCTCGTCGCCAACGGCGCTTCCGACCTTCTGGCGGAAGCTCTCGGCGAAAAGGGTCGGCACGCGCGCTCGGCCGTCGGCGTGGCGTCGCTGCCGCTCGACGCACCGGTGGAAGTCGAAGCCGTCTTCGAAATCGCCTGACCCTTCCGGACCCCTCCCATGACCGACATCTCCTGGCTGACCGCGCGGCCGATCGCTCATCGCGGCTATCACGACCTGAACAAGACCCGCTGGGAGAACACGCTCCCGGCGTTCGACGCGGCGATCGAACGGAATTTCGCCATCGAGTGCGACGTGCACCTGACCTCAGATGGCTTGCCGGTCGTCTTCCACGACGACGATCTCGTGCGGCTCGCCGGCCGCGACGGCTACGTCTGGCAGCGTACGGCGGCGGAGATGGGTGCGCTGCGGATCGGCGGCACCGCCGACCACGCCCCTACCCTGTCGGCCATGCTCGAGCGCGTTGCCGGCCGCGTGCCGCTCGTCATCGAACTGAAGGGCATCCCCGGCCATGACGACGGCCTCGTGGCCAAGGTTGCCGAGCTTCTGCGCGCCTATCCCGGCAAGGCCGCGATCATGTCCTTCGATCACTGGCTCATCCGCCAGTTCCCGACCGAGGCCGCCGGGATTCCCGCCGGGTTGACGGCCTATGGCCAGAAGCAGAGCGAGATCGAGGCGCATTTCTCGATGCTCGGCAACGGCATCTCCTTCGTCTCCTATGGCGTCTTCGACCTGCCCAACCCGTTCATCCGCTTCGTCCGCGAAAGACTGGCGATGCCGGTCATCACCTGGACGGTGCGCAAGCCGTCCGAGGTGGCGACAACGATCGCCGAGGCTGACCAGATGACCTTCGAAGGCTTCGATCCGGACGCCTGAGACGCGGGGCGTGCTGCAATGCGAAGGATGCGTCTTGCAACGCGGTGCGCCGGCCATATGTTGATCGGCATAAAGGCGAGCGAGGCGGCGGCGCGATGAGCAAGGGCGAGTTCGTCATCCGGGTCGTCCCGTCGCTCACCGATTTCTCGCGCGCGGACTGGAGCCGGTTGTCCGGAGCTTCCCGCGATGATTCCGGAACGCCCTACAACCCCTTCGTCTCTTGGGACTTTCTTGCCTCGTTGGAAGAAGCGGGTTGCGCCACCGGCCGGACGGGCTGGCAGGGCCAGCACCTGCGGCTCGAGGCGCCCGACGGAGCGCTGCTTGGGGTCGTGCCCTGCTATCTGAAATCGCACAGCCAGGGCGAGTATGTCTTCGACCATGGCTGGGCCGACGCCTTCTCGCGCGCCGGCGGCGAGTACTATCCCAAGCTCCAGGCCTCGGTCCCCTTCACGCCCGCCACCGGTCCTCGCCTGCTCGTCGCACGGGGACAAGACGAAAGGTCGATCCGCCAGGCGCTCGCGTCCGGGCTGAAGCTGCTCGCAGACCGGCTTGGCGTGTCGTCGGCCCACGTCACTTTCGCGCCCGAGGAAGAGGTCGCGGTGCTGGAGGAGGCCGGATTCCTGCACCGCAACGATCAGCAGTTCCACTTCTTCAACGAAGGCTATGGTTCATACGACGACTTCCTCGACACGCTCGCCTCGCGCAAGCGCAAGGCGCTCAGGAAGGAACGCCGCGCGGCGCTGGAAAACGGCATCGCCATCGACCGCCTGACCGGCCGCGACCTGACGGAGGCCGTCTGGGACGACTTCTTCCGCTTCTACATGGACACCGGCAGCCGCAAATGGGGCCGGCCCTATCTCAACCGGCCCTTCTTTTCGCTGGTCGGCGAGCGCATGGCCGATGACATCCTGCTCGTCATGGCGAAGCGCGGCGGCCGTTACGTTGCCGGCGCGATCAACTTCATCGGCGCCGACACGCTGTTCGGCCGCAACTGGGGCTGCGTCGAGGATCACCCCTTCCTGCATTTCGAGGTCTGCTACCACCAGGCGATCGACTTCGCCATCGAACGCAAGCTCAGGGTCGTGGAAGCCGGAGCGCAGGGCGAGCACAAGCTGGCGCGCGGCTACCTGCCGGTCACCACCCACTCGGCCCACTATCTCGCCCATCCGGGACTGCGCCGCGCGGTGGCCGACTACCTCGTGCGCGAGCGTGCCGAGGTGGCGGCGATCGGCGAATACCTCGAAGAGCGCGGGCCGTACCGAAAGGGAGGGCGGCCGGACGAGGAGGAATGAGCCTGCGCCCCCGTTTCGCGACGACGGCCACCGGGCGCATGAGGCGGTGTTGAAAACGAAGAAGATCACCAAACCCAACCTTCCCACCAGGACCTGCGCCGCCTGCGGGCGGCCGTTCACCTGGCGCAAGAAGTGGCGCAAGGACTGGGACCAGGTGAAGTACTGTTCGGACGCATGCCGCCGGAAGCGGTAGAACGATCACGGGCACCGACGTTTTACCTTTGGAGCGTTGGAGCGCGCGCTCCAAGGTAATCCCCTCGCCCACCGAGCACCTCGACTGCCGCCCCTTACCCCCCTCCGGCGTAGGCGAATTTTCCCCGGACCCCTCGTCATTGTGCAGTGCAGCAACCATATTCTCGACACTACGTTTCCGGTGCTGACGTCCATTCCGGACCACCCACGAGGATCGATCGCTTGCGCAGGATTTCCGACACCATCGCACGGCTCGCCGCGCTGAAGACGCTGCACAAGACCCGACCGGCCGCGCGCGAGAGCGCGCCCGACAGTCTACCCCTGCTGCCCGACTTCGGCTCCAATCCCGGCGCGCTGAACGCCCGATACCGCCTGCCTGCGCGCCATCGCGGCGGCCGACCGCTGGTGGTGGTGCTGCATGGCTGCACCCAGAACGCGCTCGCCTACGATCATCACTCGGGCTGGTCGCAGCTTGCCGAGGAGGAAGGCTTCGCCCTGCTCTATCCCGAGCAGAATCGCGGCAACAATCCCAACCTCTGTTTCAACTGGTTCCTGCCCGGCGACACCCAGCGCCGTGCCGGCGAGGCGCTTTCGATCCGCCAGATGATCGACGCGATGGTCGCGACCCACGGCATCGATCGCGACCGCATCTTCGTCACCGGGCTCTCGGCCGGCGGCGCGATGGCCGCGACGATGCTGGCGACGCATCCGGAAGTCTTTGCCGGCGGCGCCATCATCGCGGGTCTGGCCCACGGCATCGCGCGGACCATCCCGGAGGCCTTCGACCGCATGCGCGGGCATGGCCTTCCGCCGGAAGAAACCCTGCATCGCCTGGTCCGCGAAGCCTCGGATCATCGGGGCGCATGGCCGCGTATCTCCATCTGGCACGGCACCGCCGACCAGACCGTGGCCGCGTCGAACGCGGAAGCGATCGCCGCACAGTGGCGTGGCGTTCATGGGCTCGACAGGGCGCCGAGCCACTCCCAGTCAACCGGCGCGCTGGCAAAACATGTCTGGCGCGACCCGGCCGGCGATGCCGTGCTGGAACTGAACATGGTGGCCGGCATGGGCCACGGCACGCCGCTTGCGCCGGGCCTCGGCGAGCCGGGGCCCTACATGCTGGACGTCGGCGTGTCGTCTACCCGCGAGATCGCCGGATTCTGGGGCATCGCGAAGGCGCGCGTCGACGCCCGCGCCGCGCCGTTGCCCCGGTCCGTCGTGCCCCATACGCTCGAGCCGGCGGCGCCGGAACACGCGCAAGCCGCTCAGTTGCGACCCGGCGCGGACGCGCCGTCCCCCGCGTCGCCCGCGTCCGGCATCCAGAAGACCATCGAGGACGCCCTTCGCGCCGCCGGCCTCATGCGCTAGAGCGCCACCTCCCCCGTTGACGCCGCCCGCCCCCTCGCCCAAACATCCGCCCCGACGAACCATCCGCACGAGGCCCCGCATGACCCCGCCCTACGACGACCAGAACGTGTTCGCGAAAATCCTGCGCGGCGAGATGCCGTGCTTCAAGCTCTACGAGGACGACGACACGCTGGCCTTCATGGACATCATGCCGCGCTGCGACGGCCATTGCCTGGTGATTCCGAAGAAGCCGGCGCGCAACATCCTCGACGTCGATCCCGACAGCATGGCGGCGGTAATGCGCACCGTCCAGAAGCTGTCGCACGCCGTCGTGAAGGCGTTCGGCGCAGAGGGCGTGACGATCCAGCAGTTCAACGAAAGCGCCGGTGGCCAGGTGGTGTTCCACCTGCACGTCCACGTGCTGCCGCGCCATGCCGGCGTGGCGCTTCGGCCGCATACCGGGGAGATGGCCGACAAGGCGGTGCTCGAGGCGAATGCGCGCAAAATCAGGGACGCGCTGGCGGGCTAAGGTCAGCCGAGCGCGAACCAGCCGGCGATGAAGACGGCCTCGGCCACGACGATGCCGACGAGCACGCGCCTGCCTGCGAGGATGTAGGCGGCAAAGCCCGCGAGCCCCGCCGAGATCCGCAGCGCCAGCGGCGTCTCGGCCAGCGCTCCGCCGGGAAACACGATCAGGTTGGCGATGACCGCCGCCACCAGCGCGGTCGCGATCGACCGGACCAGAACGAGAAGATCCGATTCCTCGGAGATGCGCCCGCCGAGATAGACGCCGAGGAAGCGCCAGGCATCGGTCGCCGCCCAGCCGGCCACCAGGATGAACAGGAACGGCCACCACCAGGCGTCGATCGCGTCGAAGCTCATGGCGCGGTTCTCCGTCCGGCGAAGCGGTGCCAGCCATAGGCGGCGATCCCGCCGATCAGCCCGGCCGCCAGCAGGTCGAAGCCGGGCAGGAGGACGTGGAAGGCCGGGCCGAGGCCCAGGCCCAGGACCATGGCCACGTGCGCTGCCCGCTCGCGCGCCGATCCCCACAGCGAGGTGACGAAATACATCGGCGTCAGCAGGAACAATGCCGCCGAGGCCACCGGCGGAAGCTGCTCGGCAAGCAGGTAGACCACCGCCACGACGATCATGTTGGTCGCCACCAGCGTGCCGCCGAGCCCGGCATAGAAGGTGGTGCGCATGTCGGGCGGCACATGCCGGAACCGCTCCAGCGCCAGCACCCAGCTCGTCACCGCTACGAAGTGCGACAACGCATAGAGAACCCAGGGCCGGGTCCGCGGCGTGCGCATCTCCGGCACCAATGCCACCACCATCGGCATCAGCCGGATGGACGACAGCGCCACGGCGAAGGCGGCGGCCAGGATCGAGGCCTTCGACAGGATCGCGCCGACCAGCACCACCTTCGCCGGCAACGCCCAGACGACGCCCACCATGAAGACGGTCTGCACGACCGTCAGTCCGGTTTCCTTGGCGAGACCGGCGAAGCCGACGAAGGCCGACATCAGGATCAGGCCGGGCACGGAAAAGGCGGCGCCGACGCCGCGCAGGAACCAGCGTCGCGCGGAGCCTGCCTCACCCGGCGATGTCTGCGGATTTTCCGTGGCCATGCCGGGCGCTTAGCACAAGCGGGAAAGGCTGACGACACCAGTCGCGCCCGAGGCGTTGCGCCAGCAAAGGCACACCGGAATCCGCCGGTGTCCACGCCTCCGTAAGCGAAAGGCCCGAGACGGTATCGCCACGGGCCTTGTGGCGCGCCGGTTTTCGGCCCGCACTACAACCAGGCGTCAGCTCTTGCGCGGCAGCTGCGGCACGAGGCTGCGCTTCGGCGGCTCCTTGCCCTTGGACGCCGGCCCCTTGGACGCGGGTTTCGGCCTTGCGGCCACCGCCGCCTTCGCGGGCTTGGCGCGCTTGGCCTTCGGCTTGCGCATGGGACCGCCTTCCGGCTCCTCCTTCTTCGGCCTGACCGGCGTCTCGTCGGCGATGGTGTCGAGCCGGAGCCCGGTCGAACCGGTCTCCTTGGTCTCGACGGTCACGCGCACGGTGCCGCCCTTCTTCAGCTTGCCGAACAGCACTTCCTCGGCCAGGGGCTTCTTGATGTGCTCCTGGATGACGCGGCCGAGCGGACGCGCGCCCATACGCTCATCGTAGCCCTTGTCGGCGAGCCAGGCGATCGCTTCCGGCGACAGGTCGAAAGTGACGCCGCGCTCGGACAGCTGCGCCTCGAGCTGCATGACGAACTTCTGCACGACCTGATGCACCACCGGCACCGGCAGCGAGCCGAACGGGATGATCGCGTCCAGCCGGTTGCGGAACTCCGGCGTGAACAGGCGGTTGATCGCCTCCACGTCGTCGCCCTCGCGCTTCGACGAGCCGAAGCCGATCGCCGCCTTCTGCGCCTCCGCCGCCCCTGCGTTGGTCGTCATGATCAGGATGACGTTGCGGAAGTCGATCTGCTTGCCGTTGTGGTCGGTCAGCTTGCCGTGGTCCATCACCTGCAGCAGGATATTGAACAGGTCCGGATGAGCCTTTTCCACCTCGTCGAGCAGCAGCACGCAGTGCGGATGCTGATCGACGCCGTCGGTCAGCAGGCCGCCCTGGTCGAAGCCCACATAGCCGGGCGGCGCGCCGATGAGGCGGCTGACCGTGTGCCGCTCCATGTATTCCGACATATCGAAGCGCAGCAGTTCGACGCCGAGTGACGAGGCCAGCTGCTTGGCGACTTCCGTCTTGCCGACGCCGGTCGGACCCGAGAACAGGTAGCAGCCGATCGGCTTCTCCGGTTCGCGCAGGCCGGCGCGGGCGAGCTTGATGGCCGAGGCAAGCGCGGTGATCGCCGTGTCCTGGCCATAGACCACGCTGCGCAGTTCCTGCTCCAGGTTGGCGAGCACCTTCTCGTCGTCGGCCGAGACGGTCTTCGGCGGAATGCGAGCCATCGTGGCGATGGTCGCCTCGATCTCCTTCACCCCGATCGTCTTCTTGCGCTTGCCTTCCGGCAGGAGCATCTGCGAGGCCCCGGTCTCGTCGATCACGTCGATCGCCTTGTCCGGCAGCTTGCGGTCGTTGATGTAGCGCGACGAGAGCTCCACCGCCGCCTTGATGGCGTCGTTGGTGAACTTCACCTTGTGGAAGTCCTCGTAATAGGGCTTGAGACCCTTCATGATCTCGATCGCGTCGTCGAGAGACGGCTCGTTGACGTCGATCTTCTGGAAGCGCCGCACCAGCGCGCGGTCCTTTTCGAAGAACTGGCGGAACTCCTTGTAGGTGGTAGAGCCGATGCAGCGAATCGCGCCCGACGACAGCGCCGGCTTCAGCAGATTCGACGCGTCCATCGCGCCGCCCGAGGTCGCGCCCGCGCCGATCACCGTGTGGATCTCGTCGATGAACAGCACCGCGCCCGGATAGTCCTCGAGTTCCTTGACGACCTGCTTCAGCCGCTCCTCGAAATCGCCGCGATAGCGGGTGCCGGCGAGCAGCGTGCCCATGTCCAGCGCAAAAATGGTGGCGTTGGCGAGCACGCCCGGCACGTCGCCCTCGACGATGCGCTTGGCCAGGCCCTCCGCGATGGCGGTCTTGCCGACGCCCGGATCGCCCACGTAGAGCGGGTTGTTCTTGGAGCGGCGGCACAGCACCTGGATGGTGCGGTTGATCTCGTTGGCGCGGCCAATCAGCGGATCGATCTTGCCGGACTTGGCCTTGGCGTTGAGGTTGACGCAGTAGGCGGTGAGCGCGTCCTGCTGCTTCTTCTTGCCGGTCTCCTCCGGCTCCGCCCCGGACTGCCCGGACTGGTCCTCCTCGGCGCCGCGCGGCGCGCGCGTCTCGGTGGCGCCGGGACGCTTGGCAATGCCGTGCGAGATGTAGTTGACCGCGTCATAGCGGGTCATCTGCTGTTCCTGCAGGAAGTAGGCGGCGTGGCTTTCACGCTCGGCGAAGATCGCCACCAGCACGTTTGCGCCCGAAACTTCCTCGCGGCCCGACGACTGGACGTGGATCACCGCGCGCTGGATGACGCGCTGGAAGCCGGCGGTCGGCTTGGAATCCTCGTCGTAGCCGGTCACGAGGTTGTCGAGTTCGGTGTCGATGTAGTTGACGACCGTCTTCTTCAATTCGTCGAGGTCGACGTTGCAGGCGCGCATGACGGCGGCCGCGTCGGCGTCGTCGATGAGCGACAGCAGGAGATGTTCGAGCGTGGCGTATTCGTGGTGTCGCTCGTTCGCGAAGGTCAGCGCCTGATGAAGTGCGCGTTCCAGGCCTTGGGAGAAAGCCGGCATTCAGTACCTCACTTTTTCTCCATCACGCATTGCAGGGGGTGCTGATGCTGACGGGCAAAATCCATGACTTGCGACACTTTGGTCTCGGCGACCTCGAACGTATAGACGCCGCATTCGCCCACGCCGTGATTGTGGACGTGGAGCATGATCCGGGTCGCCGCCTCTCTGTCCTTCTGGAAGAACCGTTCCAGGATATGGACGACGAACTCCATGGGGGTGTAGTCGTCATTGAGGATGAGCACACGGTAGAGGCTGGGCTTCTTTGTTTTCGGCTTCGTCCGCGTGATGACGGCTGTGCCACGCCCGGGTGTGTTGGACCTGTCGTCGTTGCCCTGCATTCGCCCTGTGTGGTTTCGCATGGCTTGCCCACCCGTCTTCAAGTCCTGCCTTCCCGTGTCCCGGTCATTCGGAGAGTGTTCTCAATGTAGGCGATCATCGACGGATTTTAAGGCCTTCTTTCGTGCTGACAATATGGAGAGCCCTGGGGCACCCCTGATTTTTCGGCGGCGACGCCCGCCGGGCCGGTCGAGAAACGAAAATGCCCGGCTGCGGTTGCGCAGCCGGGCCTGTCTAGCGCGCCGCGGCGCGCCTGTCCCGTCATTTCCCTGCCTCGGATCTTACCTGGCCTTGGAGATTACCGATTCGAAGGGCTTGAAGGCATCGCGGGTCATGTCGGCGAGCAGTTCGCTCATCCGCGTGGCCTCGGCGACGAATGATTCGTAGGAGGTCCTGGCGAAGTCCGTCTGGACCTCGATCACCTTGTCGAGAGATTTCGAGGCAAGCAGCTTTTCCAGAGCGGCGCTGCCGGTCTCGGCCGATTTCCTGGAGAACTCCGTCGCCTCCGCCGCGATCGCCTGCGCGCCCTTCGACACCGCCGCCGCGCTCTTGAGGCTGGTGTCCACGAGTTCCTTGCCGAGCCTGTTTACGTCCTCGAACGAATTGACCATTCAAGTGCCTTTCCGATGGATGGGGCAGCGCGATCCCGTGACCGCAATGCAAAAAAGTTACGGTGCGCCGCACAATCCGTCAAGTTCGCCGCCAGAACCTCTCCTTGCGAGCACGGCGGCCCCTCGCTACATGGGCGCCATGAAGATCAAGGACGCCGATATCCTCATCATTCCCGGCTATACCAACTCGGGACCCGACCACTGGCAGAGCCGGTGGGAGAAGAAGCTGTCGACCGCGCGCCGGGTCGAGCAGGCCGAATGGTCGAAGCCGGTGCGCGAGGACTGGACCGCCGCCGTCGCAGACGCCGCCAACGCGGCCGAGAAGCCGCTGGTGCTGGTCGCGCATTCGCTTGGCATCCCGACCGCCATCCACGCGCTGCCGGCGATCGAACGCAGGATCGCCGGCGCCTTCCTGGTGGCGCCGCCCGACGTCTCCAATCCGAAGATCCGGCCCAAGCACCTGATGACCTTCGGACCCTACCCGCGCGACCCGCTTCCCTTCCCGTCGATCGTGGTCGCCAGCCGGAACGACGAGTTTTGCGATTTCGACGTCGCCGAGGACATCGCGGCCGCCTGGGGATCGATGTTCCTGGACGCCGGGGAAGCCGGCCATATCAATTCGGAAGCCGGCTACGGTCCCTGGCCGGAAGGAACGATGGTGTTCGCGCAGTTTCTGACGCGCCTTCAGGGCTGACGCGGCAGCGTCAGCTGAAATGAAAAAGCGGCGGCCGACCGGGCCACCGCTCAAGCAAACGCGCAGTCGAACAACCCCCGTCGATCAGCCGACGAAGGCGCGCTCCACGACGAAGTCGGCCGGCGCGGCGTTCGAGCCTTCGACGAGACCGAAATCCGCCACCAGCTTCGACACGTCGCGGATCATGTCGATCGATCCGCAGATCATCACGCGGTCGTGTTCGGGATCGAAGGCGCCGAGGCCCAGGTCCGAGAACAGCTTGCCCGACGTGATCAGGTTGGTGATGCGACCCATCCGTGGCGATTCCTCGCGCGTCGTCGTTGCATAGTAGGTCAGGCGGCCGGCCGTCAGTTCGCCGATCAGCGGGTCCTCCGACACGGCGGCGAAGAGCTGGTCGCCGTACTGGAGTTCGGCAACGCCGCGGCAGGTGTTGGTGAGCACGATCTGCTCGAACTTGTCATAGGTCTCGGGATCGCGGATCAGGCTGGCGAAGGGCGCGATGCCGGTTCCGGTCGCGATCATCCACAGCCGCTTGCCGGGCTTCAGCGCATCGAGCACCAGCGTGCCGGTGGACTTCTGGCGCAGGAGGATGGTGTCGCCCGGTACGATCTTCTGCAGTTCCGACGTCAGCGGCCCGTTCGGCACCTTGATCGAGTAGAACTCCAGTTCCTCGTCCCAGGCGGGGCTGGCGATCGAGTAGGCCCGGAACACCGGCTTCTCGGCGTTCGGCAGGCCGATCATGACGAACTCGCCCGAGCGGAAGCGAAAGCTCTGCGGCCGGGTGATGCGGAAGGAAAAGAGCCGGTCGGTGTAGTGCTTCACCGAAACGACGCTCTCCGCATGGACGTTCGCCGGGATCGGGAAGCGCATCGGCGCTGCGTTTTCGTTGGCGGGCACCGCGGTCATCGGCTCAACTCTCTCGGTCCAGTGTTTCGAGCAAGGCTCCATAACACGAAACGGCCACGGATTCCCATCGGTGGAAAGGCGGGCGCGGAACCTCGCTCTTGCTCCCGTGAATTATTAGTATACAAATGATTTTCGGGTCAAGGCGCACGGGTAGTCTGCCATTCCAAACTGCGCCCGTCCCTGAGGTCGTGGTTGCGGGATTCGGGCATGGACGAGAAAAACGGCGCAGCATCCGAGAGCGTCGTCGCCGGAGTGGACGTCGGCGGGACCTTCACCGACCTGATCCTGATCGACGGCGCCAATGGCGGCAAGGTCAGCCTCGCCAAGACGCCGACCACGCTCGACAACCAGGCCTTCGGAGTCATCGCGGCGCTCGAAGCGACCGGCTTTCCGATCCCCGACATCGACCTCCTCGTCCACGGCACGACCACGACCACCAACGCGGTGCTCGAACGGCGCCTCGCCCGTACCGGCATGATCACCACCGCCGGCTTCCGCGACGTGATCGAACTCGGTCGGCGCACGCGCCCGCAGCCTTATGGCATGACCGGGGTCTTCGTTCCCTTGGTCCAGCGCAATCTCAGGCTGGAAGTCGACGAGCGCCTGGAAGCCTCCGGCTCGGTGCGCGTCCCGCTCGACGAGGACGGCGTGCGCGCGGCGATCCGTCAGTTGATCGCCACCGGCTGCGAGTCGCTCGTCATCCATTTCCTGCACGCCTATGCCAACCCGGCACACGAAATCCGCGCCGCCGAGATCGCGGCCGAGCTCTGGCCGAACGACCACATCACGATGGGCCATGCCCTGCTGTCGGAGGCGCGCGAGTTCGAGCGCGGCGTCACCGCCGCCGTAAACGCCTCGGTCCAGCCCATCCTGAAGCGCTATGTCGAGCGCCTGCGCCACGAGTTGCAGTCGCGCGGCTACCGGCGCGAGTTCCTCATCATGAACGGCAATGGCGGCATGATCTCGGCCGCCCTCGTCACCCGCGAGGCGGCGAAGACCGTGATGTCGGGTCCGGCCTCCGGGGTCATGGCCGCCGCCTACACCGGCCGTCGCGCCGGCTTCGAGAATCTCGTCACCTACGACATGGGCGGCACCTCGACCGACGTCGCGCTGATCCGCGGCGCGCGGCCGGCGGTCTCCAACGAGATCGAGATCGAATACGCCATGCCGATCCACGTGCCGATGGTCGACGTCCACACCGTCGGCGCCGGCGGCGGCTCGATCGCCCGCGTCGACGATGCCGGCCTGCTCCAGGTCGGCCCCGAAAGCGCCGGCGCCGCGCCCGGTCCGATCTGCTACGGCCGCGGCGGCACCGAGCCCACCATTTCGGACGCCAACCTGCTTCTCGGGCGGCTGAACGCGAGGAAACTCCTGTCGGTGGCCAATGCCGCGAGCGTCGAGGCGATCGGCGGGATCTTTGCCGAACGGCTTGGCCGCCGTCTCGGCGTCGATGCGGTCGCCGCCGCCGGCGCCGTGCTCACCATCGCCAACATGAAGATGGCGGGCGCCATCCGCATGGTCTCCATCGCCAAGGGCAACGATCCGCGCGACTTCGCGCTGTTCGCCTTCGGCGGCGCGGGGCCGCTGCATGCCGCCGCCCTGGCGCGCGAACTCGGCATCCCGAAGGTTGTGATACCCGCGCGGCCGGGCATCACCAACGCGCTCGGTTGCGTCGTGGCCGACTTGCGGCACGACTTCGTCCGCACCGTCAACCAGCCTGTCTCCGGCCTCGACGAGGCGGCGATGCAGGCGATCCTCGCCGCGCAGGCGGCCGACGGCATGGCGCTGATCGACGCCGAGGTGGTCAAGCCGCAAAGCGTGCAGGTGCTGCACTCCGCCGACATGCAGTTCGTCGGCCAGACCCATCTCCTCAACGTGCCGCTGCCGTCCGCCAGGGTCGACCGCGCGACGCTCCAGACCCTCTTCGAAAAGGCCTACTTCGCCCGATTCAAGGTGGAACTGCCCGAGATCCGAGCCAATCTCGTCAACCTCAACACGTCCGTCATCGGCCTTCGCGCGCCCCTCGACCTGTCGACGCTGATCGATCCGGCGGGACGCGCGGCCGATCTCGGCGGCGCGCTCAGCGAGGTGCGCCCGGTCTGGTTCGATGGAAGATGGATCGACACGCCGGTCTACGCCCGCGAACGCCTCCCGCTGGACGCGGCCTTCGACGGCCCGGCGATCCTCGAGCAGATGGACGCGACGACGGTGCTGCCGCCGGGCGACAGCCTGACGAGCGATGTCGACGG
>JBKBRJ010000077.1:0-16761 GCA_046292285.1 Mesorhizobium sp. | reverse complement strand
CGACATCGACGACGCGGCCAGTGGCGAACTCCGCACCGGCGGCTTCGGCGCGCCGCCGAAGCCAGGGATCGAAGCGGTCTCGGTCGACCATGCCGACGAAGCCGCCCTGGACTCGCATGTCGACGCGCTTGCCGGACGGCGCGACGATGTCGGCCGCCGATATGCGGGCAGTGAGCAGGCTGTCGGGCACGTCGAAATCGGCGAGAAGCCTTGGCGGGATCGCTCCGCCGCAGGGCTTGATGCGGTCGGCGCGGTCGACGAGCAGGACGCGGCGGCCGGAGGCGGCGAGATCGGCCGCGGCGGTCGCGCCCGCCGGCCCGCCCCCAACCACGATGGCCTCGAAGTCGTAGGGGCGGGCTTCGGCGATCATTGCGCGGGCACCATTTCCGGGGGGTGGACGGGTCGTGCGACGGCGACTCGCGCGGCAAGCAGGGCGGCGGCGAGGAAGGCAGCGCCCTCCAGCGCGAACACGGTTGCATAGGCGTAGGCGACGTCGTCGGTGGCGAGGCGGGCGAGATCGACCGCGACGGTGCCGACGAAGCCGCCGAGCCCGAAGGCGATGGCCTGCGCGGCGCCCCAGAGTCCCATGCGCATGCCCGTGCGGCGTGGCCCGGCAGCACCTGCGAGAGCCATCATCGAGCCGATCGCGGCCACCGCGAAGACGCCGTTGGCGACGCCGAGGGCCACCACGTTCAGGACGAGCGGCCATTCGAGCGGCGTCGAGGCGGCCAGCACCAGACCCGAGATCATCAACGCCGAGCCGAGGCAGCCCGCGATGGTGAAGACGCGGAGCACGCCCGGAAAGCGGCGCGCGAGCAGGGTCCCCGCCGCGCCCGTCAGCACCATGCCGGCGAAGACGCCGCCATGCTGCAGCCCGGCGAGCCTGGTGGTCTCGCCCGGCGACATGCCGAAGACCAGGCCGGCGAAGGGTTCGAGGATCAGGTCCTGCGCCGAATAGGCGAGCATGGAGACGAAGACGAACAGCGTGAAGACGCGCGCGCGCGGGTCGGCCCAGGCGTCGGCCAGGCTTTCGCGGAAGGGCACCGCCGCGGCGCGCTGTTCCTGGACGCGTGCGGCGGGCGACGCCAGGCGGCTCTCGACCCGCCAGAGCGCGGCGGCGGCGAGCGCCAGCGCCAGCACTGCGACGCCCGCCGTGACGGCGAGGAGCCGCGCCGGCGAATAGGGATCGAGAAGATTACCGGCGAGGATGGCGGTGACGGCCATTCCGGCGATCATCATGAGCCAGACGATGGTGGCCGCAGCCGGGCGGCGATCCGGCGGGACGGAGGTGGCGAGGAGGGCCAGAAGCGACGTGCCTGCGGCCCCGACCCCGACGCCGATCAGCAGGAAGGCCAGAACGGACAGCGCCAGGCCGGCCGCGAAGCTCTGCGCGACGAGCGCCACAGCGAGCGATGCGAGCACGGCGCCGCCGCCGAGCGTGGCGATGCCTCCCATGATCCATGGCGTGCGGCGGCGCCCGCCGTCGGAGCGATGCCCCCAGACCGGGCGCAGGATCTGGACGGCATAGTGCAATCCGACCAGCGCGCCGGGGATCGACGCGGCGAGCGCGAGTTCGACGACCATCACGCGGTTGAGGGTGGAGGTGGTGAGCACCACGATCGCGCCGAGCGCGGTCTGGACGAGGCCGAGCCTGACGATGCCTGTCCAGCCAAGGGTCTCGCGCATGGCGTTCACCCTGCCGCCGAGAGAGCGAATGCCGCCGCAAGCATGCCGAGCACGTAGAAGGTCGTGCCGGTGGCGTTGTACCAGGCGGCATGGCGCCTGGGATCGGCAAGCAGCCGCGTCATGCAGCCGAACTGCGCGAGGAGCAGCAGGGCGACGGCGCCGGCATGCCAGGCGAAGCCCCATTGCAGGAGCAGCGCGACGACGACGACCTGCGGCGCCGCCATGACCAGGCAGGCGACCCGCGCGGCGCGTGCCTCGCCGAGCAGCACCGGCAGGCTGTCGACGCCGGACACGCGATCGCCGCCGACCGACTTGAAGTCGTTGAGCGTCATGATGCCGTGCGCGCCGATGCTGTAGAGGAGGGCCATCGCGACGACGGCGCCAGAAGGCATGCCGCCAAGGACGGCCGCGGCGGCGGTGAACCAGGGCAGGCCTTCGTAGCAGAGCCCGACCGCCGCGTTTCCCATCCAGCCATTGCGCTTCAGCCGGAACGGCGGGGCGCTGTAGGCCCAGGCGAGCGCCAGGCCGACGAGCGTCGCGGCAAGGACGACCGGACCGAGAAGCGCTCCGACGACGAGCGAGAGGAGCGTCCCGGCGATGGCGACGCCGAGCCCCCAGCGGCCCGGCATACGGCCCGACGGAATGACGCGGTCCGGTTCGTTGATGGCGTCGACGTGGCGATCGTACCAGTCGTTGACAGCCTGGCTGGTGCCGCAGACCAGCGGACCGGCGAGAAGCACGCCGCCGACAATGTAGGGCCAGCGGTCGAGCCCGTCGACGCCGACCGACACGAGACCGCAGCCGAAGGCCCACATCGGGGCGAACCAGGTGATCGGCTTCAGGAGTTCGACCGTCGCGCGCAGCGTCGGCGTTCGATGCAGGGGCGGCGTGGTGGTGATCGAGTAAGCCATGACGGCAGACTAGGCTGCCCGCGAGGAATCGTCAATTCAAATTGACACACATAAGTGTCAACCAGACTCTTCCTCGCTGTCGGAGATGCCGTAGCGCCGGAGCTTGATGTAGAGGCTCTGGCGCGACAGGCCGAGCATGTCCGCCGCCGATGCGCGGTTGTTGTCGGTGAGCTTCAGCGCGGCTTCGATGCAGAGCTTCTCGATGATGTCGGCGGTGTCGCGCACGAGATCCTTCAGCGGGACACGGCCGACGAGCTCGGTCAAATGGCTGGCCGACTGGCCGTTGACGGCGCCGAGCGGGGAAATGCCCGCATCCGACCGCTGGCTCTCGCGCACCGAAAGCCCGAAGCGCGGTCCGCCGGGCCCATTGATGCGCGCAGCGGACAGTTCCACGGTTTCGCTGCCGCCGAGGTCGTCGCGGATGATGGTGGAGAAGCGGCGGACGGTACCGTGCTCGCGCAGATTCGCCATCAGCACCTGCAGGTCGACGCCCGAGCCGCCGACCCAGGTGTCGACGCTCTTGCCCTCGATGCGGTCGAAGCCGACGACCCGGATCATGTCGAGGAAGGCCATGTTCGCTTCGAGAATTCGACCATCGCCATCGACCACCACCAGCCCATCCGGCAGGCTCTCGACCATCGAGAGCATCGAGGAGACCGAGGAGACGCCGCCGGCGAGATCGCGGTCGGCCAGGAAGCAGACGAGAAGATTGGTCCGGCCGAACTCGCGGAACGGCGTGACGCGGATCGACAGCGGCTCGTCCAGCGTGGCAATGCGGGCGGTGATGACGTCCTCGCGGCCGCGCGCGGCGATTACCGCGAGCGAGTCGGCGACGTGCTGCTGCTCGCCCTTGGCGAAGGCCGCGGCGACCGAGCCGCCGGCGAGCTTCTTCGCCGGCCGGGCAAACAGCCGCGCCGCGCCCTCGTTCGCGTCGAGCACCTTCAGCGACTGGGAATCGACGACGAGCAGCGGCTCGTAGGCGAGGTGGAAGATGATGCGATAGCGTGCCTCGATGTCGCGGACGCGCCGATAGTCGCGCTCCATCTCGAACTGAGCGCGCAGCAGGCGTTGCTGCATGTCGGCCATGGCGCGGCCGTCGGACCCGAGCGCGACCCGCTTGCCGCTGCCGGGCAGCGAGGCGACGCGGTAGGAGACGGGCAGGTCGCGGTTGCCGTCGCCGGGATGGTTGACCTGGCGCGAGCGCGTCATCGGCATGCTCGACGCATCCAGCATGAGGTCGCGCAGTTTCTCGCGGCTCTCCACCGTCACGGTTTCATGCCAGCTCTTGCCGACCCAGTCCTCGAGACCCCAGGCCTTCAGTTCGCTGTCGCGATATGCAATGTCCAGGATGTCACCGTCGGGCGACAGGACGAGCGCGATGTCGGCGCCGGCCGTGACGATCTTCGAGACCGCCTCAGCGTCCAGTTCCGCCAAGAAGCGGCGGTTGTCGCGAAACGAGCGGCACACATCCCGTGAGACCAGCTTGTCCATCTGAGGCTTTCGCGTTCCAGTTTCGTTCGGTGACGGGCGACGGGCGGGTCCCGTTCCCATCGTCAATGGCCCAGGCGGCCTTGGCAACCGCGTCCCGAGCGCTCAGCGCAAGGGAATCGGCCCCCAATTCATCGGCCAATTCCGGCTTATCCACGAATATTGCCCCGCCGACAACAATGCTGGCGGATTTGTTGCGCATGCACGCGCGGAGTCTTTTGATGAACCGGGCCAGATCGGGTAGAAGTCCGCTGCTGGAGAGCGACAGGCCGATCAGCGCGTAGTGGCTGGATTCGGCGAGCCGGATGAAGTCCGCTCCATCGCCGCTGCCGCAGCAATCGACATGCCATCCGTCGCGACGCAGCGCGTCCTCGACGATGCTGAGCCCGAACGCATGCTGCTCGCCCGGCGCCGGCGCGAGCAGCGCGACCCGGCCGGCTCCGACGGGCCCGGCGGGAGGGTTTTCGGTGGCGATGCGCCAGAACAGCCGCTGGATCCGGGTCATGACGACGGTGACCTGCATGAAGTCGCAGATGTCCATGCGCCAGTAGTCGCCGACCAGCCGGGCAGCCGGTCCAAGCAGCGCCTCGGCCGCGGCCTGCGGATCGCCCGTTGCGTCGATGTAGGCCTGCAGTATGTTTTCGCAGCGCCGGTCGGCCTCGGCGAGAAGGAGCCGCGTGAATTCGTCTACCTGGCCCCTGCGCTCGTCGCGCTCGTGGCGCGCCATGGCGCGCGATGCATTCCGGCCGACAAGGCGCGGAAGAACGTCGCGGCAGACGGTGTCGGTCAGTTCCTCGGGCTTCGCCTGCGGGAAATTCTGCCAGCTCCCCGTCGGCCAGGTGCCCGCATGGTCGCTCCTGCTCGCATGGTCGCTGCGCGAGCGGGTCATGGCGCCCGACACAGAACCATTCGACATGCTGCGTAAATTCATGACTGGCGATCCCTCCGTTCGCCAGCGAAAAGGTCGCGCATCTACGTCCGTCGGCTGCGCCCGAGATGGTTCGAGAGCGCCGAAAGGGCACGTTGCGAGGTCTTCGCGCTGAATCCTTTTTCTTTTGCTTGACGATACTCCCTTCCGGCGGGTTGTCCAGCGGATTCTGTCCACTGGAAATGACAGCGTCAAAAATCATAGACGTCAATCAAGGTTGACACTCTTGCCGCGTCGGGGTTACAGTTTCCGGGACTGCAGAAGCAACGAAAACAAGGGAGGCGGTCGCGCAAGGCAATGAGTGAGGCTCGCCCAATCCGTTCCGACCGTCGGCCGCTCTACACGCCCGAGCAGCGGCAGCGCCGGGACGGGTCCGCCTGGACGCTGGTTCAGGGCATCCTCGCTCCGTTGCAGTTCGTGGTCTTCCTGGTCAGCCTCTGCCTGATCCTGCGCTGGCTGGCCACGGGCGAGGGACTGGCCGCCGCGAACGCCTCGGTCGTCGTCAAGACCCTCGTCCTCTACGCGATCATGATCACCGGCTCGATCTGGGAAAAGGTCGTCTTCGACCGCTGGCTCTTCGCGCCCGCCTTCTTCTGGGAAGACGTCTTCTCGATGCTCGTGCTGGCGCTCCACACCGCCTATCTGGTGGCGCTCCACCAGGGCTCGCTCGATCCGGCCGGCCTGATGATCCTCGCGCTCGCCGCCTATGCGACCTACGTCATCAACGCCACCCAGTTCCTGGTGAAGCTGCGCGCCGCCCGGCTCGACGCAGCCCGCGTCCAGGCCGCCCTGCCGGAGCCGGGACGATGAACGCGATGCCGCCCCTTGCCGCCACGGTCGACCGCGGTCCGCTCGCGCCTCTGCGGCAGCGCGGCCAGCACGAGGTCTTCTGCGGCCTGACCTCCATCATCTGGCTGCACCGCAAGGTGCAGGACGCGTTCTTCCTGATCGTCGGTTCGCGCACCTGCGCCCACCTGATGCAGTCGGCGGCGGGCGTCATGATCTTCGCCGAGCCCCGCTTCGGCACCGCCATCATCGAGGAACGCGATCTCGCCGGCATGGCCGACCTGCACGAGGAACTCGACCGGGTCGTGGCCCGGCTGCTCGCGCGACGCCCGGAAATCCGCATGCTGGTGCTGGTGGGTTCCTGCCCGTCGGAGGTCATCAAGCTCGACCTCGGCAAAGCCGCCGAGCGGCTCGCGCGCCTGCATGCGCCGGCCACGCGGGTGCTGCATTTCTCGGGCAGCGGCATCGAGACGACCTTCACCCAGGGCGAGGACAATTTCCTGGCCGCGCTGGCGCGAGAACTGCCGGCCACGGACGCCCGCGCGGCGCCCTCGCTCATGGTGGCGGGCGCCTTGCCGGACGTGGTAGAGGACCAGTTCCGCCGCATCTTCGACGCGCTGGGGATCGGGCCGGTCTCCTTCCTGCCGTCGCGCGCCTCGACAGGGCTGCCCGCGATCGGTCCGGCCACCCGCGTCCTGCTGGCGCAACCCTATCTCGGCGAGGCGGCCCGGGCGCTTGAGGCGCGGGGAGCGACGGTGCTCGCCGCGCCGTTTCCGCTCGGCGAGGAGGGCACCACGGGCTGGCTGCGTGCCGCGGCCGATGCCTTCGGCGTCGCGCCCGGGCGCTTCGACGCCATTACCAAGGCCGGCCGGCGCCGTGCGCGCGAGGCGGTCGGCCGCCACCGCGCCGAGCTCGCGGGGCGCCGCATCTTCCTGTTTCCCGACTCGCAGCTCGAACCCTCGATCGCCCGCTTCCTGGCGCGCGAGGCAGGCGCCGAGATCGTCGAGATCGGCTCGCCCTACCTGCATCGCCAGCACCTGGCCGGCGAGTTCGCGCTGCTGCCGACCGGCATTTCCTTCGCCGAGGGGCAGGACGTCGACCGCCAGCTCGACCGCTGCCGCGCGGCGCGGCCCGATCTCGCCGTCTGCGGCATGGGGCTCGCCAATCCGCTCGAGGCCGAGGGCATCGCCACCAAATGGTCGATCGAGCTCGTCTTCACGCCGGTACAGGGCTACGAGCAGGCCGGCGACCTGGCCGAACTCTTCGTGCGGCCGCTGGCACGGCGCGCCGTCCTGAAGCTGGGGGCCTGACGATGCAGCTCACCGTCTGGACCTATGAAGGACCGCCCCATGTCGGCGCCATGCGGATCGCCGCCTCGATGCGCGGCCTGCACTACGTGCTGCATGCGCCGCAGGGCGACACCTATGCCGACCTGCTGTTCACCATGATCGAGCGGCGCGACACGCGCCCGCCGGTGACCTACACCACCTTCAAGGCGCAGGATCTCGGCGCCGATACCGCCGAGATCTTCAAGATCGCTTGCCGGGACGCGGTGGAGCGCTTCCAGCCGGAAGCCATCATCGTCGGCGCGTCCTGCACGGCCGAACTGATCCAGGACGATCCGGCCGGACTGGCGGCGGCGCTTTCGCTGCCGATCCCGGTCATCCCGCTGGAACTGCCGTCCTATTCGAAGAAGGAGAACTGGGGCGCTTCCGAGACCTTCTACCGTCTCGTCAGGGCCTTTGCCCCCGCCGCGCAGCCATCGTCCAGCCGCACCATGCGGCCGGCCGGGGAGCGGACCTGCAACCTGCTTGGCCCGACCTCGCTCGGCTTCCGACATCGCGACGATGTCGTGGAGGTGGTGAAGCTCCTCGAGGGGCTCGGCGTCGCCGTCAATCTCGTCGCGCCGCTGGGCGCCAGCCCGTCCGACCTTTCGCGGCTGTCCGATGCCGATTTCAACGTGGTGCTCTATCCCGAGATCGCGAACTCGACGGCCGACTGGCTGAAGCGCAACCACGGCCAGCCCTTCGTCTCGATCCCGCCGATCGGCGTCGGCGCCACCGCCGAGTTCCTCGCCGCCGTCGCGCTCCTCGCTGGCATCCCGGCTCCGGCGGCCGCGCCGGCCAACCTGCGGATGCCCTGGTATTCGCGTTCGATCGATTCGACCTACCTAACCGGCAAGCGCGTCTTCATCTTCGGCGACGCCACCCATGCGGTGGCCGCGGCCCGCGTGGCGGCCGACGAACTGGGTTTCGTGGTCTGCGGGCTCGGCACCTACAGCCGCGAATTCGCTCGCGAGGTGCGCGCCGCAGCGGCGCACCACGGCGTCGAGCCGCTGATCAGCGACGACCATCTCGCCGTCGAGGACGCCATCATCGCCGCGCAACCCGAACTGATCCTCGGCACGCAGATGGAACGGCACGTCGCCAAGCGTCTGCGGATTCCCTGCGCCGTCATCTCGTCGCCCGTCCACGTGCAGGACTTCCCCGCGCGCTACTCGCCGCAGATGGGGCATGAGGGCGCCAACGTGATCTTCGACAGCTGGGTCCATCCGCTGATGATGGGCCTGGAGGAACACCTTCTCGGCATGTTCCGCGACGATTTCGAGTTCAACGACGCGGCCGCCCCGTCGCATCTCGGCCATGCCGCCGCGCCCGCGGCGCAGGAGGAGGATCCGACCCTCGTCGTGCTGGCCCGGCCCGTGGCCTGGAGCGGCGAGGCGGAAAAGGAACTGAGGAAGATCCCGTTCTTCGTGCGCGGTAAGGCACGCAGGAACACCGAGCGCTTTGCCGCCGAACGCGGGCTGCAGACCATCACAATCGAGACATTGTACGATGCCAAGGCTCACTACAGTCGCTGAGGCGACCCCGATCGCCGTCTCCATCGTGACTCTCGACAGTCACATGGCGAGCGCGGTGGAGCGCGCCGCCCTGGTGCTGAAGCGAGAACTGCCTGGCCTCAAGCTGACGTTGCACTCGCTCGCGGAATGGGGGTCCGATCCGGCCGCGGAGGATCGCTGCCGCCGCGACGTCGAGACGGCCGACATCGTCATCGCCAACATGATCTTCCTCGAGGAGCATATAAGGAAGGTCCAGCCGTGGCTGGAAGCGCGACGCGATGCCTGCGACGCCATGGTGGGCTGCCTGTCGGCCGGCGACATCGTGCGCACGACGAGGCTCGGCGGTTTCTCCATGTCGGGAACGCCGGGCGGCGCGATCGGGCTCCTGAAGCGGCTTCGCGGCGCCAACAAGCCCGGACAGTCGGGCGGTCGCCAGCAGATGAAGATGCTGCGCCAGATCCCGCGCCTGCTGCGCTTCATTCCCGGCAAGGCGCAGGACGTGCGCGCCTACTTCCTGACGCTGCAATACATGCTGGCCGGTTCGGACGACAACGTCGCCAACCTCGTGCGCCATCTCGTGTCGCGCTACGCCGCGGGACCGCGCATGGCGCTGCGCAAGGTGGTGACGGCACGCCCGCCGCTCGACTATCCGGATGCCGGGATCTACCACCCGCGACTGAAGAACCGCATCGGCGAAGCGCTGCGCGACCTGCCCGGAACGGGCGCGGGAGGCACCGTCGGACTGCTGGTCATGCGCTCCTACGTCCTGGCCGGAAACACCGCGCATTACGACGCGGTGATCGGGGCGCTCGAGGCGAAGGGGCTGAAGGTCGTGCCCGCCTTCGCGGCCGGGCTCGACGCCACCCCCGCGGTCGAGCGCTTCTTCATGGCCGACGGCCAGCCGTCGGTGGATGCGGTGATCTCGCTCACCGGCTTCTCGCTGGTCGGCGGACCGGCCTACAACGACAGTCGCGCCGCCGAGGAGATGCTGGCGCGTCTCGACGTGCCCTACCTGTCGGCCTTCGCGGTCGAGTTCCAGACGCTCGAGGAGTGGCGCGCGGGAGATCACGGGCTGACCCCCGTCGAGACGACGATGATGGTGGCGCTGCCCGAGATCGACGGCGCGACCGGGCCGATGCTGTTTGGCGGACGCACGTCGGCTGGCGGCGCGGACCGGAACGGCTCGCGCCGGGACATGGCGGGCGAGCCCGAGCGCGCGGCGATGCTGGCCGCCCGGGTCGAGAAGCTGGTTCGCCTGCGCCGCACGGCGCGCGCCGAGCGCAAGGTGGCCGTCGTGCTCTTCAACTTCCCGCCCAACGGCGGCGCGACCGGAACGGCTGCCTATCTCTCCGTCTTCCGCTCGTTGTGGAACACGCTCGCCGCGATGAAGCAGGCCGGCTATGCGGTCGACCTGCCGGCCGACGCGGACGCGCTTCGGTCGCGCATCCTGGACGGCAATGCGTCGCGGTTCGGCCAGCCGGCCAACGTCGCCGCCCGCATCCCCGCCGAGCGGCACGTGCAGCGCGAGACCCACCTCGCCGAGATCGAGGCGCAATGGGGCGCGGCCCCCGGCCGCCACCAGTCCGACGGATCGTCGATCCTGGTGCTGGGCGAGCGCTTCGGCAATGTCTTCGTCGGCATCCAGCCGGGCTTCGGCTACGAAGGCGATCCCATGCGCCTGCTGTTCGAGAAGAGCTTCGCGCCGACGCATGCCTTCGCCGCCTTCTATCGCTGGCTGCGCGAGGATTTCGGCGCCAGCGCGGTGCTGCACTACGGCACGCATGGCGCGCTCGAATTCATGCCCGGCAAGCAGGTCGGCCTGTCGCGCGAATGCTGGCCGGACAGGCTGATCGGCGACCTGCCCAACCTCTATCTCTATGCCGCCAACAACCCCTCGGAAGGCGCGATCGCCAAGCGGCGCGGAAACGCCACGCTGGTCAGCTACCTGACGCCGCCGGTCGCGGCCGCGGGCCTCTACAAGGGCCTCGTCGAACTCAAGGCGTCGCTCGACCGGTGGCGCGGCCTGCCGCCCTCGGACGACCACGAGCGGCTTCGCCTGGAGGAGATCGTCTCTGCCCAGGCCGGCGCGCTCGACCTCGACACGCCAACCCTCCCGAACGGCAGGCCGGACGTGGCGGCGCTGGTGGAGGCGGTCGCCGAACTGGAAGCGACCCTGATCCCGCACGGGCTGCATGTCGTGGGTGAGGCAGCCGGTCCCGAGGAGCGCGCCGACCTGCTGCAAGCCGTGGCCGATGCCTCGCACGGTATCGAGCTGCCGCGCGACCTCGCCCGGCGCCTCGCCGAGGGCGAGAAGCCGACGGCGGCGCTGGAGGCGTTGAAGCTTGCCGGGGACGAAAAGTTGCGGTCCGCCGTTCCCATGCTGGCCGAGATGAACGCACAACTGTCGCGGGACCACGAACTGCCGGCGCTGATCGCGGCGCTGGACGGCCGCTACATCCGCCCGGTTTCCGGCGGCGACCTGATCCGCTCGCCGCAGATCCTGCCGACGGGGCGCAATCTGCACGGCTTCGATCCCTTCCGCCTGCCGTCCGCCTTCGCGCTGGCCGACGGCGCGCGCCAGGCCGCCCGGCTGGTGGAGCGGCACGTGAAGGACAAGGGCGTCCTGCCGGAATGCGTCGCGCTGGTGCTCTGGGGCACCGACACGATGAAGACCGAAGGTGCGCCGATCGGCCAGGCGCTGGCGCTGATCGGCGCCAGACCCCGCTTCGACAGCTACGGCCGACTGGCCGGCGCGGACCTCGTCACGCTCGCCGACCTCGACCGTCCGCGCATCGACGTGATGATGACGCTGTCGGGCATCTTCCGCGACCTGATGCCGTTGCAGACGAAGCTCCTGGTCGAGGCGAGCCTTCTCGCGGCGGAAGCCGACGAGCCGCTGGACCGCAATTTCGTGCGCAAGCACGCGCTCGCCTATGCGGCCGAGAAGGGGTGCGGACTCGAGGAGGCCGCGCTGCGCGTCTTTTCCAATGCGGCTGGCGCCTATGGGTCCAACGTCAACATGATGGTCGAGTCGGGCTGCTGGGACGAGGAGGACGAACTCGCCGAGGCCTATTCGCGGCGCAAGTGCTTCGCCTACGGCCGCGACGGCAAGCCGGTGAAGCGGCCCGAACTCATGGGGGCGATCCTCAAGGACGTCGACGCCGCCTACCAGAACCTGGAATCGGTGGAACTCGGCATCACCACGATCGACCACTATTTCGACACGCTGGGGGGCATCAGCCGCGCGGTGCGCCGCGCCTCGGGCGGGGACGTCCCGGTCTACGTGGGTGACCAGACGCGCGGGCAGGGCAAGGTGCGGACGCTGTCGGAACAGGTCGCGCTCGAGACCCGGACGCGGACCCTCAATCCGAAATGGTACGAGGGCCTGCTCGCCCACGGCTACGAGGGGGTGCGCCAGATCGAGGCGCATGTGACCAACACCTTCGGCTGGTCGGCCACGACGGGCCAGGTGGCGCCCTGGGTCTACCAGAACATGGCCGAGACCTTCGTGCTCGACGAAACGATGCGCCGGCGCATGGCGGACCTCAATCCGCGCGCCGCCTCGAAGCTTGCCGGCCGCCTGATCGAGGCGACCGACCGTGCCTACTGGACACCGGACGCCGCCACGCTCGACGCGTTGCGGGCGGCCGGGGACGAACTCGAGGACCGCGTCGAGGGCGTGGGCGTGGAGGCTGCCGCATGAACGTGTTTACGCACCCTAGGGACCTGAAGGCCGCCGCCGCCCGCGAGGATGGCGAGGGCAGCGTGCAGGTGCAGCTCGACCCGACGCTGGAGATCGGGACGGCCAAGGTCTTCGCCATCTACGGCAAGGGCGGCATCGGCAAGTCGACGACCTCGTCGAACCTGTCGGTCGCCTTCTCCAAGCTCGGCAAGCGCGTGCTGCAGATCGGCTGCGACCCAAAGCACGACTCGACCTTCACCCTGACCAAGTCGCTGATCCCGACGGTGATCGACATCCTGGCGCAGGTGGACTTCCACACCGAGGAACTGCGCGCCGACGATTTCGTCTTCGAGGGATACAACGGCGTGCGCTGCGTGGAGGCGGGCGGTCCGCCGGCGGGCACGGGTTGCGGCGGCTACGTCGTCGGCCAGACGGTGAAGCTGCTCAAGGAACATCACCTGCTGGAAGACACCGACGTCGTCATATTCGACGTGCTCGGCGACGTGGTGTGCGGAGGCTTCGCCTCGCCGCTTCAGCATGCCGAGCGGGCACTGATCGTCGCCGCCAACGACTTCGATTCCATCTTCGCGATGAACCGAATCGTGGCGGCCATCAAGGCGAAGTCGAAGAACTACCAGGTGCGCCTCGGCGGCGTCATCGCCAACCGTTCGCGCGAGACCGACCAGATCGACCGCTTCAATGCCGCGATCGGCCTGAAGCGGCTCGCCCACATCCGCGACCTCGACGCGGTGCGGCTCAGCCGGCTGAAGAAGCGGACGCTGTTCGAGATGGACCCGTCGCCGGAGGTCCTGGCGGTTCAGCGCGAGTACCTGCAACTGGCCGAGATGCTGTGGGCGGGGTCGGAAGAACTCGACGCCAACCCGATGCCCGATCGCGAGATATTCGACTTCCTGGGGTACGACTGATGGACGGCGCGGCCTATATCGAACGGCGGGACAAGATCCGCACCTATTTCGACCGCACCGCCGTGGATGCCTGGAAACGGCTCGCCACGGAGGCGCCGCTCGGGCGCATCCGCGCCACCGTGCGCGAGGGCAGGGGACGCATGCGCGCCGCCATGCTGGCGATGCTGCCGCAGGACCTTTCAGGCTGGCGCGTGCTCGACGCGGGCTGCGGCGCGGGCATGTTTTCCCTGGAACTGGCAAGGCGCGGCGCCGAAGTGACCGCCATCGACCTGTCGCCCGAGATGGTCGACTTCGCCGCCAAGACCATGCCCGCCGATCTTGGGGCCGGCCGCATCAAGTTCATGTCGGGCGACATGCTGTCCGACAAGCTCGGCCGGTTCGACGCGGTGGTGGCGATGGACTCGCTGATCCACTACCCGCTCGCCGACGCCGCCGAGGCGATCGACCGGCTGGCGGCGCGCACGCAACGCAGCATCGTCTTCACCTTCGCGCCGCGCACGCCGGCGCTCGCGGCCATGCACGCGCTGGGACGCCTGTTCCCGCGCGGCGACCGCGCGCCGGCGATCGAGCCGGTTCGCCCCGAGGCCATCACGGCGCGCCTCGACGGCGTCTCGGGATGGCAGACCGGCCGTACGACACGCGTCAGCCACGGTTTCTATACCTCGCAGGCGATGGAGCTCGTCCGGTCATGACGAAGCGGCCCGGCATCGCGATGTCCAAGGCCTGGGTGCGGCTCGGAAGCCGCTTCCTGCCCTTCGCCGATGCCGCCACCGAGGGCCTGCCTCTGCCGCGCCTGCTGCGCCTGTCGCTGTTCCAGGTCTCGGTCGGCCTGGCGATGGTGCTTCTGACGGGCACGCTGAACCGGGTCATGATCGTGGAGCTCGGCGTGCCGGCCACCGTCGTCGCCGTGATGGTCGCCCTGCC
The DNA here is from genome assembly GCA_046292285.1 of Mesorhizobium sp. Taxonomy (GTDB): domain Bacteria; phylum Pseudomonadota; class Alphaproteobacteria; order Rhizobiales; family Rhizobiaceae; genus Aquibium. The sequence goes on along the minus strand of JBKBRJ010000077.1, from coordinate 2,591 downwards.
GATCCTGGTGGCGCCCGTGCGCGCGTTGATCGGCCATCGCTCCGACACCTACCGATCCTATCTCGGTTGGCGGCGCGTGCCGTTCATCTGGCTGGGAACGCTGCTGCAGTTCGGCGGCTTCGCCATCATGCCCTTCGCGCTGCTCGTGCTGTCGGGCGGCGGCGAGGCGGCCGTGCCCTATGCCGGCGAGATTGGCGCGGCGCTGGCCTTCCTGCTCGTCGGCGCCGGGATGCACACCGTCCAGACCGCCGGACTCGCGCTTGCCTGCGATCTCGCGCCGGAGGACAGCCGCCCGCGCGTCGTGGCACTGCTCTACCTGGTGCTGCTCTTGGGTATGTTCGTCTCGGCGGTCGCGCTGTCCCTGCTGCTCGCCGATTTCGGCCACGTCCTCCTCATCCAGGTGGTGCAGGGCGCCGCCGCGGTGACGATGGTGCTCAATCTCGTCGCGCTGTGGAAGCAGGAGGGCAGGGATCCCCGACTGACCGCGCACGAGCGCGTCCGCCAGTCCTTCGCCGAGGCCTGGGCGGGCTTCGCGCAGGCGCCCGGTGCAAGGCGCCTGCTCGTCGCCGTCGCGCTCGGCTCGGCCGGCTTCGCCATGCAGGACGTGCTGCTCGAACCCTATGGCGGCGAGGTGCTGGGTCTCGGCGTCGGGCAGACGACACTGCTGACCGCGCTGCTCGCGGGCGGCACGATCCTGGGACTGTTCATCGCGGCGCGCGTGCTCGACCGCGGCATGAACCCCTATCGCCTGTCGGGCTTCGGCGCGCTGGCCGGCATCGGCGCCTTCACGCTCGTCATCGTCTCCGCCCCGCTCCAGTCGGCGGCGCTGTTCCGCGCCGGAACCGCCCTGATCGGCTTCGGCGGCGGCCTCTACACGGTCGGGCTCCTGACGGCGGCGATGAATCTCGGCCGGATCACCGGCAGCGGCATCGCGCTCGGCGCCTGGGGCGCGGCACAGGCGACCGCGGCCGGCCTGGCGATCGCGGTCGGCGGCGGGGTGCGCGACATCGTTGCCGCCATGGCCGCCAACGGGACGCTGGGCTCGGTCTTCGCGAGCGCCGACGCGGGCTACGGCGTTGTCTACCACATTGAAATCGCGCTGCTCTTTGCAGCGCTCGTCGCCGTCGGTCCGCTCGCCCGCTATGCGGGACCCGAGGCCCGGCGGCGGGACGGCGACACATTCGGTCTGGCAGCATTTCCCGGCTGAGGCCGGAACAGGGGAGATAAGCGCATGTATCCCAACGAGTTCACCAGCTACCTCGACGCCGCGCAGGTGGCGCTGTACGTCTTCTGGTTCTTCTTCTTCGGCCTGATCTTCTGGCTGCGGCGGGAGGACCGGCGCGAGGGCTATCCGCTGGAATCCGATCCCGACGGCAAGGTCAAGGACCGCGGCTTCCTGCTTCTGCCGGACCCCAAGACGTTCCTGCTGCGCGACGGCACCTCGGTGTCCGTCCCCAACCTGAAGCGCGACCAGCGCCCGATCGCCGCCGTGCGGGCGGGGTCGTGGCCGGGGGCGCCGCTGGTGCCGACCGGCGATCCGCTGGTCGATGGCGTCGGGCCGGCGGCCTGGGCCGAGCGCCGCGACATTCCGGACCAGACCTGGGACGGGCGCAACAAGATCGTGCCGACCCGCGTCGACGCCCATTACGGCGTCGCGCCCGGCGACCCCGATCCGCGCGGCATGAAGATCATCGCCGCCGATCGCAAGGTGGCCGGAACGGTGACCGACATCTGGGTCGATCATGCCGAGCACGCGATCCGCTATCTCGAGGTCGACACCGGCCAGCCGGGCATAGGCAACGTTCTCGTCCCGATGACGCTGGCACGGATCGTGGGAACCGATCTCGCGGGCCGCAGCGTGCAGGTGAAATCGCTGCTGGCCAGCCAGTTCGCCAATGCTCCGCGCACGCGCTCGCCGGATTCGGTGACGTTCCTTGAGGAAGACCGCATCTGCGCCTACTTCACGGGCGGCCACCTCTACGCCACCCGCGACCGTTCGGAGCCGCTGCTATGAGCACCGGCCACGACGACTTCGCCTTCGAGCCCCAGCGGGGCCTACCGGCACCCCTGCCGCAGGGCGAGCGGCTGCTTTGGCAGGGCGCGCCCAGCTGGACGGCCTTCGCCCTGTCGGCCTTCCGGCTGCGGGGCGTCGCCGTCTATTTCGCGATCGTGGCGCTTTGGCAGGCGGCCTCCGCCTGGGCCGATGGCGGCACGACCGGCGACATCGCGTCGGTTGCCGCCTGGACCGGCCTGCTCGCGCTCGCCGCGCTCGCCATCCTGGCCGGCCTCGCCTGGATCTATGCCCGCACCACGGTCTACTCGCTGACCTCGAAGCGGCTCGTGATCCGCTCCGGCGCCGCATTGCCGATCACATTGAACATTCCGCTGGCACTGGTGGAGACGGCATCACTGGTCCGCTCGCCGCTCGGCACGGGCAGCGTGGTGCTTTCGATCGCGAAACCCAACCGCATCGCCTGGCTGGCGCTGTGGCCGAGCGCGAAGCCGTTCGCCTTCAACCATCCGCAACCGATGCTGCGGGCGCTCGCCGACGCCGAAAAACTCGCGCCGCTGCTGGCCGATGCGCTGGCGGC
>JBKBRJ010000076.1:0-16767 GCA_046292285.1 Mesorhizobium sp. | reverse complement strand
CGCGCGGACGGAGCGGGCGGACGGCCCGGGCAGGCGCCGCGGCGCGCGCCGTCGCCGCGCAGCGCATCGCGCCGGCTCCGCGACGAGGATCCAGACCAGACGAGTAGCAGCGCGCGTCGAGATGCGCAGGACACGAACCGCACCGAGGACACGGCCTCCCCGGCCGAGGAGACAGACATGCATCACGCGCGCGCCCCGATGGGCTGGACTCCGAACGGATACTCCATGCAGGCGGCCCGGTATCCGGACCCGCAAGATGCCCGCCCCTATCCCGACGGGATGCCGGCCCAGCCCGGCCCCGCGCCCCAGGGGCAATGGATGTACCCCGGCGAGGTTTCGGCGGGACATGCAGCCTATCCGCAGGCGCCCGCCTATCCGCAACCGCCTGCCTATCCGGATGCGCGGGCCTATTCGCCCGCCGCGGCCTTCCCACAGGCGCCAAACCATCCGCCCGTTCCGTTCCAGGCCTACGGCCAGCCGGTCGCGCCGCAGATGCCGCAGCAGGGACCTGGCTATGGCCTGTATCCGGACCAGCCGCGGGGCTGGAACGTCCAGCCCGTGGCGCCGCACGCCATGCCCCAGCCGGTCGACCCGCGTGGAATGCCGCCGCATGCATATGCCGACCGTCGAGCCTGGAACCCTCCGCCACATCCCGGCATGACCGAGCCAGGCTATCCCCTTGGCTACGGACCGCCGCCGGCGATGGCGCCCGGCTGGACGCAGCAAGGCTGGCAGCAGCCCCCGGCCACCCAGCCGCAGGATCGTCGCGACACGCAACCCGCGCAGCAGGCGGCGCCCGCCCGCGACGGCGACAGGAGCGCCCTGGAGGAGATTCGCGACAGTCTGCGCGAATTCCGCGAGGCCTTGCGCGATCTGGCCGAAAGCCGCGGCCGGCGACGCTTCCTCTGAACGCGTCATTTTCGGCATAACGTCATCGGACGGCGCATTGTCGCGCTTACCGTGGCGGCAAATGTCGGATAAGCGTCACCTCTACCAGGCATGGCAGGAGGAACAGGCATGACGGTTGTGATCGATGGCAGGAAGGTCGCCGACGAAGTCGTCGCGACCGTCGGGCGCGGCGCGGCGAAGCTGATCGCCGAGACCGGCGTAACGCCGGGGATCGCGGTCGTGATCGTCGGCGAGGATCCGGCCAGCCAGGTCTATGTCAATTCGAAGTCGCGCAAGGCCAAGGAGTGCGGCTTCCACTCCGTCCAGCACGAGCTCCCGGCCGACACGGCGGAGGATGATCTGCTGGCGCTGATCGAGACGCTCAATGCCGATCCCGCCATCCACGGCATCCTGGTGCAGCTGCCGCTACCGAAGCAGATCGATGCGGCGCGGGTGATCCAGGCGATCTCGCCCGACAAGGACGTCGACGGGTTCCACTTCATCAATGTCGGCAAGCTCGGCACCGGCGAGATCGCATCGGCCTTCGTGCCGTGTACGCCCGCCGGCTCGATGCTTCTGGTCGAGAGGGTAAGGGGCAGCGACCTGTCGGGCCTCAATGCCGTGGTCGTCGGGCGCTCCAACATCGTCGGCAAGCCGATGGCGAACCTGCTGCTCGCCGCCAACTGCACGGTGACGATCGCCCACAGCCGCACGAAGGACCTGCCGGCGCTCTGCCGGACGGCCGACATCCTGGTCGCGGCGGTCGGAAGACCGGAGATGGTCAGGGGCGACTGGGTGAAGCCTGGCGCCACCGTCATCGACGTCGGCATCAACCGCATCGAGGCCCCCGAGCGCGGCGAGGGCAAGACGCGTCTCGTCGGCGACGTCGCCTACGCCGAGGCGGCCGCTGTCGCCGGCGCGATCACGCCGGTGCCGGGCGGCGTCGGACCCATGACGATCGCCATGCTGATGGCCAACACGCTGGTGGCCGCCTGTCGCGCGGCCGGGGTGGAGCCGCCGCGCTTCTGATGCGGCGGGGAACGGCGCCACCGTTCCTCGTCCGTACCGTCCTCTCCTGCAAAACCGGGTCCCATGGCCGATAGCGTCGATCCCGTCCGGCAGTTCGCCTTCCTGCTCGTGGACAAGTTCTCCATGTTCTCGCTGGCGGCCGCGATCGATACGTTCCGTTCGACGAACCGGCTCATCGGCCGCGACTTCTATGCATGGACGACCGTCTCCGTGGACGGCGAATCGGTCATCGCGTCGAACGGCCTGCCGCTGAAGGTCGACTATTCGGTTTCCGACATGCCCTCGGCCGACATCCTGTTCGTCTGCGTCGGGCTGGCGACCGAGTTCCCGGGCAAGAGCAAGGCGCTCGGCGCGCTTCGTTCCTGGGGACGGAAGGGCGGCGCGCTGGGCGCGCTGTCGGTCGGGGCGCATCTCCTCGCGGAGGCAGGGCAGCTCGAAGGCCATCGCTGCACCATTCACTGGGAGAACCGCGCCGGCTTCCAGGAGCGGTTTCCCGACATCCAATGCACCGGCAACGTCTTCGAGATCGATCGCAAGCGCTACACCTGCGCCGGCGGCACGACGTCCTTCGACCTGATGCTGGAGATCGTGCGCGCCGATTTCGGCGCGAGCGTCGCCAACGAGGTGGCCAACCAGTTCCATCACGAGCGCATCCGAGGCGCGACGGATCGTCAGCGGGTCGGGCCGGAACGCGACCTCACCGGCAAGTCGGACAAGCTCAAGAAGATTGTCGCGCTGATGGCCGAGCGCCTTGACGAGCCCCTGTCGGCGGTCGAACTGGCGAAGTCGGCGGGACTGTCGGTGCGGCAGGTCGAGCGGCTGTTCCTGCGCCATCTCAACATGACGCCGGGGCGCTACTACATGCGGCTGAGGCTCGAGCGGGCGCGCGAACTGCTGCGCCAGACCAACCTGCCGATCCTCGACGTGGCGATCGCCACCGGCTTCACCTCGCACTCCTATTTCGCGCAGAGTTACAGGCTTCAATTCGGTCGTCCGCCGAGCGAGGAACGGCGTACGACCTACTGAAATCGCTGGATATTCAGGTTCTGATCGCGTCAGCGGCCGCTGCGCGATTCGTCCCTGTGCCGCTCGCGGATGATCTCGTCCAGCCGTTCCTGAGTGAGGACGCCCGGCGGCGGTTCCACCACGTCGCGGGCTTCGATCCGGTAGGGGGAGCCGCCACCACAGGCCGAGAGCATCAGCGGGGCGGTCAGCGCGATGAGCAGAACCTTCTTCATAGCCGCGGACACTAGCGGGGGTTGGGGCAGCGAGCAATGGGCTTCGTCGGTTGCGCGGGCGCCGGGCGGGCGACCGACCGATCGACGCGAGGGACCCGTCAGGCAGCCGATCCGAACGCTCCCGCGCCCATGTCGGCGCGCGCCGCCAGCGCGCGGAACCCTGCGAAGAGCTCGCGGCCCATGCCGAAACCGTTGGCCGTCAGATCGGGTTGCGGCGCGGGGCGGGCGGCGAGTTCGGCCGTATCGACCAGGACGTCCAGCCGTCCGGTCTCGCCATCGACGCGGATGACGTCGCCATCCATGATGCGGCCGATCATGCCGCCCTCGACGGCTTCGGGCGTCACGTGGATTGCGGCCGGGACCTTGCCGCTCGCGCCCGACATGCGTCCGTCGGTGACGAGCGCGACCTTGTGGCCGCGGTCCTGGAGCACGCCGAGCACGGTGGTGAGGCGGTGGAGTTCCGGCATGCCGTTGGCCTTCGGCCCCTGGAAGCGCACCACGGCGACGAAGTCGCGGTCAAGCAGGCCCGCCTTGAACGCTGCGTTCAGCCCTTCCTGGCCGTCGAAGACGAGGGCGGGCGCCTCGACCACGCGGCGCTCCGGCTTGACGGCGGACGTCTTGATGATGGCGCGGCCGAGATTGCCTTCGAGCACCTTCAGGCCGCCGGTCGGCTGGAAGGCCTTGGGGAAGGGGGCCAGCACCTTTTCGTCGGCGCTGACGGCCGGCGCGGGCTGGCGCTCGACGGCGCCGTCCTCCGTCAGCTTCGCCTCGACCGTGTAGGGCCTGAGGCCCGGGCCCCAGACGGTCTCGACGTCCTCGTGCAGCAGGCCGGCATCCAGCAGTTCGCGGATCAGGAAGCCGAGTCCGCCGGCCGCGTGGAAATGGTTCACGTCGGCGAGGCCGTTCGGATAGACGCGGGCGAGCAGAGGAATGTGGTCGGACAGGTCGGAAATGTCCTGCCAGGTCAGCGCGATGCCCGCCGCGGCGGCCATGGCAATCAGGTGGATGGTGTGGTTGGTCGAGCCGCCGGTGGCATGCAGGCCGACGACGCCGTTGACCACCGAACGCTCGTCGATCATGCGGCCGACGGGACGAAAATCGTTGCCCAGCGCGGTGATTTCGAGCGCGCGCTTCGCCGCCTCGCGGGTCAGCGCGTCGCGCAGCGGCGTGCCGGGATTGACGAAGGAGGCGCCGGGCAGGTGGAGGCCCATGATCTCCATCAGCATCTGGTTGGAATTGGCCGTGCCGTAGAAGGTGCAGGTGCCGGGACCGTGATAGGATTTCGACTCGGCTTCGAGTAGCTCCGCCCGGCCGACCTTGCCTTCCGCGTAGAGCTGGCGGATGCGGGCCTTCTCGTCATTGGGCAGTCCGGTCGTCATGGGGCCGGCCGGGATGAAGACCGCCGGCAGGTGCCCGAACGTCAGCGCGCCGATCAGCAGTCCGGGCACGATCTTGTCGCAGACGCCGAGATAGACGGCGGCGTCGAACATGTCGTGCGACAGGCCGATGGCGGTCGCCATGGCGATCACGTCGCGCGAGAACAGCGACAGTTCCATGCCGGGGCGGCCCTGGGTGACGCCGTCGCACATGGCCGGCACGCCGCCCGCCACCTGCGCCACGCCGCCGGCCTCCCGCGCGGCCTGCTTGATCAGTTGCGGGAAGGTCTCGAAGGGCTGATGCGCCGACAGCATGTCGTTGTAGGAGGTGATGATGCCGAGGTTCGCGACCTGGTCGCCGGCGAGCGCGGCCTTGTCGCTGGCGCCGCAGGCGGCAAAGCCGTGCGCGAGGTTGCCGCAGGACAGGACCGAGCGGTTGACGCCCTTGCCCACCGCCTCGTCGAGGCGGCCGAGGTAGGTCTCGCGGGTCGGTCGGGAACGCTCGCGAATGCGGTCGGTGATCGCTTCGATGGCTCTGGCGGCTGTCATGGCTTCTCTTCCTGGCTGGGAGCCCAGTAGATGATAGGCGTGGTCTCCGCCGCGTCGAGGACGCGGCGGATCGGCAGGCGCGGCCGCGGTTCGGCCAAGGCTGCTTCCAGGGTTTCGCGCTTGGCGCGTCCCTCGATGTGGAGGATCAGCATCCTGGCGCTTGCGATGCGCGGCAGCGCCAGCGTCAGCCGAGGCTCGCCGGCGCTTGCCGCATGGACGGGGCAGACTGCTTGGCGGGTGAGCGGGTCAAGCAGTTCCTCGAGATTTTCGGCGTCCGGGAAGAAGGAGGCGGTGTGGCCGTCGGCGCCCATGCCGAGGACCACGACGTCGATCGGGAACAGGATTTCCAGCATCCGAAGGTCGGCGCGGTGGGCGGCCAGTTCGACGTTCCCGGCCTCGTTGTAGAGGGCGATCAGATGAGCCGCCGCCGCCGGTCCCCGGAGCAGGCGCTCGCGCGCCAGCCTTTCGTTCGACCGGTCGGAGGATGGCGGCACATAGCGCTCGTCGACCAGGGTCACGACGACCTTCGACCAGTCGAGCTGCCGCCTGGAGAGCGCCTCGAAGAAGCCGACCGGCGTCGTGCCGCCGGAGACGGCGAGGGTTGCGCCGCCGCGTTCGTCTATCGCCACGCGAAGGGCATCGGCCACGGCGTCCGCCTGGGCCTCGGCGAGGTCCCGCGGGGTTGCGAATTCTCTCCAGTCCACGCGTCTTCCTCCCGTCGTCACTGGGGATCGTGCCAGGTGCGGCCGTCGCGTTCGATCAGGGCGATGGAACCGGACGGACCCCATGTGCCCGCCGTATAGCCGTGCGGTTCCTGCCCCGAATCCTCCCAGGAGGCGAGGATCGGATCGATCCATCGCCAGGCTGCCTCGACCTCGTCGCGGCGCATGAACAGGGTCTGGTTGCCGCGTACCACGTCCATCACCAACCGCTCGTAGGCGTCCGGGTTCCGGACGCCGAAGGACTGGGCGAAGCTCATGTCGAGCGGCACGTGGCGCAGGCGCATGCCGCCCGGACCGGGATCCTTGATCATGATCCACTGCCTGACCCCCTCGTCGGGTTGCAGGCGGATGACGAGCTGGTTGGCGTAGACCATGCCGGCCTGCTCGCCGAAAATCGAGTGCGGAATGTGCTTGAACTCGATGACGATCTCGGAGGCGCGGGTGGCAAGCCGCTTGCCCGTTCTCAGGTAGAACGGCACGCCGGCCCAACGCCAGTTGGCGATCTCGGCCTTGATGGCGACGAAGGTTTCCGTGCCGCTCGCCGAGCCGAGTTCATCGGGGTAGCCGCGCACCGCACCGCCCGAGGACGCGCCGGCGCGGTACTGGCCACGGACGGTGATCTTCGAGGCTTCGCCGCCATTGATGCGCCGCAGCGAGCGCAGGACCTTCAACTTCTCGTCGCGCACGGCGTCGGCGTCCATCGAGGCGGGTGCCTCCATGGCGACGAGGCAGAGCAGCTGCAGGATGTGGTTCTGCACCATGTCGCGCAGTGCGCCAGCCTTGTCGTAGTAGCTGACGCGATCTTCCAGCCCTACGGTCTCCGCCACCGAGATCTGGACGTGATCGATGTGGGCGGAATTCCAAAGCGGCTCGTAGAGCGCGTTGGCGAAGCGCAGCGCCATGAGATTCTGCACCGTCTCCTTGCCGAGATAGTGATCGATGCGGAAGATCTGGTGCTCGTCGAAGACCTGGCCGATCTGGTCGTTCAACGCCCGCGCCGATTCGAGGTCGCGGCCGATCGGCTTCTCCACCACGATGCGCGCCTGCGGGGAGGCGAGTCCGTGCTCCTTGAGCTTGAGGCAGATGTCGCCGAAAAGCGACGGCGCCACGGCCATGTAGAAGACGCGGATCCGCCCGCTGTCGCCGATCGCCTTCTTAAGCGTGTCGAACCCCTGGCCGGACAGCGCATCGACCGCCACGTAGGAGAGGCGGGCGAGGAAGCGGTCGAGTTCCTCGGCGATGATGTACTTCTCCGGCACATGGTCGACGATCGCCTTGCGCGCGAACTCGCGGTACTCCTTGTTGGTCAATTTGGAGCGGGACGCTCCGACGACGCGGGTCGGCTCGGAGAACTGGCCCGCGATCTGGCGCTGGTACAGCGCGGGCAGGAGCTTGCGCTCGGCGAGGTCGCCGGTGGCGCCGAAAGCGATGAAGTCGAAAGGCTCGACGGGGATGATCTGGCTGGTCATGGTTTCGTGCTTTCCGAGGCGTCGTCTGCGGACGCTATAATCTAATCGATTTAGAAAGGCCAGAGCGCCCAAATCCAAAAGGCCAGTCCGGTGTCGTCTTGGGAACGAACTTGACAGCCGGGGATGGCGGGGCTTTGACCTTGTCTCGACAGCGGGACCCTTTTGCAGTGCAGCATAAGATCGGGCTCCTGTGAAGCGCAAACGGAGCATTTGGATGGGCACGCATATCTCGCGCACGGTGGCGGAGGGCCTGGCCTTCATGAACTTCATCGGTGGCCGCCAGGTCGATTCCGTCTCCGGCAGGCGGATCGACGTTGCCTCGCCTTCGGACGGCAGGGTCTTCGCGTCGATCCCGGACAGCGGCGCGGAGGACGTCGATCGCGCCGTGCGCTCCGCCGCCCGCGCCTTCGAGGACGGTCCGTGGAGCCGCATGCCCGCCGTCGAGCGCGGCCGGTGCCTGACTCGTCTCTTCCAACTCGTCGAGAAGCATGGCGACGAACTCGCCGCGCTCGAATCGCGCGATACCGGCAAGCCGATACGCCAGGGCAAGGCCGATGTGGTTGCGACCATGCGCTACTATGAATTCTATGGCGGGGCCGGCGACAAGATTCATGGGGATACGATACCCTTCCTGCCGGGCTACACGGCGCTGACCCTGCGCGAACCGCATGGCGTGGTCGCCGGTATCATCCCCTGGAACTATCCGATGCAGATCCTCGCCCGCGTCGCGGGGGCCGCGCTCGCCATGGGCAACACGCTGGTGGTCAAGCCTGCCGAGGACGCCTCGCTCACCACCATCCGGATCGCCGAACTCGCCCACGAGGCCGGCGTTCCGGAAGGCGCGTTCAACGTGATCACGGGCTACGGCCGCGAGGCGGGCGCCGCGCTGTCGTCGCATCCGCTGGTCGACTACGTGACCTTCACCGGGTCGACGCTGACCGGCACGGCCATCCAACAGGCGGCGGCCGTGAACAACCGCGGCGTCACGATGGAACTCGGCGGCAAGTCGCCGCAGATCGTCTTCGCCGACGCCGACCTCGACGCCGCGATGCCGGTGCTCGTCAACGCCATCATCCAGAACGGCGGCCAGACCTGCTCGGCCGGCAGCCGCATCCTGGTCCAGCGCGAGGTGTACGAGAAGGTGGCGGCGGGCCTGGCCGAACGGTTCTCGAAGCTCGTGGCGGGACCGCACGACGCCGATCTCGACCTTGGCCCGCTGATCAACAGGAAGCAGCAGGAGCGCGTGTCGGGCATGGTCGCCGCCGCCGAGGAGGCCGGCATCGAGGTGCTGGCGCGCGGTTCGGTCGCCAAGGATGCGCCTGCCGGCGGCTACTATTTCGCGCCCGCCCTGTTCGGCTCGGTCGATCCCGCAAAGGCGATCGCGCAGGAAGAGGTGTTCGGCCCCGTGCTTGCCGTGACCCCGTTCGAGGATGAGTCGGACGCGATCCGCATCGCCAACGGCACCGATTTCGGGCTGGTCGCCGGAGTCTGGACCCGCGACGGCGGCCGTCAGCACCGCGTCGCCAAGCGCGTGCGCGCCGGCCAGGTCTTCGTCAACGGCTATGGCGCCGGCGGCGGCATCGAACTGCCTTTCGGCGGGTTCAAGAAGTCGGGTCACGGCCGCGAAAAGGGCTTCGAAGCCCTCTACGACATGAGCGCCACCAAGACGATCGTGTTCAACCACGGTTGAATTGCGGCTATAGGGGGCGGGGAACCGCATCTCGACCGCGGACGGAGCCGAGCCATGTTGCGAATCGAGTTCGAACAGGAAGACGATGGACGCTGGATCGCCGAAATCGCGTCTCTCCCCGGCGTGATGGCCTATGGCGCCAGCCGTGAGGAGGCGCGCGGAAGGGTCGAGGCGATGGCCCTTCGCGCACTTGCCGATCGGATCGAACACGGCGAGGAAGTCCCCGAGGTCGGCGATCTGTTCCTCGTCGCCGCATGACCGCATAGCGGTCCACAAGCGCGCGCAGGGTTCTCGCGGCCCTGTTGGCCATCGGGTGGGCTGTCAAGCGTCAGAGCGGATCGCATCGGGTACTCGCCAGGGAGGACTAGCCGAACTTCGTCTTCGCGTTTCACGATCGCGAGGAAATCGGACCAAGGATGCTGGCGCGCATCGCGAAACACACGGGCCTGAAGCCCGAGGATCTCTGAAGGATGCGTTCGAACCTGGCAGAAGATGAACGCACATCGCATGGAAGGAAAAAATCTTGCGTCTGAAAGATAAGGTCGCCGTCATCACCGGCGCGGCGTCGGGCTTCGGCGAAGGCATGGCGAAGCGCTTCGCGGAGGAGGGCGCCAGGGTCGTCGTCGCCGACCTCAACGCCAAGGGCGCCGAGCGTGTCGCGAGCGAGATTGGCGAGGCCGCGCTGGCGGTCACCGCCGATGTCACCAACGCCTCCGACATCGAGAACATGGTCGCCGCCTGCATGCGGAAGTTCGGCCGCCTCGACGTCATGGTCAACAATGCCGGCTACTCGCATCGCAACGGGCCGCTGACCGAGGTCGACGAAACGATCTTCGACCTGATCACCGCCGTCAACATGAAGGCGATCTACCACACGGCGCGACTGGTGGTGCCGATCATGGAGAAGCAGGGCGGCGGCTCCATCATCACCACGGCCTCCACGGCAGGCCTGCGCCCGCGACCGGGCCTGACCTGGTACAACGCCTCGAAGGGCTGGACGATCACCGCCACCAAGTCGATGGCCGTCGAACTGGCGCCGAAGAACATCCGCGTCAACTGCCTGTGCCCGGTGGCTGGCGATACGCCGATGCTGGCGACCTTCATGGGCGAGGACACGCCCGAGAAGCGCGCCCAGTTCCGCGCCTCGATCCCTCTGGGGCGGCTCTCCACGCCACTCGACATCGCCAACGCCGCGCTGTGGCTCGCTTCAGAGGAAGCCGCGTTCATCACCGGCGTCGCGCTGGAGGTTGACGGAGGCCGCTGCATCTGAAGATTGTGGTCCCTGTCACCGGAACGAGTGGCCGCGCGAGGCGTTGAGGCGCGGCGAAATCGGGGGCGATGGCGAATGACCGGCGAGCAGATGTTCATCTTCGGTCTGCTCGGCGTGTTGCTGACGCTCCTGGTGTGGGGTCGGATCCGCTATGATCTCGTCGCCTTCGGCGGACTGATCGCCGCGGTGCTTGGCGGCGCTGTCGAGCCTTCGGCGGCCTTCGCCGGCTTCGGCAACGACGCGGTCGTCATCGTCGCGCTCGTGCTCATCGTTTCGCGGGCGCTCATCAACTCCGGCGCCATCGAACTGGTCGCGAGCGTGGCCTTGTCGGCCGGTCGCTCCGTCAGCGCCCATATCGCCGTGATGTCGGTGATCGGCGCTGCCTTGTCGGCGGTCATCAACAACGTCGCCGCCCTGGTCATGCTGATGAACCTCGACATCGAAGCCGCGCGAAAGGAAAAGCGCGCCATCGGCCTGACCCTGATGCCCTTGTCCTTCGCCACCATCCTGGGCGGCATGATCACCATGATCGGAACGCCGCCGAACATCGTCGTGGCGCAGATCCGGGAGCGGGCGACCGGAGAACCGTTCAGCATGTTCGATTTCACGCCGGTCGGGCTGGTCTGCGCGGTCGTGGGAATCCTGTTCGTGGCGACCGTCGGGTGGCGGCTGATCGCCCGGCCGTCCGTGACCGAGGTCAAGGAAGCCATCTCCGACCGGTTCGTGGTGGAAGCGAAGGTGCCCGAGGGCTCGAAATCGATCGGAAAGACGGTGGCGGCGCTCTACACCACCGGCGACGAACATGATGTGACGGTGCTCGGCCTCGTGCGCGAGGGGCGCCGCCTGCCGGGGTTCGCGATGTCGGAGACGGTCGTCGAGGGCGATCTGCTGGTGCTGGAGGGCACGGCGAAGGCGGTGGAGGGTTTCGTCGGCGCAGCCGGTCTCGATCCTTACACCGAGGAGACCCATGGCGGCGTGACCGGACAGTCGCTAACGCTGGTCGAGGCGATCGTGCCGCAAGGATCACGCCTGGCGGGGCGAACCGCCGACAGCCTGAGGCTGCAATATCGCCGCGGCGTGACGTTGTTCGGCCTGTCGCGACAGGGCAAGCGGTTTCGCGCCCGCATCCGTCAGTTCACGGTGCTGCCGGGCGACGTCGTGCTGTTGCTCGGTCCCCATGCACGGGTCGCGCAGGTGATCGAGTGGCTCGGAGTGCTGCCGCTGGAAAACCGCCGCCACGACGTGGTCAAGCGGGAGAAGGCGCTGGTGGCCATCGGCTGCTTCGCCGCGGCGATCGTAGCCACGGTCGCCGGCTTGACCACGCTGCCGATCGCGCTGGCCGTCACGGTCTGCGCCTATGGTCTGCTGCGGGTGCTTTCGCCGCGCGAGGTCTACGAATCGGTCGAGTGGCCGGTGATCGTGCTGCTCGCCTCGCTGATCCCGATCGGGATTGCGCTGGAGGAGAGCGGCGGCACCAAGCTGATCGCCGACCTGATCGTCGCGCAGTCGTCGGCGCTGCCCGCCTGGGCGATCCTTGCGATCATCGTCGCCGTCACGATGACGATGTCGGACTTCCTCAACAACGTCGCCACGGCGCTGGTGGCGGCGCCCATCTCCATCGAGGTCGCCAACGCGCTGAACGTCTCGCCCGATCCGTTCCTGATGGGCGTCGCGGTGGCGGCGTCCTGCGCCTTCCTGACGCCGATAGGGCACCAGAACAACACCATCATCATGGGACCGGGCGGCTACCGCTTCGGCGACTACTGGCGCATGGGCCTGCCGCTCGAAATTCTGATCGTCGCGGTCTCCGTGCCGACGATCCTGTTCTTCTGGCCGTTGTCGCCGAGTTGATCTTGACCTTGCACCGATCCTTCCCGTCGGCAACATGGCGGCGGGGAGGAACCTCGTCTTGTCCGACGCACCGCACTACGCCATCGATCCGCAGGCCTTCTGGCGCGACCCCTATCCCGAACTCCGGCGACTGCGCGCGGAAGCGCCGATCGCCTTCGTGCCTCAGCTTGGCGCCAACCTGATGACGCGGCGCGACGACATCTTCGTCTGCGAAAAGAACATCGCCGTGTTCTCGTCGCATCAGCCCGAAGGCCTGATGAACCGGCTGATGGGCCACAACATGATGCGCAAGGACGGCGAGGCGCACATGGCCGAGCGCAAGGCGATATTCCCGACGGTCTCGCCGAAGACGGTGCGCGACGTGTGGCGGACGCGGTTCCAGGCGCATGCCGAGGCGGTGCTGGACGAATTCGCGCCGCGCGGCGAGGCCGACCTCGTCAAGGATTTCGCCCTGCGCTTTTCGGCCGAATGCCTGAAGTCGATCACGGGTCTCGCCAGCATGCGCTACCAGGACATGGACGCCTGGTCGCAGGCGATGATCGACGGCATCGCCAACTACGGCGGCGACCCGGACATCGAGGCGCGCTGCCATGCCGCCACCGCCGGCATCGACGCGGCGATCGACGACATGGCGCCGATCCTGACCCGCCATCCCGATCACAGCCTGCTGTCGGTGCTGCTTGAAAGCGGCATGGCGATGGAGAGTGTGCGCGCCAACGTCAAGCTGGCGATCAGCGGCGGCCAGAACGAGCCGCGCGATGCGATCGCGGGCGCTGTCTGGGCGCTGCTGTCGCATCCGGCCGAGCGGCGCAAGGTCGAGAGCGGCGGGGCGACATGGATGCAGGTCTTCGACGAGTATTGCCGCTGGATGGCGCCGATCGGCATGTCGCCGCGCCGTGTCGCCGTCGAACACGCGTACAACGGCGTCCGTTTCGAGCCGGGCGACCGCGTCTTCTTCATGTTCGGCTCCGCCAACCGGGACGAGGCGCATTTTTCCGAACCGGATCGCTTCGACGTCGGTCGCGACACGTCGAAATCGATCGCCTTCGGCGCGGGGCCGCATTTCTGCGCCGGCGCTTGGGCGTCGCGGTCGATGGTCGCGGAGGTGGCGCTGCCGACGCTCTTCGCCCGCCTGCCGGACCTTCGCCTTCGCGAGGACGAACCGGTGCGGATCGGCGGCTGGGCCTTCCGCGGAATCCTCAACCTCCCCGTCGCGTGGGCGGCCGCCTGATCCGACCTAGGCCGCAGCCGGCACGGCGCGCCGGTAAATATGCCATGTCGCGTGGCCGAGCACCGGCAAGACGATCAACAGGCCGAGGAAGAATGGCGCGCAGGCCACCAGCATCGCCACGGTGACGAAGATGCCCCAGCCGAGCATCGGGCCGGGGCTCGCGATCACCGCCTTGACGCTGGTGATCATGGCGGTGACGAAATCGATCTCGCGCTCCATAAGGAGCGGGATCGAAATGACGGTGATCGAGAACAGGACCAGCGACAGTGCCGCGCCGACCAGGTGCCCCACCGCCAGGAAGATCCAGCCCTGCTGGGTCGTGAACACGATCGTGGCGAATTTTTCCAACGTCGAGAACGACATGCGGCCGAGAAACAGCGCGATCAGCAGCCGGACCTGGTACATCCACATCCAGAAGACGAACAGCATCACGAAGGCCATCCAGGAAATCTCGCGCCGGCGCTGCGCCCAGACCACGGACAGAATCTGCGCCCGGTCGAGCGGGCGGCCGTTCTCGAGCCGTCGGCTGACCTCGTAGAGCCCCGCCGCGGCGAAGGGGCCGATCAGCGGAAAGCCGATGGCGAAGGGATAGATCATCCAGGGGATGTCCCACGCCGTCAGCGCCAGCACGATGGCCATGCCCGCCGCCGCGAAGACCCCGCCGAAGAAGAGACCGTAGAGCGGAGCGCGCGCGAAGTCGGACAGGCCGAGCATCAGGCACTCGCGCAGGTCCTGCGCCGTCAGCGTGTTCACCCCCGGCATGGCCGAGGCATCCCCCCGACGCGCCTGCTGCGCCTCCCGCGGCGTGTTCGTCATGAATTCCTCCCCTCGCAGCGCCGGACGGATCGGCGCAGGAGGCACCCTGCGACAAGGGCGCGCCGCCCGCCTTGATGCGGATCAAGGGGAGCGGCGGGTTGACTCAGAAGCGATCCCGCAGCGCGTACCAGTTGAGCGCCAGGAACAGCAGCGGGGCGCGGAAGCGGCGGCCGCCGGGGAAGGGAGGGATCTTCAGGTCTTCGAACAGCTTCAGCCGGTCGCGGTTGCCGGCGACGGTTTCGGCGTAGAGCTTGCCGACGAAGTTGGAGAGCATGACCCCATGGCCTGAATAGCCGCCGGCCGAGATGACGCCCGGCATCACCTCGCGCACGAAGGGTTTTCGCGGCATGGTGATGCCGACATAGCCGCCCCAGGCATGGGTGATCTCGATATCCTTCAAGGCCGGATAGATCTCGGCGATCTGGCGGCGGATGCCCTTGTGGATGTCCTTCGGGTCGTCGACGGCGTAGATTTCGCGCCCGCCGAACAGCAGTTCGCCGGTCGGCGCGCGGCGGAAATAGCGCACCACGAAGCGCGAATCCGAAACGGATTCGCCGCCGGGCAGCACCGGGCTGTCGCCGCCGAGCGGGACCGTCGCTCCGATGAAGGAGCCGATCGGCATGATGTGGGCCGCGCTCTTCGGCTCGAGGTCGTTGCCATAGGCGTTGGTGGCGAGCAGGCAGCGGTCGGCGGTGATCGCGCCGCGCGCGGTCGAGACGATCACCTTGCCGCCTTCGGTCCTGATGCCGGTCGACGGCGTCTCCTCATGCAGCCGTGCGCCGGCCGCCGCCGCGACGCGCGCCGTGCCCACGGTGAGCTTCAGCGGGTGGATATGGCCGGTCCCGGCGTCGCGCACGCCGCCGACATAGTGGCCGGAGCCCAACCGCTCGCGCGTTTCGGCCGCGTCCATCATGGTCAGGTGCGGATAGCCGAAACGCCTTGCCATCGCTTCGGCATGGACGCGGTACTCGTCGATCTCGCGCGGCTTGTGCGTGACGTTCAGGTGGCCCGGGCGAAAGTCGATGTCGATGCCGTTGGTTTCGGCGAATTCGAGCAGATGCGCCTTGGCTTCTTCGGCGAGGTCGAACAGCGCCTTGGCGCGGGTGAAGCCGAGTTCGGCCTCCATTTCCTCCGCGCCGGCGCGCTGCCCGGTGCCGAGCTGACCGCCATTGCGGCCCGACGCACCGTCGCCGAAGCGGTGCGCCTCGACGAGCACCACGTCCGCGCCGGCCTTCGCCAGGTGGGCGGCGGCCGACAGTCCGGTGAAGCCGCCGCCGACGATCACCACATCGGCGCGCCGGTCGCCGTCCAGCGCCGGGTAGCGCGGGCGTTCGCCGACGGTGGCCTCGTACCAGGAATAGCCGGGGGAGATGGGGGAGACGTAGGTCATGGCGGCTCGAAGTTCAGGGCGGTAGGGCAGTAGGGCAGTAGGGCAGTAGGGCAGTAGGGCTAGCTCGTCGAGAGTTTTCGGATCAGGAGCCGGAGGAGCTTTCCGATGCTGTCGCATCGCTCCAGAATCGCGGTTACATCCACATCGGACGCGAGCCCGGTGCGTCCCGCGATCTGAATATGGGTTTCGAGCTCCTTCAGGGAGCCCTGTGCGATGCGCAGGAAATTCTGGTAGGTGGCACGGCTTTCTCTGGCATATCCCTCTGCTATGTTGGCAGGTACTGACGTGGCCGCCCTCCGCGCCTGCTGGGTGAGGCCGAAGAGTTCCTCTCTCGGCCAGGTCCGCGTCGCAGTATAGACGGCGACCGCAAGATCCATGGCCTGCTGCCACACGAGGAGATCCTTGTAGGATTCAATCTTGCCGGGCATCTTTCCCTACTGCCCTACTGCCCTACTGCCCTACTTCACACATTCAACAGCAGGAACTCGCGCTCCCAGGGGCTGATGACCTCCATGAATGTTTCGAACTCGGCCTTCTTGATGGCGGCGTAGGTCGAGACGAAGGCGGTGCCGAGGATGTCGCGCAGGGTGGCGTCGCTCTCGAAACGCTCGACGGCCTCCAGCAGGCCGCGCGGCAGGTCGATCTCGTCCTCGTTGGCCGTGGTGCCGATGGGAGCATCGGGCTTCACCTGGTTGATCAGCCCGATCAGCCCGCAAGCCAGCGATCCGGCCAAAGCGAGGTAGGGGTTGGCGTCGGAGGAGGGGATGCGGTTTTCCACGCGCCGGGCCGCCGGGTCCGAACGCGGAATGCGGAAGGCCGTGGTGCGGTTGTCGTAGCCCCACTTGGTGTTGACGGGCGCCGATGCGGCCTGGGTCAGCCGACGGTAGGAGTTCACGTAGGGCGCCATCATCACCAGCGCGTTCGGCATGTGTTTCTGCATACCGCCGATGAAGTGGAGGAAGGCATCCGATTCCGACCCGTCCTCGGTGGTGAAGATGTTCTTCCCGGTCTTCCTGTCGACGATGGACTGGTGGATGTGCATGGCCGAGCCGGGCTGGCCCTGGATGGGCTTTGCCATGAAGGTGGCGTAGGTGTCGTGCTTCAGCGCCGCCTCGCGGATGGTCCGCTTGAACAGGAACACCTGGTCGGCGAGTTCGACCGGATCGCCATGGCGCAGGTTGATCTCGAGCTGACCCGCGCCTTCCTCATGGATCAACGTGTCGATCTCGAGGCCCTGCGCTTCCGAGA
>JBKBRJ010000075.1:0-16769 GCA_046292285.1 Mesorhizobium sp. | reverse complement strand
AGGCCCTGGCCGAGGAGGCGCTCGCGGGCGTCGATCTCGCCGGCATGGGCGCACGCGACCCCGACACGTTGTCGGGCGGGCAGAAGGCGCGCGTCGCGCTCGCCCGCGTGCTGGTCTCCGCGCCCCGCGCGCTCTTGCTCGACGAACCCTTCTCCAGGCTCGACGCCGATCTGCGCCACCAGATGCGCGAGCTCGTCTTCACCAAGGCCCGGGATGGCGGCCTGCCCGTCATCCTCGTCACCCATGACGAGGCCGACGCCAGCGCCGCCGGCGGAGCGATCGTGCGGATCGGCGCATGACCAGGCCCGTCCTGCCGCCGCTTCCCGTCACGGAAGTCCTGTCCGCGCTCCTGGACGCGTTGAAGACGGGCAGGTCCGCCGTTCTCGTCGCACCGCCCGGCGCGGGCAAGACCACGCTGGTCCCGATCGCGCTCATGGACGAACCTTGGCGCGGCGACGGCACGATCCTGCTCCTCGAACCGCGCCGCCTCGCCGCCCGCGCCGCGGCGCGGCGCATGGCCTCGCTGCTCGGCGAGGATGTGAGCGGGACGGTCGGCTACGCCATGCGCATGGAGAACCGCGCCTCGGCGAAGACGCGCATCCTCGTCGTCACAGAAGGTGTTCTCGCCCGCATGATCCTCGACGATCCGGAACTGCCGGGTATCGCGGCCATTCTCTTCGACGAGTTCCACGAGCGCTCGCTCGACGGCGATTTCGGGCTCGCGCTGGCGCTCGACGTGCAGGGCGCGCTGCGGCCGGACCTGCGCCTCCTCGTGATGTCCGCCACGCTCGACGGCGCCCGCGTCGCGCGCCTGCTCGGCGACGCGCCGGTGATCGAGAGCGCCGGCCGCGGCTTTCCGATCGAGATACGCCATGAGGAGCGCATGGCGGAGACCAAGATCGAGGACGCGATGGCGCGCGCGATCCGCGCAGCGCTCTCCTCTGAGCAGGGCAGTGTCCTCGCCTTCCTGCCTGGCCAGCGCGAGATCGAGCGAACCGCCGAGCATCTCGCGGGCGCGGTGGCCGCCAATGTCGAGATCATCCCGCTCTTCGGCGCGATGGACGGCAAGGCCCAGGACGCCGCGATCCGGCCGCCGGCGCCCGGCCGCCGCAAGGTTGTGCTCGCAACCTCCATCGCCGAGACCTCGATCACCATCGACGGCGTTCGGGTCGTCGTCGATTCCGGTCTCTCGCGCCAGCCGCGATACGAGCCGGCTACGGGGTTGACCCGGCTGGAGACGGTGCGCGTCTCCCGCGCCTCGGCCGACCAGCGCGCCGGCCGCGCCGGCCGCACCGAGCCAGGCGTCGCGATCCGCCTCTGGCGGGCCGAACAGACCGCCGCGCTGCCCGCCTTCTCGCCGCCGGAAATCCTGGAAGCGGACCTGTCCGGCCTGCTGCTGGACTGCGCCGCCTTCGGCGTCGCGGACCCCTCGACGCTTTCGTTCCTCGACCCGCCGCCGGCGCCCGCCCTTGCCGAGGCGCGCGCGCTTCTCGCCGATCTCGGCGCGATCGGGCCCGACGGGCGCCTGACGCCGGATGGGGAGGCGATGCGCCGGCTAGCGCTTCCGGTGCGCTTCGCCCACATGGTCGCGCGCGCCGCCGCCACCGGCAACGAGGGGACCGCCGCCGAACTCGCCGTGCTGATGACG
Source organism: Mesorhizobium sp. (assembly GCA_046292285.1). Taxonomy (GTDB): domain Bacteria; phylum Pseudomonadota; class Alphaproteobacteria; order Rhizobiales; family Rhizobiaceae; genus Aquibium. Next base: position 15,121 of record JBKBRJ010000075.1, on the reverse strand, counting down.
GAGCGCGGTCTTGGCGGCCTGAGCGTCGATCTCGAGGCCCGGCTGTCCCGCTTCCGGACCGAGCGCGGCGCACGAGCCGATGCCGCGCGCGGATTGGCGAAACGCCTCGCGGCGACCGCGGCTTCAATCGCCAGGTCGTCCGGCGCACACCTTTCCGCCGAGCCGGAGACCGCCGGCTCGCTGCTCGTCGACGCCTGGCCCGACCGGGTCGCCAAGGCGCGAGGTGCGCCGGGACGTTTCGTGCTGGCCAATGGCCGCGGCGCCATGATCGAGGAAACCGACGCGCTCGCCCGGCATGCCTTCCTCGTCGTCGCCGACCTGCAGGGCAAGGCGCAGAACCCGCGCATCGTCTCGGCCGCTCCGATCACGGAAGAGGAGGTCCGGGCGAAGCTCGCGCATCGCATCCAGACGACAGCGCAGGTGCAGTTCGATGCCGAGCGTCGTTCCGTGCGGGTGCGCGAGACGACGCGACTCGGCGCCATCACCCTGTCCGAGCGCGCTCTGCCGGCGCCGCGTGGCGAGGCGGCGGACCGGGCGATCCTGGAAGCCCTGCGCCAGCACGGCGTCGGCATCCTGCCCTGGGGCAAGGCTTCGACCTCGCTGCGCCACCGTCTCGCCTGGCTGCGCGCGGGCCTCGGCGATCCCTGGCCGGACGTCTCGGACGCGGCGCTGGCGGCTACCCTCGACGACTGGCTGGCGCCCTTCCTGCGCGGCGACCCCTCGCTTGCGTCCCTGCCCGAGCAGGCGCTGGTCGACGGACTGCGGACGCTGGTGCCACACAACCTGCAGCGCCGGATCGACGAGCTGGCGCCGACCCATTTCGACGCGCCGTCCGGCAGCCATGTTCCGATCGACTATGAGGGCGAGCAGCCGGTGCTGGCGATCCGCGTCCAGGAACTCTTCGGCCTCTCCCGCCATCCGGCGATCGCCGGCGGAACCGTTCCGCTCACGCTGGAGCTGCTGTCGCCCGCCCACCGCCCGATCCAGACCACGCGCGACCTGCCAGGCTTCTGGCGCGGCTCCTGGGCCGACGTCCGCTCCGACATGCGCGGGCGCTATCCCCGGCACGTCTGGCCCGAGAACCCGCTGGAGGCGCGGGCGACCGCGCGCGCCAAGCCGCGCGGGACCTGACCGTCCCCGGGCTGCTTCAAAGCCGCGCCGAAAGGGGCTATGGCTCAGCCGATGCAGAAAGACCTTCGCTTCCTCGACTACCAGGAAAGCCGCCAGCTCCGGCTCAACACGCTGATCCGGCTGCGCTGGCTGGCGATCGTCGGCCAGAGCGCGGCGGTCGTCGTGGTCGACTACTGGTTCGATTTCGCCACGCCGGTCGGACTCTGTTTCGCGCTCATCGCCTGTTCGGCTTGGATCAACCTGTTCCTGGCGTTCCGGTTTCCGGCCACGCATCGCCTCCAGCCGCCGGCGGCGCTTGCCATTCTCGTCGTCGACGCCATGCAGATGGCCGGCCTGCTCTTTCTCACCGGCGGACTTACCAACCCCTTCGCCATCCTGATGGCCGTGCCCGTGGTTATCTCCGCCACCGCGCTGCCCTTGCAGTTCACGGCCGTGCTCGGCCTGCTCGTCACGGTCGCCGTCACCATCCTCGCCCTGCATCATTTCCCTTTGCCCTGGTTCGACGACGCCGGCCTGGCGATGCCGTTTCTCTATGTTGCCGGCATTTGGATGGCGGTGGTCTCCACCATGGCCTTCACCGCCGTCTATGTCTGGCGCGTCGCCGAGGAAGCGCGCCAGCTCGCCGCCGCGCTGGCGGCGACCGAACTGGTGCTGCAGCGCGAGCAGCATCTCTCCGCGCTCGACGGTCTCGCCGCCGCCGCCGCGCACGAGCTCGGTACGCCCCTCGCCACCATCGCGCTGGTCGCCAAGGAGATGCAGCGCGCGATCGGGGAAGACCCGAAACTGAAGGACGACCTCGTACTGCTGCGTTCCCAGAGCGAGCGCTGCAAGGAGATCCTGAAGCGGCTGACCAGCCTTTCCTCGCAGAGCGAGGAGCATTTCGCCCGACTGCCGCTCACGTCGCTGATCGAGGACGTGATCGCGCCGCATCGCGATTTCGGCATCGCAATCGACCTCGAACCCGGAAAGGCGGACGGACCGGAGCCGGTCGGACAGCGCAACCCGGGGGTGATCTACGGCCTCGGCAACCTGGTCGAGAACGCGGTGGACTTCGCCCGCGAGAAGGTCACCGTCCGCTGGAGCTGGAACGCCGAGCGCGTCACCATCGGCGTGACCGACGACGGCCCGGGCTTTCCGCCCGAGATCATCGACCGCATCGGCGAGCCCTACATGACGACGCGCGGTTCCGGCCAGTCCAGCGGCGGCGGCCTTGGCCTTGGCCTGTTCATCGCCAAGACGCTGCTCGAGCGCTCCGGAGCGGACGTGTCCTTCCGCAATGCCGGGGCGCCGGGGCAGGGCGCGGAGGTGGTCGTCACCTGGCCGCGCGAGGTCTTCCTGCGCCAGAGCGGCGTGCTGGAAGCGGCCGGTTGACGCAGGTCGAATGGACATCAGCGGCATTTTGAATACATAAGGGCGATAAGTCGCCCGAAAGAAGAAGAAATGATGGATACAGACCCGCACGCCGCACTCGGAGACGATCGCACCCTTTTGATCGTCGATGACGACAAGCCCTTCATCACGCGGCTCGCGCGGGCGATGGAAACGCGCGGCTTTTCGGTCGATACCGCCGAGAGCCTGGAAGAGGCGCTGACCAAGGCAAGGGCCGCCCCACCCGCCTATGCCGTCGTCGACATGCGGCTTGGCGACGGCAACGGCCTCGATGTCGTTTCCGCCATTCGCGAGAAGCGCGAGGACTGCCGCGCCATCATCCTGACCGGCTATGGCAACATCGCCACCGCCGTGACCGCCGTGAAGCTCGGCGCGATCGACTATCTCGCCAAGCCTGCCGATGCAGACGACATCTATGCCGCGCTGACCCGCACGCGGGCCGACCGGATCGAACCGCCGGAAAACCCGATGTCGGCTGACCGCGTCCGCTGGGAGCACATCCAGCGCGTCTACGAGATGTGCGAGCGCAACGTGTCGGAGACGGCGCGCAGGCTCAACATGCACCGCCGCACGCTCCAGCGCATCCTTGCCAAGCGCGCCCCGAGATAGCGTTGCCGCCGCTTCGGCCACCCTCGCGCCTTGACCCGTCCGCCGCCACGGCCTAGGCGGACCATCGAAGACGCGGCGACGGAGGGATGTCAGGCATGCGGGTTTTGTTGATCGGCTCGGGCGGCCGCGAGCACGCGCTGGCCTGGAAGCTGGCCGCCTCTCCGATGCTGACGAAGCTCTGGGCCGCGCCTGGCAATCCCGGCATCGCCAGGGAGGCCACCTGCGTTGCCCTCGACGTCGCCAATCACGCCTCCGTCGTCGGCTTCTGCGCCGAGAACGCCGTCGACCTCGTCGTCGTCGGCCCCGAGGCGCCGCTGGTCGCCGGCCTCGCCGACGACCTGCGCGCCGCCGGCATCGCCGTTTTCGGCCCGTCCGCCAGAGCCGCGCAGCTCGAAGGCTCCAAGGGCTTCACCAAGGATCTCTGCGCCCGCATGGGCATCCCCACGGCCGCCTACGGCCGCTTCAACAATGCGCCGAAAGCGAAGGCCTACATCCGCCAGGTGGGCGCGCCGGTGGTCGTCAAGGCCGACGGTCTGGCCGCCGGAAAGGGTGTCACGGTCGCCATGACGCTTGCCGAGGCGCTCGATGCCGTCGACGCCTGCTTCGAGGGCGCCTTCGGCGGCGCCGGCGCCGAAGTCGTCGTCGAGGCTTTCCTCGAAGGCGAGGAGGTGAGCTTCTTCTGCCTCTGCGACGGCAGGGTCGCGCTGCCCTTCGGCACGGCGCAGGACCACAAGCGGGTCGGCGACGGCGACACCGGGCCAAACACCGGCGGCATGGGCGCCTATTCCCCCGCCGCCGTGATGACGCCCGCGCTCGTCGAGCGCACCATGCGCGAGATCATCGAGCCCACCATGCGCGGCATGGCCGAGGCCGGCGCGCCCTTTTCCGGCGTGCTCTTCGCCGGACTGATGCTGACGAAGGACGGACCGCAGCTGATCGAATACAACGTCCGCTTCGGCGACCCGGAATGCCAGGTGCTGATGATGCGCCTGAAGGACGACCTCCTGGTGCTGCTCAAGGCGGCGGCCGACGGCCAGCTCGGCAATGTTTCCGTCCGCTGGCGCGAGGAGACCGCGCTGACGGTGATCATGGCCGCGAAGGGCTATCCCGGCACGCCGCAGAAGGGCGGCGTGATCTCCGGCCTCGATGACGCCGCGACCGACGGCGTCGAGATCTTCCATGCCGGAACCGCCGAGGTCGACGGTCGTCTGGTCGCCAATGGCGGCCGCGTCCTCGCCGTCACGGCTACGGGCGTATCGGTCGCGCAAGCGCAGAGACGCGCTTATGCCGCCGTCGACCGGATCGACTGGCCGGACGGCTTCTGCCGCCGCGACATCGGCTGGCGCGAGATCGAGCGGGAGAAGGCCGGCTGAACCGGCCGGGTCGTCCTTATCCCGGCCATTCGACCGGCTTGTCCGGGCGGGTTCCTTCCGCGATCCGCCGTTGCGTGTGCGCCAGTGAACAGCCTGGCGAGCAAAGCGCACCCCGGTCGCAGAAGTAGGCCGGTCCGTTCTCTTCCCGCCCTTGGTGGAAGTTGAAAAGCGGATCCGTCGAGGCGCGGCCGCACTCGATACAGCGGTATGTGGTGGGCGGTGCGAGCATGTCGATGTCCTCTCCTTCCGTGGGAAGCCGGTGTCGCCGACCTCAGCCGTAGAGCCCCTTGTAAGCGTCGCGCAGCACGTTCTTCTGCACCTTGCCCATGGTGTTGCGTGGCAGCTCGTCGACGAAGATCACGCGCTTGGGCTGCTTGAACCGGGCGAGGCGCTCGCTCAGCCCCTCCATCACCGCGGTCTCGTCGATCGCGGCGCCCTTCTCGCGCACCACCACCGCCGTCACCCCCTCGCCGAAATCGGGATGGGCGATGCCGATCACCGCGCTCTCGACGACGCCCGGCAACTGGTCGATCTCGGTCTCGACCTCCTTCGGGTAGATGTTGAAGCCGCCCGAGATGACGAGGTCCTTGCCGCGCCCGACGATCTGCACGTAGCCGCGGTCGTCGATCAGCCCGAGGTCGCCGGTGATGAAGAAACCGTCCGGCCTGAACTCCGACGCCGTCTTCTCCGGCATCCGCCAGTAGCCGGAGAACACGTTCGGCCCGCGCACCTCGATCATCCCGGTCTTGCCGGCCGGCAGCGGCGCGCCGCTCTCCGGATCGACGACGCGAACGTCGACGCCCGGGAGGGCGGGGCCCACCGTGCCCGCGATGCGGTCGCCGTCGTAGGGGTTCGACGTGTTCATGTTGGTCTCGGTCATGCCGTAGCGTTCGAGGATCGCGTGCCCCGTCCGCTCGGCGAACTGCCGGTGCGTCTCGGCCAGCAGGGGCGCGGAGCCTGAGGTGAACAGCCGCATGCTGGCGGCCGCCTCGCGCGTCAGGCCGGGATGCTGCAGCAGCCGGGTGTAGAAGGTCGGCACGCCCATCATCGTCGTGCAGGACGGCATCAGCCGCAGGATCGCGTCGGGGTCGAACCTCGACAGGAACACCATCGACCCGCCCGACAGGAGAATCACGTTCGATGCCACGAACAGGCCGTGCGTGTGGAAGATCGGCAAAGCGTGGATCAGCCGGTCGGCGGCGGTGAAGCGCCAGAAGTCCACCAGCGTCAGGGCGTTGGACAGGAGGTTGTCATGCGTCAGCATCGCGCCCTTGGATCGCCCGGTGGTGCCCGAGGTATAGAGGATGGCCGCCAGGTCGCCCGGCCCGCGCGCCACGTCCGCGAAATCGGGCGCCAGCGCCTCGAGCCCTTTCATGAGGCTTCCGCCACCCGCCTCGTCCAGCGTCTCGATCCTTGCCCCGTGCCTGTCGGCGACGTCCCGCGCCGCGTCGGCGCGCGTTGGCGCTACGACGAGCAACCTGGGCTCGGCGTCGCCGACGAAATAGTCGAGCTCGGCCAACGTGTAGGCGGTGTTGAGCGGCAGGTAGACCGCGCCGGCTCGCAGGCAGGCGAGATAGAGCATCAGCGCCTCGGCGCTCTTTTCGACCTGCACGGCCACCCGGTCGCCCGGCGTCACGCCGCGTTCGACCAGACGCCGCGCGAGCCGGCCAGAAAGGTCCAGCATATCCCGGTAGAGCCAGCGCCGGCCGTCGAGCGTCTCGATGAACGGCCGCTCGCCCCTGCCCGCAGCGGCGCGGATCGCGTCGAACATGTGGTTGGCCATGGTCCCTCCTGCGTCGTTGCCGGCGATCCAAAGCCGGACGATCCGATTGTCCTATAGCACGACGCCGGGTGGATACCTGAAGCTCGGAAATTGCCTCGTGCTCCGAAACTGTCCGGCTGAACGCCGGCTGAATGCGCGGTTCAGCCCCGGTTCGAGACGACGCCTCTAAAACCGGAACCGTCAGCACGCGGCGCCCCCGAGCCGCCCGACCACAGAGAGGATAAGAACCATGTTCCGCAAGATCGCCGCCACCGCCCTCGTCGCCGCTTCGCTCGGCATCGTCTCCGCCCCCGCCCTGGCCAACCAGGTCAAGATCCAGCAGTGGGGTCTCGGTCACACGGCCGGCGGCGCGCAGACCGGCAAGTTCAACAGGATCGGCACCTACCAGACGGGCAAGTGGAACCAGGCCGTCGCCAACCAGACCGGCCGGCGCAACCAGGCCGCCATCGGCCAGGAGGGCGTCGACAATTTCGCCGACACCTGGCAGCGCGGCCGCGACAACGCCGCCGGAATCGGCCAGTTCGGTTCCAGCCACACCGCCATCCTGACGCAGGACGGCAACCGCAACATCGCCGCAGGCGTGCAGGTCGGCCATGGCTGCGATGCCAACGTCGCGCAGGCCGGCCGCGGCAACGTCGCCGCCTTCGTGCAGACCTGCAACTGACGGGCCGGACCACAAGTCCCCGGGCCGGGAGGGGCGTCCATCGCCCCCCGGTCCTTCCCCAACACGCATCGAGGAGAACGTCCATGTCCGTCGTCAGCAAGCGTCTCGCACTCGCCGCAGCGACCCTTCTGGTCGGGGCCGGCGCCTTCGTCGCCACAGCCAGTTCGTCCTCGGATCCGGCGCGCTGCGAGATCGTGGCGGAAAAGCATGGCGCCGGCGTCAGTCTGATCGGCCTGTACTTCGCCGCCAAGGCGCTCGACGGCGAGTATACCTTCCGTGTCCGCGGCTCCGGGCGCTCCGGCAGCACCGACATCGCCCAGGGCGGCGAGTTCTCCGCAGGCCCCGGGCAGCCGGTCGAGGTCGGCCAGGTCACGCTCGGCGGTTCCGCGGCGTCCTACCAGGCAACCCTCGTCATCAAGGCTGGGGGCAAGACCGTTCGCTGCGAGGAGCGTATCGGCCGCATCTGACAGCGCCCCCCATCGCATCGGCATCCGCAAGGCTCCGGTTTGTCCGGAGCCTTGCGCGCGTCTTGCCGGCCCGATCCGTTTCGGCCGGCTGAACGCCTCCTGAACGGCTGGTTCCGGTTCGGTTCAGCGGGCCTGCGCCATTCTCCTCCCATCGCCGGACGAGAAGCACCGGCCCCCGATCGAACCGAAGACCCTGGGAGAACGACCATGACCAAGACCCTGAGCGCGCTGATGGCCGGCCTCGTCGTCCTTGCCGCCGGTATGACCACGCCAGCCGCCGCCGGCGGATCCGTCTCGATTTCCATCGCGCCCGCCAACGCCAAGCAGGAGCAGGCCATGCGCGCGGGCCTGGGCATCTACGCCCTCTACCACGGCATCAGGGCGGGCGGCATTCGCCAGAATGGCGCCAACAACAGCGCCGGCCTGCTCCAGAACGGTTCGGGCAACCTCGGCGTCGTCCACCAGAAGGGCAATGGCCACAACGGCACGCTGCAGCAGAACGGCAACGGCAACAGCCATGGCCTGTTCCAGTTCGGCAGAAACACCAACGGCCATGTTTCCCAGAACGGCAACGGCGGCACCGGCGCGACCTTCCAGTTCGGCTGGTGAGGCGCCGGGCGCAGCCCAGGGCCGCGGGGAACGCTTTTCCACGAACGCGCCCTGTCGCGCGCTTCCGTTCCATGCCGCGGCGAAATGCGCCTTGGCCTGCCTCGAAAGTTGCATCGAAGAGGCTATGATGACGCGCCGACGCAACGGCCGCACCACCGGCCGGCAAGCACAGGGAGACGCAGCATGAGCCTTCGCATCAACGACACCGCGCCCGATTTCACGGCGGAGACCACGCAGGGCACGATCAGCTTCCACGACTGGATCGGCGACGGCTGGGCCGTCATGTTCTCGCACCCGAAGGATTTCACGCCGGTCTGCACCACCGAGCTCGGCACCATGGCCGGCTACGCGCCGGAGTTCGCCAAGCGCAATGTCAAGATCATCGGCATCTCGGTCGATCCCGTCGAGAGCCACCACAAGTGGAAGGAAGACATCAAGGTCGCGACCGGCCATGCGGTCGACTACCCGCTGATCGCCGACAAGAACCTCGAGGTGGCCAAGCTCTACGACATGCTGCCGGCATCGGCGGGCGACTCGTCGGAGGGCCGCACCCCCGCCGACAACCAGACCGTCCGCTCGGTCTTCGTGATCGGCCCGGACAAGAAGATCAAGCTGACGCTGAGCTATCCGATGACGACGGGGCGAAACTTCGCCGAGATCCTGCGCGCCATCGATTCGATCCAACTGACGGCCAAGCACCAGGTGGCCACTCCGGCGGACTGGAAGCAGGGCGACGACGTCATCATCACGGCGGCGGTTTCCAACGAGGACGCCGCCAAGCGTTTCGGCTCCTTCGACACCATTCTGCCCTACCTGCGCAAGACGAAGCAGCCGGGCGCCTGAGGCGGCGATCTCTCTTCGCGCGCGCAGGCATGGCCGACGGGGCTCAGTTCCGCGCCGGCCTCGTCAGGAGCAGGATCGGCGTGCCGGCATGGCGCGTCTCGACCGGATCGCGGTAGCCCACGGCTTCTGCGAGCCTGAGCGAGGCGCGGTTCTCCGGCTCGATGATGCAGACGCTGCGACCGGCGCCCAGGCGCCGGTCGCCCCAGGCGTGGATCGCGGTCACCACCTCGCGTCCGAGACCCCGGCCGTGAAATGCCGGACCCAGCGCCCAGCCGGCTTCCGGGATGCCGTCGAAGGCCGGGACGATGTCGCGCCTGAGGTCGTGGAAGCCGGCCTCGCCGGCAAGTTCCCCGGTGGCCCTGTCCTCCAGCGCCCAGAACCCGAAGCCCTGAACCTGCCAGTGGCCGATCTGGCGCAGGATGCGAATCCAGCTTTCGGAGCGCGTGAACGGCCGTCCGCCGATGAAGCGGACCGTGGCGGGATCAGCCCACAGACGCGCATAGGCATCGTGGTCCTCCGGCCGGTGCGGCCGCAGGAGCAGGCGCTCGGTCTCGATGACCGGTGCGGACGGGAAGGCGTGCGTGGACAAGGCTCTCTTTCCGTGAACTCGGTTCAGCCGCCCGCCAGCCGCGTCGCGACCAGCGCCGCGAGCCGGTCGGCCACCGCGGCCTTCGTCATCTCGGGCCAGTCCTCGATGCCGTCGTGAGAGACGATGCGGACGCGGTTGCGGTCGCCGCCCATCACTCCGGTCGGGCCGATTCCGGAACCATGCGAGACGTCGTTGGCCACGATCAGATCGGCGCCCTTCCTCGCCAGTTTGGCGCGGGCGTTCGCGTCGAGATTCTGCGTCTCCGCCGCGAAGCCGACGACGAGCTTCGGCCGGCGCGGCGAGTGACCGATGGTCGCCAGGATGTCCGGGTTCTCCACCATCTGGAGAGCGGGCGGACCCTCGCCCGTCTCCTTCTTGATCTTCTCGCTAGCCTCGCCGGCCGTGCGCCAGTCGGCGACTGCGGCGACGAAGATACCGGCGTCGGCCGGTAGCGCCGCCTCGACCGCCGCCAGCATCTGCCGCGCGGTCTCGACAGGCACGGTGCGGACCCCGGTCGGGTCGGGGATCGATACCGGGCCGGAAACGAGCGTCACGTCCGCGCCCAATGCGGCAAGCGCGGCGGCGATGGCATGGCCCTGCTTTCCCGACGACCGGTTGGCGATGTAGCGCACCGGGTCGATCGGCTCGTGCGTCGGCCCCGACGTTACAACGACGTGCTTCCCGGCCAAGGACTTCGGTTGCTCGGCGAGCATCGCTTCGATCGCCGCGACGATCTCCAGCGGCTCCGCCATGCGCCCCTCGCCCGCCTCCCCGCTCTCCGCCATCTCGCCCTTGCCCGGGCCGACGAAGGCGATGCCGTCGGCTCTCAGCGTCGCCCGGTTGCGAAGGGTGGCGGGATGATTCCACATGCGCGGGTTCATCGCGGGCGCCAGGAGCACGCGTTTGTCGGTCGCCATCAGCACGGTCGAGGCGAGGTCGCTGGCGTGGCCATGCGCCATCTTCGCCATCAGGTCGGCCGTCGCGGGCGCCACCACGACCAGGTCGGCCTCGCGCGACAGGCGGATGTGGCCGACGTCGTGCTCGTCCTGGCGGTCGAAGAGATCGGTGAAGACATGGTCGGCCGTGAGCGCGCCGACGGACAGAGGCGTGACGAACTCCTGGGCCGCCGCCGTCATCACGCAGCGCACCTTCGCCCCGCGCTCGCGCAGGCGTCGGATCAGGTCGAGGCACTTGTAGGCCGCGATGCCGCCGCCGATGATGAGCAGGATGCGCTTGTCGCGGAGGGTCATTGGCTCGCCTCCGCGAACGGATTGATGACGCCGACGCCGCAATCGGTGAAATCGCGGGCGTTTCGCGTGACGATCGCATAGTCATGCGCACGAGCGATTGCGCCGATCTGGGCGTCGAACTCTCCGATCGGCCGGCCGATGCTGCGACGATGCGACACGATCCGTGCGAAATGGACAGCCTCCATCTCGCCAAAGGGCAGGATGTCGGTGCGCATCTTCTCGCGAAAGAACGCGTCCAGTACGCTTTCCAGCGCGTCCCTGCGTCGACCCGGCTGCATGAGTGCGACACCCAGAAGGATCTCGGCCTTGGTTATTGCGGTCACGAAAAGCCTTGCCGGATCGGCGCCGGCGATCCATGCGACGACTTCATCGGCAGGGGCCGGCCTGAAGAGTTCCGAGACGACATTCGTGTCGAGGATGAACATCAATCGAATGCGGGCGGATCGCGCATCGCCTGATTGCGCGGCGGAAGGTCCAGATCGAAGCCGCCGTGAGGCTCCAGAAGCTCGCGGATGGAGCGATACCATCCCGCCCCGTCGGCCCGTTGGGCCATGTCGTCTTCCGGCAACCGGACGGCCCTGGCGAGAAGCATCCTCGCCTCCTGTTCCATTGAGACGCCGCGTCGCGCCGCGCGCATGCGCAGGCTTCTTTTCGTCTCCTCGTCGAGGTTCCTGATCGTCAGTGTTGCCATCCAGCACCATCCTCGCGTTGCGTCAATCATAGAGCTCCGCATGCAACGCAGTCAATGCAATCACCCCAGCTCCATCGCGATCCACACCAGCGCCAGCGCGATGACCCAGAGCGCCACGCGGCCGGAACGGCTGTAGCGCGCCTCGGCCTTGCCGATCGCCTTCGCCGTCTCGGGGTCGAAGCGCAGGCCGTTCTCGGCCATGGCGTCGATCTCGCGCGACAGCCGCTCGGTGCGGGCGGCGAGATCCGGCGCCTGCCTGGCCAGCGACACCAGCGCGTTCACTCCGTCCCTCGCGTCGGTCAGCATTCCGCGCGGCCCGAGATTGGCGGCGATCCAGGAACCGACCACCGGCTCGGCCGTCTTCCACATGTTGAAGTTCGGGTCGAGGGTGCGCGCGACGCCTTCCACCACCACCATGGTCTTCTGCAGGAGGATCAGCTCCGGCCGCGCGGCCATGTCGAAGAGTTCGGTCACTTCGAACAGGAGCGTCAGCAGCTTGGCCATGGAGATCGTCTCGGCCGGCTGGCCGTGGATCGGCTCGCCGATCGCCCGGATCGCCTGCGCGAAGGCGGCGACGTCGTGCCGGGCCGGGACATAGCCCGCCTCGAAATGCACCTCCGCCACGCGCCGGTAGTCGCGGGTGATGAAGCCGTAGAGGATCTCGGCGAGGAAGCGCCGCTCCTTCTTGCCGAGCCGGCCGGTGATGCCGAAGTCCACCGCCACGATCGTCCCGTCGGCCTCGACGAACAGGTTGCCGGGGTGCATGTCGCCGTGGAAGAAGCCGTCGCGCAGCGTGTGGCGCAGGAAGTTCTGGATCAGGTTGGCGGCCAGTGCGGGCAAGTCGTGGCCGGCCGCGCGAAGCCCCTCGATGTCCGACATCTTGACGCCGTCGATCCATTCGAGCGTCAGCACGTCGCGGCCGGTGCGCTCCCAGTCGACCGTGGGCACCCGGAAGCCGGGGTCGTCGCGGGTGTTCTCGCCGATCTCCGAGAGCGCGGCCGCCTCGAGCCGCAGATCCATCTCGATCCTGGTCGTCTGCGCCAGCGTCTCGGTCACCTGCACGGGCCGCAGCCGGCGGGTCGACGGAATGAAGCGCTCCTGCAGATGCGCCGCCGCGAAATAGCTTTCGAGGTCGGCGAGGAAGCTGCGCCGGACGCCCGGCCGGATCACCTTCACCGCCACCCGCTTGCCGGTGCCCGGCAGGGTCGCCGGATGCACCTGCGCGATCGAGGCCGCCGCCACCGGTTCGCCGAGGCTTTCGTAGAGGTCGTCGAGCGGCCGCCCGAGCGAGCCGACGATCGCCGCGACCGCCTCGTCGCGCGGAAACGTCTCCATCCGGTCCTGCAGGTTGGCGAGGTCGAGCGCGACTTCGGTGCCCACGACGTCGGGGCGCGTCGCCAGGAACTGGCCGAGCTTGACGTAGGACGGTCCGAGCCGGGTCGCGGCCTTGGCGAAGCGCTCCGACCGGTCGCTGCCGGCCGAGCGGCGGCGGGCCAGCGCCGTGCCGATGCGCCAGCCGAACCGGGGGAGGCCGGCGAGCTGGTCGCCGGGAAGGGCGGCAACGACGCCCTCGCGGACCATGATCCAGCCGGCCCTGGCGAGCCGGAAATAGGCGGCGGGCGTGCTCATCGGCTTCCCGCCCTCACAGCTTCCAGCCGGAATGCAGCGCCGCGATCCCGCCGGTGAAGTTGCGGAACGTGACCCGCTCGAAGCCCGCGCGCTCGATCATCGCGGCGAAATCGGCCTGCCTGGGGAATTTGGCGATCGATTCGACCAGGTAGCGATAGGGCTCGCCGTCGCCGGCCACCATCTTGCCGATCGCGGGGATCGCGTTGAACGACCAGGCCTCGTAGGCGCGGTCGAGCAGCGGCATCTCGACCTCGGAGAATTCGAGGCACAGGAAGCGGCCGCCGGGCTTCAGCACGCGGTACGCCTCCGAGAGCGCCACGTCGATGCGCGGCACGTTGCGGATGCCGAACGCGATCGTGTAGGCGTCGAAGCGCTCGTCGTCGAAGGGCAGGGACTCGGCGTTGGCTTCCACGAAGTCGTGATTGTCGAGGAGCCCGCGCTTCTCGGCCCGCTCGCGCCCGACGCCGAGCATCGATCCGTTGATGTCGAGCACGGTGACGTGCGCCATGCGCGCGGAGGCCTCGACGATCCGGAACGCGATGTCGCCCGTGCCGCCGGCCACGTCGAGCGACGTCCAGCCCGCGCGCTTCGGCGGGTTCAGCGCGGTCACCATCGCGTCCTTCCAGACCCGGTGCATGCCGGCCGACATGATGTCGTTCATCAGGTCGTAGCGCCTGGCCACCTTGTGGAAAACCTCGTCCACCAGCGGCTGCTTGGCGCCGGCGTCGACCGTGCGGAAACCGAAGGACTGTTCCATGCCGCCCTGGGCGGTCGTTCTGTGTTCGGGCATTTCTCGATCCAATTGAGCGGCCGGACCATAGCCGATGGCGTGGGCGGGCGCTATTCTTCACGAACGTGGCGGACCGCCGCGCAGGGGCGACCGATTCGGGGAAAGACATATGGTCCTGAAGGCCGAAATCCACTGCCACATCGAAGGGGCCGCGGCCCCGGACCTGGTGATCAGGCAGGCGGCGAAGTACGGCGCGGACGTCTCGGGCATCATCCAAGACGGTCGGTTCGTGTGGGACGACTTCACCAGCTTCCTTGCAGCCTATGACGGCGCCGCCGCGCTGTTTCGCACCGAGGCCGACTACGCGTTGCTGGCCGAGACCTACCTGTCCAGCCTCGCCCGCGACGGCTGCATCTATTCGGAGTTCTTCACCTCGCCGGACCATGCCGAGCGCGCGGGCCTCTCGCCGGCCGCCTATACCGCCGGCCTTGCCGAGGGGATGCGCCGCGCCAGGGCCAAGACCGGCATCGAAAGCCGCATGATCGTCACCGGCGTGCGGCATTTCGGCGTCGAATCGGTCGAGGCGGCGGCGCGCTTCGCCGCCCGCTGCGGCGAGCCGCTGGTCACCGGCTTCGGCATGGCGGGCGAGGAGCGTTTCGGCGATCCGGACGACTACGTCCGCGCCTTCGAGATCGCCCGCGAGGCCGGGCTCGGCATTACCGTGCATGCCGGCGAAATGGCCGGCTGGGAGAGCGTGCAGTCGGCGCTGGACCATTTCCGGCCGTCCCGGATCGGCCATGGCGTGCGGGCCATCGAGAACCCGGATCTCGTCCGCCGCATCGCCGCCGAGGGCATCGTCCTCGAATGCTGCCCCTGCTCCAACGTCGCGCTCAAGGTTTTCCCGAGCTTCGCCGAGCATCCGTTCCCGAAATTGCGCGCCGCCGGCTGCAAGGTCACGCTCAATTCGGACGACCCGCCCCATTTCTGGACCACGCTGAAACGCGAATACGACGAGGCGCGGACCCATTTCGGCCTCGACGACAAGGCGCTGACGGCTGTCACCCGCACCGCCATCGAGGCCGCCTTCGTCGACCGGAAGACGAAGGCCGCCCTGCTGGCAAGGCTGGACGGCGGCCGGCGATAAGGGACTGGCGGTCGAGCCAGCGCCGACGCCCGCGCGGCGAGGCCACCCGCACGGCTGGACGGGTCTGGGATGCGAGGTGTCGCGACGTGTCGGGCGCGCGGCGGTGCGTCGCCACGCCCGCCGAAGCGTCTGGCCATTGAAAAATCCCTCCGCGGAGGGGGGCGGTGCGCGCGCCGCCGGACGGACCGCCCGCGCTGTTTTCAAGGAAACGATGCCCGAC
>JBKBRJ010000074.1:0-17417 GCA_046292285.1 Mesorhizobium sp. | reverse complement strand
GGAGAGGTCCGTCGCCGGCTGATCAAGGCGGGCGAAGGCGTCGGGCCGGAACTACGGAGCTTCCGATCGTCCGGGCGAGAGGGGCATGGCAGGCGCGGCGTCCCGGCGTTTCGTTGTTCCGGGTTCCGCTCATGACCGTTTGGTGTCCCGCACCGCCTCACGCGGCCCGGATGGTCAGGCCTGGGGCCCGGGTCCGCGCCTCCGCTTCGCCCGGGACGGCGACGGTGAGGCGCCGCGCATTCGCGGCATGCATCGCGCGTTCGGACTTGACAGACGTCTATCCACTTTAGAAGACTCGATCTGGTCCGACCAGTTTTCCCGCGCGTTGCGGGCATGGGCGGGCCGGCCGGGAGGAGACAGCCATGACCATCGCCACGCAGCCCAACGCCGCCATGCAGGCGGCGCCGTTCGACACCGGCCGCCTCGACAGGCTGATGGAGGAGGCCGGCATCGACGTCCTGCTGGCGACGTCGAAGCACAACACGGCCTACCTGCTCGGCGGCTACCGCTTCATCTTCTTCTCGGCGATGGACGCGATCGGCCACAGTCGCTACCTGCCGGTCGTCGTCTACGAGAAGGGACGGCCCGACCACGCGGCCTTCGTCGCCAACAGGATGGAGGCGGGGGAGCATCAGAACCACCCGTTCTGGACGCCGACTTTCCAGCCCGAGACCTGGGGTTCGGTCGATGCGGCGACGCGGGCGGTCGAGCACCTGAGACGGATCGGCAGGTCCGGGGCGCGGATCGGCGTCGAACCGGCCTTCCTGCCCTCGGACGCGCACAAGGTTCTCGTCGACGGGCTGGAGGGTGCGACGCTCATCGACGCCACCGGCTTGATGGAGCGGATGCGGGCCTTGAAGACGCCGCACGAACTGGCCGAGCTGCGGCAGGCGTCGGAACTGATCACCGACGCCATGATGGCGACGATCGCCGGGGCGCGGGAAGGCTCGACCAAGACGGAGATCATCGAGCGGCTGCGGCGCGAGGAGACCAACCGCGGCCTGCAGTTCGAATATTGCCTGCTGACGCTGGGGGCGAGCCACAACCGCGCCGCCTCCGACCAGGCCTGGCGGAAGGGTGAGGTGCTGTCGATCGATTCGGGCGGCAACTGGCGCGGCTATATCGGCGACCTGTGCCGGATGGGCGTGCTGGGCGAGCCGGACGCGGAGCTGGAAGACCTGCTCGGCGAGGTCGACGCCATCCAGCAGGCGGCGTTCTCGAAGGTGCGGGCCGGGGCGCGGGGCGGCGACTTCATCGCCCATGCCGAAGGCGTGCTGCGGGCATCGAAGGTGGCGGCGTTCACCGATTTCTTCGCCCACGGCATGGGCCTGATCAGCCACGAGGCGCCGTTCCTGATGACCAACCACCCGGTCGCCTACGAGGGCGTGGACGCCGACCGGCCGCTGGAGGCCGGCATGGTGCTGTCGGTCGAGACGACGATGCTGCACCCGACGCGCGGCTTCATCAAGCTCGAGGACACGCTGGCGGTGACCGCCGCCGGCTTCGAGATGTTCGGCGAGCGGGGCCGGGGGTGGAACCGGGGCGGGACGGCCTGAGGCATTTCGCTCAGTATCCGGCGCGGGCGATGGCGAAACACCGCCCGCGCCGGGCGGTCACGCCCGGGAGGGAGCGTTCAGCCGCCGGCCTTGACGATGCGGAAATCGGGCAGGTCGCGCAGCGCGAGTTCCGGGCCGGCCGGCGAATAGACGACGAAGAGCTGCATCGGCTCGTCGCCGGTGTTGAGCGTGGAATGGAAGCGGCTTTCCGGCACGTAGACGGTGCAGCCGGGGCCGACCTTGCGGGTGACCGGGTTGCCGGCCTCGTCCTCGACCATCTGTTCGCCCTCGCCGGAGATGACGAAGATGATCTCCTCGGCGCCGGGATGGTTGTGGCGGGCATGGCCCTGGCCCGACGGCAGGTCGACGACGCCGCCCGAAAAGCGCTGCGCGCCGTTGACTTCGGGCGCCACCGTAAGCGCCAGCCGTCCCCAGTCGAAGCCGAAGGCGTCGACGTCCTTCGGATGGACGAAATAGCCGTCCGGTCCCTTGATCATGCTCTTTTCCTCCCTGTCTGGACTGTCAGCCGCGCGGCTTCAGCGGCAGCGCCTTGAAGCTCAAGGTCTGGTCGCGGATCGCCACCTCGGCCGGCAGGCGCTCCATCGAACTGGCGCCGTAGAAGCCGTGGCAGACGCGGCAGTTCTCGAGAATGTGGCGCGCGTCGTCGGGCATGGCGATCGGGCCGCCATGGCAGATGACGATGACGTCGCTGCGCACGCGCATGGCGGCGCTGGCGATGGCGTCGATCTCGGCGACGCACTGGTCGAGCGTCTTGGCCGAGGTGGCGCCGATCGAGCCGCCGGTGGTGACGCCCATGTGGGCGACGATGATGTCCGCGCCGGCCCTGGTCATGGCGACGGCCTCGTCGGGATTGAAGACGTAGGGCGTGGTCAAGAGGTCGAGCTCGTGGGCGGCGGCGATCATGTCGACCTCGAGGCCGTAGCCCATGCCGGTCTCCTCGAAGCTCTGGCGCATCATGCCGTCGAAGAGGCCGATGGTGGGAAAGTTCTGCACGCCGGAGAAGCCCATGTGCTTCAGCTCGGCGAGGAATTGCGGCATCAGCACGAAGGGGTCGGTGCCGTTGACGCCGGCCAGCACCGGCGTGCAGCGGACGACGGGCAGGACCTCGACGGCCATCTCCTTCACGATCTCGTTGGCGTTGCCGTAGGCGAGCAGGCCGGCGGCCGAGCCGCGGCCGGCCATGCGGTAGCGGCCGGAATTGTAGATGACGATCAGGTCGATGCCGCCGGCTTCCTCGGCCTTGGCCGACAGGCCGGTGCCGGCGCCGCCGCCGACGATCGGCCGGCCCTCGGCGATCATCGCCCGGAACTTCTCCAGTATCGTCTTGCGCGGAATGGCGGGCATGGTTCCCTCAGGGCTTTGCGATGTCGAGGAAGGCGTCGGCGGCGGCCTTGGCGAAGGCCGGATCGTTGATGTGCAGCGGCAGGCGGATCAGCTGCCGGTCGGCGGTCTGGACGAGGGTGCGCTCGATGGCGCCGAAGAGCGCGGCGTCGGCTTCAGGGTCGAAGAAGGCGCCGCCCTCGACGTCGAGGGCCGAGACGCCCTTTTCGGGGATCAGCAGCCGCACCGGGCCCTCGCAGCGGTTCAGCCTTTCGGCGAGCCAGGCGCCGATGGCGCGGCATTCCTCGGGGCTCGTGCGCATCAAAGTGACGTTCGGGTTGTGGCGGTAGAGATTTCGGCCGGCATGGCGCGCGGGCACGGTGTCGAAGGCCCAGAAATTGACCATGTCGAGCGCGCCGACCGAGCCGACCCAGGGCAGCCGCGTGCGCGCCACCGCGCCGAGGCGATCCTCGGTCGCGGGCAGCACGCCGCCAAAGAGCAGGTCGCCGATTTCGGTCGTGGTGATGTCGAGGATGCCGGCGAGCATGAAGCTGTCGGCGAGCTTTTCCATGGTGCGCCCGCCAGCGCCGGTGGCGTGGAAGACCATGCAGTCGTAGCGGTCGCGCAGCCGCTCGACGATCGCCATGACCGCGGGCGTGGTGACGCCGAACATGGTGAGCCCGAGAGACGGCAGGCCGCCCTGGCCGGCTGCCGGCGGATGGAGCGCCATGCCGGCGATGGCCTCGGCCGCGTTGGCGAGGATCGTCCGGCTGAGACGGTTGAGGCCGGCCATGTCGGTTACCGACGGCATCATGACGATGTCGGAGATGTCGACGTAGGGCGCGACGTCGCCGGAGGCGAGGGTCGAGACCATCAGCTTGGGCAGGCCGTAGGGCAGGGCGCGCATGCCGGCGGTGACGATCGATGTGCCGCCGCCGCCGCCGATGCCGACGATGCCGCCGACGTCGTCGCGGGATGCGAGGAACGCGGCGAAGGCCGTGCCCATCGCCTCGACCGCCCGGCCGCGGTCGTCGAGACCGAGCACGGCGGAGGCGCCGGCTGGATGGAAGGCGGCGATTTCGGCGGCGCCGAAGTCGAAGCCGGGAGCCGGCGCGCGCGTGCCGACGTCGACCCGGGCGACGGCCGCGCCGCGCGCGGCCACGAGGCCGGCGAGATAGTCGAGTTCCTCGCCCTTGGTGTCGGCCGTGCCGACGACATAGACGCGCTTCATCGTTCTCCCGTGCCGCCCCGGACGGACGGCGGTCTCCTGTCGGGCGCCGACCGTCGCGAGACGGTTGCATATTTTTGAGACAAGAGTATCATATTGATATGGATGTCTCACGTCAATCGATCGAACAGGATGTCGAACCGGAGCGCGGCCCACGGGCGCGCACCCGGCGGCTGATGCTGGAGACGGCGACGCGGCTGATGCAGTCGGGCGCCACGCCCTCGGTGAGCGAGGTGGCGGAGGCAGCGGAGGTTTCGCGGGCGACGGCCTACCGCTACTTTCCCAGCCAGGCGGCTCTGGTTCACGCGGTGGTGGACGAGGCGCTCGGCCCGATCCTGACGCGGCCGAACGAACGGGCGAACGCCGAGGATCGGGTCGACGAGCTGCTGCGGACGTCGCTGCCGCGGATCGAGGAGTTCGAGGCGACGTTCAAGGCGGCGCTGAAGCTGTCGCTCGACCAGTGGGCGAAACGACAGGCGGGATCGCTGGGCGACGAGCCGCAATTCACGCGCGGCCATCGCATCGACCTCCTGGAAGATGCGCTCGAACCCCTGCGCGGCGATCTGAGCGAGGATGAATTCCTGCGCCTCGCCCAGGCGCTGTCGCTGATCTACGGCGTGGAGGCGCTGGTGGTGCTGAAGGATATCTGGGGCCTGGACATGGGGCGGGTGCAGACCGTGACGCGCTGGGCGGCGTCGGCGCTGGTGCGCGCGGCGATCCATCAGGGTGCGGAGGCGGGGTCCCGTTCGAACGAGTCCCAATCTGGTTAGACCAGATAGAGGAAGGCTGCTGGACTGGCTTGCAGATCGATTGGCGTCAAGTACGGGTCAGTTCCGGTCATTCAATGGATTTGATTGGCATATATTGCGATTCATGAATGGAAATCACGGCAATCGGGCCGCTCGGTCGAGAGAAGGGCACTTGACGAAGTTCGCATTTTGGTAATACCAGATTGTACCGGGAGAATGCGAGGGAGCATTTCTCCGAAGCGCGGGCCGAAGAGTGGAGGAGCCTTTCTTCGGCCGGGCAGCGCCAGCATGGAACTACCCGCGCCGGCCGTCGAGCCGGCACTTCAGACGGTAGGTGCATAGATGGGAGGAAGTCATTATGCGCAATAGGATCACCGGCCTCGTCGCCGGTCTTGGACTGACGCTTGCCTGTTCGACCTCCGTGTTCGCCCAGGAACTGACGATCTTCTGGGCGGAGTGGGATCCGGCCAACTATCTTCAGGAACTCGTCAACGAGTACGAGGCCGAGACCGGCGTCAAGGTCACGGTCGAGACCACGCCGTGGTCGGATTTCCAGACCAAGACCTTCACCGAGTTGAACGCCCGCGGCTCGGCCTATGACATGGTCGTCGGCGATTCGCAGTGGATCGGCGCGGCGTCGGAGGCCGGCCACTACGTCGACCTCACGGAATTCTTCAACAAGCACGACCTGAACAACGTGATGGCCCCGGCCACCGTGAAGTACTACGCCGAGTATCCGGCGAATTCGGGCAAGTACTGGTCGATCCCGGCCGAGGGCGACGCGGTCGGCTGGTCCTACCGCAAGGACTGGTTCGAGGACCCGAAGGAGATGGAGGCGTTCAAGGCCAAGTACGGCTACGATCTCGCTCCGCCGGCCACCTGGGCGCAGATGCGCGACATCGCGGAGTTCTTCCATCGTCCGGACCAGAACCGCTACGGCATCGCCATCTACACCGACAACTCCTATGACGGCCTCGTCATGGGCGTCGAGAACGCCATCTTCTCGTATGGCGGCGAGCTCGGCGACTACGCCACCTACCAGGTCGACGGCATCATCAACTCCGAGCGGAACGTGAAGGCGCTCGAGATGTACCGCGAGCTCTACGGCTTCACGCCGCCGGGCTGGGCCAAGACCTTCTTCGTCGAGAACAACCAGGCGATCACCGAGAACCTGGCGGCGATGAGCATGAACTATTTCGCCTTCTTCCCGGCCTTGACCAACGAGGCGTCGAACCCGAACGCCAAGGTGACCGGGTTCTTCGCCAACCCGGCGGGCCCGGACGGCCACCAGTTCGCCGCGCTCGGCGGGCAGGGCATCTCGGTGATCTCGTATTCGCCGAACCAGGAAGAGTCGATGAAGTTCCTGGAATGGTTCATCAAGGACGAGACCCAGAAGCGCTGGGCCGAACTCGGCGGCTACACCGCCAGCGCCAAGGTGCTGGAATCCGAGGAGTTCCAGAACGCGACGCCGTACAACAAGGCCTTCTACGAGACCATGTTCAAGGTGAAGGACTTCTGGGCGACGCCGGAATACGCGGAGCTGCTGATCCAGATGAACCAGCGCATCTATCCCTACGTGACGTCGGGACAGGGCACGGCCAAGGAGGCGCTCGACGCGCTGGCGGCGGACTGGAACGCCACCTTTAAGAAGTACAACCGCGTCAAGTAACGTGGTTCCGGCCGAGGGGGCGGCAAACGCCGCCCCCTCGTCTCGTTTTCGAGCGGTCCGGCACCGCGAGGCTCTGGGAGGAGCGGGGTTTTGACGAGTTTGGCGATGACGACGCTCGATCCGCGCAGCAGCGCCGCGCGGCGAGGGCTGAGCGACCTGGCGATCAGGAACCTCTTCATCATTCCGACGATCGTGTTCCTGATCGTCTTCAACATCTTCCCGCTGCTCTACTCGCTGGGATATTCGTTCACGGATTTCCGCGCGTCGTCGAACGCGCCCGCCAATTTCGTCGGCCTCGACAACTACCGAACGCTGCTCAACGACCCGTTCATCTGGTCCAACTTCGCCATTACCGCGAAATACGTGATCGTCTCGGTCGCGGGCCAGGTGGTGGTCGGCTTCGGGGTCGCGATGCTGCTCAACCGCGACATCCCGTTCAAGGGACTGATCACGACGCTGCTGCTCCTGCCGATGATGCTGTCGATGGCGGTCGTCGGGCTGTTCTGGAAGCTGCTGTACGACCCGTCCTTCGGCATCATCAACTATGCGTTCGGCCTTGGCCGGTTCGAGTGGCTGTCCAATCCGGACATGGCGCTCTACGCGGTGGCGCTGACCGACATCTGGATGTGGTCGCCCTTCGTGATGCTGCTCTCGCTGGCGGGCCTTTCAGCGGTGCCCAAGCATCTCTACGAGGCAGCCGCCATCGACCGCGCCGGGCCGCTCTACACCTTCTTCCGGATCACGCTGCCGCTGGTGGCGCCGATCCTGATGATCGCCATCATCTTCCGCACGATGGAGGCCTTCAAGACCTTCGACCTCGCCTACATCCTGACCAGCCAGCCGACGACCGAGGTGATCTCGATCCGGCTCTACAAGATGGCGTTCCAGGAGTGGCAGACCGGCATGAGCTGCGCGCTCGCCTACATCGTGCTGATCATGGTGATCGCGATCACCAACATCTACGTGAAGTACCTGAACAAAGTGAAGGAACGCTGAGATGGCGGCCGTCCAGACCACATCCGAACGCGCCCTCAACAAGGTCGCCATCGTCGGCGTGCTGATCGCGACGCTGATCTTCCTGGCGCCGATCTACTGGATCGTCTCGACCTCCTTCAAGCCGCGCAACCTGGCCACCACCATCCCGCCGACGGTGCTGTTCGAGCCGGAGATCTCGCCCTTCGTGAAGCTGGTGCTGCGCCGCTCGCAAATGCGCGAGCAGCCGAGCCCGGAGGAATACGCCGCCGCGCCGTGGTGGGAACGGCTGGTGTTCGACGGCGGCGAGAAGGTGGTGCGCGACGGCCAGGGCAACGTGCAGCTGTCGGGCTATCCCAGCCGCTTCGTCAACTCGCTGATCGTCGCCATCGTCTCGACGGTGCTCGCCGTCGGCATGGGCACGATCACGGCCTACGGCTTCTCGCGCTTCAAGGTGAAGGGCGAGCAGGACTGGCTGTTCTTCATCCTGTCGACGCGCATGCTGCCGCCGGTGGTGGTCGCGATCCCGATGTTCCTGATGTATCGCGCGGTCGGGCTGAACGACACGCATCTGGGGCTCATCATCCTCTACACCGCCTTCAACCTGTCGTTCTCCGTCTGGCTGATGAAGGGCTTCATCGACGAGATTCCACGCGAGTACGAGGAGGCGGCGCTGGTCGACGGCTACACGCGCATGGAAGCCTTCTTCAAGGTCGTGCTGCCGGAAGCGGCGACCGGCATCGCGGCGACCGCCGTGTTCTGCTTCATCACAGCCTGGAACGAATACGCCTTCGCGCTGATCATGACGCGCCGCACGGCGCAGACCGCGCCGCCCTTCATCCCCAGCCAGGTGGGCTCGGGCCTGCCGGACTGGACCGTGATCGCGTCCGGCACCTTCCTCTTCCTCTTGCCGGTGGCGATCTTCACCTTCCTGTTGCGCAACCACCTGCTGCGCGGGATGAGCTTCGGAGCGATCCGCAAATGAGCTTTCGCGCGTTCAACCAGCGCTGGCTGCACCCGGCTTTCCAGACTCTGATGATCCTCGGCATCGTGGCCCTGTGCCAGCCGTGGAACTTCTTCCTGCACCGGTACGGGGTGACGCTGATCCTGATCGGGCTCGTCGGCTTCATGATCACCGGCAAGATCGGACCGGCGGTGCCGAAGAACCCAGACGGCGCGTTCGACGTCTCCGACCATCACGACGGCAAGGCCGGGGGAAGCGCATGACGCACATCGAGCTTCGCGGCGTGCAGAAATGGTTCGGCCCGGTCCAGGTCATAAAGGACCTGAACCTGACGATCGAGGACGGCGAGTTCATCGTCATGCTCGGCCAGTCGGGCTGCGGCAAGACGACGACGCTGCGCGCCATCGCCGGGCTGGAGACGATCGACGAGGGCGACATCCTGATCGACGGCAAGCCGGTGCAGCACCTGAAGTGCTCCGACCGCGACATCGCGATGGTGTTCCAGTCGTTCTCGCTCTATCCGCACATGACCGTCTACGAAAACGTCGCCTTTCCGCTGCGCGCGACGGGCTTGGGCAAGGCGGCGATCGACGACGCCGTGCGCGCCATCGCCAAGATCCTGAGGATCACCGAACTCCTCCAGCGCAAGCCCTCGGCGCTCTCGGGCGGCGACATGCAGCGCGTGGCGATCGGGCGCGCGCTGGTGCGCCATCCCAAGGCGATGCTGATGGACGAGCCGATCGGCGCGCTGGACGCCAAGCTGCGCGAGGAGATGCGCGCCGAGATCAAGCGGCTCCACGTCAAGCAGGGCTCGACGACGATCTACGTCACGCACGACCAGGTGGAGGCGATGAGCCTCGCCGACCGGATCGTGATCATGCACGAGGGCGTGCTGCAGCAGGTCGGCTCCCCGGAGGAGGTCTACCAGCAGCCGCAGAACCTGTTCGTGGCCCAGTTCGTCGGCAGCCCGGTGATGAACGTTTCCCCGGCGATCGTGCGAACCGAGGGCGACGCGGTTTCGGTCGCCGTCGACGCGGCCGTTCCGGGCTTCGCCTTCCCGGCCGAACTGTTGGGCAAGCTCAACGGACATGCCGGCGGCGGCGACCTGAAGCTCGGCATCCGGCCCGAGGGCGTGCTCGTGAGCCGGGACGCCAGGCCGGGCTACGTGCCCGTCGAAGCCCACATCATCGAACCGCTCGGCTCGCACGACATTGTCGACCTGAAGGTGGGCGGGGAAATCCTGCGGGCGCGGACGCCATCGGGCTTCGTGCCCAGGGCGGGCGAGGCGGTCCACGTGCGGCTGGACCCGTCGCAGGCGCATTTCTTCGACACGTCCAGCGGCAAGAGCCTCGGAGTGAGATTGCAAGCCAATGGCACACATTGAACTGCGCAACGTGACCAAGACCTTCGGCGCCAACACGGCGCTGAAGGGCCTGAACCTGACGGTCGAGGACGGCCAGTTCTTCGTTTTGCTGGGCGAGACGGGCGCGGGCAAGACCACCACCCTGCGCGTCGTGGCGGGGCTCGAGAAGCCGACCGAGGGCACCGTGCTGATCGAGGGCGTCGACGTCGGCGCCTGGGGCGCGGCCGAGCGCGACGTGGCGCTGGTGTTGCAGCAGTATTCGCTCTATCCGCGCTACACCGTGCGCGAAAACCTCGAGTTCCCGCTGAAATCGAAGATCCGCCGGGTCGAGCCCGCCGAGATCAGGGAGCGCGTCGAGCGCGTGGCGAAGACGCTGCGCATCGAGCACCTGATGGAGCGCAAGACCGACCGGCTGTCGGGTGGCGAGATGCAGCGCGTCTCGATCGGCCGCGCGATCGTGCGCAAGCCGCGCGTCTTCCTGATGGACGAACCGCTGTCGGCGCTGGACGCCAAGCTGCGCGAGGCGCTGCGGACGGAACTGAAGAACCTGCAGATGAACCTCGGCGCCACCTTCCTGTTCGTCACGCACGACCAGGTGGAGGCGATGTCGATGGGCGACCGGATCGGCGTCCTCGACCGCGGCCGTCTGGTGCAGGTCGGCACGCCGGCGGAGATCTATGCCCGCCCGAAGAACACCTTCGTGGCGCGCGCGGTCGGCTCGCCGCCGATGAATCTGATCGACGGCGCCGTGCGCGGCGGCGAGGCGATCGCCGAGGCGGGCTTTTCGCTGCCGATCGCGGCCGCCTCGTCGCAGGACGGGCGCGCGGTGACGTTCGGCGTCCGGCCCGAGGACATCCGGCTCGACGCCGAGGCGCCAGCGAAGGGCCGCGTCCACGACGTCGAGAACCACGGCGTCGAGAAGATCGTGACGCTGGCGGCGGGCGACGCCCTGCTGCGGCTGACGGCGCCGGCGTCGCAGAGGCTCGCGATCGACGACACGGTCGCCTTCTCGTGGAACCCTGACAAGATCATCCTGTTCGATCGCGCTTCGGGGCTGAACCTGGCGGCCGGCTAAAGCGGTCGCGCCTCAGCCGGGAAAGCGCTTCCTGTAGGCGTCGAGCGCTTCCGGGTTGCAGAAATTGAGCGGCAGTTCGCCGCGCAGCACGCGGGCGGCTTCCTCCGCCGCCGCCATGCCCATGCGGCGCATGCTGCCTTCGGTGATGCCGGACATGTGCGGCGTCACCACCACGTTGTCGAGCGCGAGATAGGGATGGTCGGCCGGCAGCGGCTGGCTGGCGAAGACGTCGAGTGCGGCGCCGCCGATGCGGCCTTCGCGCAGCGCCGCCAGCATCGCCTCGTCGTCGACCACCGGGCCGCGCGAGATGTTGATCACCAGCGCGCCGGGCTTCATCAGGCCGAGCACGCGCGCGTCCATCATGCCGCGCGTCTCGTCGGTCAGGGGGCAGCACAGCACGAGGATGTCGGCGCGCGCCGCCAGTTCGTCGAGGCCGACGAACTCCGCGTCATCGGGAATGTCGCGGCGGCTGCGGCTGTGGATCAGGACGTCGAGCCCGTAGCCGTGGCGGGCGATGGCGTGGACCTGGCGGCCGATGTTGCCGAAGCCGACGATGCCAAGCGTCGACCCGTCGAGGTCGCGAGTGAAATCGGCGTGGTAGCGCGCCGCGTTCCAGCCGTGGGCGCGCAGGTCGCGGTCGATGATGCGAAACCGGCGCAGGAGCGTCATGGCGGCGAAGAAGACGTATTCGGCGACGGTGCGGGAATTGGCGCCCGGCGTGTTGGCGACCAGCACGCCGGCCCTGGTGGCGGCGTCCATCGGGATCATGTCGAGGCCGGCGCCGTGGCGGATCGCGGCGCGCAGGCGCGGGGTGCGCTCGAACAGGGCGGGAGGCAGCGGCGCGCGCACGATGATCAGGTCGGCGTCGAGGCCCTCGCGCAGCAGCGTGTCGGGATCGTAGGCCGGGGCGAAGCGAAGGTTGCCCAGCGTCGCGAGCTTTTCGGCGACCTGGGGATGCAGGACGTTGGTCGACAGGATGTCGGGCAATGGCGTCAGGCCTTTTCCAGCGTCGGTTCGGGTTTCTGCTCGTCGGATCCGTCGATCAGGCCCTTCCAGTAGCTCTCCGCGCCTTGCAGGTGGGCGCTCATCAGCGCCTGGGCCAGATTGCCGTCGCGGCGCTGCAGCGCCTCGAAGATGCGAATGTGCTCGGCATGCGAGCGGCGGCACCGCTCCTGATCGTTGAAATAGATCGGCAGGCGCTGCTCGCCCATGATGTAGTAGACGCTGCAGACCTTGTGGAAGACGCTGTTCTTGGTCGCGCGCACGATCTCGAGGTGGAAGTCGCGATCCTCGCGGGCGAGGTTCTCTCCGGCCGCGAGCTTCTGCTCGGAGACCTTCAGGATCTCGCGCAGGCGCTCGAAGTTCTCCTCGGTCGCGCGGGCGCAGGCGAGTTCGGCGGCCTTGATCTCGTGAATCTTGCGCAGTTCCACCGTCTCGTAGATCTGGATCGGGTCGAGCGGGACGCCGGCGCGGGCAAACAGCGCCATGGCTTCGACGCTGGCCTGGTTGGTGGTGAGGTAGATGCCGGACTTGGCGCGGCGCTCGACGATGCGCATCGCCTCGAGGATGGCGAGCGCCTCGCGGATCTGGCCGCGGCTCACGGCGAAATGGTCCGCAAGCTCGCGCTCGGAGGGCAGGCGGCCGCCTTCCGCCTTCGACTGCTGGTACAGGAAGGCGGCGAGATCCGGCAGAAGGTTGTTTTCCTTCATGGCTTATGCCCCGTGCGCGTGCGCCTCCAGGAATGATTCCGCGATCGTGAAACCAAGGCCCGGACGATCCGGAATGGCGATCAGTCCGTCGCTGACCGAGACGTCGTCCATGACGAGGTCGTGGATCATCGGGTTGGCGCCGAGCGAATATTCGATCACGAAGCTTGCAGGCGAGGCCGCGCATACATGCAAGCCGGCGAAGAAGCAAGGCGCGCCGGCCCACAGGTGCGGCGAGAGCCGCAGGTTGAACGCGCTCGCCAGCGCGCCGATGCGCATCGCCTCGGTGATGCCGCCGCAGAAGGCGGGATCGGGCTGGAAGACGTCGACCGCCCGGAGCATGGCGAGATCGCGGAAGGCGAAGCGCGTGGCCTCCGACTCGCCGCTGGCGATCGGCACGGGGCCGGAAGCGCGCACCTCCGCCATGCCGGCCTTGTCGTCGGCGATCACCGGTTCCTCGAACCAGGCCAGGTCGCAGTCGGCGACCATGTGGGCGAAGCGCTTGGCGTCGGCCACCGTGTAGGTGCCGTGGGCGTCGACCATCAGTTGGACCTCTGGGCCAAGCGCGGCGCGCGCGGCCTTGACGCGGGCCGCCGAGACGTGCGGCTGGCCGTCCATGGCGCCGACGCGCATCTTCACGGCGCGGAAGCCGCCGGCGTCGATGTAGGATTGCAGCTGTTCGCCGATCCTGTCCGCGGGGGCCCAGCCGCCGGAGGCATAGGCCGGCAGGCGCTCGGCCTTGCGCCCGCCGAGCAGGCGCCAGACCGGCTGGCCGAGCGACTTGCCGAGGATGTCCCAGAGCGCGATGTCGACCGCGCTGATGGCGGCGACCGAGATGCCGCGGCGCGAGAGCTCGGGCATGGCATGGCCGGCGGCGGCGGCCTTCTCGTGCCGCACGCCGTTGTAGAGCATCTCCCAGATCGAGGAAATGTCGGCCGGATCGCGCCCGATCAGCCGCGGCGCGACCTCGTGGTTGAGCATGTGGACGAGCGCGGCATAGGTGCCGGCGCTGCCGGCGGCGTTCTTGCCCTCGCCCCAGCCGACGAGGCCGTCGTCGGTCTCGACGCGCAGGATCGCGGCGTCGAAGGTGGTGAGCTGACCGAAATCGCTCTTGTGCTGGCGGCTCGGTTCGATGGGGATGCGGACCCACCAGGCCCGGGCTGACTTGATGCGCATGTCAGGATTCGCCCCCCAAAGACGTCGGCCACAACCTTTCCGGGCATGCATTCGCAAGCTCCGGCGGCGCGAGGCCGGCCGGATGGGTGGCTGTTGATGTCATGGCGTACGCCCCGTTTCGCCGCTTCGGCGACCTACTTGATGAGCGGCAGGAGGGTCTCCGCCGTGATCCGCATCTGGTCGGTGTAGAATTTCTCCGTGAGCAGGCTCGAGCCGTGGTCCTGGATGAACTTGAGCTGCTCGGGCGAGATGTCGACCGGGTTGCGCTCGACCATGTCGGGATAGCGGTTGGCCGGGGTGCGGTCGACCGGTGCGACGAACTCGTTGGTCAGCGCGCCGTCGTAGCCGATGTCCTTGAGGATGCCGACGATCTTCTTCCAGTCGATTGTGCCGAGGCCGGCGGCGAAGCGGTTGTTGTCGGCGACGTGGAAGTCGAACAGCCGCTTGCCGGCCTTGCGGATCGCCTCCTCGACGTCGAACTCCTCCATGTGGATGTGGTAGGTGTCGAGGCAGACGCCGCAGTCGGGGCTGACGGCGTCGGCGAGCGCCAGCGCCTGTTCGCCGCGGTTGAAGAGGTAGGTCTCGAAGCGGTTGAGCGGCTCGACCGCGACGCGAACGCCGACCTTCCTGGCGTGGGCGAAGCATTCGCGGGTGGCGTCGACCACCCATTTCCATTCCTCTTCCTCGGTCCCGTCCGGCACCACCTTGCCGACGGTGGCGGGCACCAGCGTGATGATCTCGCCGTCGAGTTCGCTGACCATGGTGAGGACGTCCTTGACGTACTGCACCGACCGTTCGCGCTGGCCCTGGTCGCGCGCGGCCAGATTGCGTTCGCCGAGCATCAGGGTGACCGCGCCCCAGCAGCGGATGCCGTGCTCCTTGAGAAGGCGGCGCGTCTCGCCGGTCTCGTACTGCGCAGGCTCGCCGGAGATCTCGATCGATTCGTAGCCGAACCGCTTGATGCGCCGCAGCGTCGTCTCCAGCGGTTCCGCGCGCATCCAGTTGTGCGTCGAGAGATGCATGATTGGCTTCCTCCCCTATGGTTATTCGCAGTCCGGCCCGCCGGCCACATTGGGCCGTGGCCGGGCGCTTTCTTCGTAACTGGTGCGACCAAACCCGTTTGTTTGAAGCTCTAACGCATTCCCGGATGCTGCGCAAGCATCTGCATACGGGATTGAAATCGGTCGCTAATGCATTGTTTTACCTGACATGTGTTTGGCCGTCCTTGCGAGACGATGCTTCTGTCTGGTCCGACCACCTTGACCGGATCGCTGTATTTGGTATTACCAGAGCATTAAAAAGACGCGGTGGCCTGGCCCTCGGGGAGGCGCCTGGCTCGAAAAAGGGCGCGAAGCGGAGGAGAGGAGCCATCATGGCGGCGAGGATCAAGGGGCCGGGGATTTTCCTGGCGCAGTTCGCGGGGGATACGGCGCCGTTCAACTCGCTGTCGTCGATCGCGCAATGGGCGGCGGGGCTGGGCTACGAGGGCGTGCAGATCCCGACCTGGGACGGGCGGCTGTTCGACCTTGCGAAGGCGGCGGAATCCCAGGCCTATTGCGACGAGGTCAGGGGCGTCTGCGCCGACGCGGGCGTTGCGATCACCGAACTGTCGACGCATCTGCAGGGCCAGCTGGTGGCGGTGCATCCGGCCTATGACGCGCAGTTCGACGGTTTTGCGCCGGCCGCCGTGCACGGCAACCCGAAGGCCAGGCAGGCCTGGGCCGTCGAGCAGATGCTGATGGCGGCCAAGGCCTCGAAAAACCTCGGGCTGTCTGTCTCGGTTTCGTTCACCGGCGCGCTCGCCTTTCCCTATCTCTATCCCTGGCCGCAGCGGCCGGCCGGCCTGATCGAGGAGGCGTTTTCCGAGCTCGGCCGGCGCTGGAGGCCGATCCTCGACGCCTATGACGACGCCGGCTGTTCCATCGGCTACGAGATCCATCCGGGCGAGGACGTCTTCGACGGCACCACCTTCGAGATGTTCCTTGAGGCGGTCGGCGGGCATCCGCGCTGCACGATCAACTACGATCCCTCGCATTTCCTCTTGCAGCAGCTCGACTACCTCGCCTTCATCGACATCTACCACGAGCGAATCTCGGCCTTCCACGTCAAGGACGCGGAGTTCAACCCGACGGGGCGGCAGGGCGTCTATTCGGGCTATGCCTCATGGACGGAGCGCGCCGGCCGCTTCCGCTCGCTCGGCGACGGGCAGGTCGATTTTTCCGGCATCTTCTCGAAGCTGACGCAGCATGGCTACGACAGCTGGGCGGTGCTGGAATGGGAATGCTGCCTGAAGCATCCCGAGCAGGGCGCGGCCGAGGGCGCGCCCTTCATCAGGAGCCACCTGATCGAGGTGACCGAGAAGGCCTTCGACGATTTCGCCGGGGGTACGAGCGACCGCGGGGCGCTGAGGAAGATGATGGGGATCGGGTGAGGCAGTCGGCAGTCGGCAGTCGAGGAAGGTGATGGTCGGGATCGGGTGAGCCAAGCATTCTCGTCCTAACTCCCGTCCCGATCCCGCGCACTGACACCGCGGCTCCCTTCGCATCCGGAACCTCTCCCGACTGCCGACTGCCCAACTCACGGAGGAACACATGGTCAGTGGAAGACAGGTCGAATCCGGCTCCGGCCCGATCCGGCTGGGCATGGTCGGCGGCGGACAGGGCGCGTTCATCGGCGCGGTGCACCGGATCGCGGCCCGGCTCGACGGCGAATTCCAGCTCGTGGCCGGCGCGCTGTCGTCGGACCCGGAGCGGGCGAAGGCGTCGGCCGCCGAGCTCGGGCTCGACCCGAAGCGCAGCTACGGTTCCTTCGCCGAGATGGCGCGGCGCGAGGCCAGGCGCGCGGACGGCATCGAGGCGGTGGCGATCGTCACGCCCAACCACATGCATTTTCCCGCCGCGAAGGCCTTCCTCGACGCCGGCATCCACGTCATCTGCGACAAGCCGCTGACGTCGAGCCTCGGCGACGCGAAAAAGCTCGCGGCGGCGGTGGAGAAGAGCGGAAAACTGTTCATCCTCACCCACAACTACACCGGCTATCCGATGGTGCGGCAGGCGCGGGAAATGGTCGCCAACGGCGATCTCGGCGACATCCGCGTGGTGCAGGCGGAGTATCCGCAGGACTGGCTGACGACCCGCGTCGAGGCGACGGGCCAGAAGCAGGCGGCCTGGCGCACCGATCCCAAGCGCTCGGGCGCGGGCGGGGCGACCGGCGACATCGGCACCCATGCCTACAACCTCGCCCGCTTCGTCACCGGGCTGGAACTCGACGCGCTGTCGGCCGACCTGACCGCCTTCGTCGACGGGCGGCCGCTCGACGACAACGCCCATGTGATGCTGCGCTTCAAGGCGAGAGGCGCGGCTCCGGCGGCGAAGGGCATGCTGTGGGCGAGCCAGGTGGCGCCGGGCAACGAGAATGCGCTGAAGCTCAGAGTCTACGGCACCAGGGGCGGGCTCGAATGGGAGCAGGAGCAGCCCAACCACCTCTGGTTCACGCCATTCGGCGAGCCGAAGCGCCTGATCACGCGCGGCGGGGCCGGGGCGGGCGCGGCGGCGGCCCGCGTCAGCCGCGTGCCCTCCGGCCATCCGGAAGGCTATCTCGAAGGCTTCGCCACGATCT
>JBKBRJ010000073.1:0-17511 GCA_046292285.1 Mesorhizobium sp. | reverse complement strand
GTCTCGGTCGACATCAACGGCGAGGCACTCGGCGCCAACGCCTACGAGGCGACGCCGGACCGGCTGACGATCCATGCCCTGCCAAGGGACAGGTCATTCAGGCTGAAGGTCACGACCCGCGTCAATCCATCCGCCAACCAGGCGCTGATGGGGCTCTACCGGTCGAGCGGCGTCTACACCACGCAATGCGAGGCCGAAGGTTTTCGCCGCATCACCTATTATCTTGACCGGCCCGACATCCTGTCCGTCTACCGTGTGCGTCTGGAGGCCGACAAGGCGGCCGCGCCGCTGCTGCTCTCCAACGGCAACCCGGTGGAAGCCGGGGACCTGCCGGGTGGCCGGCACTACGCGGTCTGGGACGATCCGCACCCCAAGCCGGCCTATCTCTTCGCGCTGGTGGCGGGCGATCTCGGCGCGGTCACGGACGAGTTCGTGACGATGTCGGATCGCAGGGTGGCGCTCGGCATCTACGTCGAGAAGGGGAAGGAGCCGCGCGCGGCCTACGCCATGGACGCGCTGAAGCGGTCGATGAAGTGGGACGAGGAGGTGTTCGGCCGCGAGTACGATCTCGACGTCTTCAACATCGTCGCCGTGTCCGACTTCAACATGGGCGCGATGGAGAACAAGGGCCTCAACATCTTCAACGACAAGTACGTTCTGGCCGACGAGGAGACGGCGACGGACGCCGACTTCGCCAACATCGAGGCGATCATCGCGCACGAGTATTTTCACAACTGGACGGGCAACCGCATCACCTGCCGCGACTGGTTCCAGCTCTGCCTGAAGGAAGGCCTGACCGTCTACCGCGACCATGAGTTCTCCGCCGACCAGCGCTCGCGCGCCGTCAAGCGCATCGCCGAGGTGCGCACGCTGAAGGCGCACCAGTTCCCCGAGGACCAGGGACCGCTCGCCCATCCCGTGCGCCCGCGCCGCTACCGCGAGATCAACAACTTCTACACCGCCACCGTCTACGAGAAGGGCTCGGAGGTCGTGCGGATGATCCGCACGATCCTCGGCGCCGATGCCTTCCGGGCCGGCATGGACCTCTATTTTGAGCGCCATGACGGCGACGCCGCCACCATCGAGGACTTCCTGAAGGTCTTCGAGGACGTTTCGGGCCGCGACCTGTCGCAGTTCGCGCTCTGGTACCACCAGGCCGGCACGCCGAACGTCTCGGTCAGGGCGAGCCATAACGCGGCAACGCGCGAACTGGTGCTCGACATCGAGCAGTCCTCGCCGCCGACGCCCGGCGAAAGCCGCAAGCGGCTGATGCACATCCCGCTCGCCTTCGGCCTCGTCGGTCCCGACGGGCGCGACATGGTCTGGGAATCGGTCGAGGGCGCGACCGTCGAGCGCGGCGTCCTGCACGTCCGCAAGCGCAAGCACCACGTCCGCTTCGGCGGAATCTCCGAA
Source organism: Mesorhizobium sp. (assembly GCA_046292285.1). Taxonomy (GTDB): domain Bacteria; phylum Pseudomonadota; class Alphaproteobacteria; order Rhizobiales; family Rhizobiaceae; genus Aquibium. Next base: position 16,098 of record JBKBRJ010000073.1, on the reverse strand, counting down.
CGGCCGCGGCTGTCGCTCAACCGCGGATTCTCCGCCCCCGTAACGCTGTCGGTGGAGGAAAAGCCCGAGGATCGCGCCTTCCTGGCCCGGCATGACGGCGACCTCTACTCGCGCTGGCAGGCGCTGAACGGGCTGATGACCGACGCGGTGATCGAGGCATCGAAGCATCTGCGCGACGGCCGGACGGCCGAGTACGGTCGCGAGATCCCCGAGCTCTGCGGCGCGATCGCAGCCGACGAGCGGCTCGAGGAGGCCTACCGGGCCCTGGCGCTGACGCTGCCGTCCGAGGCCGACGTCGCGCGCGAGATCGGCTCCAACATCGACCCGGATGCGATCCTTTCCGCTCGCAACGGCCTGATCGAAGCCATCGCGCGGGCGAACGCGCAGGCCTTCGCCGAACTCTACGAGGGGCTTGCCGACGGTGAGCGCTTCAGCCCTGACGCGGCCAGCGCCGGCCGGCGGTCATTGCGCAACGTGCTCCTCGACTATCTTTCCGCTGGCTCCGGTTCGCCGCGACGCGCGGCGGCGCAATATCGCGAAGCCGGCAACATGACCGACCGTTCGGCCGCGCTTTCGGTGCTGGTCATGCGCCATCCGGACGCCGCCGAAACGAAGGCCGCGCTGGCCGCGTTCGAGGCTCGCTTCGGCGCCGACGCGCTGGTCATGGACAAGTGGTTCCAGATCCAGGCGGCCGCGCCCGGCGCCGGCGCGCTCGACACCGTGCGGGCGCTGATGAAGCATCCCGCCTTCTCGATCGCCAATCCCAACCGCGTGCGCTCGCTGATCGGCACGTTTTCCAGCGCCAACCAGACCGGTTTCCACCGGGCCGACGGCGAAGGCTACCGCTTCTTCGCCGACATCGTGCTGGAGGTGGAGCAGCGCAACCCGCAGGTCGCAGCCCGCCTCGCCACCGGCCTGCGCTCCTGGCGGTCGCTGGAGCCGAAACGCAAGGCGCGCGCCCGCGAGGCCCTGACCAGGATCGCGGCGACCGAAAACCTCTCGCCCGACCTGCGCGACATCGTCGAGCGCACGCTGGCGTGAGGAAGCGGGGTGGCAGTCATTGTTGGCTGGCTCGAAATGTAATACATTGTATTACAAATAGGGTAGTGCTCATGTCCCGAATCCCACTTTCGGATCCCCTTACCCTGCGTCTACCGGTCGATCTGCTGGCGGATGTAGAGCGCATAGCCGAGACTTGCGACCGCCCGCGCAGTTGGGTGATCGTAAGAGCGTTGCGCCAGTACATGACGCGCGAAGGCGCGGACATCCTGGTGGTTCGCTTAGGGCGCGAGCAGATCGAAGGCGGAGATGTCCACGACCTGAATGACGTCCTGGCCGAAATCGATACCATCATCGCGACCAAGGTAGCCTGATGAAGGTCGTGCTCTCCGGTCAGGCGAGAGCATACATCCAGAACGAAACGACTTATCTGCGCCGGCATAGCCGACAGGCCGCGTAAAATTTCCGCACCCGTCTGGTCGATGCCCTCGCGAGCCTGGCCTCGTTTCCCGACCTCGGCCGCAACATCGCGCGGCTGTCCGTTCCTGGAGCGCGGCGCCTTGTCGTCGGCGACTACGTCATCGAATACGATTTGTCCGCCGATGCCGTTTACGTCCTCGCGATCCGGCACGGCCGCCAGATCGGAGAGGATCCGGAGATGGACGGCGACATGGATTTCGAGGAGCCGAGCCACTAACCGGCTCGGCGTGTCTCCCCCTCCCCGCCGATCTTTTTTCGCCTCCTGACGCATCAACACTGGACAAGGCGAATCGGCTTTGATTCTTTAGTAACGATTCGGATGTGCGGCGTTTCGAATCGCACGGGGACACCAGACAGGATCGGAGCCACCAGATGGCTGAGGCGGACGCGCGGCGCGCGCCCGAGACGTGGAGTTTTGCGCGGCGCAACCGCCGGCGCATTCCCCCCGGGCTGCGGGGCAATGCGCGCGCCCTCGCCGCCCCCGCCTACCAGCGGCTGATCGCGGCAGAGCCATTCCTGCGGCGTTCGATCCCGACGCTCATCATCGTCTTTCTCATCGTCATCGCCGCCGCGCGTACGGTCTCGCTGATCGCCTGGCGCGACGACATCGACCGGACGGCCCGCACGATCCTGGCGCTCGGCGCCGCGCAACTGTCCGCTTCGCTGCAATCGGCCTCGGCAGACGGCGATCCCGCGATGCTCCAGCGCCAGGTCGACGAGGCCGCCTCGCTCGGGCCGCTCGGGCTGCGCCATGTGCTCGTCGTCACCGACGCCGCCTCGAGGATCGTCGCCACCTCGCAATCCGCCGCCGGCTGGCGCGGCCGCGAACTCGACCACCTCATCGTCGGCGGGCAGCCGCTCTTCCTGTTCGGCGCGAGGGCGGGCGTCATGAGCGTCACCATCGACGGGTCGGAGTGGTACGCCGCCACGAACGCGCTCGCCCCGGGAACCGGAACGGCGGCGGCGCTTGCCTCGAAGGACGCGGTCTTCGCGGAGTGGCGCCGCATGGTCTCGCTCAACGTCACGCTGTTCGTCATCACCTCGGGCGTGCTGATCATCATCCTTTACGCCTATTTCAGCCAGGCCTCGCGCGCTCAGGACGCCGACCGCAACTACGAGGAGGCGCACCAGCGCATCGACCTCGCCCTCGCGCGCGGACGCTGCGGCCTGTGGGACTGGGACATGGGTCGCGGCAAGATGTACTGGTCGTGCTCGATGTACGACCTGCTCGGCTACGAGACGGTGGACGAGATGCTGTCCTTCGGCGACGTCGCCGCGATCATCCATCCCGAGGACGACGACCTCTTCGAACTCGCCAACCAGATCGTTGCGCGCAAGATCGACCACATCGACCAGGTCTTCAGGATGCGCCACGCGCAGGGCCACTGGGTGTGGATGCGCGCCCGCGCCCAGGTCGTCGATCCGGAAGCGTCCGAGATCCACCTGATCGGCATCGCCGTCGACATCTCCGAGCAGCGCAAGCTGGCGCGCGAATCCGAGATGGCCGACATGCGGCTGCGCACCGCGATCGAGACCATCTCGGAGTCCTTCGTGCTCTGGGACGCGGACGACCGGCTGGTGATGTGCAACACCAAGTTCCAGGAGCAGATGGGCCTGACCGACGGGGACGTGGCGCCGGGCTCGAAGCGCGACGACCTGCAGGCGCGCATGAAGCCCTTCGCCCTCGAGCGCAAGCTCGCCAACCCGAATGGCCGCGACGGCGGCGCGACCTTCGAGCGCCAATTGGCCGACGGGCGCTGGCTGCAGGTCAACCAGTCGAAGACCCGGGACGGCGGCACCGTCTCGGTCGGCGCCGACATCACCCTGCTCAAGCAGAACCAGGAGAAGCTGGTCGACAGCGAGCGCCGGCTCATGGCGACGATCCACGATCTCAGCCTGGCCCGCCGGGCCGAGGAAGAGCGCGCGCTGGAGATGTCGGAGCTGAACCGCAAGTACATGCGCGAGACCGAGCGCGCCGAGGCCGCCAGCCGCGCCAAGTCGGAATTCCTCGCCAACATGTCGCACGAGCTGCGCACGCCGCTGAACGCGATCATCGGTTTCTCGGAACTGATGCAGTCGAGCCTGTTCGGCAAGCTCGGCTCCGACCGCTACGAGGAGTATGCCCGCGACATCCATTCCGCCGGCACCTATCTGCTCGGCGTGATCAACGACATCCTCGACATGTCGAAGATCGAGGCCGGCCAGTTCGCCCTGCAGCGCGAGGAGATCGACCTCGATACGCTGATGACCGAGGCGATCCGCGTCATCACGGTGCAAGCCGATGCCAAGGCGATCTCGGTCGAGACGCGCATCGCGGCCAGCACCGTCCTCTATGCCGATCGGCGCGCCATCAAGCAGATCGTCATCAACCTCCTGTCGAACGCGGTGAAGTTCACCGGCCAGAACGGTCACATCGTGGTGCATGCCCGCAAGGTCGCCGGCGCGCTGGTGCTGTCGATCGAGGACAATGGCTGCGGCATTCCGAAAGAGGCCTTGAGGAAGCTCGGCCGGCCCTTCGAGCAGGTGCAGAACCAGTTCTCCAAGAATCACACCGGCTCCGGCCTCGGCCTCGCCATCTCGCGCTCGCTGACCGAGATGCATGGCGGCGTGCTGAAGATCAAGTCGGAGGAAGGCAAGGGCACCATCGTCTCCGTGCGCATCCCCGTCAGCCAGATGAAGGCGGCCGCCTGAAGGCTCGCCCGCCGTTCACAACGGTCCTCGGAGCGAAGCTCTCGATCGGCTCACTGGTAGAGGAGCTTCGGCAGCCAAAGCGCGATGCCGGGAAAGGCGATCAGAAGCACCAGCAGCAGGACATGGGCGCCCAGGAACGGAACGATCCCGGTAAAGATCTTCGAGATGGGAATGTCCGGCAACTGGCCCTTGATGACGAAGACGTTCAGTCCGACCGGCGGTGTTATCAGGCCCATCTCGACGACGATCACCATCATGATCCCGTACCAGATCGGATCGTATCCGAGCGCCACCACCAGCGGAAGGAACACGGGCGTCGTGACCAGGATGATCGTGACCGAATCCAGCAGGCAGCCCAGCAGGATGTAGAAGACCAGGATGAGGACCATCACCGTCACGGGCGACAGGTCGTATCCGTTCACGACATCGACCAGCGAGGTGGGGATGCGCGCCAGGGCGATGAAATACGAGAAGAACCAGGCCCCGACGATGACGAACATCAGCATCGACGTGACCATCAGCGATTCGACGACGCATTCGTAGAACGACCGAAGCGTCAGCGTGCGTGTCGAGAACGAGATGGCGACGGCCGCGAAGGCGGCCATGCCGGCGGCTTCGGTGGGGCTGAACCAGCCGCTGTAGATTCCGCCGACGGCGATCGAGAAAAGCAGCGCGATCTTCCAGGTGCGGGACAGCAGCGCCAGCCGCCGGCCCCACGGAACGGCCGGGCTTCGCGGCATCCAGTCGGGCCGCAGGCGCGCCAGGATCACGATCACGCCAATGAACAGCGCGGTGAGAAGCAGGCCGGGAATCATGCCGGCGGCGAAGAGAGCCGGCACGGATTCCTGCGCCGCCAGCGCGTAGATCACCATGAGGCCGGACGGCGGAATGAGAATGCCCAACGTACCCCCGGCGGCCACGGAGCCGGCGGCGATGCGGATGTCGTATCCATGATTGCGCATCTGGGGGATGCAGATCTTCGAGAACGTGCCGGCGGTGGCGATCGAGGAGCCGCAGATCGACGAGAAGCCGGCGCAGCCGCCGATCGTCGCGATCGCCAATCCGCCGCGTCGCCCGGCGGCCAGGCCGTTCGCGGCGGCGAAAATGCTCTCGGACATGCCGCTGGCTGCCGCGACCGTGCCCATCAGGACGAATAGCGGCAGGATCGAGAAGGAGTGGTTGACCAGGCTTTCGGGGGTCAGGCTGAGGAGATAGATGGCGCTGTCGAACCCGCCGATCGCCGCATAGCCGAAGAAGCCGACGAGGCCCATCGCCACCGCCAGCGGAACCCGCGCGAGAATGAGAAGGGTGAGGACGACGATGCCGCCGATGCCGATCTGGACAGGTGACAAATCAGGGTTCTCTTCGCGACGGGCGGAAGGTCAGGCCGCGCAGGAGGAGGTAGGCGGCGCAGATCGCGATCGCGACGAAGCCGATGAGTATCGGCACGATGAGATAGATCAGCGGAATCCCGCGGTCGAGGGAGACTTCGCTCAGCCGCACGCTTTCCAGGGCCCGACCGAAGGTGAGAACCGACAGCAGGGCGACGAAGGCAACCGTCATCGCCAGCCCCGCCATGCGGAGCGCCCCCGAAGCCCAGGCCGGGATCAGGTTGTCGATCAGGTCGACGGTGAGATGCTGGCCCTTCAGCAAGGTCTTTGCCAACGGCAGGAAGGCCACCGGCGCCATGAGCAGGCCGACGATCTCGTAGGCGCCGAATATCCGGAACTTCAGCGTCACGCCAAGCACGACATCGACCACGATCAGCCCGACCATGAACAGGAGACAGAGCGCCGCGACCAGTACGAGCCCGTCCGCAGCCCTGTCGAGCAGGCGCGCGACCCACCCTGTCGACCCGCTATGGCCGTGTCCCGAGTTCATCGGGCACCCGAGCGATCCATGTCCCGCACGAGGTCGTAGAGCGCGCGCCCTTCGGGGCCCTTCGCGTCGTATGTGGCGAGAACCCTCTCGCTGTAGGCGGTGGCCGCGTCGGCGACCGCCTTCACCAGCGCCGCGTCGGGCTCGACCTGCTCGAAGCCGAACGACTTGATGTAGTCGGCGACGACGGGATTGTCCTCGCCGAGCGTGCTGACGTACCGAACGGCACCTTCGGGGCCGCCGATGGAATCGACGATTTCCTTGAGGTCGGACGGCAGTTTTTCGTAAGCCTTCTCGTTGATGCCGAGCCCTACGACAACATAGGTCGAGAGCAACGGAGTCTCGTACTTCAAAAGATCCCCGAGCTTCAGCGTCCAGATGCTGCCGTGCGACCCATGGGTTCCGTCGAGGGAATTCTTCTGCAAGGCCTCGGCGACATCGCCCGCCGGGACGCTGATCGGGTCGGCCCCGATGTCCCTCAGCACATCCTTGATCACGTTCGATGTCACGCGAATCCTCTTGCCCTTGATGTCCTCCAGGGTCCGAACCGGTTCGCGCGCCGTATAGACCTTGTTGAGGGAGGACGCGGCGAGCCAGACGATCCGGACACCCTCGAACTCCCGATAAAGATGGTCGGGCGCCAGCTTCATCAGCAGGCGCGTCGCGTCGCCGTCGTTCTTCGCGTTCTCCATGACGTTCGGGAGACCGAAAATCTCGGACATCGGGAAACGGCCCGGCGTCGAGTAGGTCACGAAATAGGCCATGTCGGCGATGCCGTTCGCGACCAGGTCGTAGTGCTTCGCCGCCGGTCCGAGCGACGCGCCGTGGAACACCTCGATCTTGAGGCGGCCTTTCGAGGCCTCGTCGACCTCCCTGGCGTACCGATCGAACATCAGGCCGCCGGCCCCGGTCGAGGACGACCAGTTCGCAAGCCGCAGCGTGTAGGTTTCCTGCGCGAACGCGATACCCGCCGAGCAGATCGTCGCCGCTGCCAGTACTGACCCGATCAACCACGTTTTCATGTTGTTCCCCTGACGCTCGACGTTGGTTTATGGCTGGGATGCCGCGAGTTGTTCGGCAAGCAACCGCTTGACCACCTTGCCCGCATCGTTGCGCGGCAGGCGGTCGATGATCTGGATGTGCCGCGGGCGCTTGTCCGGCACGATGCTCGCGCGGGCATGATCGATGATGTCGGCCAGCGCCACGTCATCGGCCACGACCACGAAGGCGGCGATTTCCTCACCCGTCGCAACCGACGAGTAGCCCAGCACGGCCGCCTCGACGACGGACGGATGGCGTTCGAGGATACCTTCGATCTCGCGGGGAAACACATTCACGCCGTTGCGGATGATCATGTCCGAGGCCCGGCCGGTCAGGGTCAGGAACCCGTCCTCGTCGATGAAGCCCAGATCGCCGGGAATGGCCCAGCCGTCGACGAGCCGGTCGGAATCCTCCCGCGCCTCGCCCAGAATGTCGTCCGCTATGAGAGGACTCCGGATCTTGATCAGCCCGATCTCGCCCGGACCGAGCGCCTGTCCGTCGTTTCCTTCGATGCGCAAATGATTGAACGGCATCGGTCGGCCGACCGTCCCCGCCTTTGTCTGGATGGCGTCTCCGACGAGCAGCGAGATCGATCCGCCGACCGTGGATCCGTAGGTCACCGCAAAACCGCTGCAGAGCTCGCGGACCGCGCGAATGCTGGCCTCGCCATCGACCCTCGATCCGGTCGCGATCAGGTTCCGCATCTGCGGGAACATCGGCGTCGTACGACCTTCCGACAGGCGCAGCAGGGCGTGAAGCTGAGGCGGGACGACGCTGCTGATCTGCGCGGTGGTGGACAGGAACGTTTCCGCCAGTTCCTCCGCCGAAGCCATCAGCGGCAGGATGTGGGTCGTGGCGCCATCGAGGATCTGCGACAAGGTCCTGATCAGCGGCGAGGCGTAGAAGAGCGGCAGGGCATGAACGAGAGGGCCGCGATCGAATCCGGTCAGCGCGACGCCCATGCCCCAGTGAATGTTCGTCAGGGTGTTGTGGCTGTAGACGATCCCTTGGGGTGTCCCGGTGGTTCCAGACGTCCGGACGATCAGCGCCGGATGGTCGCCCGGCCGGGGGAGGAAGAGCTCCCCGGACTCCGCGGCGATATCATCGTAGAAACCGTCGGCGACGGTGATCGACCGATAGTTCGCCTCCGTTGGTGAAGCCGTCGACTCGACCACGGCCGCGAGATCGAAATGGTCTGCGAGATACGCCTTCTCGCTCCGCTTGGCGCGAAAATCGATCACCATCGGCGTCGCGCCGAGCATCCACGCGGCGAGGATGACGATGACCACATGGTCCGGCTTGGGCAGGGCGATCGCCAGCCGGTCGCCCGGCTCGACGCCCCGCCTCGACAGATGCCGCGCGCATTGTGAAGCCCGATCGAGCAAATCGGCATAGCCGAGCGTAACCTGCGCCGTCACGATCGCGTCGCGGCTGCGATTTCGCATCGCCGCGGCGATGAACATGTCCGAAACGTTGAAGGCGGCCATCTGGTTCTTGATCCCGGTGCGTCAGGTTGGTGTCATTCGGACAGGCCTTCCCTGTCGCGCGGCGATGCCCGGCGGTATCTCGACGTTGTTTCGTTCTGGTCTTCCGGGCTCATGCTGATCCCCACGCGATAACGCGAACCCGGCGGTCCTGCCGGTATCGGCGCCTGGAGGACTCCGGTTGCCGTTTCCATCCCCCCGGGCCCGGTCGGCATGCACGCAGTCCACCCATGTACTCCAGCGAACGCTAACATGAACCAAAACGCCTCGGCAACGGCGCACGCCCGCCGCCCACAATTGCCTGATACCTTCCCAGAACGGCCGGGGGCGCGATCGCCGGCGCGAGGTGCCCGGCGCGTGTCCCAGGGCGCCGCCGCGGCGCCGGCGCCGAGGAGCCGACGCGGATGACGGGTCAGGTTTCCGCCATGTCCTCGACCAGCATGTCCGCGAACAGCCGGCAGGGCGGCGACAGCGACCGGCCCTTCTTCATCACGAGCGCGATCGATCGCGACACGGTCGGCTCCACCAGCGGGACGATGGCGAGTTCGGAACGGGCCTCCATCTCGGCGAGAGCGGCGGGCAGGATGGTCACCCCGAGGCCGCTCGCGGCCATCCAGGCCGCCGTCGCGAGGAAGCCGACCTCGTGCCGCACGGCCGGTTCGACGCCGGTCTTGAGCAAGGTCGAATCGATCAGCTGGCGAACGCCATAGCCGGGCCGGAAGACGATCAGCGTCTCGCTCGCGAGCTCGGCCCAGCGTACGGCATCCCGCCCGGCGAAGGGATGGTCGCGCGCGCAGACGAGGTCGATCCGGTCCTCGCGCACGACGCGGCTCGTGAACTCGCCGCCTTCGGGCGGCGGTGTGCCGAGGCCGAAATCGACGCGTTCCGCCTCGATATAGGGCAGGAACTGGTTCGGCGCGCAGTCGGAAATCATCAGGGTGACGTTGGCATATCGGCGCGCGAAGCGCCGCGCCGTCCTCGGCAGGAAGGCGGCGGCCGTCGCCGGCGTCGCGGCGATGCGCACGCGTCCGCGCCCGCCCGCGCTCAAGTCGCGGAAGTTGCTCGACAGCGTCCGGACGTCCTGGAGGATCCGCTCGACGACGCCGAAGGCATCGTCGGCCGCCGGCGTCGGAGCCAGCGAGCGCGTCGTGCGGTCGAACAGGCGCGTGCCCAGCGTCTCCTCCACCTGGCGGATCAGCACGCTGACGGCGGATTGGGTGACGCCCAGTTCCTCAGCCGCGGCGGCGAGCTTGCCGCGCCGATACACCGCGGCAAAGGCGCGAATCTGCTTCAGCGTCAACTGGCTTTCGATACTCACTTGAAATCACTTGATGAATGGTTTCGAATTTTTCGATTTTATTCATAATCCACATCCGCTTCAATGCTTCCCCAGGGAGAGACTGCGGCGCCGTCGCCGCGCGGACCAAAACGGGAGGAACGACATGAACTGGCGTCAATACGCAGGAATGGCTCTGGCCGCCATGGTCGGCCTTAGCGCGACCGCCGCGACGGCGGCCGACCGCTACACCCTCGGCACCAACCCGCAGGGCACGGTCTACTACACGATCGGCGGCGGCATCGCCGCGGCGTTGCAGGACAAGCTCGGCAAGCAGGTCACGCTTCAGCCCTACACGGGCTCCTCGGTCTACCTGCCGCTGATCGCGGCCGGCGAGGTGTCGATGGGGCTCAATTCCAGCCTGGATCTCGGCGAGGCGCGGGCCGGCGTGTTTGGCGAGGAGACCAGGGACCTTCGCGTGCTGGCGCGGCTCTGGCCGCTCAACGTGGCGCTCGTCGCCCGCAACGATTCCGGCGTCAAGACCGTCGCAGACCTCAAGGGCAAGCGCGTCGTCACCGATCTCAGCGCCCTGAAGGCGATGAGCCAGCTGTCCAAGACCATCCTCGAACTCGGCGGGCTCACGCTCTCCGACGTCGAGGCCGAGACCGTCGCGGGCCTGGGGCCCGGCATGGAGCGGCTGACCGAGAACAGCCTCGACGCGACGCTGATCGCGGTGGGGATTCCGCTGACCCAGCAGGCGCACGCCTCGATCCCCGGCGGCATCCGCTATGTCAGCATCGAGGGCGAGAACGCCACGACCGAAAAGGCCGACGCGGCCTTCCAGGGCACCTACCTCACCACGATCAATCCCAATCCGCGCCTGCCGGAAGTGACCGAGCCGGTCACGGTCGCGTCCTTCGACGTCTTCCTGACCGTCGGCTCCGACATGCCGGACGCGGATGCCGCGGCAATCCTGGAGGCGCTCTACGACAGCCTGCCGCAGCTCAAGACCGACTACCCAGCGCTCGGTGGCGCCGCGCAAGAGAAGTTCTCGACGCCCTCCAACACCGTCCCCTATCACCCGGCGGCGGTCGCCTTCTTCCAGGGCAAGGGCATGTGGAGCGAGGCCAACGCGGCTCGTGACGCGGCGATGGCGGACTGACGCGGCCGCAAGGCTTCCGATCGCAGGGCAAACATGATGGACAGGCGCGACCTGGCGGTGCCGATCACCGTCATCGGCATCCTTTGGCTTCTGGACGTCCCGCGCCTTCTCGGCTTCGTGATCATCGCGGAGCAGTACCTGGCGCTGATGATCGGGCTCGCGACGCTGGCCGGCCTGCTCGCCGCGCCGCTGCGGGGCCGTCTCCAGGTGCTCGACTGGATCGTCGCGCCGGCGGCGCTAGCGTCCTGGGTCTGGCTCGCGGTCAACTACGAGGCCTGGCTGCTCGACGTGGTCAACCGCGGCCCGCACAAGTGGATTCCGGCCGTGGTGGCGATCGCCGCCACGCTGGAGGCCACGCGCCGCCATTGCGGCATGGTGCTCGCCTCGCTGGCCGCCGGCTTCATCGTCTACGGCCTGTTCGGCACGCACCTGCCCGGCATCCTCTCGGCCGCCGACATCGCCTGGCGGCGCTTCGTCCTCTATCTCTACGCCGACACGAACGGCATTCCGGGCCTCGTGCTCGGCGTCGGCGCCACCCAGATCCTCGGCTTCATCGTCTTCGGCTCGGTGCTCAACGCGGTCGGCGGCAGCCGCATCCTCACCGACCTCGCCATGGCGGCGATGGGCCACCGGCGCGGCGGGCCCGCCAAGGTGGCCATCATCGCGTCCAGCCTGTTCGGTACGCTGTCGGGCTCGACGGTGGCCAACGTCATGTCCACCGGCGTGGTCACCATCCCGATGATGAAGCGCTCCGGCTTTCCGCCGCGCTATGCCGCCGCGATCGAGGCGGTCGCCTCGAACGGCGGCCAGATCGCCCCGCCCGTGATGGGCGCCACCGCCTTCGTCATCGCCGAATTCCTGCAGGTCTCCTACGCGACGGTGGTGCTGGCGGCGCTGCTTCCGGCCGTCGCCTACTACGTGATGCTCTACCTTCAGGTGGACCGCTATGCCGCCGTGCACGGGCTCGTCGGCGTCGACCGATCCGAGTTGCCGCCGCTCGGCCCGGTGCTGGCAAGGTCATGGCCGCTGCTCGTGCCGCTCGGCGTGCTGATGTACTTCCTGTTCGGGCTCGGCTACGCGCCGGGCAAGGCAGCGCTCTATTCCGCCTTCGCCTCCTATGCGCTCTATCTCGTCACCGCGCCGCGCGGCGCGCCGCGTCTCGGCCTCATCCCCGGCGTGCTGCGCGATTCCAGCTCGACGCTGATCCCGGTGCTGCTCGTCTGCGCGGTCGCCGGCATCGTCATCGGCACGATCAACATCTCGGGCCTTGGCTTCGGCCTGACGCTGGCGCTGGGCAAGGTGGCCGAACACGGCGGGGTCCTGCCGCTGCTCGCCGTCACGGCGCTGATCGCCATCGTTCTCGGCGTCGGCATGCCCACCACCGGCGTCTACGTCGTGGTCTCGGTGCTGCTCGCCCCGGCGCTGGTGAAGGCCGGCATCGCGCCGATGGCGGCGCATCTCTTCATCTTCTATTTCGGTCTGCTGTCGATGCTCACCCCGCCGGTCGCCATCGCCTCCTACGCGGCGGCGTCGCTCGCCGGCTCGGACATGTGGCAGACCGGGCTGGCCGGCATGCGGCTTGCCATCGTGGCCTATCTCATCCCCTTCGTATTCGCCTTCAACACCGCCCTGCTGCTCGACGGCAGTTGGCTCGAGATCGCCGTTTCGTGCCTGAGCGTGGCGACGGCGGGCGCGATGATGGCCGAGGTGCTCGCCTGGCGCGGCGCCTATGGCGGCGGCCTTCGCCGCTTCGCGGTCGCAGCGGCCGCCGCCTTCATCGGCGCGAGCACGGCGCTTTTCGAGGCCGCGAGCGCGGTGGCCATCGCCGTCGCCCTCGCCTCCGTGGCGCTCCTGTTCGCGCTGCGGCGCCTCGCCGCCGGCGCGGGTCCGGACCTGCGCTCCATCACCCCCTGATCCCTTTCAACCAGCCTGAGGAAGAGCCCATGAACGAGCGCAATCCCCATCCGCCCTACAAGCGCATCGCCGCGGAGGAGGCCTGGGCCTCGCCGGAACTGATCCGGCTCTACCGCAAGGAGATCGCGGAGAAGACGATCGGCGATCCGGGCTTCCACAGCCTCTGGGGCTTCTTCTCGGGCGATTCGCCGAAGGCGAAGGACCACGCCCGGCGCATCCAGGACCTCGACGAGGAACGCCTGCGCGACATGGACGATTCCGGCATCGACATGGCCGTCCTGTCGCTGACCTCGCCCGGCGTGCAGATCTTCGAGCCGAAGGAGGCATCGGTTCTCGCCACGCGCTTCAACGACGAACTCGCCGAAGGCATCGCGCGTCATCCCGACCGCTATGTCGGCCTCGCCGCCTTCAGCCCGCTCGATCCGGAGAACGCCGCCAAGGAGCTGGAGCGCGCTGTCACCAGGCTCGGGCTGCGCGGCGGCATCCTCAATTCGCACACGCTCGGCACCTATCTCGACGACGAACGCTACTGGGCGATCTTCGAGGCCGCCGAAGCGCTCGGCGTGCCGATCTACCTCCACCCGCAGACGCCGCCGGCCGCGATGATCGAGCCGTTCCTGGCGCGCGGCCTCGACGCGGCGGTCTACGGCTTCGCCTGCGAGACGGGGCTTCATGCGCTGCGGCTGGTGGTGTCGGGCCTGTTCGACCGCTTCCCGAAACTCCAGATCGTGCTCGGCCACTGCGGCGAGGCGTTGCCTTACTGGCTGTCGCGCATCGACTACATGCACGGCCACATTTCGGTGTCGAAGCGCTATCCGAACGTCCACCCGCTGAAGCGCAAGGCGAGCGACTACCTGAAGGAGAACTTCTACTACACCAGCAGCGGCGTCAGCTGGGCGCCGCCCGTCATGTTCGTGCGCGAGGTGATCGGTGCCGACCGCATGATGTACGCGATGGACTACCCCTGGCAGTTCGTCCAGGAGGAAATCGCCATCCTCGAGCGGATGCCGATCGGCGAGGCGGGGCTGAAGCAGTTCTTCGAGGACAATGCCCGCAAGGTCTTCAAGATCGGCGCCTGAGGGCGCTACGACATCGTTCCGGCGGCCCCAGGGCCGCCGGTGAGCTCTCGCCGGGGAGGGGCGCGACGCGGCGCCTCGACTAGAGCATTTCCGGTAACTCCCGGATCACCGGAAATGCTCTAACGCCCGCACACCACCTGGTCGAACACCGCCCGCACCCGCTTCGCCGTCGCGGCGATGTGGGCTTCTAGGACGGGAAGTTCCGGCAGGTCGGTGTTGGCGAGCAATAGGTCGACGAGGCCGGGCGGCATGTCCTTGCGGTCGATGTCGCCGGTCAGGCACAGCCGCGACACCTGGGTCAGCCCCATGAACAGCCGGTAGGCGGCGACGAGATCGTCGCGCGCCTGCGGTTCGCAGAAGGCCGGCGACAGGCGCGAAAGCGCCTCGGCGGTCGAGGTGGTGCGCGTCCCGCCCTCCACCTCGCCAAGCAGGCCCGCCGTCTGGGCGATGAACTCGAGGTCGATCAGCCCGCCCGGCATCAGCTTCAGGTCCCAGCCGTCGCGCGGCGGCTTCTCGGCCTCGATCATCGCCCGCATCTCGCAGGCGTCCTTGAGGAGCTTCTTCCGGTCGCGCGGAGCGGCCAGAATCGCCGCGACGTCGGCGGCGACCGCGGTGGCGAGTTCCCCGTCGCCGGCGACCACGCGGGCGCGCGTCAGCGCCATGTGCTCCCAGCTCCAGGCCTCGGAGGTCTGGTACTTGCGGAAGGCCTCGACATGCGTCGCCACCGGCCCCTTGTTGCCGGAGGGGCGGAGCCTCAGGTCGATCTCGTAGAGCACGCCCTCGGCCGTCGGCGCCGAGACCGCCGCGATCATGCGCTGCGTCAGCCGGGCATAGTATTGCGAGGGCGCGAGCGGTTTCTCCCCATCGCTCTCCTCGGCTCCGTCGGCATGGTCGTAGAGCAGGATGACGTCGACGTCGGAGCCCGCCGTCAGTTCGCGGCTGCCGAGCTTGCCCATGCCGAGGATCACCGCGCGGCCGCCCGGCACATGGCCGTGGCGGCGGGCGAACTCGGCGACGACGGCGTCGAAGGCCGCGCCGATCGTCAGGTCCGCGAGGTCGGAAAAGGCCTTGCCGGCGCGCGCGGCGTCGATCGCGCCGGTGAGCAGGCGGATGCCGATCAGGAACTTCTGCTCCGCGGCGAAGATGCGCAGGCGGTCGAGCCTTTCCTCGTAGATCGCCGCGCCGCCGAGGAAGCTCTCCAGCCGTGACGCCAGATAGGCCTTGGTGGGCAGTTCCGACATCCGCAGCGGGTCGAGCAGCCCGTCGAACACGTGCGGCCGGCGCGTGATGATGGCGGCCAAGCGGGGTGCTGCGCCCATGATGTTGGCCATCAGTTGCAGCAGGCCAGGGTTTGACTGGAACAGCGAGAACAGCTGGATGCCCGCCGGCAGACCTGCCAGGAATTCGTCGAAGCGGATGATCGCCTCGTCGGCGCGGCGGGTGCGGCCGAAGGCGGCCAGCAGCGCCGGCGTCAGCTCGGTCAGCCGCTCGCGCGCCTCGGCCGAGCGCGTCGCGCGATAGCGGCCGAAATGCCAGGTGCGGATGACGCGGCAGATGTCGCTCGGCCGCTCGAAGCCGAGGCCCGCCAGCGTCTGCAACGTGTCCGGGTCGTCAACGTCGCCGGTGAAGACCAGGTTGCCGACGCCCGCCGAGAGCTGCGGCGCGGTTTCGAACAGCGCCGCGTAGTGGCTCTCCACCTCCTTCAGCGAGGCCCGGAAGGCGTCGGCGAAGGCCTCCGCCGAGGCGAAGCCGCGCATGCGGGCGATCCGCTCCAGCCCCTCGTCGTCCTCGGGCAGGTCGTGCGCCTGCTCGTCGGCCACCATCTGGATGGCGTGCTCCACGTCGCGCAGGAACCAGTACTGCTTCGTCAGCGAGGCGCAGGTCGCCTCGTCGATCCAGCCGCGCTCGCTCAGCCGCTCCAGCATGGCCACGGTCTCGCGGCCGCGCAGTTCGGGAAAGCGTCCGCCGGCGATCAGCTGCTGGGTCTGGACGAAGAACTCGATCTCGCGAATGCCGCCGCGGCCGAGCTTGACGTTGTGGCCGCGCACGGCGATCTCGCCATGGCCCTTGTGGGCATGGATCTGGCGCTTGATC
>JBKBRJ010000072.1:0-18071 GCA_046292285.1 Mesorhizobium sp. | reverse complement strand
AGCCTTCCTGACGGCCCTCGCCATTGCCGCGATCGTGCTCGTTCCCGTCGCCGTCCTGGCCGGAATTGCGGTAACCGGCACCGGGGCCGACTGGCCTCATCTCGCACGCAACGTTCTGCCCCGCTCCGCCGCGACGACCGCCTGGCTGCTCCTGATGGTGGCGGCCGGTACCGCCTCGATCGGCGTCACCGCCGCCTGGCTGGTGGTCGCCTATGACTTTCCGCTGCGCCGGATGCTCGCCTGGGCGCTGGTCCTGCCGCTGGCGGTGCCGACCTATCTGGCCGCCTATGCCTTCGGTGAGTTCTTCCATTTCACCGGGCCGGTCCAGAGCGCCATCCGTGCGCTGTTCGGCTACCAGACAATGCGCGACTACTGGTTCCCGGACATCCGCAGCACGGGCGGCGCGGCCGTGGTGCTGTCGGCCGTGCTGTACCCCTATGTTTATCTCACCGCCCGCGTCGTCTTCATCATGCAGGGCCGCAACATCGCCGACGTGGCGCGAACCCTCGGCGCGACCCCGGCGAAGGTCTTCTTCCGCATTTTGCTCCCGGTCGCGCGCCCGGCCATCCTGGCAGGCGTCGCGCTGGTGCTGATGGAGACGATCAACGACATCGGCGCCGTGGAGTATCTCGGCGTGCGCACCCTCACCTTCTCGGTCTATTCGACCTGGCTCAACCGCGGCAGCCTGGAAGGCGCCGCGCAGATCGCGATGATGATGCTGGTGCTTGTGCTCGGCCTCGTCTGGGCCGAGCAGTGGGCCCGCCGCAAGCAGCGCTTTCACGGTGCGCGCGCCACGCAGATGAAGGCGCGGCCGCCCCGCGTCAGACTGCTGGGCTGGCGCGCCGCGCTGGCGACCCTTTCGGCAATGCTGCCCGTGCTGGCGGGTTTCGGCATTCCGCTCTACGTGTTCGGCGACTATGCCAGCCGCCGGCTGGACCAGGTCGCAAGCCCGGCTCTCCATTCGGCCTTTCTCAACAGCATCGTCACGGCGAGCGCGACCGCGCTGCTGACGGTCGCCGCCGCGCTCGCCGTGATGAACGCCGCGCGCCTGTCCCGATCGGCGGCGATGACGATCATCGCCCGCCTCGCCGCCGGCGGCTACGCCGTACCGGGAACGATCCTCGGTCTTGGGCTGCTGTTTGCGTTGACGCGCTTCGACAACACGCTCGACGGCTTGATGCGCGACAGCTTCGGCGTCTCGAGCGGCCTGCTGCTCACCGGCTCGGCCGGCGCCGTGGTGCTCGCCTGCTCGATCCGCTTCCTGGCGCTGGCGGAGGGCGCAATCCGCGCCGGACTGGAAAAATTGCCGCCGAACATCGACGAGGCCGCGCGCAGCCTCGGCCGCTCGCCGCTCGCCAGCGCCCGCGAGATCTTGCTGCCGCTGCTGCGGCCGGCGCTGTTCACCGCCGCCGTGCTCGTCTTCGTGGACACGGTGAAGGAGCTCTCCGCCACCATCCTGCTGCGGCCCTTCGGTTTTTCGACGCTGGCGACCCACGTCTACGAGAACGCCTCGCGCGGCGTGGTCGAGGATGGCGCGATCGCGGCGCTGCTGATCATCGTCACGGCGCTGGTGCCGGTGGTGCTGCTCTCTGGCGCGCTGATGCGGGACGGCGACGCGGGGATGTAGCCGCCGGGGTCGATCCCCGGGCGCTGCGCGATCAAGCGGTTCGCCAGGTCTGCACGAAAAAAATCGGGGCGTTCTTGCGAACGCCCCGTCAATTGGGATTGCTGTCAATACGAGGACTTGAGCGAAACATTGCCTGGAACAGGCGCGGGATTCCTCCCTCAAGTTGACCGTGAGTATCGCGGCGAACCGTTAACGAAACCTTACCAGGTTAAGGAGAGTTTTAGAGATTGGTTCGCCCCCTTGTATCGCGGTAAATTTCGCGGTCATCTTTCATTAACCGTTTCGGCCCGCGGCATCAGCTCCTCAACGCAGGCAAGTCGCGGAAGAGTTCCAGCGCCTCGGGGTTCGCCAACGCCTCCTTGTTCTTGACGGCGCGGCCGTGCACCACGTCGCGCACGGCGAGCTCGGTGATCTTGCCCGACTTGGTGCGCGGGATGTCGGTCACGGCGACGATCCTGGCCGGCACATGGCGTGGGCTCGCGCCGGTGCGGATGCGCGTCTTGATGCGCTTCTCCAGCTCGGCGTCGAGCACCACCCCCGCGGCAAGCCGCACGAACAGAATAACGCGCACATCGTCGTCGAAGTCCTGGCCGATGCAGATCGCCTCGACGATTTCCTCCATCTGCTCGACCTGATTGTAGATCTCGGCCGTGCCGATACGCACGCCACCGGGATTGAGCGTCGCGTCCGATCGGCCATGGATGATGAAGCCGTCATGCTCGGTGACTTCGGCGAAGTCACCGTGGCACCAGATGTTGTCGAAGCGCTCGAAGTAGGCGGCGTGATACTTGGACCCGTCCGGGTCGTTCCAGAACATCACCGGCATCGACGGAAAGGCTTTCGTGCAGACGAGTTCCCCCTTCTCGCCCCGCACCGGCTTGCCGTCGTCGTTCCAGACCTCGACCGCCATGCCAAGCCCGGCGCCCTGTATCTCACCGCTCCAGACAGCACGGGTGGGAATGCCGAGCACGAAGCACGAAACGATGTCGGTGCCGCCCGAAATCGAGGCGAGATGCACATCGGCCTTGATGCCGGAATAGACGAAGTCGAAGCCTTCCGGCGACAGCGGCGAACCGGTCGAGGAGATGACGCGGACGGAAGAGAGATCATGCGTCTTGATCGGTTCCAGACCCGACTTGCGAACCGCGTCTATGAACTTCGCGGAGGTGCCGAAGTAGGTCATCTTCTCGGCCTGCGCGTAATCGAAGATGACGTTGCCGTCCGGGTGGAAGGGCGAGCCGTCGTAGAGAAGCAGCGTGGCGCCCGAAGCGAGGCCGGAGACCAGCCAGTTCCACATCATCCAGCCGCAGGTGGTGAAGTAGAAGAAGCGGTCGCCCTCGGAAATGCCGGCATGAAGCCGTTGCTCCTTCAGGTGCTGGAGAAGCGTGCCGCCGGCCGAATGCACGATGCACTTCGGGATGCCCGTCGTGCCCGAGGAGAACAGGATGTAGAGCGGGTGCGAGAACGGCAGGCGCTCGAACGTCAGCGGCTTTTCGCCATAGGCGTCGAGCGTGGCCTTCAGGGTGTGCGCATTCGGAACGGTGGCGGCGACCGCCTCGGCCGCGCCGAGATAGTCGACGACGATCATGCGCCGCACGGTCGGCAGCTTCGCCACGACCTTCGCCACCTTGTCGCCGACGTCGATGCGCTTGCCGGCATACCAGTAGCCGTCGACGGTGACGAAGATCACCGGCTCGATCTGGCCGAAGCGGTCGAGCACGCCCTGTTCGCCGAAATCAGGCGAGCAGGACGACCAGATCGCGCCGAGCGACGCCGCCGCGAGCATGGCGGCGATCGTCTCGGGCATGTTGGGCATCATCGCCGCCACCCGGTCGCCGGCCTTCACGCCCTCGGCGGCGAAGGCCTGCTGCAGCTTCGACACCATCGCGCGCAGTCCGTCCCACGACAGGCGGTATTCGACCTTGTCCTCGCCGCGGAAGACCAGCGCATCGCCGGCGCCCGACTTCCGGAGCAGATTCTCCGCGAAGTTCAGCGTCGCGTCCGGGAAGAACGCCGCCCCCGGCATCTTGTCGCCATCGACCAGGTCCCGACCGCCGCGCTCGCCGATAACGCCGCAGAAGTCCCAGACCAGTTTCCAAAAGCCCTCACGATCTGTTACCGACCAGCCATGAAGTTGTTCATAGCTTGACAGCGGCGTGCCGGTGCGCTTGGTCGCCTCCGCCATGAATGCCATAAACGGCGAGCGGCCGACCACGTCGGGTGAAGGGGTCCAGAGCGGGGCGGTCCGAGACATTGAAATTCTCCAGATTGGCGCTGCGGTTATGCATATTGCGCCACGGGAGAGCAAGACGGCTCAAAACGCGAAACAGCGCCATCGCCGGGCCACAATGGCTTGAAAAGGCTCGCAAGGCGGCGCGCGCGAGGGTTGCCGGAATAGCGCGACAAGCGCAGGGAAACGACGAGGCGCAATGCCATCCAAGGCGGCGAAACGGACGATCTGGATCTTCGCGGGGCTGGCCGTCTGCGCGCTCGCCTTCATCGCGTTGATCCCCTACGTCGCCTCGACGCAGATCGTGCGCAACCGCATCGCCTCCGAACTGAGCGCATGGAGCGGTTACCGCGTGGTTCTGAGCGGCATTCCGCGCATTCACGTCTGGCCCTCCTTCCATGCGGAACTGGCCGATGTGTCGCTGCGGGAATGGGGCAATCCGGACGCGCCGCCGGTGCTTCAGTCGGAACGCGTCGAGGTCGACCTCTCCGCGATTGCGGCGCTACGCGGCGAGATCGCCTTCACCAAGGTCGCGCTACTGCGGCCGGTGCTGCGGGTATCGGATCGGGACGGCGGCGTCCCCATTCCCGTGCCGCCCGGCGGCGGTCGCATGCTCCGCGCCATCGAGACGGCTCGCCTCGTGGTCGACGCCAATCCCGCGCAGCCGGACGCCTCGCGCCTGCCGTCCGATCCGCTCGGCGCCCTGGAATTCGTGGACGGCCGGGTGCTTCGCGTCGATGGGGCGGGCGAGCACGAAATCCTTTCCAGCCTCACGGGGCGCGGTTCGTGGCCGACGCTCGACAGGCCGGCCTCGGTATCCCTCAAGGCGATATGGCGCGGCGAGAGCATTGCGGCGGACGCCGGAATCCAGCAGCCGCTCGCGCTGCTTGCCGGGGGGAATTCGCGCATTTCGGTGTCGCTCTCCTCGTCTCCCTTGACCGGCAGTTTCGAAGGACTCGCAACCCTGTCGAGACGCGGCTTCCTCGACGGCGTGGCCAAGCTGTCCTCGCCATCCCTGCGCCGCGCTCTGGAGTGGTCGCGGGCCGACATCACGCCGGGCGCGGTCACCGGCAACGCCTCCCTGTCGGGACGCCTGATCGGCGACGCGCAGCGCATGAAGCTCGAAGGCGCCCAGCTGTCGTTCGGCGGCCACGCGGGAAACGGCCTGCTCGAGTTCTCATTTGCCGGAAAGGCGCCGGCGCTCTCGGGCACGCTGGCCTTCCAGACCCTCGACATTCGCGCCTTCCTCGGCGCCTTCGTCCAGCTTCCGGACGAGCAGGGACGCTGGAACGGTCCCATCGAACTGGATTTCGCACGTCAGTTGCAACTCGATCTGAGACTGTCCGCGGCGCGGGCGGCGGCCGGTCCGCTCGAACTTGGCCAGCTCGCCGCCACCGCGCAGATCAAGGAAGGCCTGGCCGCGTTCGACATTTCCGACTCCAGCGCCTTCGGCGGCACGATCCAGACCGGCCTTCGAATCGATCGAAGCAGCACGGCGAGCAAGGCCGAAGTCCGCTTTCTCGCCAGCGACATCGACATCAACGCCTTCGGCGCGGCCACGGGGCTGGGCAAGGCGATGCCGCAGGCCAGGGGGACGATTTCGACCATCGTCAGCGGGCCGGCCGATCACTGGGACGCGATGCTTTCCCAGGCGGAAGGGTCCATTTCGGTCAAGCTCGGCCCCGGATCGGTGCCGTGGTTCGATCTGGACGCGTTCCGCGAACGGGCCTCCAGGGGCGGCTTCTTCCCGTTGCGGGAAGTTCCGTCGGGCACGATCGCCTTCGATTCCGCTGAGTTCCGCTCCACCGTGATGAGCGGCGTGGCGCGTCTGGACACCGCCAAGGTCATGCAGCCGCGACAGGTCATTGCCTTCACCGGAATCCTGCCGCTTGTCGGACAGGGCATCGCGTTGTCGGGGACGATTCTTCCGCGGGACCCGGCCGCGTCGGCGACAAACGGCGCAGCCGCCGATGCCCAACCTCTCGCCGCCTTCTTCGTCGGCGGCTCGTGGAAATCGCCCTTCGTCTCGCCGATCCTGACCGACTACCCGATCGAGTAGGCAAGTCGGGACCAATTCCCGGTCAGGTGCGTTGCGCTGCCTGTTCGTCGCGCTGGCGCTGGACTTCCCGGCTCTTGTTGACCACCGACGCGATCAGCACGCCGACGGCAACGATGGCGATGAGAATGGTGCAGGCGGCGTTGATCTCGGGCGTCACGCCGAGCCGCACCTGGCTGTAGATCTTCATCGGCAGCGTCGTCGCGCCGGGACCGGAAGTGAAGCTCGCGATGACGAGGTCGTCGAGCGACAGGGTAAAGGCGAGCATCCAGCCGGAGACGATCGCCGGCAGGATGACCGGCAGCGTGATGGCGAAGAAGGTCTTCACCGGCGTCGCGCCGAGGTCCATCGCGGCCTCTTCCAGCGAGCGGTCAAAGGTGATCAGACGCGACTGCACCACCACCGCCACGAAGCACATGGAGAAGGTGATGTGGGCGAGCGTCACCGTCAGGAAGCCGCGATCGAGCCCGATCGCCACGAACAGCAGCAGCAGCGACAGTCCGGTGATCACCTCGGGCATGACGAGCGGCGCGAAGACCATGCCCGAGAACAGCACGCGGCCGCGGAAGCGCGTGTAGCGGGTGAGTGCGAGCGCCGCGAGCGTGCCGAGCACGGTGGCGACGCTCGCCGAGATGAAGGCGACGCGCGCGGTCACCCACGCCGCGTCTATCAACCCCTGGTTGCGGAACAGTTCGACATACCACTTGGTCGAAAAGCCCGCCCAGACCGTGACAAGCCTGGATTCGTTGAAGGAAAACACGATGAGCAGGACGATCGGAAGATACAGGAAGGCGAAGCCCAGAACGATCGAGACGATGTTGAAGCGGGACCAGGTGGTGTTCATCGCACGGCCCTCACCTGCCCTTTTCCAGCGACCGCGCCTGCGCCTGCTGGAACAGCATGATCGGCACGACGAGCAGCAGGAGCAGGATGACGGCGACGGCCGACGAAACCGGCCAGTCTCGATTGTTGAAGAACTCGTTCCACAGCGTCTTGCCGATCATCAGCGTCTGCGAGCCGCCGAGCAGGTCGGGAATGACAAACTCGCCCATCGCCGGAATGAAGACCAGCATGGAGCCGGCGACCACGCCCGGCAGCGCCAGCGGGAAGGTGATCTTCCAGAACGCCGAGATCGGCGGACAGCCGAGATCCTGCGCGGCCTCGACCAGCGAATAGTCCATTTTCTCCAGCGCCGAATAGAGCGGCAGCACCATGAAGGGCAGATAGGAATAGACGATGCCGATGTAGATCGCCGTGTGGGTGTTCAAGATGAGCAGCGGCGTATCGATCACGCCAAGCCAGATCAGGAACTGGTTGAGCAGGCCCTCCGGCTTGAGAATGCCGATCCAGGCGTAGACCCGGATCAGGAAGCTCGTCCAGAAGGGAAGGATGACCAGCATCAGCAATGTCGGCCGCAGCGCCGCCGGCGCCCGCGCCATGCCGTAGGCGATGGGAAAGCCGACCGCCAGCGTGATCAGCGTCGAGACGGCGGCGATCGTGATGCTGGAGATGTACGCATTGATGTAGAGCGCGTCCTCCGTCAGCCACAGGTAGTTGTCGAAGGTGAGTTCGCGGAGATTGGCAAGGAAGCCGGACAGCCCCTCGTCGAAGCCGAAGACCGGGAGATAGGGGGGCATCGCGATCGCCGTCGTCGACAACGATATCTTGAACACGATCAGGAAGGGGACGAGGAAGAAGACGAGGAGCCAGAGATAGGGAACGATGATGACGAGGCGGTTGCCGATGGCCTTGCCGAGGCCGCTAACCGCAGCCGCGGGGGCGGCATCTGTCCGGTCCGTTGCAGCCGATTGCGCCATCGCCCTACCTCGTCAGGACAACGCCGGCGTCCGGCGCGAAGGACACCCAGGCGCGGTCGTTCCAGGTCAGTTGGTCCTCGCTCAGCCGCGAGCTGTTGAGCGCGCTCGCCTTGAGCACCTGGCCGTCCGCCAGCCGCACGTGGTAGACGGTCATGTCGCCGAGATAGGCGAGGTCGAAGATTTCTCCCTCCATCACGTTCGGGGTGCCCTCGACGGGCTGGCGGGGCGAGACCCTGATCTTCTCGGGACGGATCGCGAAGGCGACGTCCCCGGAACTGACGTTGTCAGGCGCGTTCTCGACCAGGATCTCCGCGCCGCTTGCGCCCCTGATCCGCAGGGTCGCGCCGTCGCGCGCCAACACGCTGCCCTCGAGCAGGTTGACGGTGCCGACGAAGCCCGCCACGAAGCGGGA
Source organism: Mesorhizobium sp. (assembly GCA_046292285.1). GTDB lineage: Bacteria > Pseudomonadota > Alphaproteobacteria > Rhizobiales > Rhizobiaceae > Aquibium. The sequence continues at coordinate 9,929 of JBKBRJ010000072.1, read as the reverse complement.
AGCCGGCGCCTCATAGATCTCGGCCGGCGTCGCCACCTGCATCACCTCGCCCTTGTCGAGGATCGCGATGCGGTCGGCCATCGTCATGGCCTCCTCCTGGTCGTGCGTCACGACCACGAAGGTGAGGCCGAGATTCTGCTGCAGGTCCATCAGTTCGAACTGCGTCTCCTCGCGCAGCTTCTTGTCCAGCGCGCCCAGCGGCTCGTCGAGCAGCAGCACCTTCGGACGTTTGGCCACGGAGCGGGCGAGCGCGACGCGCTGGCGTTGGCCGCCCGACAGTTGATGCGGCTTGCGCCGGGCGAACTGCTCGAGCTTGACCAGTTTCAGCATCTCGGCCACGCGCTCGGCGATCTGGGCCTTGGGCATGCCGTCCTGCTTGAGGCCGAAGGCGATGTTCTGCTCCACGCTCATGTGCGGAAACAGCGCGTAGGACTGGAACATCATGTTGACCGGCCGCCGGTAGGGCGGAATGCCGCGCAGGTCCTGCCCGTCGAGCAGGATGCGGCCCGAGGTCGGCTCCTCGAACCCGGCCAGCATGCGCAAGAGCGTGGACTTGCCGCAGCCCGATGCGCCGAGCAGCGCGAAGAACTCGCGTTCGTAGATGTCGAGCGAGAGATTGTTGACGGCGGTGAAGTCGCCGAACCGCTTGGTGATGTTCTCGAACGAGATATAGGGCTTGGCGGCCGGATCGGCCCAGGGCGCGAAGCTTCTGCGAATGCTGCCGAGCGATTTCATGTGGTCCCCAGGTTGCCGCCCCCCGAAACGCGAAGCCCCCGGCGCTGGCGCCGGGGGCCGGCCGTCCGCCTATTGGCCGGTCACGACCCGCGTCCAGATCCGTGTCACGAGCCGCTGCGTCCTGGCGTCGAGCGGAACCGTCGTGAAGAGCTTCTTCATGGTCTCGTCGTCCGGATAGACGGCCGGATCGCCGATCACTTCCTCGTCGAGCAGTTCCTTCGAGGCCGCGTTGCCATTGGCGTAGAAGACGTAGTTCGAGGCTTTGGCGATCACGTCGGGACGCATCATGTAGTTCAGGAACTCATGGGCTTCGTCCGGGTGCGGCGCGTCGGCCGGGATCGCCATCTGGTCGAACCACATCTGCGCCCCTTCCTTCGGGATCGAATAATCGATGGCCACGCCCTGGTCGGCCTCGGCGGCGCGGTCGCGCGCCTGGAAGACGTCGCCCGACCATCCGACCGCGAGACAGATGTCGCCATTGGCAAGCGCGTTGATGTATTCCGACGAATGGAACTTCCGGATCGACGGGCGGATCGACAGCAGCAACTGCTCGGCCTTGCCGAGGTCGTCCGGGTCTGTTGAATTCGGATCCAGACCCAGATGGTTGAGCGCGGCCGGGATCATCTCGGCCGGCGCATCCAGCATGTAGACGCCGCAATCGGCGAGCTTGGCCAGGTTCTCCGGGTCGAAGACGACGTCCCAGCTATCGATGCTCTCGATGCCGAGCGCGTCCTGCACCTTGTTGACATTGTATCCGATGCCGGTGGTGCCCCACATGTAGTTGATGGAATACTCGTTGCCGGGATCGTATTTGGCGGTGCGTTCGGACACCACGTCCCACATGTTGGAGAGGTTCGGCAGTTTCTCCTTGTCGAGCTTCCTGAACACGCCCGCCTGGATCTGCCGGGCGAGGAAGGTGCCGGTCGGCACGACGACGTCGTAGCCCGTTCCGCCGGCGAGAAGCTTCGTCTCCAGGATCTCGTTGGAATCGAACACGTCGTAGACGACCCGGATGCCGGTCTCCTTCGTGAAATCCTCGAGGATGGAATCGTCGATGTAATCCGACCAGTTGTAGACATTGACCGTGCGAGTCTGGGCATTCGCCCCGAACGAGACGAGCGCGGCGAGCGCCGTGGCCGCCAGCAGGTGTACCCTGAATTTCATCGCATATGCTCCTCTTGTCTTGCCCCGTTTCCCGGCTCGCGCGAGTGACGCAACGCGGCTGGGTTTTAGTTATTGAAGCCTATTGGCGTTTTTGCACTGCGACAAGCGCCAAATTCCCGGCTTCCGTCAAAGATAGGTGGTCCGCTCGAGCGGCGTGATCTCGCTCCAGAAGGCGACGATCTCGGCCCGCTTGAGGTCCCGGTAGACCTTGCACAGCAACGGTCCCAGCGCCCTGTCGACGAAGTCGCCCTTCGCCATCAGCTGCAACGCGTCGTCCATGTCGTCGGGAAGCGACAGTCCTTCCTCGTCATAGGCGTTTCCCTCGATCGGCGGAGGCGGCACGAGATCGCCCTCGATGCCCTCGACCATGCCCTGGATCAGGGCCGCCATCACCAGGTAGGGATTGGCGTCCGCCCCCGCGATCCGGTGCTCGACGCGCCGGTTGGCGTCGTTCGAGACCGGGATGCGCAGCGCGACCGAGCGGTTGTTCTCCGCCCACACCGCGCGCGTCGGGGCATAGGAACCCGGCGTGATGCGCCGGAAGCCGTTCCAGGTGTTGATGAACAGAAGCAGCGATTCCGGCATGGACTGGAGCAGGCCGGCCACCGCCGCCTCCAGCTTCCGGCGACCGCCCGGTCCGCCGAAGATGTTCCGGCCCTCCGCATCGAGCATGGAGGCGTGCACATGCATACCATTGCCGGCGTATTCGAGGAAGGGCTTGGCCATGAAGGTGGCCTGCAAACCATGCGCACGGGCGCACCCCATGACGATGCGCCGCAGCATGATGACGTCGTCGGCCGCCCGCAGCGGATCGTTGCGGTGCTTGAGGTTGACCTCGAACTGCCCCGGCGCGGCTTCCTTGATGATCGTATCGATCGGCAGCTTCTGCGCGTCGGCCGCGTCGCGGATCATGTCGAACAGCGCGGCGTGTTCGGCGAGGTCGTCGAGCCCATACATGCGCAGCCGGTCCGGACCGGCCTCCGCGCCGACGGGCCCGGGCATGCCGTCGCTCCATTCGAGATCGGGATCGAGCAGGTAGAACTCGAGTTCGAATGCGACGACCGGGAAAAAGCCCTTCGCGTTGACCTCCGCGACCTTCTTCTTCAGGACCTGGCGCGGGTCGGCCATGAACGGTTCGCCCTCCGGCGAGAACGTCTGAAGAAGAACCTGCGCGGTCTTCCGCTTGGCCCAGGGCACGATCGACAGGGAGCCGCGGGTCGCGCGGCAATAGCCGTCCATGTCGCCCGTCTCGATATGCAGCCCGGTCTCGGTCACCTCGCGTCCCCAAACGTCGAGACCATGCAGCGACATCGGGAAGTTGACGCCCTCCTGGAATGCCTTCTTCAGCGCATCGCCCGGCGCCCACTTGCCGCGCATCACTCCGTTCGGATCGACCAACAGGAACTCGACGGCTTCGATGTCGGGGTGTTCCGCGATGAAGGCGCGATACTCGGCCTCATGATCGGGGGAGATGAAGCGGGAGCCGTCGTCGTCCGTGGGAAGCTTTGCCTCGGCCGCTCGGTAAAGCGATGCCGCGACGATCGGCGGTTCGGTTTTGGTGCCGGCGATCACGGCGCCGGGATCCGAAAAGGGCAAGATGAGCCTGTTTGGTTGTTGCGGATGGCGTTAGGCTGCCCCGTTCGTCACATTTCTGTCAATGGGGCGCGGGAGCGCGGCCACGCCGGGCTCAATCGGGCAGCGGCAATCCGGTGGTGCCCGGCTTCTGCGGGCGCATCTGTCGGCGGAACTCGAGACCGATATGGATGAGCAGCGCGGCGAAGACGATGGACCCGCCGACCAGCGTCCGCTGCGACGGCACCTCGCCATGGATCAGCCAGACCCAGACCGGACCGAGCAGCGTCTCGAAGGTGGCGAGCAGCGCCGCATAGGCTGCCGGGATCAACCGCGCACCGGTGGAAAACAGGGCAAGTCCGAGCCCGAGGTTGACCGCTCCGAATGCGAACAGGAACCCCATGTCAACGGCCGACACGGAGAGCGTCGTCGCCTGCGTCAGCGAGAAGGCGCCGGCGATGATCGTGCCGAGGCAGACGGCTGGCGTCATGCGGACGTCGGCGTAGCGGCGCGTCAGCACGGTGGCCAGCGAGAAGACGACCACGATGAGCAGCGCCAGTCCGTCGCCGACGGCGGAGACCTTGCCGTCGAGCGAGTCCGACACCATCACGGCGACCCCGCCGATGACGGCCACGATCGCCATCCACGTCGCAACCGAAATCCGTTCCCGGAAGAACAGGAAGGCGAGCAGCGCCGCGATCAGCGGAGCGCCGGCCTGCATCAGAAGGATATTGGCGACGGTGGTATAGGACAGCGCAACGACGAAGGCGGTCGACGCGGTGGCGAAGCACAACGCCACGACCAGTCCGGGCAGGCCCATGACCCTGAACATCCCGAGCGTGCCCCGCGCCCCGTCACGCCACAGCATGAAGCCGACGAGGAAGCCCGCGGCCCAGAAGGAGCGCCAGAAGACGATTGTCCAGGCGCCGTTCTCGCCGACGAACCGCCCGATCGTGCCGCCGAGGCTCCAGGCGAGCGCGGCCAGGAAGACGAGCAGGAATCCCATGCGCTCCTCGGCCGGCGGCGCGGCCGGCAGGATCGAGGAGGGCGCCTGGTTGCTGGACATGGGTTTGCTCCCGGCGCGGCCACTGGCCATGACCGTACAAGCCTCCGCTATCGGCAATCGGCGGCGTCGGCCTGATCCAGCCCCGTCTTGTCGTTGTGGCACGGGGTGGCGCCCCTCGCCGCGCCAGTGGCGTCCGGTCGCGTGACGCCACGGCGGCTGTCGTCATCGCCGCGATTGTAGGTTAGACCGGAGGCCCGGATGAAGGCGGAAACGGCTCGTCCGACTCAAGAAGGCATGCGGAGGATGACGATGAAGGCGGCTTGGTACGAACGGAACGGTGAAGCGCGAGACGTGCTGACCGTGGGAGAGATTGCCCTCCCCGAGCCCGGCCCGGGCGAGGTGCGCGTCAGGCTGGCCACCTCCGGCGTCAATCCGTCCGATGTGAAGTCGCGGCGCGGCCGGCCACCCCTGTTTGCGCGGATCGTGCCGCATTCCGACGGCGCCGGCGTGATCGAGGCGGTGGGCGACGGCGTCGCCTCCGACCGGCTCGGCGAGCGCGTCTGGATCTGGAACGGACAGTGGAAGCGGGCCATGGGCACCGCCGCCGAGGCGATCGTGGTGCCTCAGGGCCAGGCCGTGCGCCTCCCTGACACGACCGATTTCGCTGCCGGCGCCTGTTTCGGCATCCCTGCCCTCACCGCGCTCCATGGCGTGACGCTCGCCGAGGCTGCGCCGGGACGAACCATCCTGATCACCGGGGCGGCGGCCGCCGTCGGGCACTACGCCACGCAGATCGCCGCAGCGCGCGGCGCACGCGTCATCGGCACCGCCTCGGCGCGCCGTGCCGGCCATGCCCGCGCAGCCGGCGCGGCCGAAATCATCGACTACAGGACGGAAAACGTCGCCGAGCGGGTCATGGAGCTCACCGGCGGCAAGGGCGTCGACGCCATCCTCGACATGGACCTGTCGACCACCGCGCCCCTTCTGCCGCAAGGCGTGCTGGGGCAATACGGCAAGCTGGTCTGCTACGGCTCCAACGTCCCCGCCGACATCCCCATTTCCTTCACGGCGATGCTGTGGGGGAGCCTGACGCTGCAGCTCTACCTCGTCTACGAACTGAGGCAGCAGGAACGCGCGGCGGCCATCGCCGAACTCACCGCCATGCTGGAAACCGGCACGCTCAAGCATACGATCGGCGCGCGCTTCGCGCTGGACGACATCGCGGCGGCGCACGAAGCGGTGGAGAGCGGCGACGTGGTCGGCAACGTGGTGCTCGAGATGCGGTGAGAAAAGCCGCCCGGCGCTCGGCGGACTTGCCACGCTCCGCGAATTAAATACTCCACGCGCCTTGTTTGAGACGCGAATGAGGCGCATGGATTGACACGAGTGATCTGGTGCCCATCAACAGCGGGGCCTGCCGATCATGACCGACTTCACGACCGTGACCGTATTCCGCTGCGCGGGCCCGGCAACCAACCGCCTTTTCGTCCAGGAACGCGCCTTATTGCCGACCACGGTTTCTCCGCGGTCGTTGGCGTTCGTCCTGCACGGGTGGCGCGACGGGCGCGTCGGCGCCGTCGCAGGACCAGGGACATGACCACGCGAACCACCGAATCCACCGTCCATTTCTCGTCGCCCGTGCGCCTGCCTGGTTTGGGCGAGCCCCTGCCGGCCGGTGACTATCGCGTCGACCTCGACGAGGAGTCGATCGACGACCTGTCCCGGATCGCCTGGCGCCGGACTGGCGCTTTCATCCACCTACCGGCCATCGGCGTCCCCTCGCTGACCCGGCAGATGCTACCCATCGCCCCCGCGGACCTCGATGCCGCGCTCGAAAAGGATCGAACATGACCGTGTCTCCCCTCAAGGTCGCTGTCCGCAACGCACCGGCACTCCGGCGCGAGCCTTCCACCCATCTCTTCGCCGTCGGACAGGCGGTCCGCTTCAAGGGCGGCTTTGGAATGAAGGCGGCACCGACCGAGATCTACCGCGTCACGCGGACACTGCCCCCGCAGGGCAACTCGCTGCAATACCGGATTCGCAACGACGAGGAGCGCCATGAGCGGGTGACCTCGCAGGAAGACCTCGAAGGCATCCCGTCGACACCGGACCATGCGTCCCTCATGGAACGTACATTTGGACGCGGCTGAGGCCGCAATGGCTTTGGAAGGTTCCCGAAGCCGGAGATCACCCCGGGCGTGGTCCGGCACGGCGGAACCGCGTCGGCTGGCGCCCAAGCGGCGGGAGATTGGACGGTGACGCTCGAGTTCCCCAACCGCAGCCGCAGCTTCGACGACAGCCGCCGCGCCGTGCGATTCAGTGGCTATGATGGCATGTTCGAGGTGCGGTTCTTCGTCGAGGCGGACGTGCTTTCGCCCCGGAGCGGTTCGCCGAATGGCGATTCGGATCTGGAAGACGATTGCCTGGCGGCGTTCGACGCTCAGCGCCAGTCTATCCAGGATGTGGCCCGCGAGGTCTATTCCAGTGATCGCCGCATCAGCTACACCTTGACTTCCTCCGACTTTCGCTAGGATCACGCAGCTTGTTCATTCGCTACGGCTACGAAATCACCGTCACGTGCCCGCAGCCGACGGCGTTGGTCTGCCTGCTGTCGGTGCACGACGATCGCGCATCAGACATCCGCGTTCCCGAATCCACCTTCACGATGCCGGAAGTGCCGACAACGACCTATCGGGATCTCTTCGGAAACCGTTGTCGGAGACTTGTTGCCCCCGTCGGCGACCTGACGATCTGGGGCGATGCCACGATCGAGGATAGCGGCAAGCCGGACCGGATCGTACCCACTGCCCGGGAACTCCCGGTGCCGGACCTGCCGGACGCCTGCCTGACCTATCTGATGGGAAGCCGCTACTGCGAGACCGATCGGCTCAGCCAGATCGCCTGGGACATGTTCGGCAACGTGTCGCCCGGCTGGAATCGCGTCCAGGCCATTTGCGACTTCGTGCACAACCACATTCGTTTCGACTACATGCAGGCCCGCTCGACGCGAACCGCGTTCGAGGTCTTCCACGAGCGCGTCGGCGTCTGCCGGGACTTCGCCCACCTCGCGGTCGCCCTCTGCCGCTGCCTCAACATCCCGGCCCGCTACGTCAACGGCCATCTAGGCGACATCGGCGTTCCGGTCGTCGATCCGATGGATTTCAGCGCATGGATGGAGGTGTTCCTGGAGGGTGAATGGTACACCTTCGATCCGCGCAACAACATTCCGCGCATCGGCAGGATCGTGGTGGCGCGCGGTCGCGACGCCGCTGACATTCCGTTGATCAATTCCTTCGGCCCGCATGTCCTGAAAGGGTTCCGCGTCTGGACATACGAGGTGGTGGAACCCGGCGGCGCGCCGACGAGCCCTTCGGGCCAATAGCAGATGCGACCGGGCCAGCGTCGACTCACCGGAAATCGAACGCCGACAACCCCGTCACCATCTCGTCCAGCCCGAGCGGCCGCGTCACCGGCGGCTCGGCGCGGGCGAGGCAGCCGGAACGCTCGCATAGCCGGCAGGCGGGACCGACGGGCGTGGCGGGAACGCTGCCCTTGGCGGCGCCCGGTGCGGTTCCGGGCAAGGCGGCCGAATAGACGATCTCGTCGCGGAAGCCGATGTCGCAGCCGATCAGCAGCGCCGTGCGCCGCGGCCGCTCCGAGAACGCGCCCTGCGGTCCCTCCAGCGTGCGAGCGACGGTGAGGAACTCGGCTCCGTCAGGCATTTCAACCGCCTCGACCAGGATCTGGCCCGGCTGCATGAAGGCGGCATGGACCGGCAGTTTCGGACAGCCGCCGCCGAAGCGGCTCTGCGGAAAACCCTGCGCGCCGGCGCGCCGGAACCGGTTGCCGGCATTGTCGACCTCCAGCATGAAGAAGGGCACGCCCGCCGCGCCCTGCCGCTGCAGCGTCGTCAGCCGGTTCGCGGCCTGTTCGAAAGAGACGCCGAAGCGCGACTTCAGCACGTCGACGTCGTAGCGCGCGCGCGCCGCCGCCGTCTGGAAAGCCGCGTAGGGCATCATCAGCGCATGCGCGGCATAGCGTCCGAGTTCGAAGCGGGCGAGCCGGCGCGCCTCGTCGGAGGAGAGCTTGAGGGCCTGGATCTCTCCCACCACCGCCACCGTCATGCGGATCAGGCAGGCTTCCATGGCGATTTCGCGCAATTGGTCGAAGGGTGACAGGCGCTCCGACACGAAGAGGCGTTGCGAGTGCCGGTCGTAACGGCGGCGCCAGTTGGGCATGGTGGCGACCGGCAGCACGCGCACCACGATGCCGTATTCGCGCTTGAGCCAGGCCTTGAGCGCGCCCGACAGATCCTCGCCGGGATCGAGCAGCGCGTGGAAGGCCTCGACCTCCTCCTCGATGGCGGCGAAATGGTTCGCCCGCCGCTCGAAGACCTCGTGCACCTCGTCGATCGGCAGCCGCGCCGACGACAGCGCCGTCGCCCGCCCTTCCCGCGCCAGCATGTCGGTGAGGTCCGACAGCCGCGCCGCCTGCTCGCGATAGGCGCGGAACAGCTTCACCATCGCCGCGGCGGCGTTGGGCGCGGACTCGGCCAGTTCCAGCATCTCCTGATCGCCAGGCAGTTCCCCCGCCAGCAGCGGATCGGCGAACACTTCCTTGAGCGCGGCGATGGAGCCGCCCGCCTCGCCCTGCAACTCCTCCGGCTCGACCTTGTAGACCGCCGACAGCTTCAGGATCAGCTGGACCGTCAGCGGGCGCTGGTTGCGCTCGATCAGGTTGAGGTAGGACGGCGAGATGCCGAGCCCTTCGGCCATGGCTGTCTGGGTGAGCCCCTTGGCGTTGCGGATCCGGCGGATGCGCGGACCCGCGAAGATTTTCTGCTCGGCCATCGGATTGCCTTGAAATTTACAATTTTGACTTTTTTACAACTTCGAACTGTCAATCGCAAGACAGCTTCACCCGATTTTTCCGAACGAAATGTGCTATTTCCTCGTTCCTCGCCGCAGCGCAATGTAAATCCAGTCGCATCGACGGCGGCAACTGAGCGCCGCCAGTGTTTACAACTTTCGCTTTGGAGACAGTCATGACCGACTTTTACAACCTCGTCCCCACCGCGCTCGAGGGCCGTTTCGACGGCATCGAGCGTCCCTATACGCCCGAGGACGTGAAGCGGCTGCGCGGCTCCGTGCAGATCAAGTACTCGCTGGCCGAAATGGGCGCGAACCGTTTGTGGAAGCTGATCCACGAGGAGGACTTCGTCAACGCGCTGGGCGCGCTCTCCGGCAACCAGGCCATGCAGATGGTCCGCGCCGGCCTGAAGGCGATCTATCTGTCGGGCTGGCAGGTCGCGGCCGACGCCAACACCGCCTCGGCCATGTATCCGGACCAGTCGCTCTATCCGGCCAACGCCGCGCCTGAACTCGCCAAGCGCATCAACAAGACGCTGCAGCGCGCCGACCAGATCGAGACCTCGGAAGGCAAGGGCCTGTCG
>JBKBRJ010000071.1:0-18157 GCA_046292285.1 Mesorhizobium sp. | reverse complement strand
TAGCGCGGCCAGCCATCCTTCCGGCGCTCCGCGCCGGGAGGCATCACCCCCTCACCGGCCCTTCGGGCCACCTCTCCCCCTGCCCGGGGGAGAGGATGAGCGCCCAGGTCGCGGCCGGCATTTCCTCTTCCCCGGGCAGGGGGAGAGGTGGCACGCGAAGCGTGACGGCGAGGGGGCGCTTCGGCACATTCCAAGCAGAACCTCCGGCCCCTCGATCCCATGACCCCCTCGCTGCGCACCGAGAACCTGACCATCCGCTTCGGCGGCCACGTCGCCGTGAACCGGGTGACCTGCGCCTTCCAGCCGGGCGAACTGACGGTGATCGTCGGCCCGAACGGCGCCGGCAAGACGACGTGGTTCAACCTGGTTTCCGGACAGCTCAGGCCGAGCGCGGGAAAGGTGTTCAAGGGCGAGCGCGACATCACCGGCCAGTCGCCGTCGGCGCGCGCCAAGGCCGGCATCGGCCGCGCCTTCCAGCTGACCAACCTGTTTCCCAAGCTTCCGGTGCTGGAGAACGTGCGTCTCGTCGTCCAGGCCAGGCGGGGCGCCGGGCCGCGAGCCCTGTCTAGCGCGGCGGCCCTGACCGGCATCCGCGACGAGGCGATGGGCTATCTCGAGAGCGCCCGCCTCGCCGAGGTCGCCGACTATCCGGCCTCAGCGCTGCCGCATGGCGACCAGCGCAAGCTCGAGGTCGCCATGCTGATCGCCATGCAGCCCGACATCTTCATGTTCGACGAGCCGACCGCCGGCATGTCGCTCGACGAGGCGCCGGTGATCCTCGACCTGATCGCGGAGATCAAGAAGGACACGACCAAGACCATCCTGCTCGTCGAGCACAAGATGGACGTGGTGCGCGCGCTGGCCGACCGCATCGTCGTCCTGCACAACGGCGAACTCGTCGCCGACGGCCGGCCCGACGCGGTGATGGCGCTGCCCGTGGTGCGCGAGATCTATCTCGGCGTCGGCGCGGAGGAGGTTGCCTGATGAGCGGCGCGATACTGAGGCTCGACGACGTCCACACCGACATCGCGCAGTACCACATCCTGCACGGCATCTCGATGGACGTGCCCGAGGGCGGCGTGCACGTGCTGCTCGGCCGCAACGGGGCGGGCAAGACGACGACCCTGCGCACCATCATGGGCCTGTGGCGGGCGCGCAAGGGCGCGATCGTCTTTCGCCACCACGACATCACCGCCATGCCGACGCCCGACATCGCGCGCCTCGGCATCGCCTACGTGCCGGAGAATATGGGCATATTCGGCGGGTTGACGGTGGAGGAGAACATGCGGCTCGCCTCCACCACCGGGCGCTTCGACGACGACCGGCTCGGCCGCATCTTTTCGCTGTTCCCGGCGATGGAAAAATTCTGGACCAGCCAGGCGAGCGGGCTTTCGGGCGGGCAGAAGCAGATGCTCGCCATCTCGCGCGCCATCGTCGAGCGGCGCGAGCTGATCCTGATCGACGAGCCGACCAAGGGGCTGGCGCCGGCCATCATCCGCGCCATGATCGGCGCCTTCCAAGAGATCGCGCGGGAGACGACGATCCTGCTGGTGGAGCAGAATTTCCTCTTCGCCCGCTCGCTCGGCAGCGGCGTCGCGGTGATCGACGACGGCCGCATCGTGCACCAGGGCGGCATGGCGGACCTCGCCGCCGACGAGGCGCTGCAGACGAGGCTGCTCAGCCTGTCGCTGGCGGAACAGCATTAGGGGGAGGGGTAAGATGGTTCGCATTCGCGCGCATACCCCCACCCCTCACCCCTCCCCACAAGGGGGAGGGGGGCTTGGACGTCGCAGCCAACGCGACGGAGCAGGCCCAGGAGCCGCCGCCGGTGTCCCCCTCCCCCTTGTGGGGAGGGGTGAGGGGTGGGGGTGTGCGACCGATCCGACGGTTCGAAGCCCGGCGATATCCAAGGGAGCGCGCCCATGAACGCCGCGCTCGACCGCGTCGGGGGCGTCTACGCGCTGCCCGTGATCCTCGCGATCCTCGCCTTCGCGGCGATCGGCTCGCCATCCACCTGGGTGACGCTGACGGCGGCGGGGCTGGCCATGGGCATGATGATCTTCCTGATGGCGTCCGGCCTGTCGCTGATCTTCGGGCTGATGGACGTGCTGAATTTCGGCCATTCCGCCTTCGTCTCGTTCGGCGCCTTCATCGCGGCCTCGGTGCTGGCGGCGCTCGGCGCCTGGCTCGCCGCCGACAGCGCTCTTCTCAACATGGCGGCGCTGATGGCGGCGATCGCGGCGGCCACCGCCTTCGGCGCGCTGGCCGGCTGGGGCTTCGAGCGGGTGATCGTCAAGCCGGTCTACAAGGACCATCTGCGCCAGATCCTGATCACCATGGGCGCGCTGATCGTCGCCGAGCAGCTGCTGCTGGCGATATGGGGCGGCACGCCGATCGCGGTGGCGCGGCCGGCCTTCCTCACCGGCTCGATCATCATCGGCGACGTGGCGATCGAGGCCTACCGCGTCTTCGCGCTGTTTCTGGGCCTCGCCGTCTACGTCGCCATGTACCTGGCGCTGAACCGCACCCGCATCGGGCTCCTGATCCGGGCCGGCGTGGAGAACCGCGAGATGGTGGAATCGCTCGGCTATCGTATCGACCGGCTGTTCATCGGCGTCTTCATGGCGGGCTCCGCGCTGGCGGCGATGGGCGGGGCGATGTGGGCCGGCTACCAGAGCCTGATCACGCCCGCGCTGGGCCAGGAGCTGATGATCATCGTCTTCATCGTGGTTATCATCGGCGGGCTGGGCTCGATCCAGGGCTCGCTGCTCGGCGCGATCCTGGTCGGGCTGATGACCAACTATGTCGCCTTCCTGTTCCCCAAGCTGGCGCTCGCCTCCAACATGCTGCTGATGATGGCGGTGCTCTTGTGGCGGCCCTACGGGCTGAAGCCCGCGGTGAAGGGGTGATGGGGATGCGTGGCGCGTGTGACACCCCCCGTACCGCCGTCATCCTCGGGCTTGTCCCGAGGATCTGCCGGCACCGGAGCACGACGCGAGGCGTGGGCGACGATGTGTGGCGGGCGCTGACGCTCTTCGCTCGCGCGGCAGTAGATCCTCGGGACAAGCCCGAGGATGACGGCGCCGCGGGGCTTTTCTGTCGCGTCACGACCAGCCGGCAAGACCTGGGATTCCGTCCATGACCGCCGCCTCGATCTCCGCCACCCCCGTCCGCCGCATTCCCGCCGGCCGCCTTGCCGTCTACGGCATCGTGCTGGCGATCGGGCTCTGCCTCGCCTTCGCGCCGTTCCTGTTCACCGACGTGCGCGCGGCCGAGGTTGCGGCGCGGATCTGCATCTTCATCGTGCTGGTGGCGAGCTACGACCTGCTCATCGGCTACACCGGCATCGTCTCCTTCGCGCACACGATGTTCTTCGGCCTCGGCGCCTATGGCGCGGCGATCGCGCTCAAGGCCTGGGGCCCGGGCTGGGACGCGGTGCTGATCGGCGGCGGCGCCGGCGTGCTGGCCGCCCTCGTGCTGGCGGTGCTGATCGGGCTCCTGTCGCTGCGGGTCAAGGCGATCTTCTTCGCCATGGTGACGCTGGCGGCGGCCTCCGTCATGCTGGTGCTGGCGAGCCAGCTCTCCGACATCACCGGCGGCGAGGACGGCTTCACCTACCAGGCGCCGCGCCTGTTCTCGCCGGCCTTCAAGCTGTTCGAGGACGCCGACGGCAAGGTGCTGCGCCTTTTCGACGTGCCGCTGAACGGCAAGGTCGCGGCCTACTACTTCGTCTTCCTGACGAGCTTCGTGCTGTTCGTGCTGATGCTGCGCATCGTCGCCTCGCCGATGGGCACCGTGCTGCAGGCGATCCGCGAGAACGAGTTGCGCGCCGAGGCGATCGGCTACAAGGTCGTCGCCTATCGCACCGCGATCTTCTGCATCGCCGCCGTCATCGCCGCCACGATCGGCGTGGTGCGCGCAGTCTGGCTGAAATATACCGGGCCGGAAGTGGCGCTGTCGTTCCACATCATGATCGACATCCTGCTGATGGTGGTCATCGGCGGCATGGGCACCATGGTCGGGGCGGTGATCGGCGTCGTGGTGATGAGCCTCGCGCAATTCTACCTGAAGGACCTGATGGAGGTGGCGGCCGGGGCGACCGCCGGCGTTCCGCTCCTGCCCGACCTGCTCAACCCCGACCGCTGGCTGCTCTGGCTCGGCGTGCTGTTCATCCTGCTGGTCTACTTCTTCCCCGCCGGCATCGCGGGAACCCTCATGAAAAAGGGAAGCGTCCGATGATCCCCCGCTCGACCTACGTGCCCGCCGGGCGTCACGAGATGCACGTCACCGAATGGGGCGACCGCACGAAGCCGGCCCTGGTGATGTGGCACGGGCTGGCGCGCACCGGGCGCGACTTCGACGAGGCGGCTTCGGCCCTTTCGGACAGCTATTTCGTCATCTGCCCGGACACGCTGGGGCGCGGCCTGTCAAGCTGGTCGGCGCCGGGCGGCGCGGACTACTCCTATGCGAGCTTCGGGCAGACAGCGCTGGCGATCCTCGACCACTACGGTGTCGATCGGCTGCGCTGGATCGGCACCTCGATGGGCGGGCTGCTGGGCGTCACGCTGGCGGCCGGCCCGCTGAAGGACCGCATCACCCACCTCGTCATCAACGACATCGGCCCCGACATCCCGGAAGCCGGCACGGGGCGCATCGCGTCCTATGTCGGCAACCCGCCGGTCTACGACACGGTGGCCGAGCTCGAGGGCTGGCTGAGGAAGAACTACGCGCCCTTCGGCCGCAACAGCGAGGCGTTCTGGCGCCGCATGGCCGACACGTCGGCGCGCCGCACCGACGCCGGCAAGGTGACGGTCCACTACGATCCGCTGATCGTCACCCAGTTCACCCTGCACAAGGGCGACCTCGACGTCTGGGACAAGTATGACGCCGTGACGGCCAGGACGCTGCTGCTGCGCGGCGAGAGTTCCGACGTCCTTTCGCCATCGACCGCCGACACGATGACGACGCGGGGACCAAAGCCGCGGCTCGTGACGATGCCCGGTTGCGGCCACGCGCCGACGCTGGCGAGCGCGGCCGAGATCGAAATGCTGCGGGGGTTTCTGGCGTAGGCGGGTGCGGTCCGGCGTTGACCAAACGGTTGCAAGCCGATCCTTTGCGGGCACACGGCTTTCTTGCAGTCGTTCCCCGATGTATCCTCACCGGACTCAGGATGCCGATAAGGACGATCATCCGGTACACACAGCGGTTCTAGGGCGTCACTCCGCCGGAAAATCCCGATCCATGAAGATTGATACGATCACGTCGTGGCGGCCGGTTGGTCCGAAAGAACTCGCGCTCGTTCGCGAGAGCGGTATGCGTTCCTTCCCGCCGCGCCTGCCGGATCAGCCGATTTTCTATCCGGTGCTTTCAGAGGACTATGCAATCAGGATCGCTCGCGACTGGAACGTGCCGCAAAGCGGTGCGGGCTTCGTTACCCGTTTCGAGGTGCGCAGCGATTTCCTGGCGCAATACCAAGCTCAGGAAGCAGGCGGCCGCGCGCTACGAGAGTACTGGATCCCTGCCGAAGAGCTCGAAGCGTTCAATGCAGCGATCGTCGGGCCTATCGAGGTGGTGAAAGAGTTCCGCTGAGGCTTTCATGGTGCGCGCACGTTCGATGATCGACATGACCTGTGATCCAGAGGTGGACGCGGCCTACATCCGCATTGCCGCCGGCACGGTCGCCAGAACCGCCGAGGCCGGTCCGTTCATCTACGACATGGATGAGCAGGGGCGCGTGCTCGGCATCGAGATTCTCTTCGCAAGCAAGGCGCTGGCTGGCGGGACCTGGTCCGACGACAAGCGCTCTCTCACCCTCGCCGAGATCGGTGAGCGGGTGAAAGCGGTCTCCGATATCTATGCGGCCCGGTTCCAGATCGAGAGGGACGAGCTTTGGCATCTCGGCAACCTGACCGAGGAACTCGGCGAGTTGAACGCCGCGTTTCTTCAACTCTCGGGCCGTGGACGCACCAGAGGACATGCGCCGGAGGAGTTGCGGCGAAATTTCGAAAGCGAGGCCGCCGATCTCCTTGCGCATCTGCTTCTTTTCGCCCAGCAGCAGAAGATCGACCTGGAGGCTGCTCTGCGCAACAAGTGGTTCAGCTACCTCACCGAAGAGACCGGTTGACCGGAAGGGACGCTGCTAGCCTCCCGCCAGCACCTTCTCGATTTCCGGCACGGTGTGGTTGGTCAGCGTCTTCGCCACCTCGCCGACGACCCGGTCCGACACCTCCTTGTGCAACTTCTTGCGCATCTCGCCTAGCACCTGCGGCTGCGCCACCAGAACGATCTTCTGGAAGCTGCCCTTGTGCGCCAGCTTGTAGAGCCGGTCGGCGATCTCGTCGGCGAAGCGCTCCTTCTCGATCTGGTGCCAGTCGGTGTCCGCCACCGCGCTCTTGTGCATGCCAACCGCGTCGTTGAGCCGGCCGGGACGGTCGGTGCCCTGCTCGTGGGTCGACGGGTTTTCGTGGTGCATTTCCCGCACGACCTGCAGGTTGGGATGGAGCGCGTCGCCTTCGTTGCGAAGGAAAAGCGCCTTCTCGCCGTCCGCGACCAGCACCCACAGATCGTGCTCGAGCTTCATGACTGACATGACGGTCTCCGTTGGTTTCATGCGGCAGATTTTACCCTTCCGCGCCCATCCGCCTTGATCGCGGTCAAGGTCACGGCGAGGGCGTCCTCCGGGGATTGAAACGCCGCCGGCACCGCGCCGTTCCGGACGCCGCATGCCGCGTTCCGCCCGCCGGGAATGTTTTTGCGTGCCGGTCCGGGGGCGCGGAAAAGCGATTGCGGCGCTTCCCGGGCGGCAGGACGCCATGCCTTCAGAACCGGGCCGAACGGACCGACAATGCGGCTCGAACGTGGAGAATTGCGCGATGGCCGCCGCGACTGCAAGACTGAACGCCTTTCCGGTCTTCATGAAAGTGGAGAAGCGGACGGTCGTGATCGTCGGCTCCGGCGACGAGGCGCTGGCCAAGACGCGCCTGATGACCCAGTCATCGGCCGCGATCCGCATCATCGCGGAGACGCCCGAGGCGGAACTCGCCGCCTTCGCCGCCGGGATCGGCGCCGAACTGGTCGAGAAGGCCTACTCCGCCGACCTGATCGAGGGGGCGTGCCTCGTCTTCGCGGCGACCGGCGACGAGGCGCTGGACGGCCGCGTGGTGGCCGACGCCAATGCGCGGTCCATCCCGGTCAACGCCGTCGACCGTCCGCATTTGTGCGATTTCTTCACGCCCGCGCTGGTCAACCGCGCGCCGGTGGCGGTGGCGATCGGCACGGAGGGCGCCGGCCCGGTGCTGGCGCAGATGATCCGCGCCAAGGTCGATCGCATGCTGTCGCCGGCGCTGGGCCCCCTGGCCAGCCTCGCCGCCAGCCTGCGCGAGACGGTGGAGCGGCTGGTGCCGAAGGGCAATGCGCGCCGCGCCTTCTGGAGCGATTTCTTCGAGGGCGCGCCGGCGCGCGCCATGGAGATCGGCCACATCGAGGAGGCGCGCGAGGCCGCGGCTCAGTTGATGCAGCGCCGCACCGGGGCGCGCGGGCATGTCGCCCTCGTCGGCGCCGGGCCGGGCGCCGAGGACCTGATCACCATCCGCGCCCAGCGGCTCCTGATGCAGGCCGACGTGATCCTGTTCGACGCGCTGGTGCCCGAGGCGGTGGTTGCCATGGGCCGGCGGGACGCCGAACGCATCTCCGTCGGCAAGCGCAAGGGCTGCCATTCGAAGAAGCAGGAGGAGATCAACGACCTGATCGTCGAGCTGGCCCGCGACGGCAAGCGCGTCGTGCGGCTGAAGTCGGGCGACCCGCTGGTCTATGGGCGGGCCGGCGAGGAGATCGCGGCGCTGCGCGAGGCGGGCGTTTCCTACGAGATCGTGCCCGGCGTGACCGCCGCGTTCGCCGCCGCCGCCGATTTCGAACTGCCGCTGACGCTGCGCGGCGTCGCCTCCTCGATGGTCTTCACCACCGGCCACGACCTGAAGGGCGCCGCATTGCCCGACTGGGCGCGGCTCGCCATCTCCGGCGCGACGGTCGCCGTCTACATGGGCCGGACGATCGCCGCGCAGGTGGCCGATCGGCTGATCGAAGCGGGGCTGTCCCCCGACACCGGCGTGGCCGTGGTCGAGAACGCCAGCCTCGGCCAGCGCCGGCTGTTCCACGGCACGCTGGCCGACCTGCCGTCGCTTCAGGACCGGAGCGAGCTCGACGGGCCGGTCATGACGATCATCGGCGATGCCGTGGCCGGCGCCAATTTCAACCTGTCGACGCCGCTCGCCGCCCACGCCCGGCTGCCGGTCGCGGCCTGAGGAAGGACCATCATGAAAGTGCTGACCGCAAACAGGCTGATCGACGGCGAGGTGGTCTGGTTCGGCTCCGGCGAAAGCTGGATCGAGACCATCCACGGCGCGCGCATCGTCCGCGACAAGGCCGCCGAGGAGGCGCTGGAGGCGATCGGCAAGGCCGCCTTCGCCGCCAACCTGGTGGTCGACGCCGAACTCATCGACGTCGAACTGGTGGCCGGCCGCATCGTGCCGACGCGCCTGCGCGAGCGCATCCGCGCCGCCGGGCCGACCAACCACCGCCATCACGGCAAGCAGGCGCGGCCCGATTTCGTGCCGGTCGCCTGATCGGAACAGCGTACGAGCAGGGAAGTCCAGAATGTACCGCTACGACGAATTCGACCACAGCTTCGTGCAGGCCCGCGTGGCCGAGCTGCGCGACCAGGTCGAGCGACGGCTCGCCGGCGAAATCACCGAGGACCAGTTCAAGCCGCTCAGGCTGATGAACGGCGTCTATCTCCAGCTGCATGCCTACATGCTGCGGGTGGCGATCCCCTACGGCACGCTGAACGCGCGCCAGATGCGCATGCTCGCCCACATCGCGCGGACCTACGACAAGGGCTACGGCCATTTCACGACGCGCCAGAACATCCAGTACAACTGGCCGGCGCTGGCCGACATTCCCGCGATCCTCGACGACCTGGCGAGCGTGGAGATGCACGCCATCCAGACGAGCGGCAACTGCATCCGCAACGTCACGGCAGATCATTTCGCGGGTGCGGCCGCCGACGAGGTCGCCGATCCGCGTCCCTATGCCGAGATCCTGCGGCAGTGGTCGTCGGTGCATCCGGAGTTTTCCTACCTGCCGCGCAAGTTCAAGATCGCGGTGACGGGGGCGGAGCGCGACCGCGCGGCCATCCAGGTGCACGACATCGGCCTGCACCTGAAGAAGAACGCGGCCGGCGAACTCGGCTTCGCGGTCTATGTCGGCGGCGGCCAGGGCCGCACGCCGATGATCGCCAAGAAGATCCGCGACTTCCTGCCGGAAGCCGACCTGCTCGCCTACTCCACGGCGATCCTGCGCGTCTACAATCTCAACGGCCGCCGCGACAACAAGTACAAGGCGCGCATCAAGATCCTCGTCCACGAGACCGGCACCGAGGAGCTGACCCGCCAGGTCGAGGCCGAGTTCGCGCATCTGAGCGACACCGAGCTGACGCTGCCCGAGGCCGACATCCGCGCCATCGAAGCGTACTTCGCCCCGCCCGCGCTGGCGGCCCGGCCCGAGGGCGACGAGGTCGTGCGCCTCGCGCGGCTGGATTCGCGCGGCTTTTCCGAGTGGGTCGACCAGAACGTGACGACGCACCGGCATCCCGACCACGCCGCCGTGACGATCTCGCTGAAGGGCATCGGCGAGGTGCCGGGCGACGCCACCGACGCGCAGATGGACGCGGTGGCCGATCTCGCCGAGCGCTACGGCTTCGACGAGATCCGCGTCAGCCACGAGCAGAACCTGATCCTGCCGCACGTCGCGCGCGCCGACCTGAAGGCGGTCTACGACCGGCTGGTCGAGATCGGGCTCGCCACCGCGAACTCCAACCTGATCACCGACATCATCGCCTGCCCGGGCCTCGACTACTGCGCGCTGGCCAATGCCCGCTCGATCCCGGTCGCGCAGGACATCTCGCGCCGCTTTGCCTCGCTCGAGCGGCAGCGCGAGATCGGCGAACTGAAGCTCAAGATATCGGGCTGCATCAATGCCTGCGGCCATCATCACGTCGGCCACATCGGCATTCTCGGCGTCGAGAAGAAGGGCGCGGAACTCTACCAGATCACGCTCGGCGGCTCGGGCGACGAGAACACGTCGATCGGCGAGATCGTCGGGCGCGGCTTCCCGCCCGAGGAACTGACCGACGCGATCGAGACCATCGTCGACACCTATCTCGCGCTGCGCCTCGATGCCTCGGAGCGCTTCATCGACGCCTACCGGAGGCTGGGCGCCGCACCCTTCAAGGAGGCGCTCTATGCTCGCGAAGCTAAGGCCGCTTGACGCGGCGACCGACGCCGAGGCGGAAGCCGCCGCGCTCGAGGCGCGCTTCGGCCATCTCGACGCGCGCGACCTGATCGCGCTCTCGATCGGGCGATTCCGGCCGGGATCGCTCGCCGCCGTCTCGTCCTTCGGGGCGGATTCGGCTGTGCTGCTGCACATGCTCGCCCGGATCGACCCATCGCTGCCGGTGCTTTTCCTGGAGACGGGCAAGCATTTCGGCGAGACGCTGCAGTACCGCGACGCGCTGGTCGCCGATTTCGGCCTGCGCGACCTGCGCGTGGTGGCGCCGCGTCCCGAACTGCTGGCGGTGCGCGATCCCGACGGCACGCTGCACCAGCGTGACACCGACGCCTGCTGCGACGTGCGCAAGGTCGAGCCGATGGCGCGCGCCGTGGCGCCCTTCGAGGCCTGGTTCACCGGCCGCAAGCGCCACCAGGCGGCGACCCGCGCCGGCCTGCCGGTGTTCGAGGCGGTGGGCGAGCGAATCCGCATCAATCCGCTGGCAAAGTGGACCACCGCCGACCTCGCCGCCTACATGCGCGAGCACCGGTTGCGCGAAAACCCGCTCGTCGCCTATGGCTATCTCTCGATCGGCTGCTTTCCCTGCACCCAGCCGGTCAAGGACGGCGACGACCCGCGCGCCGGGCGCTGGGCCGGCCAGGCCAAGACCGAGTGCGGCATCCACCTTTCCGGCCTCGACGATTCGCTGACAGCCTCGTCGCTCTGAGACAACGGGACCGACATGACCGAACAGACCACCAACGCGCCGCGGCTCTGGACCCGCGACGGCTTTCGCGAGGACGCCTGGACGCATGCCGACGGCGCGGACGCGCTGGAGAGCAACGCCGCCGTGATCCTGCCGCTCGCCGTCTACAAGGCGCTCGACGCGGAGACGAAGGCCTCCAACCGCGACCGCATCGGCGTGCTCGTCGCGCCCGGCGAGCCGCTCGACGCGATCGTCGACGCTCTGCCGGGCCTGCCGCTGGTGGCGCTGTCCTTCCCCGCCTTCAACGACGGCCGCAGCTTTTCCAAGGCCGAGCTGCTGCGCCGCCGCCACGGCTACGAGGGCGCGGTGCGCGCCTGCGGCCAGGTGCTGGTCGACCAGATTCCGCACATGCTGCGCACCGGCTTCGACGAACTGGAAGTCTCGCATCCGGTCGCGCTCAGGCGTCTGGAGGAGGGGCGCGCGGCCGGCCTGCCGCTCTACTACCAGCCGGCGGCGCGGGCCGACGCGGCGGAAGGCAAGTATTCCTGGCGGCGCAAGCCGGCGGCGTGACGCCGCCCGGTCAGGAGCGCCACTCCCGTTGCTAACGCGGTAGCGGCGCGGGGCGCTGCCGTGTCAGCGCGGCGATCGCCGCATAGATCGCCACCCCGGCCGCGCCGGCGATCGTCACCATGACGAGGGCCGCGGTTACCGAGGCCCGCGTCATCACCAGCGAGAAGACGAACGGCGCGAAGGCGGTCGAGACCTGCCGCGCCGCGCTCATCCAGCCGACATGCGCGCCGTAGGCCGCCCGGCCGAACACCTCCAGCGGCAGCGTTCCGCCGACGATCGAGAACAGTCCCGAGCCCAGCCCGAACAGGATCACGAAGATGGCGATGCCGGTCACCCGAGGCGCGGCGGCGATGAGCAGCGCCACGCCCGTCATGAGGAACAGCGCGGCGAGAACGGCGAGCCAGCTCTGCCGCAGCCGACCCCCGAAGACCATGTTGGTCAGCCGGCTCGCCACCTGCGCGGGCCCGAAGAAGGTCGAGACCAGGACGCCGGCCGTGCCCAGGCCGAGGCCGGTGAGCAGCGGCACCATGTGCAGGAGGATGGCCGCCTGCACGAAGCCGGCCAGCGCGAACCCAGTCAGCATCAGAAGGAACACGGCCCGCAGGCGCGAGGGCGCCAGAGGCACGCCGTCGAGCGGCGCCACCGCGGGAGCGGCCGCCTCCGCGACCGGCGCCGCAAGCCGCCTGCGACGCGCCAGGCTGGCGATCCATGCGTGGATCGGCAGGCAGACCAGGAGATTGAACGCGGCGAAGACGAGATACACCTCGCGCCAGGTCAATTGCGCGTGCAGCATCGTCGTCAGCGGCCAGAACAGGGTGGAGGCGAAGCCGGCGATCAGCGTCAGGTGGGTGATCGAGCGCTGCGCCGCCAGCCCGCCAAGCTGGACGATCGCGACGAAGGCGGTCGAATAGAGGACGAAGCAGGCCGCGACCTCCATGCCGATCAGCGCGGCGAGGAAGCCGTAGCGTTCCGGCGCGATGGCACAGGCGGCGAGCGCCGCCGCCGCGGCCGCCGAGCCGGCCGCCATCACCCGTCCGGCCCCGTGCCTGTCGGCCAGCCGCCCCGCCATCGGCGCGAACAGGCTGCCGACCAGCAGCGCCCCGGAGAGGGCGGCGAAGGCGACATATTCCGGCACGGCGAACTCGGCGGCGATCGCGGGCGCGAGGATGGGAAAGGAATAGAACAGCGTGCCGTAGCCGACGATCTGGGTCAGGCCGAGCGCCCAGATGATACCCGCGGGGGCCTTGGTGTCCGCCATTGGCGCGGCTTCTTTCGCTGGACGTCGAGCACGCCGCGTCCCTAGAGCCGGCGACCCGGCTGGTCAATGCGTTTCGACTGTGCCAGCCCGCCGCCGCCGGTTGCGGCAGGCCGCCGTCAGGGCCAGATCAGCCAGACGTAGCCGACATAGCCAAGGAGCAACACGCCGCCTTCCCAGCGGCTAATCCGGCGTCCGGTCCAGGCGAAGACGATGACGAGGATGGAGATGGCGATCATCACGAGATTGTCGAAGGAGACGATTTCCGCCGGAACGTCGGAGGGCGCCATCAGCGCCGTGGCGCCGCCGATGCCGAGGATGTTGTAGATGTTCGAGCCGACGATGTTGCCGAACGCGACGTCGGTCTGCTTGCGAAGCGCCGCCATCACCGACGTCACCAACTCCGGCATCGAGGTGCCGACCGCGACGATGGTGAGCCCGATCACCGTCTCCGAAATCCCGAAGGAGCGTGCGAGGTTGACGGCGCCGTCGACGAGGAACTTGCCGCCGAGCACGACGATCGCCAGACCCGCCACAGCGGTCAGGAGCGGTACGACCAGCGATCCCGTGGCGGCCCTGGCGGGCGCCAGCGCCGGATCGGCTTCCTGCGCGGCGAGGCTCTTGTCGTAGACCGCGCCGTGGTCGCTCGACGACAGGCTTTCCTGCCGGAAGGCCAGGTAGATGTAGCCGGCGAGGGCGGCGAGGAAGACCGCGCCGACCAGCCGGCCCGCCGGCATGGTGGCGGCCATCGCCGCGAAGACGAGGGCGACGCCGATCATCACGAGGCCGTCGCGCTTGAGCGTGCTCGATTCCACCGTGATCGGCAGGATGACCGTCGCCACGCCGAGGATGAGCAGGATGTTGGCGATGTTGGAGCCGACGATGTTGCCATAGGCGATGCCGGGCGCGCCGGCGAGCGCCGCCTGCACGGAGGTGACGAGTTCCGGGGTCGAGGTGCCGAAGCCGACCAGGGTGAGGCCGATGACGAGCGGCGAGACGCCGAGCCTGCTCGCCACGTTGACCGATCCGCGAACGAGGAGTTCGCCGCCGAGGACGAGCAGGATCAGGCCGCCGAGCAGCGGGAGAAAGGTTGTCACGCGATCGACTCCGTTGGTCCGAAGGGCAAGGGGAGGAGGGGCGGCGGTTGCCGTCGCCTCATATAGGCGGCGCCCGTCGAAATGCCAGCGCGGACGCGGCGGAATCGGCGTGTTTCGGATGCGGGACGCCGCGCCGCGCGTTTCCATCGCGCGGCGCGGCGCAAGCCGTGGCGTCAGTTGTTCGCGGGGTCGGTCTCCGCGTCGTAGGCGAGACGCAGGATGATGACGAAGCCCCAGAGCGCGACGGCGCCGAAAAGGCCGTAGAGCGCGGTCGCGATGGTCTGCGACAGGTGCAGGAGGACGATCAGCGAGTAGACGAACGCCGCGCCCACCGTGACGAACTGGCTGGTGATCAGGGTCGTGACGGCCGCGACGCCGAGCAGGCTGGCGATGTTGACGACGCGCCGGGACGGCGCAGGAAGGGAAAGGTCGGTCTGTGACATGGTTCGTGGTTCCAAACGGGAGGGATCGCCCGCGGCCTTCGCCGCCGGAGCAGGTCGGGATTTGAGGGGAGAGGCGCTCGGCTAGCCGCCGAACGCGATGCCGGTGGCCTGGAAGGCGATCAGCATGACGCCGAGGGAGCCGAGCACGGTGACGACCAGGATCGCCACGCTCGCGGCGCCGTCGCTTGCGAACGGAGGGCGGCTGACGCCGTCGGCGCCCGGTCGCGCATAGCGCACCAGAGCGGCGCACAGGCCGATGAGGACGAGACCCAGGACCAGTTCCATGGGGTTTCTCCTTGAAAAGCGGATACCGGAAAGCCGAACCGCGCCCGTGCACGCCAGAGCGATTCCGGGAAGGCGCATGCGCGCCAGCGGTCGGCGGGGATCAGGCCTTGGGGAGAACGGTCGGTGGCGCGCGCTGGCCGGGAACGAAGAGCGCGACGCGGACGAGCGTCGTCGACGGGGCGACGTGCGGCGTGCGCGACGCGCCCGGTGGAACGAGGCTGAGGGTTGAGGGCAGGATGGCATCGCCGGCCGGCTTGCCGCCGACATGCGGCTGCCTGTCGCCCGCGCTGAAGCGGATCTCGCCCTGCGGCGCTTCCGATGCCAGCACCGGCTGGGTGGGATCGGCCGCCGACAGGATCGCCTGCCCAAGGTCGAAGCCGGAACGCGCGGTGCGGCCGGCGTCCGACCCATGCGCGAGCATCGTCAGGACGACCACGAGTCCGACGAGCCAGCGGGCGGTGATCCGATCGAGGATGTTCAAGGAAACCTCTCGGCGGCTCCGGCCGCCATGTCCTTCCATAGCAGTCCGGCGGCCGACGCGCCAGACGCTTCCGCCGCCGTCAGCGCGCGCGCGACAGGGCGGCTTCATGGCGGGTGGCGACCGACTTGTGCAGGTGCACCATCATGGCGGCGGCAAACAGCGGGGTGAGCAGGTTGACGACCGGGATCGCAAGGAAGCCGGCGATCACCAGGCCGGCGAGGAACACCGTGCCGGAATGGCGCCGGCGCAGCGCCCTGGCGTCCGCCTCGGGACGGAAGCGCATGGCGGCGAACTCGAAGAACTCGCGGCCCAGCAGGTAGCCGTTGACGAGGAAGAAGGCGACGATGTTGACGCCCGGGACGAGAAGCAGGAGCAGCGCCAGGAGATTGCCGAGGATCACGACCGCGAAGAACTTGAGCGACAGCCACAGCGCCTGCACCGGCGGCATCGCGGTGCCCGGGCGATCCGCGGGATAGTCCGTCCGTTCGACCAGTTCGGCGACGTCGTCGAGGAACAGTCCGGCGATCAGCGCCGAGACCGGCCCGATCAGGAGCGCGAGACCGAGCGCCAGCGCCAGGCCCGCGGCGATCGCCGCCAGCATGCCAACCCAGCTCGCCCAGTCGGGCATGTCGGGCACGAGCCCCTCGAGGAAGGGCAGGGCGAGCCACGCGAACCCCTGCGTCAGGGCAAACCACAGCGCCACCAGCGCGAGCAGCGTCAGCCCCAGCGTCTTGAAGAAGACGGTGCGGAAGGCGGGGGAGAGGAGTTGGCCGGCGGCGCGGCCGGCTGCGTCGAGGATCATTGCCGAGGCTTTCGTTGTCAGTCGCAGATAGGGACCCGCGCGAAGCGTCGCAAGCGCCGTTGCTGCAATGCACCACCGCCCGCGCCGTTCCGGACGGACAGGCCCGCCGACCCTGTTCAAGCCGTTGCAATGCCGGGCGGATCGGCTAAACCGGAGGAACCGTTCCCGCCCGACAAACGCAAGGCTTTCCTCCCCGTGTCATCCGAACCGACCTACGACGTGCTGTGCATCGGCAATGCGATCGTCGACATCATCGCGCGCTGCGACGAGGCCTTCCTCGTCGACAATTCCATCATCAAGGGCGCGATGAACCTGATCGACGCCGAGCGCGCCGAACTGCTCTATGCGCGCATGGGGCCGGCGGTGGAGGCGTCGGGCGGCAGCGCCGGCAACACGGCGGCGGGCGTGGCGAGCTTCGGCGGCCGGGCGGCCTATTTCGGCAAGGTGGCCGACGACCAGCTCGGCCGGCTGTTCGCGCACGACATCCGCGCGCAGGGCGTCGCCTTCGACACCAAGCCGCTGACGGGCTTTCCGCCGACCGCGCGCTCGATGATCTTCGTCACCCCCGACGGCGAGCGCTCGATGAACACCTATCTCGGCGCCTGCGTGGAGCTCGGCCCCGACGACGTGGAGGCGAAGAAGGCGCAAGGCGCGAAGGTCACCTACTTCGAGGGCTATCTGTGGGACCCGCCGCTCGCCAAGGAGGCGATCCGCCGCACGGCGGCGCTGGCGCACGCGGCCGGCCGCGAGGTGTCGATGACGCTGTCGGACCCGTTCTGCGTCGACCGCTACCGCGACGAGTTCCTCGACCTGATGCGCTCGGGCACGGTCGACATCGTCTTCGCCAACGAGAGCGAGATGAAGTCGCTCTACCAGACCTCGTCCTTCGAGGCGGGTCTGGAGGCGATCCGCAGGGACTGCAAGCTCGCAGCCGTCACCCGCTCGGAACTGGGCTCGGTGATCGTGCGCGGCGGCGAGACCGTGAAGGTCGACGCCATCGAGATCGCCGAACTGGTCGACACCACCGGCGCCGGCGACCTCTACGCCGCCGGCTTCCTGCACGGCTACACCACCGGCCGGACGCTCGCCGACTGCGGCCGGCTCGGCTCGCTGGCCGCCGGCATCGTCATCCAGCAGGTGGGGCCACGGCCTATGAAAAGTCTGCGCGAGGCGGCGGAGCAGGTGGGGCTGGGGTAACTCCCCCCATCACGGTATATCCTCCGGCCGCCGCCCCGGCCGACTGCGGTAGGGCGGAAACGTCCAGCCGAACCAGAGCGCGCCGCCGCGGACGGCGAAGGCGGCAAGGGCTCCGAGGATGGCGGCGAGCGGCATGGTGAGGCCGAGGATGGCGAGGATGGTGAAGGTGGCGGCGCCGGCGAGCGCGGCGGTGACGTAGACTTCGGGGCGCAGCAGCACGGACGGTTCCTGCGCGGCGATGTCGCGCACGATGCCGCCGAAGGTGGCGGTCATGACGCCCATGACGATGGCGATGGTGGCCGAGCCGGTGACGACGAGGCCCTTGTAGGCGCCGAAGACGCAGTAGGCGGCAAGCCCGATCGCGTCGAGCCAGAGCAGCAGCTTGTAGCGCGATTCGATCAGGTGGGCGGTGAAGTAGACGATGACGGCGACGGCCGCGCAGACCAGGATGTAGTCCTGGTTGACGGTCCAGAACACTGGCACGCCGAGGATCAGGTCGCGCAGCGTGCCGCCGCCCGTGCCCGTCACGCAGGCCATGAAGACGAAGCCGATGATGTCGAGCTGCTTGCGCGAGGCCGCCAGCGCGCCGGTGGCCGCGAACACGGCCACGCCGGCATAGTCGAATGCGAGGATCGGGATCATGGCTGCCTCCTGCGACAGGCTTAGCGCGGAAGCGGGGGCTCGCGCCAGCCGGGGCGGGGGCGGAGGATGACGGCCGCGTGGTGGGGCCGGATGGCTCGCGGGCGTCGATCTTGCTGCTTGTGCGGAGGCCGAGCCCTGCGACACCCCCCTCTGCCTGCCGGCATCTCCCCCTCAAGGGGGGAGATCGTTCGCTCCGTCGCCTTCGCCATTCGCAGACGTTGAAAGACGAGCGCCGGAACTGCCGATCTCCTCTTCTTAAGGGGGGGATCACTCGCTCCGCCCCCGTCGCCAATCGCCAGCGTCGCAGAAGGGACGCAGGCGCCGGAACTGCCGATCTCCCCCCTTGAGGGGGAGAT
>JBKBRJ010000070.1:0-19329 GCA_046292285.1 Mesorhizobium sp. | reverse complement strand
CAACCTGGCCGTCGACGTGACGCTGATCGTGCCGATCGCCATGGAAGAGAAGCTGCGCTTCGCCATCCGTGAAGGCGGCCGCACCGTCGGATCGGGCATCGTCGCCACCATCGTCGAGTAATCGACGGATCGGCCGGTCGGCCGTCAGGATCGAATCGAAAAGGGCGCCTCCCGGGGCGCCCTTTTTCGTCGTCGGGACAGCGTTCGCCGGCCCATCCATGACGTCATGGCGTTGACCAAGGTCAATGACAGTCCGCCCGCAACCTCCTAACTGCATGCGACCGTCGGCTACCGCCGGTGGCGTTCGCAAGCTGCGAGGGAGGTGGAAGACATGGCACACGTGGTCGTTCTCGGCGCCGGACTGGGCGGCACGATCATGGCTTACGAGTTGCGCGACGCGCTCGGCAAGCAGCACAGGATTTCTGTCGTCAACAAGGGGAACCGCTACTCCTTCGTCCCCTCCAACCCGTGGGTGGCGGTCGGCTGGCGCAGCAAGGAGGCCATCGAGGTCGACCTGACGAAGGTCTTCGAGAAGCGCGGCATCGATCTCCATCCGCAGGGCGCGGCGCGGGTGCACCCGAAGGAGAAGCAGGTCGAGCTGAGCGACGGCGTCCGCCTGTCCTACGACTATCTGGTGATCGCGACAGGCCCCGACCTCGCTTTCGACGAGATCGAGGGCTTCGGTCCGGCGGCCAACAGCCAGTCCGTCTGCCACGTCGACCACGCGCTGCAGGCCAAGGACGCCTTCGACCGCCTGGTCGCCAATCCCGGCCCGGTGGTGATCGGCGCCGTGCAGGGCGCGTCCTGCTTCGGTCCCGCCTACGAATTCGCCTTCATCCTCGACAAGGCGCTGCGCGACGCGAAGGTGCGCGACCGCGTGCCGATGACGTTCGTGACCTCCGAACCCTATGTCGGCCACCTCGGCCTCGATGGCGTCGGCGACACCAAGGGCCTGCTCGAAAGCGAGTTGCGCCAGCACCACATCAAGTGGATCTGCAATGCCCGCGTCGACAGGATCGAGCCGGGCATGCTGCACGCCAGCGAGATCGCCGAGGACGGCTCGGTGAAGCAGGTCCACGCGGTGCCGCAGACCTTCATGATGATGCTTCCCGCCTTCCGGGGCGTGGAGGCCGTTCGCGGGGTCGAGGGGCTGACCAATCCGCGCGGCTTCATCCTGGTCGACCAGCACCAGCGCAATCCGGCTTACCCCGAGATCTTCGGGATCGGCGTCTGCGTCGCGATTCCGCCGGTCGGAAAGACCCCGGTGCCTGTCGGCGTGCCCAAAACCGGCTTCATGATCGAGTCCATGGTCACCGCCACCGCGCACAACATCGTCCGCCTGGTCGATGGCAAGGAACCCGACGCTCAGGGCACCTGGAACGCGGTCTGCCTGGCCGATTTCGGCGACTCCGGCATCGCCTTCGTGGCGCAGCCGCAGATCCCGCCGCGCAACGTCAACTGGTCGGCCTCGGGCAAGTGGGTCCACACGGCCAAGATCGGTTTCGAGAAGTACTTCCTGCACAAGATCCGCTCCGGCCAGTCCGAACCCTTCTACGAAAGGCTCGCGCTTCAGGTGCTGGGCATCGACAAGCTGAAGGAGGTCAGGATCGGAACCGGCAAGGATGCTTCGTCGGCCTGACCGTCTCGCCGCAGCCCGAATCGCGCGAGGAGGGCTTGCACTTCACGATACACATGCATAAGTGATCATGTGTTAATTCGAACCGGAGATTCCAGCATGTCCCTCGATCGTTCCGTCCTCGCCTTCGCCGGCTTCATGGTGCTCCTGTCCGTCGCCCTGACGGTCTGGGTGTCGCCGTATTTCGTCTGGTTCACCGTTTTCATCGGGCTGAACCTGCTACAGTCGGCGTTCACCGGATTCTGCCCGGCGGCGTCCATCTTCAAGCGGTTCGGCGTGAAGCCGGGCTGTGCCTTCTAAGGAACGGAAACCCTGACGATGCGCCTAGCCCTCCTGACCGCCGCGCTGTTCGCCACCGCCCCTGCGGTCGCCGGCAGCCTGACCGTCGAATCGACGGCCATCACCGAGTACAAGGCCGTGTACGGACGCGTGGAGGCACGCGACCTCGTGCCGGCCCGCGCGCGCATCGGCGGCACCGTGGTCGAACTCCTCGTCACCGAGGGCGACGAGGTCAAGGCGGGCGAGCGCATCGCCACGGTCCGCGACGACAAGATCGAGTTCCAGATCGCGTCCTACGACGCACAGCTGCGCGCCCTCGAGGCGCAGCTGGCGCGGGCGCAGGCCGAACTCGAGCGCGGCCAGTCGCTCGTGGACAAGGGGATCGCCACGGCTCAGCGCCTCGACCAGCTGAGGACCGACGTCGACGTGGCATTGAACCAGATCGCGTCGGCACAGGCCCAACGCTCCGTGGTGGTCCAGCAGGGTCAGGAAGGCGCCGTGCTCGCGCCCGCCGACGGGCGGGTGCTGACCGTGCCCGTCACCCGTGGCGCGGTCGTCATGGCGGGCGAGCAGGTCGCCACCCTTGGCGGCGGCGGCTTCTTCCTGAGGCTCGCCATTCCCGAGCGCCATTCCGCGACCCTCGTCCAGGGCGCGGACATCCGCATCACCGGCGAC
This sequence comes from Mesorhizobium sp., assembly GCA_046292285.1. Lineage (GTDB taxonomy): Bacteria > Pseudomonadota > Alphaproteobacteria > Rhizobiales > Rhizobiaceae > Aquibium. The sequence continues at coordinate 16,739 of JBKBRJ010000070.1, read as the reverse complement.
GGGAAGGAATTCACCGGCCGTCTGGCCAAGATCTATCCGCGCATCGAGAACGGTAGGGTCGTCGCCGACGTGGAAGTCGAGGAACTCGATAGCGCCTTCGTCGATGCACGCGTCCTCGTCGAGGTTCCGGTTGGCGAACGGCAGGGCATCGTCGTTCCCCGCGAGGCGGTCACGACACGATCCGGAATCGACTTCGTCTCGGTCATCCGCGATGGCCAGCCGGTGCCGCGCGCCGTCGTCCTCGGCCAGTCGCTGGTGGGCGACGCCGGTACGTTCGAAATCTTGACCGGCCTGTCGGCCGGTGACGTGGTGGAACTTCCATGACATCGCCCGAAACGCCCGAAAACGTGTCGCTCGGCATTGCGGGCGGCCTGACGCGCGCCTTCATCACCTCGCCGCTGACGCCGCTCTTCCTCATCGCCGCCTTCGCCTTCGGGCTTGTGGCGCTGATGACGCTGCCGCGCGAGGAAGAACCGCAGATCTCGGTCCCCATGGTCGACATCCGCGTCGACGCCTCGGGCCTCAAGGCGGAGGATGCCGTCAAGCTCGTCACCGAGCCGCTCGAGACCATCGTCAAGGGCATCGACGGCGTCGAGCATGTCTATTCGCAGACGCAGGACGACGGCGTGCTGGTCACGGCGCGCTTCATCGTCGGAACATCGTCCGACTCCGCGGTCCTGCGCGTCCATGACAAGGTGCGCGCCAACATGGACCGCATCCCGGTCGGCGTGCCCGAACCGCTGATCGTCGGCCGCGGCATCGACGACGTGGCGATCGTCTCGCTGACGCTGTCTCCGAAGCCCGAAGCGGCCGACAGGATCACCGCCAACGCCCTGACTCGGATCGCGCGCGAGCTTCGCACCGAGATCGCCAAGATCGACGACGTCGGCCTGACCTATCTGGTCGGGGATCAGGACGAGCGGATCCGCATTGCGCCGAATCCGGAGAAACTCGCCCTCTTCGGCATCACGCTCCAGCAACTCGCCGGCAAGGTGCAGGGCGCCAACCGCGCCTTTCCCGCGGGGCGCGTCCGGGATGGCGGCGACCAGGTCATGCTGGTCGCCGGCGAGACGCTCGGCTCGCCAGCCGTGATCGGCAACCTCCTTCTCACCGCCCGCGACGGTCGCCCGGTCTATGTCCGCGACGTCGCCGACATCGACTTCGCCGAGGACGGCGCCGACACCTACGTCGCCACCGTCACACGCGGCGAGGGAGGACTCGTGCGCGTTCCTTCGGTGACGGTTGCCGTCGCCAAGCGCGCCGGCTCGAACGCCGTCACCGTGGCCGAGCAGATCCTGCACCGCGTCGAGAGCCTCGAAGGCCGGTTGATACCCGAGGACATCGCTGTCGAGGTGACGCGCGACTATGGCGAGACGGCCAACGAGAAGGCCAACGAGCTTCTCTATCACCTCGGTCTCGCCACCGTGTCGATCATCCTTCTGGTCTGGTTCTCGATCGGCCGGCGCGAGGCGTTGGTGGTGGCCGTGGTCATCCCGGTTACCATCCTGCTGACGCTGTTCGCCTCGCGCGTGATGGGCTACACGCTGAACCGCGTCTCGCTCTTCGCGCTCATCTTCTCGATCGGCATTCTCGTCGACGATGCGATCGTCGTGATCGAGAACATCGCCCGCCACTGGGGCATGGGCGACGGCCGTGATCGCAAGCGCGCGGCCATCGAGGCCGTGGCCGAGGTCGGCAATCCCACGATCGTCGCGACGCTGACGGTCGTGGCGGCATTGCTGCCGATGCTCTTCGTGTCGGGCATGATGGGTCCCTACATGAGCCCCATTCCCGCCAACGCGTCGGCGGCCATGATCTTCTCCTTCTTCGTCGCCGTCATGGTCACGCCCTGGCTGATGCTGAAGATCGCGGGCAAGGCGCCGATGCCGGCTCATCACGACCACGCCCATGGCGGCATGCTCGGACGCGGCTACGCCGCCGTGGCAACGCCGATCCTGGCGTCGAAGGCGCGCAGCTGGATCTTCCTGCTCGCGGTCGGCGTGCTGACGCTCGGCTCGCTGGCGCTGTTCTACACCAAGGACGTGACCGTGAAGCTCCTGCCCTTCGACAACAAGTCGGAGCTCCAGGTGACGGTCGACCTTCCGGAAGGCGCGTCGGTGGAAGCGACCGACGCGGTGGCGCAGGCCGTGGCGGCAAAGGTTCTGGAACTCCCCGAAGTGAAGTCGGTCCAGACCCATGCCGCGACGGCGAGCCCCTTCAACTTCAACGGCTTGGTGCGCCATTCCGTCTACAGGACCGAGCCGCAGATGGGCGAGGTCGCGATCAATCTGCTGCCCAAGGGCGAGCGCTCGCGCTCCAGCCATGCCATCGCGCTCGACATCCGCGAGCGGATCGCCGCCATCCCGATGCCCGCCGGCACCAGCCTGAAGGTGGTCGAGCCGCCGCCCGGACCGCCGGTCATGGCCACGCTGCTGGCCGAGATCTACGGACCGGACGCCGGGACGCGGCGGCTCGTGGCTGAAAAGGTCGAGGCGGCGTTCCGCTCGGTTCCCTTCATCGTCGACGTCGACAATTCCTATGGCGAGCAGGCGAGGCGGCTTCGCCTGGCCATCTCGACCGACAACCTCGAATTCTTCGGGGTCGAGGAAGGCGACGTGTTCGACACGATCGCCATCCTCAACGGCGGCCGGACGGTCGGCTATTCGCATCGCGGCGGCGGGCGCCATCCGATCGCGATCCGGCTGGAGCGGCCCAAGGGCGACCGCACGCTCGACGAGCGCTTCCTGACGACGCCGATCCCGGCCAACGTCCTGCCCGGCGCGCGCGGCGTCGTCGAGCTCGGCGACGTTGTGGAACTGACGTCGGAGAAGGCTTCGTTCCCCGTCTTCCGCCACAACGGCCGCGCGGCCGAGATGGTGACGGCCGAACTCGCCGGCGATTTCGAGGCGCCGCTCTACGGCATGCTGGCCGTCCAGCAGGCGATCGATGCACAGGACTGGACGGGGCTGTCGAAACCGGTCATCTCGCTGCACGGCCAGCCGCAGGACGAATCCGTCCCGACGCTGCTGTGGGACGGCGAATGGGAAGTCACCTGGGTGACGTTCCGCGACATGGGCGCGGCCTTCATGGTGGCGCTGCTCGGGATCTACATCCTGGTGGTGGCGCAGTTCGGCTCGTTCAAGGTGCCGCTGGTCATCCTGACGCCGATCCCGCTGACCTTCATCGGCATCCTCGGCGGCCACTGGCTGTTCGGCGCACCGTTCTCCGCCACGTCTATGATCGGCTTCATCGCGCTCGCCGGCATCATCGTGCGCAATTCGATCCTGCTGGTCGATTTCATCCGCCATGCCGACGGGACCGGCAAGTCGCTGACCGAGATCCTGATCGAGGCGGGCTCGATCCGCTTCAAGCCGATCCTGCTCACCGCGCTCGCCGCGATGATCGGAGCGGCGGTGATCCTGACCGATCCGATCTTCCAGGGACTGGCGATCTCGCTGCTGTTCGGGCTCGCGTCGTCGACCATCTTGACCGTGCTGGTCATACCAGCCATCTATCGGGTGTTGCGCACCTGACTCGCATGCGGCGGACCTGACGCGTCAGCGACGGTCCCCAAGGGAAAAGCCCCGCCCCGGCGAAGACCGGGCGGGGCTTTTCTCTTTTGTCGTTGAGGGCCGGGCGCGAGGATTCGCGCGCCCTCGTCTATTCCGGGAAGACGATGGTGCGCATGCCGTTCATCAGCACGCGATCCTCGAGATGCGCGCGCACGGCGCGGGCGAGCACGCGGCGTTCGATGTCGCGGCCCTTGCGCACCAGTTCCTCGGCGGTGTCGCGGTGGCTCACCCGCTCGATGTCCTGTTCGATGATCGGCCCCTCGTCGAGATCGCTGGTGACGTAGTGGGCCGTGGCGCCGATCAGCTTCACGCCACGCTCATGCGCCTGGTGGTAGGGCTTGGCGCCCTTGAAGCCCGGCAGGAACGAATGGTGGATGTTGATGCAGCGTCCCGCCAGGTGCTCGGTCATCTCCTCCGAGAGGATCTGCATGTAGCGGGCGAGCACGACGAGATCGACCTTGCCCTCGGTGACGATTCGCTGGAGCTTCGCCTCCTGTTGCGTCTTGGTGTCCTTCGAGATCGGCAGGTGGTGGAAGGGAATCTCGCCGAAGGCGAGGTTCGGATAGATGTCGCGCGGGTAGTTGGAGACGATGCCCGCGATCTCCATGTTCAGTTCGCCCATGTGCCAGCGGTACAGCAGGTCGGCCAGGCAATGATCGAAGCGCGACACCATGATGAGGACGCGGCGACGTTCGTTGCGCGCCCGAAGCGACCACGACATTCCGAAGGGCGCGAGCACCGGCGCCAGCAGATCGCGCGCCTTCCGGGCCTCGATCGGGGCGGTGGCGCCCGAAAAGACCACCCGCGAGAAGAACTGGCCGGTGCCATGATCGTCGAACTGCTGCAGGTCGGCGATGTCGCCGCCCATGTCGAAGATCGCCTTCGAGACGGCGGCGACGATGCCGGGCTTGTTGGAGCAGGAAGCGGAAAGGATGAGGGGTTCGTCTGCCAAGGTGGTCTCCGTTCGTTCGGGTCGAGGCGGTGCGCGGTGGGAGGACCGCGGCGCCAGGGCGGGTCAGAAGGCTCCGTCGTTGCGTGCCAGGATGGTTGCCAGCACGGCCGATAGGGTGACGAGCCCGGCGACCGTGGCGATGATCAGCGCCGCGGCCGCCTTGGTCTCGAGCCCGTAGCGGCGGGCGAGGACGGGGTAGATCGTTAGCATCGAGGCGCTCGAGAAGACTATCGCACAAGCGGCAAGTCCTGGCGGGACCCCGGGGATGAGCAGGAGCATGCCGGCAACCGCCAGCGGGTGGATGACGAGCTTGCCCACCACGACCGGGCCGAGGTCGGCGTTCACGTCCGCGCGGCTGAGGCTTGCGACGACTCCGCCGACGACGAACAGCGCCACCGGCGCCGAGGCGCGGCCGAGCAGGTCGACGGAGGTCAACAGCAGGTCGGGAATCGCGACGCCGGCGAAGGACAGCGCGGTGCCGGCGAAGATCGCCCAGAGCAGCGGCATGGCCAGAAGCCGCCGCGCTGTGCCGGCCAGCAGGCTCGCCACGGAGCCGCCCTCGTTGCGCCCGAGCTCGGCCAGCGCCAGCGCCAGCGGGATCACCAGGATGTTCTCGACCAGCATCGTCAGCGGCATCGCCACGAAGGCCGGGGCGCCGATGACCAGAGAGGCGACGGGAAAGCCGATGAAGCCGGTGTTGGACCCCGTGCCGCCGAGCGCGCCGATCGCCGCCGTCGTCAGCGGCCGCCGCAAGACGAAACGCATGAGGGCGAACACGATGGCGAACGCGACCAGCGACCCGCCGGCATAGACGGCGAGGTAGGGCAGGTTGATCGTCTCGCCGAGCTGCTGCCCGGTGAAGGTGGAGAAGATGATGGCGGGCAGCGCGAAGTTGACGACGAAACCCGCCAGCCCGTCGATCTGCCCCGGCGTGGCATATCCCGTGCGGACGGCCAGGAAGCCGAGGCCGATCAGGAACAGGATCGGAAACATCAGCGTGAAGATGGCGGGCATCGGGCCGTTCAGGGGTTGATCGTCGGGCAGCTCAATGGCTGGCCGGCGGGCGCGGAGAGGTCGGATGCGGCGTACGCCCTGTCTTGCCCCTGGGCAAGAGGCGCAACGGCCCGAAGGCTGTCGGACATAATGAAGGAAGGCGGCACTGGCTCCTCCTCCAACATGACGCATGTATGCATAGTGCCGTGTGTGACCGATCATGTCAACGGGTGCGGAACTCGAAAGCCAAGCTCCCGATGAAAGCCGTCGCAAGTTGGAGCATCGGGATCGAGACGGCCGAAAGAGGCATAAGTAGAGAAATATCATATATTAAGACGCGTTACCGGACTCGCCCTGCAAGGTGTTGGCGGGCGCAGTGGCGCCCCGGACAAAATTCTCCGGATCGAGTGTTCGTGTATACATATGGTGCCGTTTGGCCTTCGATGCGGATCCGCGCCGCTCATCACCGGTCCTTCACCGTCTCCATCGCCACGAAGGTCGATGTCTGCGCCACGTGCGGCAGGGCCGAAATGCGCTCGCCGAGAACCCGGCGGTAGCTGGCGATGTCGGTCGTGCGGACCTTCAGCAAATAGTCGAAGCTCGACGCGATCATGTGGCACTGCTCCACCTCCGGGATCGCCAGCACCGCCTTGTTGAAGGCGTCGAGCGCCGCCGAGCGCGTATCGGAGAGCTTCACCTGCACGAAGGCGACGTGGCCTTCGCCCATGCGCTCGCGGTCGACGATCGCCGCATAGCCGCGGATGTATCCGTCGGCCTCGAGCCGCCGCACCCGCGCCTGCACGGGCGTCTTCGACAGGCCCACCCTTGCGGCGAGTTCGGCCATCGAGAGCCGGCCGTCGCGCGACAGGGCCGCGAGGATGTTGCGGTCGATACGATCCAGATGATCTGCCATGCAGTTATTCCCGGTCCAGGTTCAACGAGCATCCTAGCCGAAACAGGTCGTTCGGTCTGCATCTTGCTCCTGTATGGACCGGCCATGCGTCCGGCGAAATGCTACAAGAAGCCCTAGGCGCGTGGGCGGGATGTCCGCACCGAGACGGCGCGCCGGCCACACGTTCCGCCCGGGGATCATCGCCATGCCGACACGTCCAGACCTCCGCGACGCCATCCGCTCGCACTATCTTCCTGACGAGGCCGCGACACTGGCGAATCTCGTCGCAGCCGCCGGGCTTTCCGAGGCGCGGCGCGCCGAAATCTCCGCCCGCGCCGCCGGGCTGGTGCGCATCGTCCGGTCGTCCTCCGACCGGCAGCTGATGGAAGTGTTCCTGTCCGAATACGGCCTGTCGACCCGGGAAGGCGTGGCGCTGATGTGCCTGGCCGAGGCGCTGCTGCGCGTGCCCGACGCCGAGACCATGGACGACCTGATCCGCGACAAGATCGCGCCGCACGACTGGTCGGCGCATTCGGGCGAATCGGCATCGATGTTCGTCAACGCCTCGACCTGGGCGCTGATGCTGACCGGCCGCGTGCTCGACGAGGGCGAGGGCGCCATCGAGCGAACCCTGCGCGCCATGGTGCGGCGGCTGGGCGAGCCGGTCATCCGCACCGCCGTGTCGGCCGCGATGCGCGAGATGGGCGAGCAGTTCGTGCTCGGCCGCACCATCGACGAGGCCGTCCGGCGCGGCCGCGACTACACCCGCAAGGGCTATCTCTATTCCTACGACATGCTGGGCGAGGCCGCCCGCACCGAGGGCGACGCGCTGCGCTATCACCGCGCCTATGCCGACGCGATCGCCTCGCTGACGAAGACCGCGACCGGCAACGAGGTGCGCCGCAATCCCGGCATCTCGGTCAAGCTGTCGGCCATCCACCCGCGCTACGAGCAGGCGCAGAAGGCGCGTATGCTGCCGGTCATGGTCGAGCGGCTGACGTCGCTCTGCCTCGCCGCCCGCGACGCCCGCATGGGCTTGAACATCGATGCCGAGGAGGCCGACCGGCTCGACCTGTCGCTCGACGTCATCGAGGAAACGCTGTCCAATCCCGCGCTCGCCGGCTGGGAAGGCTTTGGCGTCGTCGTCCAGGCCTATGGCCCGCGCGCGCCCTTCGTCATCGACTGGCTGCATGCGCTGGCCGAGCGGCTCGACCGGCGCATCATGGTCCGTCTCGTCAAGGGCGCCTACTGGGACACCGAGATCAAGCGCGCGCAGACCTTGGGCCTGCCGGGCTATCCCGTCTTCACGCGCAAGCCCAACACCGACGTGTCCTATATCGCCTGCGCGCGAAAACTGCTCGGCATGACCGACCGCATCTATCCGCAATTCGCCACGCACAACGCGCACACGGTTTCCGCGATCCTCGAAATGGCCGACGACAACCACGCCTTCGAGTTCCAGCGGCTGCACGGCATGGGCGAGGCGCTGCACGAGGCCGTACGCAAGGCCGAGGGCACCCATTGCCGAATCTACGCCCCGGTCGGCGCCCATTCCGACCTGCTCGCCTATCTGGTGCGCCGCCTGCTGGAAAACGGCGCCAACTCCTCCTTCGTCCACCAGATCGTCGACGAGGACGTCAGCGCCGAGGTGATCGCGCGCGATCCCTTCGAGGTCGTCGCCACCCAGGGCCCCGCGCACAATCCGGCGATCCCGATGCCCTCGGGCATCTTCGGGGCCGGGCGCAAGGCCGCGCGGGGCTGGGACATCACCGACCCGGTCACCATCGCCGCGCTCGACGAGGCGCGCGCGCCCTTCATGACCGGCTCCGCCTGGACCGCCCGGCCGATGACGCCGACGGCGGGCGAGGGCGGGCTCGCCCGCGTCATCGTCAATCCGGCGAAGCCAGCGGAAGCGGTCGGAACCGTGGTCGAGGCCGATGCCGCTCTGGCGCGCGAAGCGGTGCGCATCGGCGTCGCCGCGCAAGCCGGCTGGGCCGCAACGCCCGTGACTGAACGCGCGGCCATGCTCCTGCGCGCCGCCGATCTCTACGAGGCGCACGCGCCGGAGTTCTTCGCGCTCTGCACCCGCGAGGCCGGCAAGACGCTCGCCGACGGCATCGCCGAGGTCCGCGAGGCGGTCGACTTTCTGCGCTACTACGCCGCCGAGGCCGGGAAGGCGGAGGCGGGGACCGCCGCGCGCGGCGTCATCGTCTGCATCTCGCCGTGGAATTTTCCGCTCGCCATCTTCACCGGCCAGGTGGCGGCCGCCCTCGTCACGGGCAACGCCGTCGTCGCCAAGCCGGCCGAACAGACGCCGCTGATCGCCGCCCGCGCCGTCGCGCTGCTGCATCAGGCCGGCATCCCGGCCGACGTGCTCCAGTTCCTGCCTGGCGACGGGCCGTCGGTCGGCGCGCCGCTGGTCGCCGATCCGGCGATCGCCGGCGTCTGCTTCACCGGCTCGACCGAGGTCGCCAGGGCGATCGAGCGGCAGCTGGCGCAATCGGCTTCGCCCGACGCCATGCTGATCGCCGAGACCGGCGGGCTCAACGCCATGCTGGTCGACTCGACCGCGCTGCCCGAACAGGCGGTGCGCGACGTGCTCGCCTCCGCCTTCCAGAGCGCCGGCCAGCGCTGCTCGGCCCTGCGCATCCTCTACGTCCAGACCGACGTCGAGGAAAAGATCATGGAGATGCTGCGCGGCGCGATGGACGAACTGACGGTCGGCGACCCGGCGCATCTGTCGACCGACGTCGGCCCCCTGATCGACGAGGAGGCGCAATCCTCGATCGCCGCCTACTGCGCCGACATGGAAGCGCGCGGCAAGCTGGTGGCGAAGCTGGAGACGCCGGCCGAGGGGCGCTTCGTTGCGCCGCGCATCGTCCGCGTCTCCGGCATCGGCGAACTGGAGCGCGAGGTGTTCGGTCCGGTCCTCCACGTCGCGACCTTCGAGGCCGACGCGATCGACCGCGTCATCGCCGACATCAATACCAGGGGCTACGGCCTCACCTTCGGCCTGCACACCCGCATCGAGGCGCGGGTCCAGCGCTTCATCGACACCGTCCACGTCGGCAATCTCTACGTCAACCGCAACCAGATTGGCGCCGTCGTCGGCTCCCAGCCCTTCGGCGGCGAGGGCTTGTCCGGCACCGGCCCGAAGGCCGGCGGCCCGCACTACCTGCGCCGCTTCCGCAAGGGTCCGTCGCGCCCCGCGCCGGCCGGGGAGGGACAGGCCGTCACGGCGGCGATGATCGCCGAGCGCTTCCCAGATATCGCAAGCGGCGACTGGCCGACCCGGACCGACCGCATCGGCGCGCTGCGCAAGCTCCTGCGCGGCAAAGCGGCGGACGCGGTCGCGGCGTCGGCCGGGCTCGACGTCGGCCCCTACGACCTGCCCGGCCCGACCGGCGAGGGCAATTCGCTGATGCTCGCGCCACGAGGCCGCGTGCTCTGCCTCGGTCCCGATGCCGACCTCGTGCTGGCGCAGGTGGTCCAGGCGCTGGCCCTCGGCAACGCCGTGCTGGCCGTCGCTCCCGGCGCGCCCGCCACGCTCCAGCCGCTGCTGGGCAAGGGCCTGCCGATCGCCGCCCTCGACGGCATCGTCGCCCCCGTCGAACTGGCTCGGATCGCCATCGACGTGGTGGCGTCCGCCGCCCAGCCCGACCGCCAGCGCGCGCTGCGCCAGGCGTTGGCCGCCCGCGCCGGCCCGATCGTGCCGCTGATCGCGGAGACGCTGGCCCCCGCCGCCTACGCCCAGGAACGCGCCGTCTGCGTCGACACCACGGCGGCGGGAGGAAACGCGAGCTTGCTGGCTGCGGCGTGAACCCTCACGCCCCCTCGACCGCCGTAAACCCTTCGAACTGCGGCGGGCCCATATAGAGCGGCTTGTTGTTGCCGGCGTTCCTGTGGGCGGCGCGGAACTGCTCGGATTTCGTCCAGGCGGAGAAATCCTCGTGGTTCGCCCAGATCGTGTGCGAGGCATAGAGCGTGTAGCCTTCCTCGTCGTTGGTCGCGCCGCGCAGCAGGTGGAAGCTCTGGAACCCCTTCATTTCCGACAGCGTCGAATCGCGGCCCTTCCAGACGGCCTCGAAGGCCTCTTCCGAACCCTTGTGGACCTTGAAGCGGTTCATGGCGACGTACATGGGCGGTCTTCCTTCCGGTTCAGATGGGATGGATGAAACATGGGGTGGCGGCAGATGCGGCGGATGTCGTGCCTGCGGCGCCTAGCCTCGACCAATCGTATCTTCGTTGCCTTCTCCCGGTCCGGGGGCATGTGCGACTTCGGACGGTCGTCATCCTCGGGCTTGTCCCGAGGATCTGCCGACTCTTGTCCCTTTGGCGTTTCGTAGAAATGCTCGCGACAGCAAGAGCTGCACGACGTCGAAGCGGGCAGATCTTCGGGACAAGCCCGAGGATGACGACGCCGGAGCCGTGGCCACGTCGAGCAGCCGATGTCAGTTGGCGATGGCGTGGCCGGTGTTGGCGTCGATGCCGAGCCGCAGCAGCAGGCTCGGCCGCTCCTTCGCCAGGTCCGCGATGGTGTAGCTTTCCAGTACCTCGAAGAAGGCGCCCAGCGCCTTGCGCAGCGCCGCGTTCAGCGCGCAGCTGTCGATCAGCGGACAGTCGGCCGCGTCGTTCTCGAAGCACTCGGCCATGGCAAAGCTCTCCTCCGTCACCCGCACCACGTCGAACAGCGTGATCTCCGCGGCCGGCCTGGCGAGCCTGACGCCGCCATTGCGGCCGCGCACCGTGGCGATCAGCTTGTTTTCGACCAGCGGCTGCAGGATCTTGAACAGAAAGAGTTCCGACACGGAATAGGCCGCCGCGATCTCGGGAATGCGGCTCAGCCGGCCTTCGTTGGCCGCGCAGTACATCAGGATGCGGATCGCGTAGTTGGTCTGACGTGTAAGCCGCATGGCTGGTCCTCGCTCGCATGGCCCGGATGGCGGGCCACTTCTTTAGAACAGTTCCAGACAATATGGTAGGGGGCGGGCGATAAAACATGATCCTTCGTATCATATTTTTGCATGATGGGAAGTCGCCAGCCCCAGCCATCGAGGATTGAGCCGATCGGCGGTCGAATTTGCCGGACAAGGTTCAACCGGGGCGCCGATTCGTCTAGCTATCGGCAACACGCGCGGCCTGGACCCGGCCGGCGACAACCGACATCGGAACCACGGCATGATCGAGATCGTCCACCAGAACTCAATTCCCGTCAGCTTCGGCGACTGCGACCCGGCCGGCATCGTCTACTATCCCAACCATTTCCGATGGTTCGACGCCACGTTTCACGCGCTGCTCCACCGTTGGGGCGGCGGGCACGGCGCGATCTGCGGTGAACTCGGTTCCATCGGCCTTGGCCTGATCGACGTCGGCGGCACGTTCCGCTCTCCGGCAGCGGACGGCGACCGTCTCGATCTCGTCGCGCGCCTCGTGGAATGGAACGCCCGCACCTTCAAGCTGGCCTACGAGGGCCGAATAGGCGAACGCCTCGTCGTGCAGGGCTTCGAGCTTCGCGGCGTCTTCATCCGCGACGGCGAGCGCCTGCGGGCGGGCGAGGTGGCGCCGCTGCGCGCGATCCTCGAGGCGGGCGCGGCGAGGGCCGCGTCATGACGCCCGAAGCCCTGCGCCATCTCGTCCGCGTGCCCGACCGTCCCCGCGTCGCGCCAACCGTCCTGTCGCGCGACATCGCCATATCCGATGGCGTCGCCGTCGAGACGATGCTGCTCGACCTCGGCGAAGGTCGCAGGACGAGGGCGTTCCTCACCCGCCCCGAAGCGCGGGAAGGGCGCCTGCCGGCCGTGCTTTACTGCCACGCCCACGGCGCGCGCTACGGCATCGGCGCGGCCGAACTGCTCGACGGCAGGCCAAGCCTGCTCGGCCCCTGGGGGCCGATGCTGGCGCGGCGGGGCTTCGTGACGCTCTGCCTCGACATGCCGACCTTCGGCGACAGCGCCGACCAACGAGAGGACTCGCTCTCCAAGGCGCTTCTCTGGCAGGGAAGGACGCTGATGGGGGAGATGCTCGCCGACCTTCTCGCGGGCTTCGATCACCTGGCCGCCCGCGACGACGTCGATCCGGCCCGCGTCGCCGCCTTCGGCCTGTCGATGGGTGCCACCCACGGCTACTTTCTCGCCGCGATCGAGCCGCGCATCGCCCGCGTGGCGCATCTGTGCTGCTTCGCCGACCTCGCAACCCTCATCCGCACCGGCGCGCACGACCTGCACGGCCACTACATGACGATCCCCGGCCTGCTTTCGCAAGCCTCCTTCGGCCGCATCGCCGGCATGGTCGCGCCGCGCCCGCAACTGATCTGCACCGGCGACCGCGATCCGCTGACGCCGCCCGACGCGGTGGCCGCGGCCTTCGCCGAATGCCGCGCCGCTTACCGGGCGGCCGGGGCCGAGGCGGCGCTGTCCTGGCTCGCCGAACCCGACACGGGCCATGTCGAGACGCCCGCGATGCGCGAGGCGGTGCTGGCCTTCCTCGACGCCATGCGGTGAACGCCTACGCGCGGCCTCAGGGCCGTGCGAGCCCGATCGCGGCCAGCGCCGCCCGGATGGCATCGGCCCGCGCCGCGTCGCCATGGATGCGATGCACGAAATCCCGGCCCTCGGCGGCGAGCCGTTGCCCGAGCGCCGGCTCCTCGAACAGCCGCGCGAGCGCCCCTACGAAATCCGCGGCCGTCTCCGCGCGCAGGAAGTGCCGGCCGTCCTCGATCGCCAGACCCTCGACCGCCTTGGCCGTCGCCACGACCGGGCATCCGACCGCCAGCGCCTCCAGCACCTTGATTCGCGTGCCGCCGCCTTGCCGCAGCGGCATCACTGCGACCGCCGCGTCGCGATAGATCGGGGCCAGATCCGGCGGGTCGGCCGTCAGGCGGTGTCCCTGTTCGCTCAGCGTCCGGGCGAGCTTGGCGCGCGGCGCGCGACCGCAGACATGCAGGCCGGCATCGGGAAACCGGCGGCGCAGATCCGGCATGATCGAGCCCGCGAGTTCGTCGATGGCGCGCCGGTTCGGGGCGTAGCCGAGATGCCCGACGAAGAGGACGGTCCGCCCCTGGCGCTCGACAGTCTCGGGTTCGACGCTCCGGCACCAGTCCGGGATCGGATTGGGGACGACGTGGACCGACCGAGCCTGCCCGGCCGCCCGCACCAGGTCGGCGTCCCGCTCCGAGCAGGTCCAGACCGCGTCGGCGATCCGCATCGCATCCCGGTCGGCCGCCTCAGCCTCGCGGATTCCTCGTGCGAACAGCAGCCGCCCGAGCAAACGTGCCGGCCGGGGAACCCGCGCCAGGCGCACGTCGCGGTGGAGCCGGCCCTCGACATTGTGGAAATCGACAACGATGGGCAGTTCCGGAAAGGCGCGACGCACCTCGCGCATCGCGTCGAGCAGCGCCACGCCCTCGAACAGCACGAAACCGGGCCTGCGCTCCGCGATCAGGGCGGGGAGACGGGCGAGATCCCCGCCGTCGAGGCTCGCCACCGTGGCACGATGGCGGCGCTCCGAGCCGAGGTTCTTGCGCAAATGAGCGCGCGTGCCCTCACAAAGGCCCGAAAGGACTTGAAAATTGCTCTCGTTCCGGATTTCTGCCCCTGAGACGCGTCCGTCCTCCTCAACCAGGTTTGCTTGCAAGAATGGCACTATCCGTCTCCGCTGGCATTCCGCGCATCATACACCAGACCTGGCGCAGCAGGGATCATCCCGTCGAGAAGGGCGATCCCGGAAGCTGGGAGAAGCTCAATCCCGGCTGGCGCTACATGTTCTGGTCCGACGAGGACCTGCGCGGCTTCATGGCCGCCGAGTTTCCCGAACTCCTGCCGATGTTCGACGGCTATTCGCGTCCCGTCCAGCGCGCCGACCTCGCGCGCTACTGTCTCCTCAGGCATTTCGGCGGCGTCTACGCCGACATCGACACGATCTGCATGGCATCCTTGGAGCCGCTGGCGAGCGACACCCGAGCCGTCCTCTGCGAGGAGCCGCGAAAGCAGCATTTCCCGGCCCGCTATCGGGGCATGCAGTCGCTCTGGTTCAACGGAACCATGGCGAGCCCGCCCGGCCATCCTTTCTGGGATCGCGTCATCGACCTGTGCAAGCTGATGTATCCCCGCCGCGATTTCGACGTCTTGGAAACCACCGGTCCCTTGATCCTGTCGGCGGCGGTCGAGCAATGGCCGGAGCCGCGGGCGCTGTCCCTCAACTCCTCGCATCTCTTTGCCGGGCTGACCGTGCACGGCGCGGATGGCGGCGATCCCCGCTGGGGCGATTATGCCGATACGGTGCTGTCGGTGCACTGCTGGCAGGGCAGCTACTACCGCAACCGCCCGCCCTCGCTCTATCACCGCAAGCTGGCGCAGGTCCGCCAGCTGCTTAACGCGCTTCGGCGCGACAAACGCCTTACGATCAAGGTGGCCAAGCGCCAGGTCGACCAGGCGATCCTGACCCTGCCGCTGCGAAAGCGATCCGATTCGCCTTCGGTGACGATCCTCATCCCCGCCCGCAACGCCGAGCCCTTCCTGGAGGACAATGTCGGGCAGCTGCTGCGGCTGGATCATCCGCGCGACAGGCTTCATGTCCTCTACGGCGTGGGCGCCAGCAGCGACCGGACGGCCGAAGCGGTTGCCGAAATCATCGCGCGCCATGGCTCCGACTTCGCCTCGATGTCGAGCGTGACTCTCGCGCGCGGCGCGCCCGACCTGCCGCGCGACCGGCGCTGGAAACCGAAGTATCAGCGCGCGCGCCGCGCCGGCATCGCCATGGCGCGCAACGATTTGATCGGGCACGCGCTTGAGAAGCCCTATTCCGACTGGTACCTGTGGCTCGACGCCGACATCGTCGGCCTGCCGCGCGACCTGATCGCGTCGCTGCTGTCGGCGGAGGCCAAGATCGTCGTGCCGGACTGCGTGATCGAGCCGGATGGGCCGAGCTTCGACCTCAACACCTGGCTCGCCGTCGGCAAGCCGCACCGGGTGGAGCATTTCCGGCACTTGAGGCATGGCCTGACCATGCCGCCGGTGGATGCCTGGTGGCGCCGCCACCTGCACGACCTGCGCTATCTCGACCGCGTTCCGCTGAACGGCGTCGGCGGGACGGCGCTCCTCGTCCACTCGGACGTGCACCGCGCCGGGCTGCGTTTCCCCGAGATCCCTTACGAGTGCCTGATCGAGACCGAAGCCTTCGGCCAGCTCGCGCGGGATCTCGGCGTCACGCCGGTCGGCCTGCCGAAGGTGCAGGTCCGGCATCATGCCAGCTGACCGCGAGCCCGCCGCGCCGGACGTCCTCGTCCTGACGTCCAGGGCCTCGCCCCCCGCGCGACTTCGCTCGGCGATGGCGCAAGCCACCGGGTTCGTCGACGCGAGCCGTGTCCGCGTCGTCGACGGAGTCACGCCGACGGACCGCATCGTCGCGGAGCTCTACGATGCGAAGGCGGCGCGGCGGTGGAGCAAGCGCCCGCCCATCGCGGCGGAAATCGCCGCCTACGCGACCCACCGGATGGCCTGGCGGGCGCTGCTTGACGGCGGCGGGCCATGGGCGCTCGTTCTGGAGGACGATTTCAGGGTGCGCGACGGCGAGGCGCTTCGCGCGGTGATCGCCGCCGCCGCCGAACTCCTCTCCGACGGCCGCCACATCGTCAAGCTGTTCGACCTGCCGGGCGAGCGCGAGAGGGGCCGCGCGGTGCATCGCGCCGTCGCCGGCATCGGGATCGTCAAGCGCGAGCATGTCCGCGCCGGGCTCGTCGGCTACCTGATCTCGCGCGAAGGCGCGTCCCGGTTCCTGTCGCGGAACCGGGTCTTCCGGGTGGTCGACGAGGACATCAAGTACCACTGGGAACTCGGGCTGGACATCTGGTCGCTGGCGCACAACCTCGTCGCCGACGGCGGCGCGGAGCTCGGCGGCAGCCTGATCGAGGATGCGCGAAAGGCCTCGCGCAGGCGGTCCCTCCTCCGCTCGCTCAAGGGCAACCTGCTGGCCGCTCATCGCGACTGGCGGTCGCGGCTAAGCTTCGACGCCTGGCTCGGGCGGAAAGGGCAGGGCGGTCGCTAGCCACCCGGCCGCGCCTGTCGCTTACCGGCCCCGCGCGTTCACAGTCTCGTCCAGGCGGCGTTCCTTTTCGACGACCGGACGCAGGCCTCGACGAAGGCTACGCCTTCGACGCCGTCGGCGACGGTCGGATAGGTCACGGCGTCGTCGGGGGTGGTGCCCGTCCGGGCGGCTCGGATGGCGCGGGCGGCTTCGGCGTAGATCGTGGCGAAGCCTTCGAGATAGCCTTCCGGATGGCCGGAGGGCACGCGGCTGACGCGGGCCGCCGCCGCGCCCGCCCCGGCCCCGCCGC
>JBKBRJ010000069.1:0-19994 GCA_046292285.1 Mesorhizobium sp. | reverse complement strand
CTGAAGCTCGCCGGTGCCGACCTGATCCTCGGCGTCGACATCAACGACGACAAGAAGGCCTGGGGCGAGCGGTTCGGGATGACGCATTTCGTCAACCCGAAGGCGATCGACGGCGACGTCGTGCCGCACATCGTCAACATGACCAAGCGCGGCGCCGACCAGATCGGCGGCGCCGACTACACCTTCGACTGCACCGGCAACGTCAAGGTGATGCGCCAGGCGCTGGAATGCGCCCATCGCGGCTGGGGCGAATCGATCGTCATCGGCGTGGCCGGCGCCGGCCAGGAAATCTCCACGCGGCCGTTCCAGCTCGTCACCGGCCGCACCTGGAAGGGCACCGCCTTCGGCGGCGCGCGCGGCCGCACCGACGTTCCGAAAATCGTCGACTGGTACATGGACGGCAAGATCCAGATCGACCCGATGATCACCCACCGCCTGACGCTCGACGAGATCAACAAGGGCTTCGACCTGATGCACGCGGGCGAAAGCATCAGGAGCGTGGTGGTTTATTAGTCGCGCGTCTGGAACCTGCCGCGCCTCGGGGCATTCCTGCGCATCCAATCGGTTTGACGGGGGTTACTCATGACGCGCAGGTCCCGGTTTCTGATCGTGGCGGTCGGCAGCTCCTTGCTGGCGCTTGCCGCATGCAGCGACGAACAAAAGGTCGTGCAGGCAGAGGAGCCGCCGGCTGCCGCCGAGTCGCCGGAAGCGGCACCCGCCGAAAAGCGCAATGACGCGATCGACCGCATCGGCGAAGGTGCCGGCCTGATTCTCGAAGGGGCTGGCGAACTGGCTCGCGACGCCCGCCAGCGGACCGAGCGGCTGATCGAGGACGCCGGGCCGGCGTTGGAGCGGGCGCGCGGCTACGCGCGCGAACTCGGTGTCGTCGTCAACGAACTGACGGAACGCGCGATGCGCGACTTCGCCTCCGGCGTCGAGGCGCTCGAGAAGCGGATCGAGGAATCCGACGCGCGCAACGGATCGGCGACCGAGGATGCCGGCGCCGTGCTCCCGTCGCCGGAAATGCTGAGGGCGGACACCCGCGCCGCGGCGCGAGCCCGACCTGCCGGCGTCGGTCCCGACTATGTCGGCGTCTGGGCGGGCGACGCGGCGTCCTGCGCTCGCATCGACGTCGAGCCGGTCGAGATGATGGCGGTGATCACGCCGACGACGATCCGCCGCTACGAGGCTGTTTGCAATTTCGCGGAGACGCCGCTCACGGACGGTTCCGCAACCGTCGCAGCCTCCTGCATCGCCGAAGGCGAGATGGAGGAGCGTCGGATCACGCTCGAAATGTCGGGGCCGGACACGCTCACCATCGACGGGTCGGCGACGCTGGTTCGCTGCCATCTTCCCGATTGAGCTTCGCGCTCCGCCCGGTCGAGGCTACCTTGCGACCGAATGAGGAATCACGGGCGGTCGCGATGCGCGCTATCCACATCTACGTCGATGCCGACGCCTGTCCGGTGAAGGACGAGGTGGCGAAGGTCGCGGAGCGACACGGAATCGTGGTCACCTTCGTTTCCAACGGCGGCCTGCGCCCGTCGCGCGATCCGATGATCCGCAACGTCGTCGTCTCGAAGGGCGCGGATGCCGCCGACGACTGGATCGTGGAGAACGCCGTAGAGAACGACATCGCGATCACCGCCGACGTCCCGCTCGCCGCCCGGCTCGTTCCAAATGGCGTCCACGTCCTCGGTCCCACCGGCCGCCCCTTCACGCCCGAGTCGATCGGCATGGCGGTGGCCATGCGCGACCTCAGGCAGCATCTGCGGGAAACAGGCGAAGACCGGGGCTTCAATCGCAGCTTCGCGCCGCGCGACCGCTCGGAATTCCTTTCGGCGCTCGACCGGATCGTGCGGCGGGCGCTCACCGCGGCTCGGATGGTTGAATGATCCCGGCGCGATCGATATCATTCCGATATCAGGCAGAGGCGAAATCATGGCCAGCATGGTCATCCGCAACATTCCCGACGACGTGCTCGAACGCTTCAAGCAGCGTGCCAGGGCCGACGGCAAGTCGGCCGAACAGCTGGCGCGCGAGGCCATCGCCGAAAGGGCCGTGCCGTCGCGCGAGGAGTTGATCCGCGAAGCGGCGAGCATCCGCGCGCGATCCAAGCCGGTCGACCTCGAAACGGCGTTGCGGATCATGCAGGAAGCCCGCGCCGAAAGGGATGCGCGCCCCAGCCTGCCGGATCTCGACGATGATCATTGACGCGAACTTGGCGACCTACTGGTACGTTCCCTCGCCGTTCAGCGGCTCAGCCTCGGCATATATTGGCCGGATCGACCTTGCGGCCCCGCAAATCGTGATGCCCGAGGCGGCCAATGCATTGCTGAAATACATGAGGGCCGGACAGATCTCCGTGGATGATTTCTTCACGGCGATCGATCACATTCCCAAAGTCATCACAACTCTCATAGACGACGCGTCCCTCACTGCGAGCGCGGCCCGTCTGTCATTCGCCCACAGTCACACAATCTACGACTGCCTCTATCTCGCGCTGGCGCTGCAACGCGGAGAGCCGCTCGCGACGGCGGACGGTCGGATGGCGACACTGGCGCGCCAACTCTCGATCGAAGCCGAACTCGTCGAGCCCGATCCATGACACGTAGCCGCGGCAGTCAATTTCGCCGTCAGGCTCGGCAATTGAAAGAATAGCATGAAGACAATCTCCATTGCGAAATCGCACGGCGGCACGCAGGGCGTCTACAGCCATGCCTCGGAAGCCTGTGCCTGCGACATGACCTTCGCCGTCTTTGTTCCGCCCCAGGCGAAGGACCGCCCCTGCCCCGTCCTCTGGTATCTCTCCGGCCTCACCTGCACCCATGCCAACGTGATGGAGAAGGGGGAGTACCGGCGCATGGCCGCCGAACTCGGGCTGATCATCGTCTGCCCGGACACCAGCCCGCGCGGCGAGACGGTGCCCGACGAGAAGGACAACTGGCAGTTCGGCTCCGGCGCCGGCTTCTATGTCGACGCGACCGAGGCGCCCTTTGCCGCCAACTATCGCATGTACTCCTACATCGTCGCCGAACTGCCCGGACTCATCGCCGCGAACTTTCCGGCCGACATGGCGCGCCAGTCGATCTTCGGCCACTCCATGGGCGGGCACGGCGCGCTCACCATCGCGCTCAGGAACCCGGAGCGTTTCCGGAGTTGCTCGGCCTTCGCGCCGATCGTGCATCCTGCTACCGCCGACTGGTCGTCGAAGGCCTTCGAGCGCTATCTCGGACCGAACGAGGCGGACTGGCGCGCCTACGACGCTTGCCTGCTGATCGAGGACGGCCACCGCTTCGACGCCTTCCTCGTCGACCAGGGCAAGGCCGACGGCTTCTTGCAGGAGGGACTTCGTCCCTGGCTCCTGGAAGAGGCCTGCCGCAAGGCCGGCATTCCGTTGACCTTGCGGATGCAGGACGGCTACGACCATTCCTACTACTTCATCTCCAGCTTCATAGAGGATCACCTGCGCTGGCACGCGTCCCGGTTGAACGCGGGCGAAGGCGACGCGCGATGACGCTCGCTGGTCAGACTCGCGGCAGGAGTTCCGCCTATGATCAACAAAGATGCGATTGAAGAGGACGGTCGAACCATGGCGATCGTGACACCCATCCACCGGCGGCTTCCCGATCCCGATACGTTCGGGGGCAGGCTGTCGCGCATCCGCGACGCGCAGGGCATGAGCACCGCGGCGCTGGCGCGCCGTGTCGGCGTCCGGCAGAAGACGATCGAGCAGTGGGAAAGCGACCGCTCGGAACCCGGCGTCGAGCGGCTCGCCCTTCTGGCGGGTGTCCTCAACGTGAACCTGGTATGGCTCCTGCACGGCGTCGGCGACGCGCCGACAGACGAGATCGGCCCCGATCCGCTGGCGGCGATCACCGTCCAGCTCGAGCGACTGAAGCGCATGCACGAGGACACCGGCCGCATCATCGACCGCATCCAGCGCGAACTGACCCGGCTCGAAGAAGAGCGCTGAGGCCTTCGATCGCTGCCCGGAGCGGACCTCGCGACGACGCTCTTCCCGACCGGGCCCGTTGCGCCGCGTGAGCGCGCCGTCAGGCCACCTTGTCGATCAGGTCCCGGATCGCCGGGTGGATCATCGGCGACTCGCGGCCGATGAAAGCCAGCAGCGCTTTCTCGTTGTCGTGGATGACGCGGTCGCGCGTGATGCGGTCGACCAGCCATGCCGCCTCGTCCGCGTCGATCGCCTCGGCTCGCGCCGCGGCCTCGGAACGCTCGGCGTTGCGGATCCGCCAGGCAGCTTCGATGCCGGTGGGTGCGCGATAGGCTGCGAGGATGCCCCCGGCTCCGACCGACACCATCCGGCGGAGGAACCCGCCGACGTCGATCGCGGCGGCGTCGAGGAAGGCCTCATGGCGCAGGGCCTCTTCGCGCGTGGGCGGCGCATAGCCGGAGGCGCACATGACGAAGTTCGCCATCGCCTTGACGAACAGCTCCGTCCATTCCGGATGGTTCGACGCATCCGCCGTGCGGTCGTTGAGATCGAACAGGACCTCCGCCTCCTCGCGGCTTATGCCGATGCCGGCGCCGCCACCGAAGGCATAGAGGATGCGGCGCAGCAGATCGACCTCGGCCTTGCCGATCACGCCCGGCACGAGCATGCGGCCGTCGGGCATGCGCAGCACGCCGTCGGTCACGGCGTCGGCGACGCGCTCCAGCGCGTGGGCCGATAGGCTCGCGGGCGAGGTCCGCGCCCGCTCGAGCACCGCCACGAGCAGTTCGAGTTCGGTCGCCGGTCGCGCGCGCGCCGTTGCATCGATCAGCCAGGCGGCGTTGGCCTCGGATATATAGCCAGCCGGCTTCTCCTGATGCACGATGAGGTCGGACACCGCCTCGACCAGGAAGGCCGTCCATTCCCGGCAGGTCGACAGGGCTTCGCCGTCCAGGGCGAGAAGGCGCTCGGCCTCGCCGCGGCAGACGCGGCCGTCGGCGAACACCTCGGCCCGCAGCCGGGCGAAGTCGCCCGCCTCGATCCCCGCCCTTGCCGCCGCTTGCTCCAGCTTCTCGATCGGCCCGCTGCCTGCACCCATGTCCGTCACCCCCGCTTCGTCCCGTGGCTCCCGAATTGCGGCGCAGTATAGCCGCACAGGCTTGAGGAATGCCGAAGATGGTTGGTTAGCAAAGCTTTAGGGCGGCATCCGACCGGAATGCTTCAACCCGGTCGGTTGCCGTTCAATGGCCGCTCGTGCGCCCGCCGGTCGAGTTCGGCCAGCACGGGCGGCAGCAGGCTTGGCAGGTCCTCCGCGATCAGCCCCGGCCCGGAGCGCCGACCGGCCTCCGCGTGCAGCCAGGTCGCGGCGCAGGCCGCCTCGAAGACGGGCATGCCCTGCGCCAGCAATCCGGCAGTGATGCCGGCCAGCACGTCGCCCGATCCCGCCGTCGCCAGAAAGGGCGTGCCGTTGGCGTTGATCGCGGCCCGGCCGGACGGATCGGCGATCACCGTGTCGGGTCCTTTCAGCACGACGACGGCATGCGCGATCCGCGCGGCCTTCCGCGCCCGCTCGAGCTTCGAGAGTGTCCCCTCGTTGGCGAGGTCCGGAAACAGCCGGCGAAACTCCCCCTCATGCGGCGTCAGCACCGCCGTCGCCTGGCCGGCCGCCATCGACCGTTCAAGCGCCTCGAACAGCGCTTGAGGCGCCGCCTCGAAGGAGGTCAGCGCATCCGCGTCGAGCACGAGATGCAGCGCGCCCGACCGTGTCGGGTCCGCGAGCGCCCGGACGAACTCCGCGCAGCGGTCGCCGATGCCGAAGCCGGGCCCGATCACGGCCGCCGCCAGCCTGCGTTCGCGCATGAAGGCCACCGCGTCATCCGCCGTATCCGCGCGATGCAGCATGATCGACGTCAAATGCGTCGCATTCACCTGCAACGCGCTCCCCGGCGACAGGACGGTCACCGCGCCCGCCCCGGCGCGTGCGGCTGCCAGGGCCGAGAGCCGCGCCGCTCCCGTCGCCGTCGCCCCCCCGGAAAACACGCCGGCATGGCCGCGGACATATTTATGCGTATTGCGATCCGGCCATGGAAAATCTCCGAGCCACAGGCCGGGCTCGTTGCGGAAGGTGGAAGCGCCGATCGCGCTCAGAACCGTCGCCGGTATGCCGATGTCGACCAGCACCGTCTCACCGCACAGGCCACGCCCTGGTTCGAGGAGATGGCCCGGCTTCAACCGGAAGAAGGTCACCGTCAGGTTCGCGCGGATCGCCGCGCCGAGCGGCTTGCCCGTCAGCCCCGACACGCCCGACGGCAGGTCGACGGCGACGATCGTCGCGCCGGAACCATTCGCCCGCTCGATCGCAGAGGCGGCCTCGCCCGTCACCGCGCGCGCCAACCCGGCGCCAAACAATGCGTCGACGACAAGATCGGCCGGCAGGGGCTGGAAATCGCTCAGCGGGCGCAGGTCCCGCCCCCAGGCCGCCCGGGCACGGGCGGCATCGCTATCCTCCGGCGGTTCCGCGTCACCATAGACATGGACGGCGATCCCAGCCTCGCGCAGCCGCGCCGCCACGACATAGCCGTCGCCGCCATTGTTGCCGGGGCCGGCAAGGACGAGCACCTTCGCCGCGCCCGGATACCGCGCCAGGATTTCGGCGGCCACCGCCGCACCCGCATTGCGCATCAGGCCGTCGCCGTCGAAGGGTCCGGCTTCGATCGCGAGCCGGTCGGCCTTCGCCATCTCGACGGGGGTCATGAGTTCGAGAACCATGCAGCCATCCATCCATCACCGAAGCAGACTAGCCGTATCAACGATCGCCTGGCAAACAAGCTCTCTGCCTATTTTTTCCGCTATCTGCCTATTTTCCGTTCATCATCGATTGCGCCTTTTCGCGCGCCCGGGCAGTTTCACCGCGGCGAGCTCGTCGCGGTCGCGCACAAGTCCGCACGAAGCTACGGAAGCGCCATGAAGGCGTTGCGTCAGGTGTTTTCGATGCCAATCTGGCACGGTTCGTGCTTTGATTTGGCGGAAGCGGGCTCGATTTGCCGCGCATACCCTCGGAGGCCCCATTCGGATGAAAAAAATCGAAGCCATCATCAAACCTTTCAAGCTCGACGAGGTGAAGGAAGCTCTTCAGGAAGTCGGCCTGCAGGGGATCACCGTCACCGAGGCGAAAGGTTTCGGACGGCAGAAGGGCCACACCGAACTCTATCGCGGAGCGGAGTACGTGGTGGACTTCCTTCCAAAGGTGAAGGTCGAGGTCGTGCTCGCCGACGAGTCGGTCGATGCCGCGCTCGAGGCGATCCGCAAGGCCGCGCAGACGGGGCGGATCGGCGACGGCAAGATCTTCGTCTCGAACATCGAGGAAGTCGTCCGCATCCGCACCGGTGAAACCGGCATCGACGCCATCTGAGCCTTCCGACAGGCTCCAGTCCATTCCACATCGTCAGACAGGGAAAACGAAATGACGACAGCCAAAGACATCATGAAGCAGATCAAGGACAACGACGTGAAGTTCGTCGACCTCCGCTTCACCGATCCCAAGGGCAAGCTCCAGCACGTCACGATGGACGTTGCCGAGGTCGAGGAGGACATGTTCGCCGACGGCGTGATGTTCGACGGTTCCTCCATCGCGGGCTGGAAGGCCATCAACGAGTCTGACATGGTGCTCATGCCCGACACGGAGACGGTCCACATGGACCCGTTCTTCGCGCAATCGACCATGGTCATCCTGTGCGACATTCTCGACCCGGTTTCGGGCGAGGCCTACAACCGCGACCCGCGCGGCACGGCCAAGAAGGCCGAGGCCTACATGAAGGCAGAGGGCATCGGCGACACCATCTTCGTCGGTCCGGAAGCCGAGTTCTTCGTCTTCGACGACGTCAAGTACAAGGCCGATCCCTACAACACCGGCTTCAAGCTCGACTCGACCGAACTGCCGTCGAATGACGACACCGACTACGAGACCGGCAACCTCGGCCACCGCCCGCGCGTCAAGGGCGGCTACTTCCCGGTGCCGCCGATCGATTCGCTGCAGGACATGCGCTCGGAGATGCTCACCGTGCTCGCCGAGATGGGCGTGCGCGTCGAGAAGCATCACCACGAGGTGGCGGCCGCCCAGCATGAGCTCGGCATCAAGTTCGACACGCTCGTCCGCAACGCCGACAAGATGCTGATCTACAAGTACGTCGTGCATCAGGTGGCCAATGCCTACGGCAAGACGGCGACCTTCATGCCGAAGCCGATTTTCGGCGACAACGGCTCGGGCATGCACGTCCACCAGTCGATCTGGAAGGACGGCAAGCCGACCTTCGCGGGCAACGAGTATGCCGGCCTGTCCGAGACCTGCCTCTACTACATCGGCGGCATCATCAAGCACGCCAAGGCGATCAACGCTTTCACCAACCCGCTCACCAACTCCTACAAGCGTCTGGTGCCGGGCTACGAGGCGCCGGTGCTGCTGGCCTATTCGGCCCGCAACCGCTCGGCGTCCTGCCGCATCCCCTTCGGCTCCTCGCCGAAGTCGAAGCGCGTCGAGGTCCGCTTCCCCGATCCGGGCGCGAACCCCTATCTCGGCTTCGCGGCCATGCTGATGGCCGGCCTCGACGGCATCAAGAACAAGATCCACCCCGGCCAGCCGATGGACAAGGATCTCTACGACCTGCCGCCGAAGGAGCTGAAGAAGATCCCGACCGTCTGCGGCTCGCTGCGCGAAGCCCTGATGAGCCTCGACAAGGACCGCGGCTTCCTCAAGGCCGGCGGCGTGTTCGACGACGACCAGATCGATGCCTACATCGAACTGAAGATGCACGAGGTCATGCGCTTCGAGATGACCCCGCATCCGGTCGAGTTCGACATGTACTACTCGGTCTGATCTCCTCCCGAGACCAACGACGGAACGAGCCGGGGCATTGCCTCGGCTCTTTTCGTTCCAGGGGACCGCTGACAGGAGAACGGCTTGCCGCCGTGGCGCGTCCCGCCCCGATCGGCTAGACATCGACGACGGACGAAACGCAGGAACGCCACCCGATGAAGATCGCGACCTGGAACATCAACGGCGTCAAGGCGCGCATCGACAACCTCCTCGCCTGGCTCAGGGACAGCCGGCCCGACATCGTCTGCCTGCAGGAGATCAAGTCGGTCGACGAGAACTTTCCACGGCTCGAGATCGAGGCGCTGGGCTATCATGTCGAGACGCACGGCCAGAAGGGCTTCAACGGCGTGGCGATCCTGTCGAAGCTCCGCTTCGACGAGGTGACCAGGCGCCTGCCCGGTGACGAGGGCGACGAGCAGGCGCGCTTCATCGAAGGCGTGTTCTCGACGAAGGCGGGCGCGCTCAGGGTCGTCTCGCTCTACCTGCCGAACGGCAACCCGATCGGAACCGAGAAGTTTTCCTACAAGCTTGCCTGGATGCAGCGGCTGGAACGCTGGACCGCCGATCGCCTGGCGCTCGAGGAGCCGCTCGTGCTCGCCGGCGACTACAACGTCATTCCCCAGCCGATCGACGCGAAGAACCCGGCCGCCTGGGTCGACGACGCGCTGTTCCAGCCCGAAATCCGTGAGGCGCTGCGGCGGCTGGAATGGCTAGGCCTGACCGATGCGATCCGCGCCGTGACCGACGAGCAGGTCTTCACCTTCTGGGACTACCAGGCCGGCGCCTGGCAGAAGAACAACGGCATCCGTATCGACCACCTGCTTCTGTCCCCGGAGGCGGCGAGGCATCTCGCGGCGGGGACGATCGAGAAGCACGTGCGCGCCTGGGAGAAGCCGTCCGACCACGTGCCGGTCGCGATCGACCTCGCCCTCGAGGCTGCCTGAGGCCGGCAGGCCCGCGGCCCGTTCCGCCGAAACCCGTCGCCCGGCGGAACACAACTGGCGCTCGCCGCGATCCCGTGGCACACTTGAAGGATGGAACGTCGTGCCGCCCTCCTCGCGGTTGCCGCCGCCCTGTCGTTCGGGGCGCCCTCGTCGGCGCGTGCCGACTGCAAGTGCGCAGCCAACGGTACCCGCTACGAGATGGGCGCGGTCGTCTGCATCCGGGGTCCGTCCGGCAACTGGCTCGCTCGTTGTGGCAAGGTTCTCAACAACTCGTCCTGGGCCAAGCTGACGGAAGGTTGTCCGCTGACGCTGGACAAGCGGGACGACGGCGCGCCCCTGTCGCGGCCCGTCGAGCCTCGCGCGCCAAACCTGCGAGGCTGACCGGCAAAGGGCGGGCTCCGTCTGGAAATCGTCCGCGACCATGCCCTTGTTCGCGGGTCGGTCGGCGGCAAGGCTGAGTGGATGCGCCCCGGAAGGAAGCGGGAAACTCAGCGTGCGCCGCTGCGCAGCATGTCCTCGGCCAGCGCAATGGCGGTGCGGCGATCGGATTCGCCGGCCAGCGAGAAGGCTTCTTCCTGCAGGCTGCGGATCCAGACGCGGTCCGACGGCGAGGCGCGTTCGAGCGCGGCGGTCATCATCGCGAGCCCCCTCACGACCTTGCCGCTCTGGAACAGAAGATCGCCAAGGGTCGCCTGCGCGCCGGAATGGCCTTTCTCGGCTGCGAGCTGGAACCAGCGACCGGCCTGCTTGACGCTGACCTTGACGCCCTCGCCCCGAAGGAACATGCGGCCGATCTCGTACTGGGCGGTAGGATTGCGGTAGGTGGCGGCGGCGCGCATGTAATAGTCCTGCGCGGCGGCCGGATTGGGCTGGACCGGCGTCCCGGGAATACCCGTACGAACATAGCCGGCGAGCGCAACGAGCGCATCGGAAACGTAGCTTTCCTCGGGGCTGCCCGGCTCCACGTCCTGCTGGACGATCAGGCTGAAGGCCTTGAAAGCCTCGTAGTCGTTGCGCTGGACGCCATCACCTTCGGCATACATCCGCGCTAGCTTCCAGCGCGCCCCGAGTTGCCCCTTCTCGGCCGCGTAGCGATAGGCCTCGACGGCCTCCTGCTTGTGGCCCTGCTTGTAGGCGTCGAACCCGAAGCGGAACATGTCCCAGGGGCTGGAGCCCTTTTCCCGCATCGTATTCGGATCGAGCGCAAACGCACTCCCGGAAGCGCCCAGCCCGGCTCCAACGACAACGCTCAACAGGGCCGCGCGGACCCACGTACACATCGGCATTTCAATCGGCTTTTCTTGCCTGCGTGAGGGAAGATCCGACGCAGGCGGCGGAGCCCGATGGGCACTCTCCCGACTGCAGATCGTTCCGTATCACCATGGCATCCACATTCCGCTTCGCGCCCATACGGGCAAACTGATCAAGCGAAGACCGCTCTTGCCGTCATCGCAACGTACTGATGAGTTGCTACTCGTTTATGGCGGGATCGCGGCAATCGCCAGATGACGTCGGCGAGCGTGAATGCTTCCTGAACAAGTGTTGCGGAATCGACACTGCCAGCGGCCAAGAGACCCGGGCCGACCGTGCTCGCTCCCGGCCTCAGCCCTTGGCCACGTGCTCGGCCTTCGTCCGCGTCAGCATCGACGCCACCACCGAGCCGAGGATCAGGATCGCCGTCACCGCGAGCGCCACCATCGATGGCACCTTGTAGAAATGCGCGACAAGCATCTTGCCGCCGATGAACATCAGCACCAGCGAAAGCCCCGTCTTCAGGTGATGGAACTCGCGCATCATGCCCGACAGGACGAAGAACAGCGCGCGCAGGCCCATGATGGCGAAGACGTTGGAGGAGAAGACGATGAAGGGATCGTTGGAAATGGCCAGCACGGCGGGAATAGAATCGACTGCGAAGATCAGGTCGGTGAACTCGACCGTCATCAGCACCACGAAGAGCGGCGTCATGTAAAGCAGCCCCTGGCGCATGACGAAGAAGCGCGAACCCTCATACTCGTCGGTGACGCGGCCGGTCTTCTTCAGGAGCCGCACGATCCGGCTCTGGCCGGGATCGATCATGTCGTCGCCGGACCTCATCATCTTGTAGCCGGAGAAGACCAGCAGCGCGCCCAGCGCCATGCCGATCCATTCGAACTGGTCGACGAGCTTGACGCCGGGGACGATCAGCGACAGGCGCATCACGATCGCGCCGACGATCCCGTAGAACAGGACGCGATACTGCGCCTCCGGCGGGACGCGGAAGTAGCTGAAGATCAACGCGATGACGAAGATGTTGTCGAGCGACAGTGCCTGCTCGACGAGATAGCCGGTCAGGAACTCGGCTCCACGGTCGGCGCCGCCGAACCAGAACACGCCCAAACCGAACAGGAATGCGAGCGAGACGTAGCCCGCGACCGTGATGCCGGCTTCGCGCGCGGTGATCACATGGTCCTTGCGGTGGAGAACGAAGAGATCGACGAACAGGATAATGGCGACGAACGCCAGGAAACCGGGCCAGAGCCAGTCGTGCAGGTCCATGGAGATTGAAAGCCTGCGCCGCGTGAGCGCGCCGTCGATCGGTCCGACATCACAGGCGACGCCTCGCCTGTCAGAGGGGCCCGGCCCGGGTGACGGCCTTATGTGCGCCCGTTTGGGGCGCTTTACAAGCCACTCGGCGGTCTACGTCGAAGAATTGCCTGCGGGATCGGTGCTCCGGCAGGCTTGTCGCTGGGTCAGGCCTCGCCCGACACGCGCTTCAGCGCAACCTTGAGACGGTCGAGTACGGCGACGAACTCGGCGCGCTTCTCGCGTTCGGATTCGACGATCTCGTCCGGCGCGTTGGCGACGAACTTCTCGTTGCCGAGCTTCTTGTCGATCCGACCGATCTCGCCTTCGGTCTTCGCGATCTCCTTGCCGATACGCGCCGCCTCGGCCTTCAGATCGATCAGGTCGCCAAGCGGGATGCAGGCGGTCGCCTCGCCGACGACGATCTGCGCG
Organism: Mesorhizobium sp.; assembly: GCA_046292285.1. GTDB lineage: Bacteria > Pseudomonadota > Alphaproteobacteria > Rhizobiales > Rhizobiaceae > Aquibium. Next base: position 7,231 of record JBKBRJ010000069.1, on the reverse strand, counting down.
GACCCCTTCGGCGCTTCCGTGGCAAGCGCGATCTCGGTGACGCGCGCCAACCGGGTGATGGCCGGCGCATGGCGGCCCAGCCGCTCGCGCGTGGTGGCGTCGGCGCCCACCATCGCGAGCGGCGCCTGGGCGGCCGGCGGCACATTCATCTCCGACCGGACGGAACGGATGCCCGACACGAGATCGACCAGCCAGTTGATCTCATCGGCGGCGGCATCGTCGGCGAAGCTCGGCTGCGGCCAGCGGGTCAGCGCCAGCATGTCCTGCCGCTCGCCGCCCTCCGGCGCCGTGCGCGCCCACAGCTCCTCCGTCATGAAGGGCATCATCGGGTGCAGGAGCTTGTAGATCTCCTCGAGCACATAGGCCACGCAGGCGCGCGATTCCGCCTTGGCCGCCTCGTCCTCGCCCATGAAGACCGGCTTCAGCAGTTCCAGATACCAGTCGCAGACCAGGTTCCAGACGAAACCATAGGCCGCGCCCGCCGCCTCGTTGAAGCGGTAGGTCTCGATGCCCCGGGTGATCGCCGCGCTCGCGCGCGTCAGTTCCGTCAAGATCCACCGGTTGACGGTCAGCGTCGCCGCCTCCGGCCGGAAGGACGGGTCGATCGCCGCCCCATTCATCTCCGCGAAGCGGGTCGCATTCCAGAGCTTGGTGCCGAAGTTGCGGTAGCCGGCGATGCGGGCCGGGTCGAGCTTCACGTCGCGACCCTGCGCGGCCATGATGGTCAGCGTGAAGCGCAGCGCGTCGGCGCCATACTCGTCAATCAGTTCCAGCGGGTCGATGACGTTGCCCTTCGACTTCGACATCTTGGCGCCGTTCTTGTCGCGGACGAGCGCATGGACGTAGACCGTGTGGAACGGCTCCTCCTCCATGAAGTGCAGGCCCATCATCATCATCCGGGCGACCCAGAAGAAGATGATGTCGAAACCGGTGACGAGGACCGAGGTCGGATAGTAGGTCTTCAGTTCCTCTGTCGTGTCGGGCCAGCCGAGTGTCGAGAACGGCCAGAGCGCCGAGGAGAACCAAGTGTCGAGCACGTCCTCGTCGCGGGTGAGGATGGCGCCCGGCTCGAAGTTCTCGAGCTTCTCCTCGACCCAGGCCTTCCAGGGGCCGTCGAGGGCCAGGTAGTACTCCACGGCGGCGTCCAGTGCCTCCTTCTCGGTCTTCTCCACGAAGACATGGCCATCCGGACCGTACCATGCCGGGATCTGGTGCCCCCACCAGAGTTGCCGCGAGACGCACCAGGGCTGGATGTTCTCCATCCACTCGAAATAGGTCTTCTCCCAATTCTTCGGGACGAATTTCGTCCGCCCTTCGCGCACGGACGCGATGGCAGGCTTGGCCAGCGTCGCGGCATCGACGTACCATTGGTCGGTCAGAAAGGGCTCGATCGGCACGCCACCGCGGTCGCCATGCGGGACCATGTGGCGATGCGGCTCGATCCCGGCGAGGAAGCCGCCCTCCTCCATCAGTTCGACGATCAGCTTGCGCGCCTCGAAGCGGTCGAGGCCGTCGAGTCGATCCCAGGCCTCCTCGCGCATGAGGTCCAGCTCGAGGCCGTCGAGAAAGTCCTCGTTCTCCTTCAGCGTCACTTTCGCTTCGACCGTCAGGATGTTGATGGCGCGCAACTTGTGGCGCTTGCCGACTTCGAAGTCGTTGAAGTCGTGCGCCGGCGTGATCTTGACCGCGCCGGTGCCCTTCTCAGGATCGGAATACTCGTCGGCGACGACCGGAATGCGCCGGCCGACGAGCGGCAGGACGAGATTGCGGCCGACGAGGTGGCGATAGCGCTCGTCATCCGGGTGGACCGCGACGGCGGTATCGCCGAGCATCGTCTCGGGGCGCGTGGTCGCGACGGAAATGTAGGTCGTCGGGTTTTCCGGATCGAACGCGACGCCCTCGATGGGATAGCGGAAGTGCCAGAGGTTGCCGTTCACCTCGTGCTGCTCGACCTCGAGATCAGAGATCGCCGTCAAGAGCTTCGGGTCCCAGTTGACCAGCCGCTTGTCCTTGTAGATCAGCCCCTGCTTGTAGAGCGTGACGAAGACCTCGACGACCGCTTTCGACAGGCCCTCGTCCATCGTGAAGCGCTCGCGCGACCAGTCGCAGGAGGCGCCCAGCCGCTTCAGCTGGTTGACGATCATGCCGCCGGATTCGTCCTTCCATTCCCAGACGCGGTCGATGAACTCCTCGCGGCTCATGTCGCGACGGCGGATCTGGCGTTCGGCCAGTTGGCGCTCGACGACCATCTGGGTCGCGATGCCGGCATGGTCCATGCCGGGTTGCCACAGCACGTTCCTGCCGCGCATCCGCTCGAACCGGACGAGAATGTCCTGCAGCGTGTTGTTGAGCGCGTGCCCCATGTGGAGCGAGCCGGTGACGTTGGGCGGCGGAATCACGATCGTGAAGGGATCGGCGCCATGCGCCGCGCCCGCGCCGGCGCGGAAGGCGTGCTCCTCTTCCCACCGACGGGCTATTCTCGGCTCGACGCTCGCCGCGTCATAGGTCTTGTCAAGCATTTCGGGACGTCCGCACTCGCGAGGCAAATCGGGGTCCGTCGATGCTCAACCGACCCTTGAGCACGGTGTAAAGCCGAAGGGTCAGGGTGAGTCAACCGCGCCGGCGGGCGCCAAACGACGCTGCCACGGGCAAACCGGGTCCTCGATTGGAAGGATGACGGGCCACATCGTCGCGACGACGATCGTCGCCCCCCGGTCGACGAAGCAAGGTAGCCGGTCAGCGGCCGCCGCGCGCGACCCGCTCGATCTCTTCGCGCACCAGTCTCTCGACCAGCGTCGGCAGGTTGTTGTCCAGCCAGTCCTGGAGCATCGGGCGCATCATTTCGGCGGCCAGTTCGTCGAAGCTCTTGCGACGGCTCGCTTCGAAGGCCTCGGACAATTCCCCGAAGGCGGCCGCAACCTGACGGCCGGTCCGCTCGGATATCAGGGACGCCTTCTCGACCGGCGCGGGCACGGGCTGGACGGGCACCTGCTCCATTGCCTCGACTGCTTCCGGCTCGCCTGCCAGTTCCATCGTGGCGGACTCAACCGTCTCGGGTTCGTCGAAGACCGGGGCCGATGCGGCGGAGTGCGGTTCCGGCTCCATCCGCGGCGTGACCGCAGCGGCTTCGGATCGCAGGAATTCCCGCGGATGCGCACGGACCGCCGGCGCCTCTTCCGTCTGGCGCCTCGAGACGGCAGGCTCCCCGATCGCCTGATGTGCCGGCCCGGGCAGGTCGAGCGTCGACATCGGCGCGTTGGCCGCGATCATGTCGACCGACTCCGCCTCGGCATCGAGCTTCGAAGCCCCCGGCGTTGCCCCCCCTTCCGGCTTGCGGCCCTGGTCGCTGTCCTCAATGATGCGGCGGATCGAGGCGAGGATCTCCTCCATCGAAGGCTCCCTCGGCGCACCGCCCGCCTGTGGCATCTTCAGTTCCGCCGCCTGACTGGCCATCGTCTGCATCTCCCTGCCCGATCGAAGATCGGTCCCCGAATCATGATGCAGCCTAGCGCTTCGATTCCCCCGGGAGAATCCCCCGGCCGCCTACGCGAGGCCTTTCGCACAGATAAGCATCGGCCCGAACGAAAACGGCCGCGCGGGGCGCGGCCGAGGTCGTCGAAACGATGGGTCGGAGGTTCAGCGGCCGTCCGGCGTGCGCAAGCCGAACCACTTGTCCTTCACGGCCTCGTAGTGTTCTTCCGGCTTGTAGGTGGCGACCTTCAGGCCCAGGGTTTCGACCCCGAGGCTGCCGATCGCCGACAGGATGGCATAGCTCGCCAGCACCACGTCGTGCTCGGCGCTGACCTGGTTGATCTGCGCGGTAATCACATCCGCCTGCGCGTTGAGAACGTCGAGCGTCGTGCGCTGGCCGACGTTGCGCTCCTCAATGACGCCGTTGAGCGCGAGCTGCGCGGCGGCGACGAGTTCCCGGTTCGCCGCCACCACTTCGGCGCCCGCGATGTACTGCGTCCAGGCGGACGTGACCGCTGCGCGCACCTGGTCGCGGGAGACGTCGACCTCGATGCGGGCCTGCCCGAGCGATTCCTTCGACTGCCGCACCTGCGCGGATGTCCGGCCGCCCTGGTAGAGCGGGATCGTCAGCGTGGCGCCGATCTGGGCGGACGTCGAGTAGCCGTCCGTGTTCCCGCTCGGCGTGGAATCCTGAAAGCTGCGGCTGACACCGGCGCTGGCCGTCACGCCGGGCAGCAGCGCGCCCTCGGCCGAGTTCACCGAGAAGCCGGCCGCGTCGACGAGGTGCTGGGTCGCCAGGATCGCCGGATGGCGAACCAGCGCCCTGTCGATCGCCTGGGGCAGGCTCTTCGGGAGCAACTTGGCGAGCGGGCTGACGGGCTGCAGCTTGCCCGGCGCTTCGCCGACGATCTGGCGATAGACCGCGGCGCTTGCCTCGGCGGTGGCGCGTGCCGAACTTAACTGCGCCACGGCGGCCGAACGGCTGGCCTCCGCCTGCGCAACGTCGGTGCGGGTGCCCTCCCCGACCTCGAAGCGCGACCGCGCGGCGCGAACCTGCTCGGTCAGGAACTCGAGATTGCGCTCGCGAAGCACGGCGATCTGGCGATCGCGGATGACGTCGAGATAGGCCGTGGCCGCGCTGTAGAGCGTGTTCTGCTCGGTGTTGCGCAGTGATTCGCGGGAGGCGAAGACCTGCGACTTCGCCGCAAGGACGTTGTTCTTCGTCTGGAACCCGTCAAACAGGGTCTGGTTGATCTGGACCCCGAACGAACCTGTCCGGATGCTGGCGTCAGTAACGCCCGAGCGGTCGGTGAACTGGATCGAGCCGGTTGCGCTGACGGTCGGCCGATAACCTGACTTGGCTATGGCGACGCCCTCGTCGGTCACGCGAACGCCGGCGCGGGCGGAATTCAGCGAAGAGTTGTTCTGGTAGGCCTTGGCGAGCGCCCCGAGAATGGTTTCGGCGCTGGCCTGGACCGGCGCGACCACGGCGGCGGTGACCATCAACGCCGCCAACAGATTCCTGCTCATCGATGCCACAAGGGACCTCATCACCTTACCGGACGCGTGCCCTGCGTCCCCCAATCCCGAGCCGGGCGTCGGCCCGACCTGCACCTCGAACTCCTCCCGAATCGCGCTCCCGAAACGACCTGTGATCGTACGCTTGAACAACATGGCTTCCGCAAACGCGTCGTGCAAGCCCCCCCCTAGAACTCGAAGGCGGGTTCTTTTTGGAAACCCGGCAACGGCCGGACGGCCGCATTGAAACCGCGCCGACCCGAAACGACGCCGCCCTGCTTGACGTAGAGCCTGGCGACGCCGGCATTTCCGTGGCCTTCGACCGCCACCAGCCGGCCGCCGTCCTTCAACTGGTCGAACAGGGCCTGCGGCACCTCATCCACCGCGCCCTCCACGACGATCACGTCGTAGGGCGCTTCGGACGCATATCCGGCCGGCAGCGGCCCCTGGACGACGGCGACATTGTCGTAGCCCAGGTCGGCCAGGCGCGCCGTCGCGCCATCCGCCAGCGCCGCATCGCTCTCCAGCGCGATCACCGATCCGGCGATCAGCGACAGGATCGCAGAGGAATAGCCGGTGGCCGCGCCGACGTCGAGGACGACATCCGTCCGGGCTATGTCGGCCAGCTGCAGCATCTTGGCGAAAGGCGACGGCTCCATGAGGTAGCGCCGTTCATCGGAACCCGCGCCGGAGACCTCAAGATCCTCGTCTATGTAGGCAAGAGGCCTCAGCCGGGCTGGAACGAACGCCTCGCGCGGCACGGACAGGAAAGCCTCGAGAATCGGAATGCGGTTGACGTCCGTCGTCCGCAGCTGTCCATCGACCATTTTGGCCCGCAGACGCTCGAAGTCAGCGCTTGTCGTCAATGTTCGTCTCCGCCGGCCTGCCTTCGCGATCACCGGGGGCGGAAAACGTCCCCCTGCGAAACAGCCGGCGCTGGAGGCCTCGCCCGGAATCGAACCGGGGTGCAAGGATTTGCAGTCCTCTGCGTAACCACTCCGCCACGAGGCCTCGCCGCGATCGGCTGTCTATGCGCGATCTGTTAACAGAGGGTCACCGGGCCGACAAGCGCCCGGCGCCAAAATCAACCGCTGTTGGCGAATTGCCGCGCCGGCCGCGCGCGACGGTCCCGGCGCCCCCGGTCCGATCGGGGTCGGCGGCGCAGCGCCGAAAGGCCCGTTCCGATGCCGTCCGGAACCGGCGACCGGGTTTCCCTCCCCGGATGGTGGCCGGGCGAATGCCTCGGTCTTCACCCTGCGACACCGGCAGGCCGGTTCGCAATCCCAGGGCGGATCGGCCCCGGCAAGCCCGTCGTCAGCGATCGCCGCGTCGCCGATGCCACCAAACGGCGGCGCGGCGGCGCCACCGCCGGACGGCCGGGATATCATAGGACAGGACGAGCAGGCCCGTCGGGATCATCCAGAAGCCGAGCACCGGCAGGAAGCCCAGGAATCCGCCCGCGATCAGCGCGGTGCCGGACGCGATCCGCATCCGCCGCGACCGCGGCATGCGCACCTTGCGGCCGAACGCGTTGATCGTCGGCCCGGACGCCTCGTCCGCGCCGGGTCGACCCGTCGTCCCGCCCCGCTGATCGTCCCGCGCCATGAACCTTCCTTTTCCCGGCGACACCGTCGCCCCGCCGCCGCCGTCCCGGCGCGGGCATTGCGCAGCCGCCGGACCCGGCGACCGGCCACCCGGAACCTCGGCCCGCGAAATGCCGCAACCCGACATCCGATCCGGCGCGCCGACCGCCAGCTATATCGGATGCGTGCCGGCCTTTTGCGATGGTCCCCTGTCCTGCCCGGAAAAAAATGCATTTGCCGCTTGGCAAGCCGGAAAGGCATTTGCTATAGGCACCGCACTTCGCACGAGCGCTGTTCCCCGGTAGCTCAGTGGTAGAGCAACCGGCTGTTAACCGGTTGGTCGCTGGTTCGAATCCGGCCCGGGGAGCCAATATTTTCTGGTACGCCCGGAGACATGGGTAACAGTTTGTACCTAAGACATGGGTGACAACCTCGTGCCGAACGGGTTGTCGATGGTCTGCAAAGTCCTCTGTTCCAGGTCGATGTATCCCAGATCATAGTGCATGAAGCTGACGAGCCAAATGCCATCGTCGACTTTGGTGATTCCCAATCTCTGGCCGGCGAGCACGGTCGAGACGTTGATCTTCTTCCGTGCCATGCAGATGCGGCCGCAGGCGGTGACGAGGATGTCCCTGTCGTGGAAGGGGTATTCCACCTCG
>JBKBRJ010000068.1:0-20233 GCA_046292285.1 Mesorhizobium sp. | reverse complement strand
AGGCCGAAATTCATCGAGCCCATGTTGAGCGACGCGACCTCGGGCTTGAACGTCGCCACCGGCTGCAGCCGCTCCTCGATCGTCATCGTCGAGGCGCCGCCGGTGGTGATGTTCACCACGCAGTCGGAACGCTGCTTGATGACCTTGAGGAAGGGCTCGAAGGCGGCCGGCGACTGGTCCGGCAGGCCGTTTGCGGGGTTGCGCGCATGCAGGTGCACGACCGCCGCGCCCGCCTCCGCCGCGCCGATCGCCGCATCCGCGATCTCCTGCGCGGTGACCGGCAGGTGCGGCGACATCGACGGGGTGTGGATCGACCCCGTCACCGCGCAGGTGATGATGACCTTGCGTCTTGCCATTCCCGGCTTCCTTGTCTTGCTTCGGATCAGGCCGCGAGGTTGAGCAGCTTCGAGGCGTTGGTCGAGATGATGGTCTTGATGTCGGCCTTGGGCACCTGGTGGTCGAGCAGGTCCGACACGATCTGGCGGTAACCGTCGACCGGCTTCGGCGCCTGGGTCAGGCCGAGGTCGGAGCCGAGCACGGTGCGGTCGACGCCGGCCACTTCCATCATGTGGATCAGGTCCGACGTCTCGTGCTGCTTGGCGCGGCTCGGGACGAACATGCAGATCGAGTGCTCCATGTAGGCGCCGAGCGAGACGAGGCTTCGGATGTCCTCGTCGGAGCAGCCGATGATGTAGCTCGGATGATTGACGAGCAGCTTGCGGACGCCGCGCGCCTTTGCCTCCTCGAACAGGATGGCGAGTTCGTTGACGTGGAGATGCCCGCCGGCGAGGATGATGTCGGCTTCCGCGATCAGGTCGCAGATCTGCTTGGCCTCGTCGATCAGCCTGCCGTTGGCGTCGAGCACGGTCAGCGGGATCGGCGGCAGCATCGGCTTGGCCGTCTTCGGGAAGGACTTCGAGGCATAGGCCTCGATGTGGTTCTTGGCCGCGAAGGTGGGGAACCAGACGATCTTGCCGCCGAGCTTGATGGCGTGGTCGACGGCGTGCGGGTTGATGCCGCCCGAGGCGTTGTTCAGCGCGACGCCGGAATAGAGCTCGATCGGCGCGTCGGGGTAGATCTCCTTCAGCACCGCGCAATGCGGCATGCCGACATAGTAGTGATCCTTGTAGAGGAGCGCGCGGAAGCCGGCGTCGAGCGCCATCTGGAAGGCCTCGTGGTGGCCGAGGATGCGCGGCATCGCGGCGGGGCCGGAATGGCAGTGCAGGTCGACGGCATCGACGAGCAGTTCGGCGACTTCGGCGGCGCGCGCCGGCTCCATCGGCTCGAGCGGAACGATGGTGGGGTAGTTCGTGGTCGTGTCGGCCATGGTCTTGTTTCCTTTCTTGGGTGCCGTCGTCACGCGCCGAGCGCGCGCATGTCGCCGTAGAGCCGCGACGCGGCCTGGCGCATGAATCCCTGGTCGGAGGCGACGATGAAGGTCGTCGCCCCCCGTTCGCGGAAGCCCGCCGCCTCCTGCGGATTGGCCACCATCACGGCGACCGGCTTGCCCACCTTCTTCGCCGCCGCGAGGATCGTGTCGCAGGCGGCGCGGACCTCGGGCGCGTCCATGGAGGCGGCGCCGAGCGCCACCGTCAGGTCGCCGCGCCCGATGAAGACGCCGTCCAGTCCCTCGGTGCCGACGATGGCGTCGATGTCGTCGAGCGCCTCCGGATCCTCGATCATGGCGATGAAGGTGACGGACCGGTCCTGGCGGTCGACGTGATCCCAAAGGCCGACGGCCCCGAACCCGCCCGCCCGCGTGGTGTTGGAGAATCCGCGCTTGCCGCCGCGATAGCGGCAGGCGGCGGCGATCTCGCGCGCCTTGGCTGCAGACGAGACGTGCGGCACCATCACGCCGGTCGCGCCGTCGTCGAGGACGGCGAGGATCTTCGACGGCGTCGGCTCTGCCACCCGCACGATGCCGGCGGTGCCCGAGGCGCGCGCAGCGAGCAGGGCGCCGTCGATCGTCCCCCGGTCCCAGGGCGCGTGTTCCTCGTCGAGGATGACGAACTCGAAGCCGATCTGGCCGAGGATCTCGACCGGATGGGTGGCGGGCGTCTTGACGAAGGTTCCGACCAGGAGGTCGCCGGCGATGAAGCGCTGGCGGAAATCCTGACTCGGCGAGGGGGCAGTGGTCATGGCGTGTCTTTCGAGGTTCGAACGGGCTCAGGAGGGCTCATGGCAGCATCGCGCGCGGCAGACCGAGGGATATCATGGGGATCGCCGCGACGAGGAAGAGCACGAACAGGCAGATGCCGATGAGCGGCAGGGCCTCCTTCGACACCGCCGTGAGGGGTTGCCCCGACGTCGCGCAGACGATGAACAGCAGGATGCCGACCGGCGGCGTCGCCATGCCGATCACCACGTTGAGCACGACCATCACGCCGAACTGCACCGGATCCATGCCGATGATCTTCAGGAACTGCATCAGGATCGGCATGGTCAGGATTAGGATCGAGATCGGCTCGAGGAACATGCCGAGGATCAGGAGCACGATGTTCAGCATGATCAGCACGACGATCGGATTGTCGCTGATCGACAGCACGGCGGATGCGATCGTGGCCGGCACCTGCTCCAGCGTGAAGACGAAGGCGACGATGCTCGCCATGGCGGTAATGAACAGGATCGCCGAACTGGCGAGCGTCGTGGCGATCATCGCCTCCCAGACGCGCGAGATCGTCAGGTCGCGATACACGAAGCCGACGAACAGCGCATAGATGACGGCCACCGCCGCTGCCTCGGTGGGCGTGAAGACGCCGGCCTTGATGCCGACCACGATGATCAGCGGCAGGATGAGCGCTGGCATCGTGCGCAGCGTCGCCGCGCGGCGTTCCGCCCAGTTCATCTTCGGGGTGACCGGGAAGCCCTCGCGGCGGGCGCGCCAGGTGGCGTAGAGGAGCAGGCCGAGCACGATGAGGATGCCGGGCGCCACGCCGGCCAGGAAGAGCTGGCCGATCGAGGCCCCCGACAGGACGCCGTAGACGATCATGGTGATCGAGGGCGGGATGATCGGGCCGACCACGGCGCTGACGCCGACCAGCGCGGCCGAATAGGCGGGCGGGATTCCCTGCCGCTTCATCGCGGGGATGAGGATCGAGCCGAGCGCCGAGGCTTCCGCCGTGGCGCTGCCCGAGATGCCGGCGAAGAAGCCTGCCGACAACACCGTCACCGACGACATGCCGCCCTTGCGATGGCCGACCATGGCGCGGGCAAAGCCGACGATGCGGTCGGTGATGCCCCCGACATTCATCAGCGTGCCGGCGAGGAGAAAGAGCGGGATCGTCAGGAGGATGAACTGGTCGACGCCGGCCATCATGCGCTGCGGCAGGGCCAGGATCACGCCGCCGTTGCCCGAGAAATAGAGATAACCCATGCCGCCGACGCCGAGCGCCAGCGAAATCGGGACGCCCGTGACGAGGAGCAGGAAGAAGGCGCCGAAGAAACTTCCCATGGCGCTACTCCCCGTGTGGATAAAGTGTGGACGGCGCGGCGCGGCCGTGCGTCAGGTCGATCGCGTCGCGCACGATGGAGGCCACGATGTGCAGGGCGAGCAGCACCGACCCGGCGCTGACCGAGACGTAGACCCAGAACACCGACACGCCGAGCCCGTGGCCGCTGACCGACATCCAGATGAAGTCGACGGCCGGAATGACCTGGTTCTGGAAGCGCGAGGCGTAGTCGAAGCCGTTGACGGCCATCAGCCACAGGAAGGCGATGACGGGCAGGCTGACGACGATCTTCAGCGCCAGCCGAAGCCGGGGCGTCAGCAGTTCCGGCAGGACGTCGACGGCGACGAGTTCGCCGCGCTGGTAGGCAAGCCCCACGAAGAGGAAGGTCTGCCAGACCAGCAGCACCCGGCACAGCTCCTCGGCCCAGATCAGCGAGGCATTGAAGATGTAGCGGGCGACGACCTGCGCCGTCATGATGAGGACGATGGCCAGCATGGACGTCCCGGCGAGGAAGCGCATGGCGCGGGCATACCAGCCCAATGGGCCGGTTCGCGCGGCTTTCGAATGGTCCTCGATCGACATGCCGGGTCCTGCGCGTGCGGGGTGATCGGCCGGCGCCATTGCGCCGGCCCGTCGAACCATGCGTGGTCGCCGTGGGGCTTACGCCGCGGCGCGCGCCGCGGCGACGAAGTCGGCGATCAGCGGCGACTTGGCGCTCCATTCCTCCACCAGCGGGGCGACCTTGTCCTGCATCTCGGCGAGGCTTGCGAGTTCGTGGATCTCGACGCCCTTGGCGCGCAGCTCGTCGCGGCCGGTGAGGTCCTGGTTCTTGGTGTAGGCGAGCGTCGGCGCGATCGAATCGCGGCCGGCCTGGCGCATCGCCTGCTGGATCTCGGCGGGCAGGCCGTCGAAGAAGGCCTTGTTGACCGCGATCACGTTGTGCCAGGGGTAGTGGCCGGTCAGCGTGAAGTTCTTGCCGACCTCCCACAGGTTCTCGCCCAGCATCGAGGAGACGTTGATCTCGACGGCGTCGATGACCTTGGTCTCCAGCGCGCCGTAGACCTCGCCGTAGGGAAGTCCGACCGGCGCCGTGCCGACCGTCTCCCAGATCGCCTTGTGCAGCGGCACGGGGACGATGCGGGTCTTCAGTCCGGCGAAATCGGCGACCGAGGTCACCGGCTTGCCGGCCGACAGGAAGTGCCGCTGGCCGATGTCCGTCGTCTGCAGGCCGATCAGCCCGGCCGGAGCCAGATCGTCCAGGATCTGCTGGCCGATGTCGCTGGTGGCGAGCTTCTCGAAGTGGTCGTAGTCCTTGATGAGGAAGGGAAGCTGGTAGGCGTCGAGCGCGGCGCGCCCGGTGACCAGCGGGAACAGGACGCCCGAGCTGCCGCACAGTTCGTTCGTGCCGGCAACCGCCGATTCGAGGTTCTGCTTGTCGTCGCCCAGCTGCCGGTTCGGGAAGATGGTGACGTTGGTCGCGCCGGGCAGGAGCGCCTCGAGCGCCTTCTTGAACTCCACGGCGGCGATGTGGCCGGGATGGATTTCGTTCGCCGCATGCGCGAGGCGCATGTTGACCGGCGCCGCGCGCGCGATGCTCGGCATTGCAAGCGATGCGCCGACGCCGGCCGCATAGCCAAGGACTTTCCGTCGAGTAACCATAGGCTTTTCCTTTCCTCCCTCAATCGTTTCGCTATATGGAACGATGTTCTAAATATGATCCATTGACTTCACGGGCGTGTCAAGAACGACCGCGAAAAAAACCAACCTTGACATGTCGGACGCAATGGCGAGAATTTACAGAACGATGTTCTGACATACGAAACGACATCGGGCCGGCGGCGAGGAGAAGGCACCATGTACGACACCAGCGACCCAAGATCACGGATGGCCGCCGCGGCGGCGCCGGCCGCGACGGCCGCCGGCGCGTTCACGCCCGCCGAGATCGGCCGCTACTACGAGGACGCGCCCCAGCGGGTGGCGGAGGGTTCCAAGACCTGGATGACGCGCGGCCAGGCGATGGTGGTCGCCTACACCGAGGCCGAGCCCGGCGCCGTGCTGGAGCGGACGGGCCAGGTCGACGAGTATGTCCTGCTCCTGCCGGACCGGGACAAGGGCGCCGAGATCGAGGCCAACGGCGAGCGCCGGCCGGTCGCGGGCTACTCGCTGGTTATCCTGCCGCCGGGCGACAGCCGCATCGTCCTGCCGGACGGCGGCCGGGTGACGCGGGTCTTTTCCAGCCGGTCGGCCGACCTCAACGCCGCCTGCGCCAACGCCGGTTCGTTCGGCGCCGAGCATCCCAGGATTCCGCCGTTCAAGCCCTGGCCGGACCCGGTCGGCGGGTTCAAGATCCGCGCCTACAGCCTCGACGTTCCGCCGGAGAAAGGCCGCTTCGGCCGCATCTTCCGCTGCACGACGGTCATGGTGAACTATCTCGACCCGCAGCACGGCCCGCGCGACATCGAGAAGCTGTCGCCGCATCATCACGATGATTTCGAACAGGGATCGCTCGCGCTCGACGGCTCCTTCACCCACCATCTGCGCTGGCCCTGGACGACCAATCTCAACGTTTGGCGCGACGACGAGCATCCGCATCTCGCCTCGCCGTCGCTGATCGTCATCCCGCCGCCCGCCATCCACACCTCGCGCGGCATGGAAGCCGGGCTGAACCAGCTGGTCGACATCTTCGCGCCGCCGCGCGTCGACTTCTCGCGCCAGCCCGGCTGGGTGCTGAACGCCGACGAATACCCGATGCCGGCCGACGCCTGACGCCTTGCGGCGGAAGGCGGAAAGTACTCTGTTCGGTTCGGTATTTTTGTCCACGGCATGTCGCCCGGCAGCGGGCGCCGGCTATGGGAAGACGACAATCGACGAACCGGACGAGCGGGCAGGGAAACAGGATGGCGAGCGACGGGGACGGGATCGAGGCCAAGGGGAGCGGCGCGGCAACGCCCGCGCCGCGCCGCGGCGAGGGCGGCGTCCAGGCCGTCGTTTTCGCCCTCGAGATCCTCGAATACGTCGCCCAGTGCCAGACGTCGGTGGGGGTAAGCGAACTCGCCCGCGCCTTCGGCACGCCGAAGAGCCGCATCCACCGCCACCTGCAGACCCTCGTTTCGGCCGGCTACCTGCTGCGCAACGACGAGAGCGAGCGCTATTCGATCAGCGCCCGGCTGATGGTGCTGGGTCACGCTGTCTCCGAGAGCTTCGAGCTTGCCTCCGCCGCCCGCCAGAGCGCGCGCGAGTTGCGCGACCGGCTCGGCCACGCGGTGGCGATCAGCCAGCCGGAGCGCGACGGCAACCGGATCCTGCTGATCATGCCCAGCCGGTCGAACATCGACATCAGCGTCAAGCCCGGCTCGATCCTGAAATTCGCATCGAGCGCCCAGGGCAAGCTGACGCTCGCCTTCGGCGACCAGACCCTCCTGCCGAAGCTGATCGAGGACGGCATCGACATGCTGACCGCCTACACGATCTCGGACCCCGACCGCCTGCGCGCCGAGATCGCCGCCGTGCGCAGGCGCGGCTGGGCGACGGCCTGCAACGAGGCGGTGATCGGGCTCAACGCGCTGGCGGCGCCGATCTTCGACGCGCTCGGCGCCTATGTCGGCGCGATCGCGATCACCGATTCCGTCCAGTTCATCCCGGAATCGCCGACGCCCGGGCAGGTGCGCGAGGTCGTCGCCGCCGCCGAGCAGGTTTCGCGCAACCTCGGATACCGGCCCAAGCCGTAGACGCGCGTCGATCTACCACCGCCGCTCGCGCCGCGGCATCCGCCGCGCAACCCGCATCCACCGACCGCCAGGACGCGGCCGCCTCGATCGGCATCGACACCATGCGCCTCAAGCGGGTGATCTTCGTCGTCGCCGCGCTGGGCTGCGCGCTGGCCGGATGCGTGTGGCTCGCCAGCGCCATCACCTTCCGGCCGCGCACCAATTTCGGCGTGCAGTGGACGGTGTTCATGCTGTTCATGGTTCTGGTCGGCGGCCTGCGCTCCTTCGAGGGCGCGATCCTCGGCGCGCTGATCTTCTTCACGTGCTCTAGAAAGAAAAAAAGCCCGGCAAACCGGGCTCTTTTGCTGCTTCTGGACTGTCGCGGACCATCCGGAGCGGGCATTTGGTGCCCAGGAGAGGACTCGAACCTCCACGCCTTGCGGCACACGGACCTGAACCGTGCGCGTCTACCAATTCCGCCACCTGGGCAGGTGCGACGCTTCGTTTATGCGGGGCGCAGGGTGGTGTCAATGCGCTTTCGCGCCGATCGCCAAGCTATTTTGCGGGCGGCGCGGCCAGCGCCGGGCGCTGTCTCCGGGATCGCGGCGCGGGGCGGCCCGCGCCGGCGAGCGGCCGCGATTCCAGGCGCCTGACTCAGCCGGCCTCAGCCGAGGATGTCCTTCGACGCGACGGTGGAATCGGCGTTGAGGCGGTAGATCACCGGCACGCCGGTGCCGAGCTCCATCTTCACGACCTCGTCCTTCGAAAGCCCGTCGAGCGCCATGATCAGCGCGCGCAGCGAGTTGCCGTGGGCGGCGACCAGCACGGTCTCGCCGCGCAGCACGTGCGGCTGGATCTCGTGGAGATAGTAGGGCCAGACGCGCGCGCCGGTGTCGCGCAGGCTCTCGCCGCCGGGAGGGGCGACGTCGTAGGAGCGGCGCCAGACATGCACCTGCTCCTCGCCCCATCTGGCCCGCGCGTCGTCCTTGTTGAGGCCCGACAGGTCGCCATAGTCGCGCTCGTTCAGCGCCTGGTCGCGGATCGTCTCGAGGCCGTCCTGGCCGACCGCCTCGAGGATGTGGGCACAGGTGGTCTGCGCGCGCGACAGCGCCGAGGTGTAGGCGATGTCGAAGGCCAGCCCGCGCGCCTTCAGCGCCTGGCCGGCGGCCCTGGCCTCGGCGTGGCCCTGCTCCGTCAGGCCGGGGTCGCGCCAGCCGGTGAACAGGTTCTTCAGGTTCCATTCGCTCTGGCCGTGACGGACGAGCACCAGCGTGCGGGACATGGGGTTCTCCTATGCTTGGAGGACGAGGGGAAAGGACAGCGATGCCCCGGCGCGACGGCCGCGCGCGGGACGGGCGGAAACGTTCATCGGTCGGCGATTCCCAGCACGTCGAGCATCGTGAACAGGCCGGGCTTGCGGCCGCGCGCCCACAGCGCGGCGCGGATGGCGCCGCGCGCGAAGATGGTGCGGTTCTCGGCGACGTGCGACAGCACGATGCGCTCGCCATCGCCGGCGAACACCACCTCGTGCTCGCCGATCACCGAGCCGCCGCGCAGCGTGGCGAAGCCGATCGAGCCCTCCGGCCGCGGGCCGGTGTGCCCGTCGCGGCTGCGAACGCTGTGCTCGGCGAGGTCGATGCCGCGGCCCTCGGCCGCCCGTTCGCCGAGCAGGAGCGCCGTGCCGGAGGGCGCGTCGACCTTGTGGCGGTGGTGCATCTCGACGATCTCGATGTCGAAGTCGGGTCCGAGCGCGCGGGCCGCCTGCCGCACGAGCGCGCCGAGCAGGTTGACGCCGAGGCTCATGTTGCCGGACTTGACGATGGTGGCGTGCCGGGCGGCGGCCGCGATCGCGGCGTCCTCCGCCGGCCCGCAGCCGGTGGTGCCGATGACGTGGACGATGCGCGCCTGCGCGGCATAGCCGGCGAATTCGACGGACGCCTTCGGCGAGGTGAAGTCGAGCACGCCGTCGGCCGCGGCGAAGGCCGGCAGCGGGTCGTCGCCGATCGTCACGCCGAGCGGGCCGACGCCGGCCAGTTCGCCGACGTCGCGGCCGAGATGCGGCGAGCCGGGGCGTTCCACGGCCGCCGCGACCGTCACGCCCTCCATGTCGTGGATGGCGCGCACCAGGGCCTGGCCCATCCGTCCGCCGGCGCCCACCACCACGAGCCGCATGTCGCTCATGCCTTCCTCCGCCTGCCCCTGCGACTGTAGACCACCGGCTCCGGCGCGGGAATGTCGCGCACGATGTCGAAATTCACCCGGCTCTGCATCTGGTAGAAGCGATGATAGACGCCGTGCGGGTCGGCCAGCAATTCCTCGTGGGTGCCTTCCTCGATCAGGTGGCCGGCCTCCAGCACCAGGATCCGGTCGGCATTGATGACGGTGGACAGCCGGTGCGCGATCACGATCGTCGTGCGGCCCTCCATCACCGTTTCCAGCGCCTTCTGCACCTTGGCCTCGGATTCATTGTCGAGCGCCGACGTCGCCTCGTCGAGCAGCAGGATCGGCGCCTTGCGCACGATGGCGCGGGCGATCGACAGGCGCTGGCGCTGGCCGCCCGAAAACGTCATGCCGTTTTCGCCGACGGGGGTCTCGTAGCCGCGCGGCAGCGCCCGCACGAAATCGTCGGCCTGCGCCAGCCGGGCGGCTTCCTCCACCTCGGCGTCCGTCGCGTCGGGGCGGCCGTAGCGGATGTTGTCGCGGATCGTGCCCTCGAACAGGTAGGGCTGCTGCGAGACATAGGCGATCGAGCGGCGCAGCGACTGCTTGGTGACGTGGGAAATGTTCTGCCCGTCGACGCTGATGGCGCCGTCCCAGACGTCGTAGAAGCGCTGCATCAGGGCGATGATGGTCGACTTGCCGGCCCCCGAGGTGCCGACGATGGCGGTGGTGCGGCCGGCCGCCGCGGTGAAGCTCACCCCGTTCAGGACCGGCTGGCCGGGCGCGTAGCCGAACGCGACCTTGTCGAACCGGATCTCGCCCGCGTCGACCGTAAGGTCGACCGCGCCGGCCGCGTCGCGCTGCATCGGCTCGACGTCGAGGATCTCGTAGATCATCCGGGCGTTGACCAGCGACCGCTCGAGGTTGACCTGGACGCGCGCCAGCCGCCGCGCCGGGTCGTAGGCGAGCAGCAGCGCGGCGATGAAGGAGAACACGGCGCCCGGCGGCTCGCCGGCCACCGAGGCCCGGTAGCCAGCATAGGCGATGACGCCGGCGATGGCGAAGCCCGCCAGCACCTCCGAGATCGGCGTCATCCGCTCCGACACGCGGGCGATCTTGTTGGCCTTCTGCTCGGCGATGGTGATCAGGTGGTCGAGCTTGCCGCGCAGCTGGTCCTCCATCGTGAAGGCCTTCACGATGGCGATGCCCTGCGTCGCCTCCTGCACGGCGCCGATCAGGCGAGCGTTGTATTCGATCGATTCGCGGGTGATCGTGCGCACGCGCCGCACCAGATAGTTGACCGCGAAGATCATCGGCGGGCCGATCATCAGCGCGAACAGCGACAGCAGCGGATCCTGGAAGACCATGACGCCGACCAGCGCGATCAGCGAGATCGCGTCGCGGGCGATCGAGGTGATCGTCATGTTGAGCAGGTCGCGGATGCCGCCGACGTTCTGGTTGATCCGCGCGGCGAGCTCGGCGGAGCGGGTGTCGGAGAAGAAGTCGATGCCGAGCCGCATCAGGTGGTCGAACATCCGCCGCTGATAGCGCGCGACGAGGTTGTTGCCGACCCGTGCGAGCAGCACCGACTGCAGGTAGGTGGCGAAGCCGCGAATGACGAACGCCGCCGCGATCGAACCGGAAATCAGGAGGATGAGGTCGTAGCGCCGCTCGTAGAAGATCGAGTTGACGACGTCGTTCATGATCCAGGCGGAGAAGGCCGTGGTCGCGGCGACGGCGAGCAGGCAGACGACCGCGATGGCGTAGGTGCCGACATACTCCCGCCCGTTCTCGCGGAAGATTCGCAGGAGAAGGGAGATGATCTCGTCCTGACCGACCCGTCGGGTCTCGGTGTCGTCCAGAGCCAATGTCGGATCCGATCCTCTGCATGGTGCCGGCGCGCCGGGCGCGGCGCCGGTGGCCTTTCGTGAGGCTCCCTTTAGAGCCTTTCCGATGCGATGGAAACTGCCCTGTCCCGTCCGTCGCGCGGCCCGCCGTCGCGGCGGACCCGCGTCAGCGCGCCGTCCAGCGCCGCCCGCGCGTCTCCACCCCGAAGCGCGTCGGGGTGCGGGCATAGGCGGCAAGCCCGGTCAAGGCCGCCAGCGGATGGCTGATGACGTAGATCGGGATCGCCCTCAGCAGGGCGCTGTGCGGCGCCTTGTCCTCGAAGGCGGCGCGGAAGCGGGGATGCTTCAGCGCCTCGACGATCTTCTGGGCGATGCCGCCGGTGAGGTAGACGCCGCCCCGGCTCATGAACACCAGCGCCAGGTCGCCGGCGATGCGCCCGAGGCAGGTCACGAACATCTCCAGCGCCTCGACGGCGGTCGCGTCGTCCCCGGCGAGCCCTGCGGTGGTGATCTCGGCCGGCGTCGTGAAGGGCGCATCCCTGCCGTCCGCCCTGGCGATCGCGCGGTAGACGTTGACCAGGCCGCGGCCGCACAGCAGCTGCTCGCCCGAGATGCGCCCCTCGATTCGCTCCAGGTGCGGGAACACATCGAAATCGCGCGGCGTTCGCGGCCCCATGTCCATGTGACCGCCTTCGCCCGGCACCGGGATCCACGTCCGGCAGGCATGGATCAGCCCGGCCACGCCGAGGCCGGTGCCGGGGCCGAGCACGACGCGGCTTGCATCCGGCTCGGCCTCGCCGGCGCCGATCTTGACCATGTGTTCCTCGCCCAGCGCCACCACGGCGAGCGCCTGCGCTTCGAAGTCGTTGAGGAGCACGATGTCCTCGAGCCCGAGCGACTTCTGCATCTCGAGCGGCCGCACCACCCAGTCGCAATTGGTCAGGTCGACCTCGTCGCCGTCGACCGGCCCAGCGACGGCCAGCACCGCCGAGCGGGGCATGATCGAGGTGCGGTCGAGGATCGAGGCCTGGATCGCCTCGTCGATGTTGGCGAAGTCCGCGGTCTGGACGATCGGGAATTCCCGGGGCTCCGCATAGGAATCGACCAGCAGCGCGAAGCGCGCATTGGTGCCGCCGATGTCGCCGATCAGCACCGGAAACTTCAGCATGGTGGGCGTTTCGCCTGACTGGGCCATGTCGTCTTCAACCGTTCTCGGCCGAAGCGGTTGCTCCGGTCCGCCTGAGGATGTTCGCCGCGGAAAGAACGATCTCGGCCGTCGCCCTGTTCAGCGCCATGGGGATATCATAGACCGTCGCCAGCCGCATCAGGGCCTTTACGTCGACATCGTGCGGCAGCGGCGTGAGCGGATCGACGAAGAAGACCAGCACGTCGATGCGGCCCTCGGCGATCAGCGCGCCGATCTGCTGGTCGCCGCCGAGCGGCCCGCTCTTCATGCGCGTCACGCCGAGCGCCGGGCAGGCCTCGACGATCCGGCCGCCGGTGGTGCCGGTCGCCACGAGGTCGCAGCCGGCCAGGAAGTCGGCATGCGTCGTCGCGAAGGCGACCATGTCGTCCTTCTTCTGATCATGCGCGATCAGCGCGAGACGCAATCTCTCCGCCACGTTTTTCTCGTCCTTCGGTTCAGGATGCCCTTCGCTACTAAACCGATTTAGCTGAAGTTTGCAACGAGTCCATCACGATGTGGACAGTGCGGAAACTCGGGCCTGACGTTGACTCCGAACGGCCGACACTGACGTAGGCCACACGAAACGCCATTGTGATCACGTTACCCAATTGGCAACCATTCGCGTACACGCTACGTTCCACTAAGATCAATGAATGAGATTCGACTGGAGAAGCGCATGAACGACCGAAATCTTTCTCGACTCATCGAGTTGGCAAAGGGCGTTCATATGAATGACGCTCAGCGCAACGAGCAGCGTAACAGCTTCGTGTATGGAAACACGAAGATAGAAAACAGCAATGTTACCCGAGAAATGGTAGAGGCTATTGCCCATGGAATGCCTATATCTGGTGATGCGGCCGCAATATTGAAGCGGTAACAGCAAATGGCGGTAGATCACACTACTGAGCGGGAAATCGAGAATGGATTTCGCCAGTATGATCTAACGCAGGATATTATACGGTATTACTTGGAGCCCGATAGGCCGTTTGCGCTCCGGGTTCCTTTAATTTTAGACCTTCAAAGGGAAGCCGTTGCCGGCATTGAAGCGGAACCCGGGCAAATTCGCAAGACAGCGGTTGGTATCCATAAAAGCGATCATTCTCCCCCTCCGCCCCATTTGGTTGGCAGTTATCTCAACGATTTTTGTGAATACGTAAATGATAACTGGCACGAACGTACGGCTTTCTATCTTTCCGCTTATACCATGTGGCGATTAAATTGGATTCATCCATTCACAGACGGTAATGGTCGAACTTCGCGCGCGCTTTCTTACGCCTTACTTAGCATCAAGCTCGGCTATGTTCTTCCTGGTGCACCTACAATCCTCCAGCAGATCGAAGAAGACAACAGCCACTATATTGAGGCGCTTGAGAAGGCAGACGCAGCAGCTCGAAAAGGTAGCGAAGATGTGAGCGAGATGGAGAGTATGATTCGTGCCATGCTCGCGAAGCAGTTGCTATCCGTGATCGATGCGGCGGGTAAGATTTCAACCTGAACCGCTATTTTCACTGCAATTCCACTCGATCCGTCATTTCAGTTCAGCGTTGCGGACGCGGCGTCGGAATCGGAACCGATCCGGCCCGCGCCGGTTCGCTGGCGTCGGCGGTCACTGTGACGGAAATGGTCGGAGCGGCGGGTCGTCCGGGGCCGCTCACCGTCACCGATGCCTCGGAAACCGGGGCAGGCGCCTTCAGCACCGCGCGGCAGGCGGCCGGCAGCGCCGCGAGCGTCATGACGTCCCGCGCCTTCGGTGCGTCGGGGTTCTTGTTGGGCCGCCACGGCTCCTCGGTGAACCACCAGGCCAGCGACTTGTCGCAGCCGTCGCTGGCGGGCACGGCCTGCTGGCCCTTGCAGTCGGCCGATCCCGGCTGGCAGCCGATGCGGATGTGGAAATGCGAATCATGGCCCCAGAACGGCCGCACCTTGCGCAGCCAGGTGCGGTCGCCCTTCACCGTGTCGCAGAGCTTCTTCTTGATGCCGGGGTGGACGAGGATGCGTTCGACCTCGCCATAGCTCGCGGCCCGCCTGAGCACCGCCTCGTGCGCCCGCGTCCAGACCTTGTCGTCGACCAGGAGCGTGCCGTCCTTGAGCATCGAGCGCGAGCCGATCGTCTCGCGCTCCTGCGCGGTGAGCCGCCGGTCGGGCATCGGCGTGAACCAGATGTCGGCGTCGAGGCCGATCTGGTGCGAGGCATGGCCGGTCAGCATCGGCCCGCCGCGCGGCTGCGAGATGTCGCCGACGAGCAGTCCGTTCCAGCCGTCATTGGCCGCATCGCGGGAAAACCGCTCCAGGAGCGAGATCATCGCCGGATGGCCCCAGCGGCGATTGCGCGACAGGCGCATGGCCTGCCAGTTGGGACCGTCGGTGGCGATCGCCATGCCGCCGGCGAAGCAGCCCTTGGAATAGAAGCCGAAGGATTCGGGCGCCGTCGCCGCCGGCAGCTTCTGCGCGCCGAACAGGGTCTTGGCCAGAGGCTCGGCCGCGCTGGCGGACGCGGACGGCAGGAAAGCAGCGGCGATGGCTGCCGCCAGCGCCGCAGCGCGCATCAGGAAGGTTGTCTGTCTCATCGCCGGACTCTCCTAGCCATTGGAGGCCTTTTCGAGACCGTGCCGGTGGACGCCCGCCGGTCTCTCCAAGCCTGCAAGCCTGTGCGGCTTCCGGTTACCGAAACCTTAACCGGATCGCTCGAATGCGAATCATACCAGCTTTCGCCGGGTCGTACGAACCTCGTCCGGCTCGCCGCGCCAGTCGTCCTCGCGCCACATCCGGGTCAGCGCCGTCTCGTGGTCGGGATAGCCGAAGTCGAAGCCGGTCGCGCGGATTTTCGCGTTGGAGACGCGCTTGTTCTCGCTCCAGAAGGACAGGGCCATCGGCGACATCTCCGCGTCCTCGAAGCGCACCTCCGGCGGCGGGGCGACTCCCATCAGGCCTGCGGCGAAGGTGATCACGTCCTGCGGCGGGCAGGGGCGGTCGTCGCTGACGTTGTAGACGCCGCCGAGGCCGCGTTCGCCCAGGTGCTCCAGCGCCGCCGCGATGTCGGCGACGTGGATGCGGTTGAACACCTGGCCCTCGCGGATCACCCGCTTCGCCGTGCCGCTGGCGAGGTTGACCAGCGCGTTGCGCCCCGGCCCATAGATGCCCGACAGCCGTAGCACCGCGACCGGCACGCCGCGCGCGCGCCCGAGGTCGAGCCAGCCATTCTCGGCCTTCAGCCGCTCGGTGGAGCGCTGCGCGCTCGGCCGGCACTCGCTCTCCTCGGTCACCCAGGCGCCGTCATGGTCGCCATAGACGCCGACGGTCGACAGATAGCCGATCCATTCGAGCGACGGCATGCCTGACAGGACCGTCGCCCGTGCCGCCGCCAGCACCGGATCCTCGCCGTTTTGCGGTCCGGCCGAGATGACGAGATGCGTCGTTTCGGCGAGAAGCGCGCGCGCCTCGTCCGAAAGCACCGCGCCGTCGAAGAGCACCGGCCGCATGCCGTCGCGCGCGAGCGCATCGAGCTTGTCGGCCGAGCGGGTGGTTCCAGCGATCCACTCGGCCCTTCCGGCCATGCGCCTTGCAAAGGCCCGGCCGGAATAGCCGGCGCCGAAGATGAAGATCTTCATGCGGGGACATCCTCATGGTGTTGGATTGCATCAAGCGCCGCGCGCCATTCGTCCGCGGTCTCGGCGTCGGTGCCATGCGTGGCGTGCAGGCGGCGAAATTCGCCAGCGTCAAGCAGGCGCGCGGCGGCCCAGATCGCAGCGTCGCGCACCAGCGGGGAGGGGTCGGAGACGAGTTCGGCGCAGCGCTTCGAAAGCGCGGTATCGCCGGAATTGCCGGCCGCGATCAGCACGTTGCGGATGAAGCGGTCGCGGCCGATCCGCTTGATCGGCGAGCCGGAGAAGGCTTCGCGAAAACCTGCATCGTCGAGGACGAGCAGGTCGGCGAGAGGCGGCGCGAGCCGGTCGTCGCGCGCGGCGAGCTTCGCTTCCGAGGCGGTGCGGGCGAACTTGTTCCAGGGACAGACGGCCAGGCAGTCGTCGCAGCCATAGACGCGGTTGCCGATCCTCGCTCGGAATTCGTACGGAATCGGCCCCTTGTGCTCGATGGTCAGGTAGGAAATGCAGCGCCGCGCGTCGAGCTGGTAGGGTGCGGGGAAGGCGTTTGTCGGGCAGATGTCGAGGCAGGCCCGGCACGAGCCGCAATGGTCGGCCTCCCGCTCGTCCGGTTCGAGCTCGGCCGTCGTGAAGATCGAGCCGAGGAACAGCCAGGAGCCGAAGTCGCGGCTGACGAGGTTGGTGTGCCTGCCCTGCCAGCCGATGCCGGCGGCGGCGGCCAGCGGCTTTTCCATCACCGGCGCGGTGTCGACGAACACCTTCACGTCCGCGCCGGCCCGCGCCGAAAACCGGCCGGCCACGATCTTCAGACGGCCCTTCATGACCTCGTGATAGTCGCGGTTGCGCGCGTAGACGGAGATCGCCGCGCGCGACTTCTGCTCCAGAACCTCAAGCGGATCGTGCTCCGGCCCGTAGTTCATGCCGAGCATGACGACGCTGCGCACCTCGGCCCAGAGCCGGCTCGGCGAAGCGCGGCGCTCCAGGGTTTCGGGAATCCAGTCCATCGTGCCGTGCCGGCCCTGCCGGACGAACTCGGCGAGCCGCGCTCCGGCCTCCGGGGTTGCGTCGGGCCGCGTCACGCGCAGCACGTCGAAGCCCGCCTCGCGGGCGGCCGCGTCGAGAAAGGCCCGCAGCCGGCTCCTGTCGGGCCGTGCGGCGCCGCCGCCCATCAGAAATCGAGGTCCGCGTAGTGCGAAACCGGCGGCATCCCCGACACCCGGTCGGCCAGCAGCGGCCGGAACGAGGGCCGCGACTTGACGCGGACGTACCAGTCGCGCGCCGCGGGATAGTCGCTCCAGTCGATCTCGCCGAGATAGTCGAGCACCGACAGCGACCCGGCCGCAGCGAGGTCGGCATAGCTGAGCGTGTCGCCGGCCAGCCAGTCGCGCGTGCCGGCCAGCCAGTTGGTGTATTTCATGTGCGGCTTGAGGTTGGCGCGCGCCACCCGGATCGCCTGGGCGTCCGGCGAGCCGCCGCCCTGCTCGCGCGGCATCAAGGGCTTGAAGGCGCGTTCGCGCGCCAGGTGCTTCGTCACCTCCGCATCGGTCTTGCCGAGATACCAGTCGACGAGGCGGCGGGTTTCGGCCCGCGCGAAGGGGTTTTCGGCGAACAGCCGCCGGTCGCGCTTGATCGCGCCGCGCGTCTCGTCGACGTACTCGGCGATGACGCTGGCGCCCACGATGGCGGCGTCGCCCTCGGCGAGCAGCACCGGCAGGCTGCCAGCCGGGTTCAGCGCCAGGAACTCCTTGCGCCGCGCCCACGGTTTTTCCTCGATTAGGGCAAGCTCTTCGCCATACTCGCCAAAGGCGAGGCGGACGAAGCGGCAGGAGGCGACGAGAGGATGATGGAACAAGGTCAGCATGAGGCGGACTGAGTACAACCCTGTGGCGTTTTCGCGGCTGCGGCGCTAAGAGCGACCGACGCTCCGAAGCGTCCCGCAGCCCGGTCGCGAACGAGGCCCGTGCTATAGGGGCATGCGGGCGCCATGACAAGCAACCCGCCTTCATCGCCCCCAATCCCACGGAATTCCCGCATGGACAGCCAGAGCATCGTCGGAGCCCTCCTACTCGGCCTGCTGGAGGGGCTGACCGAATTCATTCCAGTCTCCTCGACGGGTCACATCCTGCTCGCAGGCCATTTTCTCGGCTTCGAATCGACCGGCAAGGCCTTCGAGGTGCTGATCCAGCTCGGCGCCATCCTCGCCATTCTGTCGGTCTATTTCGGCCGCCTGTGGAAACTGCTGGTGGCGTTTCCGAGCGACGCGCGCACCCGGCGCTTCGTGTTCGGGATTCTCGTCGCCTTCCTTCCCGCCGCCGTCATCGGCGCCATGGCGCATGGCTTCATCAAGACGGTGCTGTTCGAAACGCCGATGCTGATCTGCGTGATGCTGATCGTCGGCGGCTTCATTCTCTTGTGGGTCGATCGCTGGGCGCTCCAGCCGAAATACAACGACGTGATGGACTATCCGCTCGGCCTGTGCCTGAAGATCGGCCTGTTCCAGTGCCTGGCGATGATCCCTGGAACCTCGCGCTCGGGCGCCACGATCGTCGGCGCGCTGCTGATGGGCGCCGACAAGCGCTCGGCGGCGGAGTTCTCGTTCTTCCTCGCCATGCCCACCATGGCGGGCGCCTTCGCCTACGACCTCTACAAGAACCGCGACATCCTCACCGCGGACGACCTGCTGATCGTCGCCATCGGCTTCGTCGCCTCCTTCGTGGTGGCGGTCTTCGTCGTGCGCTCGCTGCTCGACTTCGTGTCGAAGCGCGGCTACGCGCTGTTCGGCTGGTGGCGCCTGGTCGTCGGCTCGGTCGGCCTGGCCGCGCTGCTGATCTGGGGCTGAGGCGCGCCCGGCCGCGCGTCCGGGCGGCTCAGGACGTGGCGTTTCCGGTCGAGTACTGCCCGGCGCGGCGGAAGCGCCACAGATAGGTGGGCAGGATCGCCTCGAGCGACTGCGGCGTGATGCCGAGGCCCTGCAGCGTGCGGCCCTCGCGGATAGCCGCTTCGGAGACGACGTTGTCGACGGCGAGCTGCTTCAGCTGGTCGCGGGTGAGCAGCGGGCTCGGCAGCAGCTCCAGCACCGAGGCCTGGAGGCGCGCCACCGGCCAGGGAACGCTCACAAGCCAGCGCTTGCGGTCGATCACGTCCAGCATCCTTTCCATGCATTCGCGGAAGGAGAGCACCTCGGGGCCGCCGAGATCGTAGCTCCTGCCGCCGCCGACCGTGCCGTCGACGGCCCGCGCCGCCGCCTCGGCGACGTCGCCGACATAGACCGGCTGGAACTTCGTCTTGCCGCCGCCGATCAGCGGCAGGACGGGCGAGAAGCGCGCCATCTCGGCGAAGCGGTTGAAGAAGGAGTCCTCCGGGCCGAACACGATCGAGGGCCGCAGGATGACCGCGTCCGGCACTGCGTCGAGCACCGCCGTCGCTCCGGCGGCCTTGCTGCGGGCATACTCGGATTCGGAGTCCGCGTCCGCGCCGATCGCGCTGATCTGCGTCATCGAGATGCCGTTGGCGCGGCAGACCTCGGCGATCGCCTGCGCCCCGAAGGCCTGGACGGAGGAGAAGCGCTGGCGCCCGCTTTCGTGCAGGATGCCGACGCAGTTGATCGCGTAATCCGCGTCTTCCAAGGCCCGCTCGATCGACCAGCGATAGCGCAGGTTGGCTTGCACGGGCTGGATCTGCCCGACGTTGCCCAGCGGCTGCAGATGGCCCGCGAGGTCGGGCCGGCGGCAGGCGACGCGCACCCGGTAGCCCCGCTTCGCCAGCGCGCGCACGATGTGGCGTCCCACGAAGCCGGAGCCTCCGAACACCGTGACCAGTTTGGGCGTGGATGCGATCAGCGCCATCGAAATGTCCTCGTCTGGGTCTGCCGGCGCGGACGCGCCGCGCCAGGTCGAAATGCCTTCGCCCTCATAATCCGTTTCCCCGCAAAGGCAAAGCGCGGCGAACGGTCCCGCCAAGGGATCGATGCCGGCTGATGTGGGGCCATTTGTCGGCCGGCCCGCATTGGCAAGCCGGTGGCGGAACTGACGGAGGCGGAAGCGCGCGGGGCGCGGAAGCTGCCGCGCGTGGGGGCGTTCAGCCATGTCAAGCTGACCATGCCGGATGATTGGGATGAACTCGGCCCCGAATGGGACGAGTAAGTGACCCATCCTGCGACGTCGTCATCCTTGTCTGTTGACGGCCTGCTGTGGATCGGCAGGTTGATCGGTGGGCGGCGCTTCGTGTCATCCTTGGTCATTGGAGACCGTGCCCGAGCCAGATGCGCCGCCCACCTTTCGTC
>JBKBRJ010000067.1:11933-21016 GCA_046292285.1 Mesorhizobium sp. | reverse complement strand
GGGTGGAGAGGACAGGCGCTCGTCCTCGCCCCCACGCAGTGGGGGAGAGGTGGCGTCGCGAAGCGACGACGGAGAGGGGGGAAAGGCCTCGCGCTCCCGCCGCAAGCCCGGTGCAACGGCGTTTGCGCGAACGATGCGCGAGGACGGGACCAAGGAAGAAGCGTTGCTTTGGAATGACCTGAAAGCTCGCAAGCTCGGCGGGCACCACTTCGTACGCCAACTCCCCATCGGCCCCTATTTCGCCGACTTCGCCTGCCGGAAGCAGAAGCTCGTCGTCGAGATCGACGGCTCCCAGCATGCCGACAGTGAACATGACCGACGCAGGGACGCTTCGCTCGCAAGCCTTGGTTGGTCAACCCTCCGTATCTGGAATCACGACGTCTTGAAGCACCGCGCCGCCGTCTGCGAGACGATACTCGCCGCACTCGATGGCCGCCTTTCGGAGAACGTGACCGCCCCCGATCTCCGCTTCGTCTCCGCGGAGCCCGCACCTTGCCCGTCAACTCGCCACACGGAACCCACCCCATGAAACCCCATTATCGAGCAGTCGTCATCGGTGGCGGCGTCGTCGGATGCTCCGTTCTCTATCACCTGGCCAAGGCCGGCTGGACCGATATCGCCCTGATCGAGCGCTCGGAGTTGACCTCCGGCTCGACCTGGCACGCGGCGGGCGGCTTCCACACGCTGAACGGCGACCCGAACGTCGCCAAGCTGCAGGCCTACACGATCTCGCTCTACGAGGAACTGGAGAAGCTGACCGGCCAGGCCTGCGGTTTGCATCTCGTCGGCGGCTTCCAGATGGCCGATACGCCCGAGCGCATGGACTTCCTGCGCCTCGTCCACGCCAAGTGCCGTTATCTCGGCATGGATACCGAACTCGTCACGCCGTCCGAGGCCAAGGCGATGTTCCCGATCATGGACGAGACGAACTTCGTCGGCGCGCTCTGGGACCCGATCGAGGGCCATCTCGATCCCTCCGGAACCACCCATGCCTATGCCAAGGCGGCAAAGATGCTCGGCGCCGAGATCGTGCTGCGCAACCCGGTGAAGGAACTGACGCAGGAGCCGGACGGCACCTGGAACGTCGTCACCGTCAACGGCACGGTGAAGTGCGAGCACGTGGTCAACGCGGGCGGGCTGTGGGCGCGCGAAATCGGCCGCATGGTCGGGCTCGAGCTGCCGGTGCTGGCCATGGAGCACATGTATCTGCTCACCGAGGACATGCCGGAGGTGATGGAGTACAATAAGTCGAGCGGCCGCGAACTCTGCCACGTCATCGACTTCAAGGGCGAGATCTACACGCGCCAGGAGCGGCAGGGCATGCTGCTCGGCACCTACGAGAAGGCCTGCAAGCCCTGGTCGCCGGTCAACACGCCGTGGGACTTCGGGCACGAGCTGCTGCAGCCCGACATCGACCGCATCGCGCCGTCGCTCGAGGTCGGATTCCGCCACTTCCCGGCGATCGAGAAAGCCGGCATCAAGCAGATCATCAACGGCCCCTTCACCTTCGCGCCGGACGGCAACCCGCTGGTCGGGCCGGTTCAGGGCCTGACCAATTTCTGGTCGGCCTGCGCCGTGATGGCGGGCTTCTCCCAGGGCGGCGGCGTCGGGCTGGCGCTGTCGAACTGGATGGTCAACGGCGATCCGGGCTTCGACGTCTGGGGCATGGACGTCGCGCGCTTCGGCGAGTGGGCGGGCCTGCGCTACACCAACGCCAAGGTGCGCGAGAACTATTCGCGCCGCTTCTCGATCCGGTTCCCCAACGAGGAACTGCCGGCCGCTCGTCCCGCGCAGACCACGCCGCTCTACGACACGATGGTCGCGCAGAACGCCGTGATGGGCGATTCGTGGGGGCTTGAGACGCCGCTGTGGTTCGCGCCCAAGGGCAGCGAGCCGAAGGACATCGTCTCCTTCCACCGTTCCAACGATTTCGAGCATGTGGGCGCGGAGGTTCGCGCGACGCGTGAGCGCGTCGGCGTCACCGAGATCGCCAATTTCGCCAAGTACGAGGTATCCGGCGCGGGCGCGGAGGATTTCCTCAACCGGCTGATGACCAACCGCATGCCCAAGACCGGCCGCATCGTCCTCACACCCATGCTGAACGAGCGCGGCAAGCTGATCGGCGACTTCACGATCGCCAAGACGGCCGACGAGAAATTCATGATCTGGGGCTCGTCGGCGGCGCAGAAGTATCACATGCGCTGGTTCGAAAGGCACCTGCCGAAGGACGGATCCGTCCGCGTCCATCGTTTCGACCAGACGCTGGTCGGTCTGTCGATCGCCGGACCGAAGAGCCAGGCCCTGCTCGCCAAGCTGGTCGACGTCGACGTGTCCACTCCGGCGTTCCGCTTCATGGACTATCGCGAAATGGCGGTCGGCGGCGCGCCGTGCATGGTCAACCGAATCACCTATACCGGCGACCTCGGCTATGAGATCTGGATGCAGCCGGCCTATGAGCGTCTCGTCTACGCCGCGATCAAGGAGGCGGGCGCGGAGTTCGGCATCGTCGATTTCGGCATGCGCGCGCTGCTCTCCATGCGGCTCGAGAAGAACTTTCCGACCTGGTATCGCGAGTTGCGTCCGATCTACGGTCCCTTCGAGGGCGCGATGGACCGCTTCGTCAAGCTGGAGAAGAACGACTTCATCGGCCGCGAGGCGGCGGCGAAGGAAAAGGCGGACGGGCCGACGCTTCGCCGCGTGTCGCTGGTGGTGGACGCCGTCGATGCCGACGTCATGGGCGACGAGCCGATCTGGGCGAAAGTGGGCAACACCGACTACGGCACGGTGACCGGTTCCGACGACCACGGACCGAAACGCTACGGCAAGGATGGCAAGGTGGCCAGTGGCTCGGAAGCGGATTTCGGCGCGTCCTCCGTGCGCGGCATCCGCGACGGCGACTGGCGCGTGGTCGGATGGGTCACGTCTGGCGGATATGCGCACTACGCGCGAAAGTCGATGGCGCAGGGCTACGTGCCCGCCGCGCTGGCGAACGACGAAAGCGAGGGCCTGTTCGAGATCGAGATCCTCGGCCGGCGCTGCGCCGCGCGGATCAATGTCGAGCCGCTTTTCGATCCGACGGGCGAGAAGATGCGGGGATGACGGCCGCGCGGAAGCACGAGGTCAAGGATGACGATTGCGAGGATCGGCTCCTTCTGCGATGAAGTGACCGATCCCGCCCGGCTCGACCGGACACCATAAGCCGCGCAAGGCCCGTCACCGGCCGACCTACGGCCGCGACAGGAAGAACGGAAACGCCATGGCTTCGCCCGACCGCTCCCCGCGCCTTGCCGTCCTCATCGACGCCGACAACGCTTCCGCCAAGATCGCCGACGGTCTGTTCGAGGAAATCGCCAAGATCGGAGAAGCCAGCGTTCGCCGCATCTACGGCGACTTCTCCAGCAGCCGCTCGAAGGCCTGGATCGACGTTTTGGCCAAGCATGCGATCGTGCCGCACCAGCAGTTCGCCTACACCACGGGCAAGAACGCGTCCGACATCACGCTTGTCATCGATGCGATGGATCTCCTGCACACAGGCCGATTCGACGGCTTCTGCCTCGTCTCATCCGACAGCGACTTCACGCGGCTCGCCTCGCGCATCCGCGAACAGGGCATCGACGTGTTCGGCTTCGGCGAGCAGAAGACGCCGGAAAGCTTCCGCCAAGCCTGCCGGCGCTTCATCTATACGGAAAACCTCCTGCCGGGCGCCATTGCCGAGAGCACGGACGACGCCGCCACCACGAGTGCGCTGAAGCCGCCCAGCGCTGCCGTGCCGCTCATCCGGCGCGTGCTTGCGGAAATGGAGAGCGCCGACGGCTGGGTTCACCTTGGTGGGGTCGGAACGCAACTGGTGAACCGGTATCCGGACTTCGACCCGCGTTCCTACGGCTTTAGGAAACTGTCGGATCTGGTGCGAAAGACCGGCGCCTACGAGGTAAAGCCTGGGGCGGGTACGTCACTGGTCATGCGGCCCGTCCCCCGCGTGGCGGAAGCGGCGGCCAAGGAGAGCGAGACAGTAAAATCGGGCGCAAAGGATCCCGGCAGGAGCCGAAGGTCCGCCAAGCCCAAGCCGGCCTGACATCGGCCATGACCGGCCGGCGCATGGCCGGTCTTCATTGCTTCGGCACTACGTCAGCGGCGGTCGCGATCCTTGCGAATGCGCACCGGCACCGGGCGGGGCCGGTTCTGCTGGGCGATGGCGTGGGCAACGATCGCGACCAAAGCGACCGAGGAGCCCACGAGCGCGAGGAGCCAGAAACCCTGATCGACCATGGCGACATCTCCTTTGGATGAGGCAACGCCGCCTCTACCGTCCCGTTCCATGACAGTGTGTGTCATATATGAAGAATAGGTAAGCACGCCACGGCGCTCGTCAACTGCGACAGCCTGTCCTCACGATGTCGTACGGCGACGCAAGGCGCTCGCTGCTCGTGAACGCGCCGCCGGTGGAGGCCGTACGCTACGACGCGGGCTGGCCGGACTTGCGACCCCGCGATCCCACCCCGATCCAGAACTCCGCGTCGGCGACGAAGCCCATGATCCAGTCCCAGACACTGTCATGGGCCTTTTCGAGCCGGGTCATATCCTCGTCGTAGGTCCAGACCGGCGAATCCGCCGCGCCGTTGGCTAGCAGGCAGGACTGGTACTCCAGATAGCGGGCCGAGATGAAGAAGGCGCCGGGCGGCGGCGGGGCGATCTGCTCGTCCTCGTCGGCTTCCGCGACCGCCTCCGCGACGCTTTCGTTCACCGCGTCGAGGCGGTCGGCGAAGAAGTCCATCTCGCGGGCGTCGACGAGCCAACCCGCGCGGCGGCCGATCAGGCCGAGGATTTCCCGATAGGACGCCGGCAATGGACCATATCTTTCCTCGATCGCCGCGATTTCGGTATCGGAGCAGCCGAGCATCGCCGTCTCGTCGGCAATACCGCTTGAGATGAGACGCCGGCGGAGGCTTTCGATATCCATGGGCGGCCGCAGCGCCGCGCGGATCGCCGGGGCGAGGTGCGCGACCCGACGCGCGCAGATGTAGGGCAGCCCCAGCCTGCGCCGGGTCCAGCCGATCACACGCAAGCCCGCGGCCGCCGGCTCGAACCGGCGCGCCAGCGTCAGGCTCCTGCAATCCACCGCGCAGACATCCGCACGGCCCGCCGCGACGGCCTGCATGGAGGCGCGGTGCCCACCGGTCGTAGCGAGCGGGCCAAGCATCGCGCGGTCTTCGCCCGCCTCGCGGAGGTCGTCCGTCAGCGCCAGCCAGCCAGACATCGAGTGCTCCTCGTTGAAGGCGAACCGTCGGCCCCGCAACAGGTCGAGCGGCAATAGCGCTTCTTCGTCCGGCGGCGGGGCGACGTCGCGTTCCGGCGCGCCTGGATCATCGGCGCGCATGAGAATGGCGCTAGAATAGGAAACCTCCGCACCTCCGGGCACGTCCGAATAATCCGGCTGCCCGACCACCAACACCCGGTGGCGGAGGAAGGTCGCGTTCATCGGCCCCCAGCAGGTTTGGGCCAGGAGCAGGTCAGGATGCCGCCAAAGCGTCGGCAGGTCAAGTTCGTCGGGCGGCAGCGTCGCGGGATCGGGAGCGAGCAGACGGCCGTCCAGATCGCGGATGCCGCCGGGTACGGCGGGCATGTCGGCGTTGCGGCGGCAGAGCGCGTCGGGCGCGTCGATGCCGGCCGCGCGCAGCCGGTCGCGCATCGCCGCCCATTGCGCATCGACCTCGGCGCGGGCCTCCGGCCAGTCGTACATGGGCAGTGCGGCGATCAGGGCTTTCATGACGTCATGTGGCCCGATGAAGCCCGCGCGGGCAAGGCCGCAAGGCGGCAGTCGGCCTGCGGCGACCTTCGAAAGCGATCAATCCTTCGGCGCTTCGGTCGGAACCGGCGCGGTACCGGCAAGGCCGGCCACGTTGCGCATTCGCAGCCGCGGCCGGAACGCGCGGCCGGGCTCCGGCGCGCGCCGGAGCACCGGATGGACGACCGGTTCCTTGGCGCGGAAGGCGTAGGCGGCGAGCAGCGCCCGGTAGTTCGGGAAGACGTAGCCGCCGTTCATCTTCACCCATTCCTCGCGCCGTTCGGAAAACAGCGCCGGCAGCCGGTACCACGCGACGTTGGGCAGTTTGTGGTGCACGAGATGCAGGTTGTTGTTGAGGAAGAGGAAGGAGAGCGGTGAGCGTTCGACGATGATGGTGCGGCCGTCGGGACGCTCCGACCACTGGTGCTCCGCGTAGGTGCGGACCGAGATCAGCGCCTGGCCGAGCCAGACGGGGCCGAGCACGTAGAGCCACAGCGGGATGCCGAAACCGTAGTGGATCACCGGCAGCGCCACGGCGAGGCCAAGGCCGTGATGAACCCAGGCGCGGCCGATCGCGCGGTCGCCCGCCAGGATCGCCCTGGCATCCGAGACGAGGAAGCCGATCGAGCCGAGCCAGGGATTGAGCAGAATCCGCCCGAGCATGGTGTTGTTGACGACGAGCAGCGACTTCATCCAGCGCGGCAGCACTTCATGCCGCCAAAGCGCGCGGTAGTAGCTCTCGGGATCGTCGAAGGGATCGGTCAGTCGCTCGTCGGCATGGTGGCGAAGATGCGTCGACTTGAACCGGCGGAAGGGCCAGACAAGCCCGATCGGGAGGCCAACGAGCAACTCGTTTACCGAAGCTGAGCGCGTCGGGTGGCCGTGCGAAGCCTCATGCATCAGCGACGATTGCAGTGCCAGCACGACGCCGAGCCCGACGAGCGCCACCGCCGGCCAGTCCTGCCAGACCCAGAACCCCAGCGCCAGCCATGCCGCGTAGCACGCCGCGATCAGGGCCGCCGTGGGCCATTCGATCCGCGGGAGGCCCCCGCCTCCCCCGCTGCTTCTCATACCAGTCAAGCCTTCCCAGCGATCAGAATCTCTTGATCCTGACGTGATGTTGTCAGGAGCTTCGCTGGCGGACAATGGGATTTTGCGCACGAAACGTTGACACTGGTCCGCAAACACCGCAATCGTTTACTTTCGTAAACAGATGGCGGCTGCCGATGGACAAACGTGACCTTTCGGACCTCTTCCGGGACAGGCTGCGCGTCCTGCTTGGCCGCTCGGGGCAGAACCAGTCGGCTTTCGCCGCCCGGGTGGGCATCGACCGCTCGGCGCTGTCTCAACTCTTGTCCGGCGCGTCAAGCCGCCTGCCCCGCGCCGAGACGCTGCTGAACATCGCCGCCGAGCACCGCGTGTCGCTCGATTGGCTGATGGGTCTCAGCCAGGACGAGGGATTGACCGGCGAGATGCGCGAAACTCTGGAAATGGAGGAAGCGACCGGCGGCTACGACGGATCACCGCTCGCCCGCTGGCATGCGGAAGCCGCCGGCACGAAGATCCGGTATGTGCCTGCCGGCATTCCAGACCTTTTGCGGACCGAAGCGTTGATCGACTTCGAATCCGACGTGTCGCTGCGCAGCCGCGAGGTGCAGGCCGGCGAGACGCAGTACCGGATCGACTACACGCGCCGACCCGAAACCGACATGGAGATCTGCATGCCGCGCCACGCGCTGGAGATCTTCGCCGCCGGCATGGGTGTCTGGACCGGATTCCCGGCCGAGGCGCGGCGCGCGCAGTTGCGTCACATGGCGGCCCTGCTCGACGAACTCTACCCCGCCGTGCGCCTCTACCTGTACGATGGGCGGCAACGCTATTCGCCGCCATATACGATCTTCGGTCCCTTTCGCGCGGCCATCTATGCCGGCGACATGTATCTCGTCCTGAACTCCA
Source organism: Mesorhizobium sp. (assembly GCA_046292285.1). Lineage (GTDB taxonomy): Bacteria > Pseudomonadota > Alphaproteobacteria > Rhizobiales > Rhizobiaceae > Aquibium. The sequence continues at coordinate 13,275 of JBKBRJ010000067.1, read as the reverse complement.
CGGCGGCCATCCGCGCCCTCACCCGGCATTTCGACAATCTGATCCGCGCGGCGGTCGTCAACGCGCACGAAGCGGCTGCATTCGCGACGAGGATCGAGGGTCAGGTCGATTGACGTGATATAAAGATTTCTTTATATGATTATCCGAATACAACCTGTCGGACGATCATCATGACCAATCCCATCGATGCGCTCCTTGCCGAAAAGGGCGTCCTCCTCGCCGACGGCGCCACGGGCACCAATCTCTTCGCCATGGGGCTCGAATCCGGCGAGGCGCCCGAACTCTGGAACGAGAGTGCGCCCGAGAAGATCGCGGCCCTGCATCGCGGCTTCGTCGACGCGGGCGCCGACATCATCCTGACAAATTCCTTCGGCGGCACGCGCCACCGCCTCAAGCTTCACAACGCCCAGGACCGGGTGTTCGAACTCAACCGCCGCGCCGCCGAACTGGCCCGGAAGGTCGCGGACGCCGCCGGCCGCAAGGTGATCGTCGCCGGCTCGGTCGGGCCGACCGGCGAGTTGCTGCAGCCGCTCGGCGCCCTGACCTATGACGAGGCCGTCGAGGCCTTCGCTGAGCAGATGGAGGGTCTGAAGGCCGGCGGCGCCGACGTCGCCTGGATCGAGACCATGTCCTCGCCGGACGAGATCCGCGCGGCGGCGCAAGCCGCGATCCGCGTCGGTATGCCCTACACCTTCACCGCCTCCTTCGACACCGCCGGCCGAACGATGATGGGGCTCGCGCCCAAGGACATCCATGGCGTGGCCGAAGGGCTTGCGCAGGCGCCGATCGGCATCGGCGCGAACTGCGGCGTCGGCGCCTCGGACATCCTGGCGTCACTTTTCGACATGGCGGAGGCGCGACCGGAGGCCACGCTGATCGTCAAGGGCAACTGCGGCATCCCGGAATTTCGCGGCACCGAAATTCACTACTCCGGCACGCCGGAACTGATGGCCGACTACGTTCGCCTCGCGGTCGACGGCGGCGCCAAGATCATCGGCGGCTGCTGCGGCACCTCGTTCGAGCATCTCGCCGCCATGCGCCATGCGCTGGACGCCCACCACAAGGGCGCACGGCCGACGGTCGACGAAGTCGTCGCCCGCATCGGCCCGCTGCGCAACAAGGTCGCCGCCGATAGCGGCGCCGGCAGCGGCGGCGAGGGTCGCCGCGAGCGTCGCCGCGTGCGGGCCTGAGGTCCGCCGAGTTCGAACCTATACGGCCGGGGGGGGGGGGGGGGCCCGCCGCGGCCCCCCCCCCCCCCCCCGGGGGGCCCCCCCCCCCCCCCCCCCCCCCCCCCCCCCCCCCCCCCCCCCCCACGGCCCCGGACAGCCGCGCAGAGACCAGC